>NZ_CP018154.1:672500-1292680 GCF_001889025.1 Sphingorhabdus lutea | reverse complement strand
GATCCGACATATTGGCCCTGAATGAAAAATAATTACAAAATATGCCATAACCTGCTTTTCACTTTGCTGCAAAGCGGTTAAGGAGCATTTGCGTGCGCCCTTAGCTCAGCTGGATAGAGCGCGAGACTTCTAATCTTGAGGCCACAGGTTCGACTCCTGTAGGGCGCGCCACTTTTTTTGATGAACATCATGCCTATATTGGCAATTCACATCATATAATGGAAAAACGCCATGCCTGCTTTGCTGAATATAAATGATAAAGATTTTGATGCAAAATTGGCCCGTTTAACACATCGTCAGTCAGAGAATCTGTCGGATATTTCAGGCGATGTTGCCAATATTATTGCCGATGTGCGCCGTGATGGTGATAAGGCATTATATTATTTTACACAAAAATTTGATGGTTTTACATTAAATGATGACAATTTACGCGTCAGCCAATCAGAAATTGACGATGCATTAAACAAGGTTAGCGATGATCAGCTTTCGGCCCTAAAAATGGCGGCCAATCGCATAGCTGCTTATCATGAAAGACAACGGCCTGATGATGCATTGTGGGTTGATGATGATGGTGTTACCCTTGGCTGGCGCTGGGGCGCGGTGGATGCGGTGGGCATTTACGTGCCCGGCGGCAAGGCGAGCTATCCCTCCAGCGTGTTAATGAACGCCATTCCTGCAAAGGTTGCGGGGGTGCCGCGCATTGCCATGGTCGTTCCCACCCCAAATAATGTGATGAACCCGTTGGTTCTTGCCGCCGCGCACATATCCGGGGTGAGCGAGATTTTCCGCATTGGCGGGGCGCATGCCGTGGCGGCCCTTGCCTATGGCACAAAAAATATTACCGCCGTTGATAAAATTGTGGGGCCAGGTAATGCCTTTGTCGCAGAGGCAAAACGCCAAATTTTTGGCCGTGTCGGCATTGATACCATTGCCGGTCCATCGGAAATTTTGGTGGTCAGCGATGATAAAAATAATCCCTCATGGATTGCCGCTGATTTGCTAAGCCAATCGGAACATGATCCCGACGCGCAATCCATTTTCATCACCGATAATGGTGACTATGCAAACCATGTTTGCCGCGCGATAGAGGAGCAGTTAAACGGCCATAGCCGAGCAGATATTGCCCGCACCGCATGGGAAAATAATGGCAGCGTCATCATCGTCAACAAATTGGATGAAGCACCCCAGATTATCAATAAAATCGCGCCGGAACATTTGGAATTGGCCGTTGATAATCCCGAAAGCTTAATGGAAAATATCCGCCATGCGGGCGCCATTTTCATGGGCCGCCACAGCCCAGAGGCAATTGGCGATTATATTGCCGGACCAAATCATGTGCTGCCCACATCGGGGGTCGCCCGATTTGCCAGCGGTCTGTCCACTTTGGATTTTATGAAGCGCACCTCCATCATTGGGTGTAACGCCGAATCATTGGCGAATATAGGTCCAGCGGCCGATATTTTGGCACAGGGAGAGGGCCTTGAAAGCCATGGCCGCTCCATCTCCATACGTTTGGAACAATTGAACGAATCACCCAAATAATAAATCGCGCAATTTTTGCCTTTGCCATATAGCATCTCCAAATTGGGATGCGTGGAAAATTGCCGCACGACGGTGCAATCCGGCATCACAATCATGGGTAAAGCCAAAACCGCCATGAAATTGGATTGCACGGTCGGACACGGACGAATATGATTTTTCGGTTGCCGCCTTTGCCATACGAACCGCAATTTCGCCCTGCCTTTGTTGGTCCATATTGCCCATTTGGCCAAAATTTGCTGCCGCGCTTAACATTAAAGACCGCGCATTTTCAAACGCCGCATATTCATTGACCATTGGATGTTTTAACGCCTGATATTCGCCAATAATTTTGCCAAATTGTTTGCGCGTACGCAAATATTCCAATGTATAATCAATCACCCTATGCGTGCCGCCGGCCATTTCGGCGGATTGCAGTAAATTGGTGACCAATTCTATCCTCGCCAATATGGCGGGCACATCATTGCATTTTAATATTTGCGATTTGGGAATGGTCACGCCGTCAAAATTGATGCTCGCGCTTCTTTTTGTTTCATCGATAATGATTTCACGCCGCATTGCCGCATTGTCCAAATCATGACGGTTCACCCAAATAATCACTGGGGCATTGTCCATCATCATATTTACCAATATGAAATCCGCCGCCTGCGCCCACATGACGAAATTTTTGGTACCTGATAGTTGCAGCATTTCACCATTTATAGTGGCGGTGCATTTTATCTGGTCTAAATTCCAATCGCCTTCTTGCTCTATCAGGGCCAAAGAGGCTACCTCCCCGCCAATAATTCGCGGCAATAACAGCGATTTTTGCGCATCATCATTTCCCGCCAAAATCATCTGCGCGGCAATATGCGATGTGACAAATGGTCCGGCCATTAAATGACGCCCCATTTGTTCTACCATCGCGGCCAATTCACCCAACCCCAATCCAATACCACCAAATTGTTCGGATATACCAACGCCCATCCAACCCATTTGCGCCATTTCGGCATAAATTTCTTGGTCATAACCATCGCTGCTATCAATTAAAGATCGCACCTTATCAATGGGGGATTTATCGCGGCAAAAGGCGCCAGCCACCTCGCCCAGCTCTATTTGCTCCTCACTATATGATATTGATGGAAATTCCATGTCTCTCTCCTCAATTTTTTCGCCCATGAATATACCGAAAAATTTAATCGCTCCATTAACATTGGAGCATAAAGCAGCGCATTTATGCAAGCATCAAATGAAAAACATGAATTTTTGCAAAAACTATTGTCAAATTGTCGCTTTGCGCTTGCCAAAAGCTGATGTGTTGATTAGACGCGCAATTCATGATGGGCGTATAGCTCAGTGGTAGAGCACTATGTTGACATCGTAGGGGTCGCAAGTTCAATCCTTGCTACGCCCACCATCATAAAAATCGGTTTCATTTTTTAACCGACCAGTTAAAATTTGCTGGATATATTATTTTTTCATGCCTAGCATATGGTCATGACATTATCTAAAATCTTATCCCAAATAAAAAGTGGCAGTGAAAGCCACCATTTGACCGTGCCAGAAAATTGGCTACAGGGACGCACCTGCTATGGCGGGTTAAGCAGCGCAATGGCATGGAAGGCCGCATCCATATTGGCCGATGACCTGCCCCCTTTGCAATCCGCGCAAATTGCCTTTTCTGGCCCTTTATCGGGTGATATTGAAATAAGAGCACATATTTTACGTCGCGGCAAAAATACCGCCTCCATCCGCAGCGATATTTATTGCGGCGATGATATTGGCCTTGCCTGCACCTTTATTTTTATGAATAGACGCGAAAGCCATTTGGATTTTGCCGATATAGCTGCACCTAATTTTCCCGATATACCCAAGGACGAAGACCGGCGCAGTGGCCCGCCCGCATTTTTTACCCAAAATATGGAATATGGCGATAAGCGTTTAACCCTTGGTCAAAATATACCGCGCCTGTCGGCATGGAATCGGATTATCGAACGTGACGGCTTAGACCCCATGGCCGATTTAATCTGCAATGGCGATGCATTGCCCCCTTCTGCCATGGGGTTGATGAGCACAGCCGGCATGGTTAGTTCGATGAATTGGCAGTTCAACCTGTTAACCGACAATCCCCAAACCAATGACGGATGGTGGTATTTGGACAGCCAAACCCATTATGCAGGCAAGGGATCGTCCAGCCAATATATGACCATGTATAATAGTGAGGGCGAGCCCATGTTAACTGGCATGCAATCGGTTGCCATTTTCAGTTAACACCCAATAAACTAGGCTATACTCAATCAAGCGCCGCCAATTTTTCTTCGGCCAAACGGTCAAGCTCTGCACGGCTTTTACGTTCGCTGGTCGATTTTAATTGGCCGCATGCCGCCATGATATCGCGCCCACGCGGCGTGCGGATGGGGGCGCTTATCCCCTCGGAAAAAATCAGGCTGCTAAACGCGGAAATACGCTGCGGCGTGGAACATTCATATGGCGCATCGGGCCATGGATTAAAGGGGATAAGGTTTACCTTTGCTGGTAAATTATATTTCCTGATTAACCGCACCAATTCACGCGCATCATCATCGCTGTCATTTTTATCCTTTAACATTACATATTCAAATGTAATGCGCCGCGCATTATGCGCTCCTGGATAATCGGCACATGCCTGCAGCAATTCCTCTATCCCATATTTGCGGTTAATGGGCACAATTTCATCGCGCACTTCCTTGGTCACGGCATGAAGCGACACCGCCAAATTAACGCCCATTTCCTTGCCCGCCCGCTCCATTAACGGCACAACGCCAGATGTGGAAAGCGTAATGCGCCGTTTGGAAAGCGACAATCCATTGCCATCCATCACAATGGACAGGGCATCACGAACATTATCAAAATTATATAATGGCTCACCCATGCCCATCATCACAATATTGGTCAACATCCGGCCATCTGCGCTATATTCCGCTGCGCCATCATCATCTTCAAAATCGGCATCATCCGGATTTGGGCCAAAACCGCGCATTGTCCCCTTTGGCCATTCGCCAAGGGCATCTCGCGCCAACATGACTTGCCCCACAATTTCACCAGGGGTCAGGTTGCGCACCAATTTCATGGTTCCGGTAAAGCAAAAACGGCAATTTAATGTGCAGCCCACTTGGCTGGACACACATAAAGTGCCGCGATCCGCATCAGGAATGAACACCATTTCAAAATCATGGCCATCGGGCGAGCGCAACAACCATTTGCGCGTGCCGTCGGTGCTGCGATGATCCTCCACCACTTGAGGGCGAGAAATAATAAAACGCTGCGCCAACCATGGGCGCATATTTTTTGAAATATCGCTCATATCATCAAAATTTTGCACGCCCCTATGGTAAATCCAATGAAAAACCTGTTTTGAACGCAGCTTTGCCGCCTTGCTGTCCAAGCCGCTTTCTAAAAATAGCGCGGCAATTTGCGGCTGGCTTAGCCCCAATAGTTCCAACAGGCCGTCCTCACGCTGGGTTATATTGCGCGGCACGGTGACGGGATCGATATTTCCAGGAATTTGCATCATGGCGCGCCTATAATATGTTATGCACCATTTTGCCAGCTAATCCTTAATCCCTATATGCCAATTTAATCCCTGCATGCCAATAATGCCGAATCAATGGCGCTGGCAGATCCTTTAACACGGTAAACATCGACAATGGGCCGACCATCACGGCCCACCGCCTCTACGCTTATGCTATTGGCCGAACGCATCGCCGAAATAATGGCAATGTCCATTTTTCTATCCTTGGCCCATCCGTTCAACCGTCCTGCGGTTAATCGAAAACTGCGGCCACCTGCGGATAAAATCACCCCGGCATTGGTGGAACGTTCGCGTGAAAAACGCACCTGAATTTGATGATAAACGCGGTCCTTTGGCCAAAATCCAACCGAAAAAAACGCGCCATTATCACCCGGTGCATTTGTTTTAGCGGGCTTTGCCATGGCAAAACAGCGCCCGCTATCATCCCGATCATCAAATGCGCCCCAATCGCCAAAAATACCGGTTAATTCGCGGGCAAATACAGGCGCAGAAAATATAGAGACCGCCAAAATAGCGCCCATTATTCGCCATTTCATGCTCATGCAATTTCTGCCCCGCCATTTGCAATATTTATCACCTCTTCACGGCCCGATTGCACCAACACCATTGTCCCTTGTGGTAAAGACGGCGCAGCGGGCGCGTTAAAATGCGGCAAATTATCAAGGCCAAGCAATAATCCGCGCAGCACACGGCTGGTCATACCATGCGAAATAATCAACATATCGCGGTCAAATTGTTGCTCTGCAATCCAATCAATCAATCTTCTTGCAATATCGCTATAGCTTTCGCCATCTGGGGCGATAGTAGCAAATAATCCCGTTTCGCTATCTACCCGCAAACTATCTTTTAAATTGCGATAATATTCGCCGCCCCATTGCCCCATATCAATTTCGCGCAAACGATTATCGGCAATATGTTGATGCCAATCCGCGCCAATTTCGTCGCTTATCAACGCCAAAGTTTGCAAGGCGCGGCCCGTATCGGACGCGTGCAACGCCAAATTTTCAATATTGTGGATATGCGCCGCCAATGCCTTGCCCATCTGCATTGCCTGTATGCTGCCCTTTATGGTCAAGGGGGTGTGCACATGTTCCCCCTGTATCCGCGCGGCGGCATTAAAAACCGTTTCGCCATGACGGGCAATAAACAATCGGCAATCGCCAATTTTTTGCATAATTTCATGTGGAATCATCATATTTGCGCTTTCTTCCACAGATTTATGCGAAATGCAAAGCCTTGCGCCTTGCCCTAGGCGTCAATCTTGGTAAGTAAGGATGACGCATAATGCATATATAGAGTCGATGCTTGGCATAATGGCGAATATATGTGTTTGGGATATTTGGGATATAGGGAAGATATTTGATTATGAAAGCCACCGTCGAACGCGCGACTTTGATGAAAAGCCTTGGCCATGTTCAATCCGTTGTGGAAAGGCGCAATACCATCCCCATTTTGTCCAATGTGTTGATTGAGACATCGGAAAATGGCGAAATTAAATTAACCGCGACCGATCTTGATCTGCAAATTGTGGAAAGTTTTGCCGCCAATAATGTCGAGACCGCCGGATCAATTACCGTTCCTGCGCACACATTATTCGACATTGTGCGTAAATTGCCCGATGGCAGCGAAGTGCAATTAAACGCCGCCGATGGCCGCATGGCGGTGAATGCCGGGCGCGCGCGATTCTCTCTTCAAACCTTGCCGCGCGATGATTTTCCCAAAATTGCAGAGGGCGACCTTCCGACAAGTTTTGAAATGCCCTCCTCCACATTGATGGAGATAATCGAAAAAACCCGTTTTGCCATTTCTTCGGATGAAACTCGTTATTATCTAAATGGTATTTTCATGCATGTCAGCGACGATGCAGAGCCAACATTAAAAGCAGCGGCGACCGACGGCCACCGTTTGGCGCGATATACACTTGCCCGACCCGCCGGAGCGGAGGGCATGCCCGATGTGATTATCCCCAAAAAATGCGTTACCGAAATTCATAAATTACTGGGTGAGGCAGGCGATAATATGGTTCGGGTTGACCTATCGGCCAGCAAAATCCGCTTTACCTTTGCCGCTTCTGTCTTAACCTCAAAATTAATCGACGGCACATTTCCCGATTATAACCGTGTTATCCCCACCGGAAATGACAAATTATTGACCATCAACCCAAAGGCATTTTTCCAAGGTGTTGATCGTGTGGCTACCATCGCCACCGAACGCACCCGCGCAGTGAAAATGGCATTGGAACAGGATAAAATCACCCTGTCCGTTACATCGCCCGAAAATGGCACAGCGGCGGAGGAAGTTTCCGGCACATATAGCAATGATGAATTTGAAATTGGGTTTAACGCAAATTATCTGAAAGATATTTTGAACGAGATTGAAAGCGATACTGTGGAATTGCACCTTGCCGATGCAAGTGCGCCAACACTAATCCGTGAGCATGATAAATCACCCTCGCTATATGTTTTAATGCCGATGCGGGTTTAACAAGCATCTAATTTTAATGAGTTTTATTAAGAGGATGGGGAGTATATGAAAAAAACATTATATATTATTGGCGCGGCATTTTTAATGGCTGGTACGCCCATTACTGCTCAATCCGAACAAATAAATATAGAGGGCGCACCTGAACCCGTACCCGCACCCGCCAATGATGATGCCAAACATGTTACATGCTTCATCACCTTTGCCGCCGAACTAGGTAATTTGGAAGATAAAGACACCAACCCAAGGACCAATGGGCTTTCCTCTTTAACAAGCTATTATTTTGGCCGTCTGCGCGAACGCAATAGCGTGGAGGAGATAAAGGCAATGTTTACGCAGGCAACATTTATGAAAGCCGTTTCAAATTCGGCAGAAAATAGCGCGATGTGCAAGGCAGATGCAGCGAAATTTGGCAGTGAAATGAAAGATTTAGGAAGCCATATAACGGGTTTATTTAAATAAAATAATATATCCCCAACTATAATTTTACCTATTGCGGTGCCTGCATTAAATTTACATTTTGCGGCCCGCGAATTAAACCGCCGGGATAGGCGCCCGTCATCACCCCATTTTCAAATGTCACCTTACCTGATTTTATTGTCGCGCAATATCCGCGTGCTTTTTGCAATAATCTTTTGCCGCCCGCCGGCAAGTCAAAGGCAAGCCAGGGTTTTTCAAGCCCCAATTTATCATAATCAATAATATTTATATCCGCCAAATATCCGGCCTTTATCACGCCGCGATCCTGCAACCCATATAATATTGCCGTATCATGACATTGTCTTTTTACCGCCAATGATAATGATATTGTCCCTGCCTTTCTATCCCGCGCCCAATAACTTAATAAAAAAGTCGGCGCGGCCGCATCGCATATTGTGCCGCAATGCGCCCCACCATCGGATAGCGAGACAACAGCATCATCGCTGTGAAGCAGGCTTTCTACAAAATCTAAATTCCCGTCCATATAGTTTAAAATTGGCAAATAAATCAGCCCACTGCCGCCATTTTCCATCATATAATCATAGGCATATTCGGCCGCATCCTTGCCCAATTTATCCGCCTCTCCCCAAATGCTTTCACCGCGTGTGGGTTCATAGGAAAAATTATCAACTAGCGGAAATTGCATCGCCCATGCTGCAGTTACCAACATGAAAAATGGTGCCATATCCGGCGAAGGCGGCGGCAGATTTTCCTGCGTCAATAATGCCTGCTTAAATATCGGGTCGCTTAATTTTGCAAATTGTTCATCCCAACTTAACCCCTCAATCTCTTTCCATGCTGGCTTTTGCATAAATGGATGCACAGTGCCGCGCCAATTCATAATCACCCCAATGCCGCGCAGGCCGATTTGCGCAACAATATTTGCGCCATCATCATTGGCCGCGCGCATCGCCGCCATTTGGTCGGCCCAGTGCATTTGCTTAATTGGTGATTGCAACATCGAAAAACTGACCGGACGGCCCGTTTCCTTACTCAATTTCCCCATCCAGCTAAATTCATCCCATTCGGGTAATAAATCAGATGTTAATTCAAAAACGCCATGCCCTGCCCTGCCCAAGGCGCGGCCAATTCCGATTAACTCTGGCTCGGTCGCGGTCGTTCCAGGGACAAGCTCTCCATCTATGCTTTTATGCAGCACGGTTCGCGATGTTGAAAAGCCAAGCGCACCAGCGTTCAACCCCTCCTCCACAATTGCAGCCATTGCGTCAATATCTTGCTGTGTCGGTTCTTCATTATCCGCGCCGCGTTTCCCCATGACATATGCACGAACCGCGCCATGCGGCACTTGCGCGGCAATATCAATGGTGCGGGGCATTGCCTCCAACGCGTCCATATATTCTGGAAAACTCTCCCAATTCCATGGCATACCCTCGGCCAATGCGGTGCCGGGAATATCCTCCACCCCCTCCATCAACCCGATTAACCAATCATGCTGATCTGGTTTGGCCGGCGCAAAACCAACCCCGCAATTGCCCATCACCACGGTGGTCACCCCGTGCCAGCTTGACGGGGCCATTTCCTGATCCCATGTTGCCTGTCCATCATAATGGGTATGAATATCGACAAATCCGGGCGTGATTATTTTCCCCTTTGCATCAATAATTTTATGCGCATTATCGTGCAATTGCCCAATTTTGGCAATTTTTTCACCAATTATTCCAATGTCCGCATGGAAGGGATCGCCCCCCATTCCATCATATATCAGGCCATTTTTTATCAATATATCAAACATCTCTACGCTCCCAAATACCTAATTATCGCACTTTATAATCACTCCAAAATCGCGACCATTTCCTCAATCGTAGCGAATTTCTCTCGCGGAGCACCTTCACGTGCGCGGGCAATTTCTGCTTGTTCTATTTTCTTCCAATCACGAAATGTTACTGCCTTTACCTGTCGCTGGGATAATATTTCATCCAACGCCGCACGGCCCTTTTTCTGACCCGATATATTGGCATTGGTATTGGCATTGCCATTTTGCGATAAATCCTCCGCCACTATATCCACAATCGCAAAACCATCGGGGCGGTTTGTGCCAATGGTGCCCGATGGACCGCGCCGTGCCCATCCCACACAATAAAGGCCGGGCAATATCCGCCCATCCACATTGGCAAAGCGCCCGCGCCCATGTTCATAGGGCACTTCATCAATAGGCGGGGTTTGATATCCAATACAGCTGATAATTAAATCGGCATCAATATCATAAAATTCGCCTGTGCCGTTGCTGCGTAATTGATGGTCCAACATTGTTTTTTCCACCTTAATTTTTTTCGCAGCGCCATCGCCGATTATCTCCACCGGCGAAGCAAAAAAGTCGAAAAATATCCTTTTATCCTTATCGCCCATCAAACTTTGTGGGACGGCGGCAAAATCGCGCAAATGCGTGACTGATTTACGGATTCCCGGCTCTAATAACGCATCCTCGCCAATATCGGGCAAATCACGCATATCAACCACGGGTGCGGCATTTTCCAATTTGCTAAGCTCGCCAAGCTCCTTTGGCGTCATGGCAATTTGATGCGGGCCGCGCCGTCCCAATATGGTGATATTTTCAATTTTAGATAAGCTAAGCGCACTTAACGCATGGTCCACAATGTCCGCGCCCTCAAACTCCTTTGTCGTTTTGGCAAGGATACGCGCCACATCCAATGCGACATTGCCATTCCCAATAATCACCACATTGCGCACGTCCAAATTTGGTTTTAATTCGGCAAAATCTGGATGGCCATTATACCATCCGACAAAGGCCGCGCTGCCATAAACATTGCCTAAATCCGCTCCCTTTATGTCCAATGGCCGATCATTGGGTGCGCCCGTTGCCAAAATAACCGCATCATAACATGATTGTAATTCAGATATGCTGACATCTTTACCAACAGAAACATTGCCGACAAAGCGGACATTTTCTGACAGGGCCGTTGCCTCATATCGGCGCGAAACCCCCTTTATTGATTGATGATCGGGCGCAACACCAAATCGGATAAGGCCATAGGGCACGGGCAGCCTGTCGATAATATCAACCATGACATCATCACCAAATTTCTTTTGCGCGGCCTCTGCGGTATAATATCCCGCCGGTCCTGAACCAATAATTGCAATATGCCGCATCTGCCACCCCTCTACGCAATTTTTCTCTCTCGAGTCGGGATGCTAATGCATATATGAAAAAAGAAAAGGGGCTTGCCGATTATCTGGCTGCTTTTATGTGGGCCGATGGTTTTAATAGGCTAATCTTATTTTGTGCCTTGGCCAAATATAATGCCTTATCCGCTGTTTCAAACAGTGATTTTCTATCACGCCCGTCCCTTGGCCAATGCGCCACACCCACACTGCCCCCCACACGGATCATTTGTTCATCAATATTAAATGGGGCGGCCAATGCGGTAAAGACAATATCGGCGATGCTATATCGGTTTATTTTGGCGTGATGCGGCACCAAAATGGCAAATTCATCACCGCCCTGTCTTGCCACAATAACATTATCTCCCAGAATATCGGTTAAACGCAGGGCAATATGCAATAATAATTGATCGCCCACTGCATGACCATAAATATCATTTACTGGTTTAAACCCATCCAAATCAATTAAGGCTAAGGTGAAAATATTATCCTTTTGCTGCTTTTTTGCAGAAAGTTTAAATTGCTGCTCTATTTTTTCATCCAATGCCCGGCGGTTTAGCAATCCCGTTAATGGGTCGGTATTGGCCTGTAATTGCACTTTTTGTTTGGTCACTAATAATTCAACTAATTGATTATGCTGATTATAAATCAACATATACATGAAAATCGTCGCCATTATAAAACTGAACGATGTGGCAAGATCCATCATATCTCCGCTGAACATCATTAAAAATGTCATGGGCAGCATGCCTATGCTTAATGTTAAAATTGCGCCCAAACGGACCGATGAAATGCAATATACCGCCGCCAATGTCCCCATTGACATTATCATGGAGTAATAAATTCTTGTGCTATCTTTAACTATAAACCAATTTGATATGCACCAAATGCTGACCAATAAAGTGATTATTGGGGCATAGATAATTGCATCTTTTGTAAATCTTCGTGCAACCTTTAATGACATTTTATCATTTTTTATGCGCCGCAAAGACAGAAATCCGAATAAAAATGATGTGATGATGATGATTGGCAAAATGGTGGTAACGCCAATGTTCAATTCCTTTTGGGTAATGTAAACCGCCATTGGCGTATTAAAAAATAATGCCAAAAATAACCAACTACATTGCCGGTGCAGCCGCCGCGTGCACAACATATCAAAATCATCCACGATTTCGACCGGCACGGCGGGAAATAAATTATTGTAAATAGTGAATAATTTCGCTCTCATTTGGTGCTGCTATCAATTAAAGGTAAATGCTTTATTAAAACAAAATCATTGATTTTATTGAAAATTATCAAATGTTATATTATGTAAAATGAATAATGGCTGATTTCCGCTAATCTGATGAGATTATTCATTAAAGTGAAATTTTCAAATTTTTTTATCATTTGTTGATGTTGTGTCGGCCGAAGAATTAACCGCACAGGCCGACATTGGCAATTTACTGCGCGTTGCCGTTCCTTCATTCAATGTGAACACACAGCCTATTTCCGATGCGGCCACTTTGGTTCGTCCCGCCAACCTTCGCGGTCTTTCGCCCGATAATACTTTGGTTTTGGTCAATGGTAAAAGGATGCACCGCGCCTCTGTCATCGCATTTTTGGGCGGCGGCATTTCCGATGGTTCACAAGGACCAGATATATCCACCATTCCTGCCGCAGCATTGAAACAAGTAGAGGTTCTGCGCGATGGCGCGGCTTCGCAATATGGTTCAGACGCCATTGCTGGTGTGATGAACTTTATTTTAAATGATGCCAGCGAAGGCGGCAGCATCAGCGGCAAATGGGGACAAACCTATGCCGGCGATGGTGATAATTACCAAATCAGCGCGAATATCGGGCTTCCCGTTGGGGATACAGGTTATTTGAACCTGACCGCTGAATATGGCGAAAGCAACGCAACCAGCCGTTCGGTTCAACGCGATGATGCCGCCGCATTAATTGCTGCTGGAAATACCGCTGTTGCCAATCCTGCACAAATTTGGGGTCAACCAAATGTAAATGATGATCTTAAATTATTGGTGAATTTTGGCGCAGACCTTGATGAAAATCACAAAATTTACGCCATTGGCACCTATGCATCACGCAATGTAGATGGCGGATTTTATTTCCGTAACCCCACAAATCGTGGCGGTGTTTATGCCGGACCATTGGTTGATCCGGTCACCGGCTTTGCAAGCAGAGCAAATAATGCGGTAAATTCCATCCTTGTTGGCGATTTAAGTACGAATAACCGTGGTGATTGCCCGGCAGGCATTCCGTTAAACGGCCTTGTCCCCAATGCCGCCATTTTGGCATCAGTAAAGGCAAATCCAAATTGCTTCTCCTTTGTTGAATTATTCCCCGGCGGCTTTACCCCGCGCTTTGGCGGCGATTTAAAAGATCGCTCCATCACAGCGGGTCTAAAAGGTAAAATCATTGGCGATTTACACTATGATCTAAGCTATCGTTTCGGCCGTAATGACTCCGATTTCTTTATCAATAATACAGTCAATGCCTCGCTTGGGCCAAGCACCCCGACATCATTTAACCCTGGCGGATATAGCCAAGCGGAAAATGTGTTTAATGCTGATTTCAGCTATGGCTTGGGCCTTGGCCTTGCCTCTGACCTTTTCATCTCCTTTGGCTATGAATATCGTGACGAGGCATTTACAATTCGCCCCGGCAATCCAGAATCCTATGCTTTGGGTATTTTGGCGCAGCCGACAACTGCCTTCCCAACAGGCCAAGGGTTTTCAACCAGCTCAAACGGCTTTGGCGGTTTTTCAACCAATGCACGCGGGACATTTAAGGAAAATAACCAAGCTTTCTATCTTGACCTTGAAACTGATTTAACCAGTGCCCTTTCGGTGCAAGGCGCGGTTCGTTATGAAGATACGAAAAGCTTTGGCAACACCACCAATTATAAAATTGGCGCATTATATAAATTGACCGACAGTCTGCGCTTACGCGGAACATATTCAACTGGTTTCCATGCCCCAACGGCTGGCCAAGCGAATGTCATCAACGTAACAACGCAATTTTCAAACGGCATGTTGCAAGATGAAGGCACATTCCCATTGAACAGCGCGGCAGGTTTAATCGCATCAAATTATATTGCGGACAGCGTTGCCAATGGCGGACTTGGCCTTGCCCGTCCAACATTGGGCAGTGAAAAGTCAAAAAGCATTACTGCTGGTTTAGCAGGTGATTTTGGACCTGTTTCCTTCACCCTTGATTATTTTAATATTAAGCTGGATGGCCGTATTTCACGTTCGTCCACCATTAACTTTACCGATGCTCTGCGCCACTTGGCACGGACAAAGGGTGTGACCGTCACCGGCACAACCACGGGGCAATTATTGGCACAATTGGGTGCGGCAAATGCTCTAAACCGTGCGGATTTCACTGGCTTTGAAGATCTCAGCTCCTTTGCATTCTTTAACAATGATTTTGATACAAGAACGCAAGGTATTGACCTTATCATCAATACTGATCTGAATATTACAGAGACAGGCCGTACGAAATTGACTTTGGCAGGCAATTATACCGAAACAAAGGTTACCGATCAGGGTGCGACCATTGCCGCGGTTCGTGTTCGCCAATTGGAAGAAAGCCTTCCTAAATATAAAGGCTTTGCCAATTTAACCCATGAACAGGGCCGCTTCCGTGGCCTGCTTCGCGCCAATTATTTTGGTTCATATTATGAAGCGCATTTGGATGATGACACTTTGCCTATTGATGCGGGCGCACGTGTAACCATGGATGCAGAAATTGGGTATGAAATTATGGACGGCACCGAAATTGCAATCGGCGCGCAAAATTTCTTGGATACATATCCTGAGAAAAACCCATATGCTGGTATCGCTGGCGCGGAATATAGCGTGATTTCACCATTTGGTTTCAATGGCGGCAGCTATTATATTAAAGCACGTATCAGCTTTTAATCGCTGAAAAATAATTCTATAAATTGGGGGCTTCCGCATGGATGCCCCCCTTTTTTATGGTGAATATATGAAAATAAGACTGGCAAATTTGGATGATGTTCCGGCAATAAAAATTATTATGGACCGCGCCATTGCCGAATTACAGGCATCTTTTTTAACCAAGGAACAATTGGCTGCCTCCACCGCTGCCATGGGGCTTGACATGCAACTTATCCATGACGGCACCTATTTTTGCGTGGTGGATGATGGCCAAATTGTCGGTTGTGGCGGATGGTCGCGCCGTGCCACCCTATATGGCGGCAGTCATAGCGGCAAAAGAGACGACAAATTGCTAAATCCCAAATATGACCGCGCCCGAATTCGCGCCATGTACACCCATCCTGAACATGTTCGGCGCGGTATTGGCGGCATGATTATTGCCAAGGCAGAACAGGCCGCGCGTGATGAGGGGTTTCGGGCGATTGAAATGGCGGCAACCATGGCGGGTAAACCGTTATATCTGTCCTGCGGTTATCATATTGAAAGCGAATGGATGGATACTCAAGGGGCCGTGCCAGTTCCCCTTGCCACCATGGTGAAAAATTTATCGGATAATTTGCCCGAATAGTCTGCCCGTATAATTTACGCAGTAACATGCTCCAACGCGGCGAAAGCCTGCGCCAAATCGGCCATTAAATCATCCACAGATTCAAGCCCAATGGACAGACGCACCAACCCATCGGAAATGCCATATTCGGCGCGTTCTTCGGGGGTATAGGGCGAATGGGTCATGCTGGCTGGATGTTGAATCAGGCTTTCTGCATCGCCCAGACTGACCGCGCAATGGATTAAATTTAACGCATCAATAAATGCCTTGCCCGCATTGATGCCGCCTTTTAATTCAAATGCAATCATGCCACCAAAACCATCCATTTGACGGCTGGCCAAGTCATGATAGGGGCTGGATTTAAGACCGGGGTAATGAACCACATCGACCATTGACTGGCTTTCCATCCATGCCGCAATTTTCATCGCGCTTTGGCAATGGCGGTCCATGCGCAGTTCCAATGTTTTTAATCCCCGCATGATAAGCATGGCGTTAAACGGGCTCATCACCGCGCCGGTCATATCCTTTAATCCAACAAGACGGATTTGGGTCAATAACTCCTTGCTTCCCGCAACAATGCCGGCCACCAAATCGCCATGGCCGCCCAAATATTTGGTCGCGCTATGCACCACAATATCCGCGCCAAAATCAATAGGGCGCGTTAAATATGGCGTGGCATAGGTGTTATCCACCACCACATATGCGCCAGATTGATGCGCAATTTCCGATATGGCGGCAATATCCACTATACGCATATTGGGATTGGCGGGGGTTTCAAAATATACGACCTTGGTTTTATCGTTAATCGCATCTTGCAATAATGACGTTTTGGTTAAATCCACATGGCGAACCTTTACCCCAAATTTACCCAATCCATGCCGCATAAAGGCAAAGGTGCAGCCATATAGGGTCATATCGACAATAATTTCATCACCCGGCGCAACCAATGTCCATAATGTGGCCGAAATTGCCCCCATGCCAGACGCCGTTCCCAATGCCGCCTCGGCATTTTCCAAATCGGCAATGCGGCGTTCCAACAAATCCAATGTGGGGTTGGAAATACGGGTATAAAAATGCCCCTGCTTTTCGCCTGCAAACATCGCCCCCATATCATCGGCGCTTTCCGCCACAAAGGTGGATGTTAAATGAAGCGGCGGGCAAAGTGCGCCCTGTTCATCCATTGGATTATATCCTGAATGGATAGCTCTTGTTGAAAATGCCTGTTGCTGTGCAGGATGATGCCCCATTTTCTTTTCAAAATTCACCTTAACCACTCCATAATATATATTGCGCAATTTCGCTTATTATGGTCAATATACAGCTTTATTATTGAAATGTGCTGCCATATTTCATGCTGATTAGGTTAAATATTGGCATATTCTGCCAAAAATGAGGTTGTATATGGATAAAATTGACTATGCCATTGTCCGCGCATTGCAAAATAATGGGCGGCTCACCAATCAGGAATTGGCAGAAAAGGTAAATTTATCCCCCTCCCCCTGTCTTCGCCGCGTCCGCAATTTGGAAAATAATGGCGTGATTATGGGCTATGGCGCGCGCATTAATGCCAAAAAATTCGGGCTGGGCATTACCATATTTGTGCATATCAAACTTGAAAAGCATAGCCATGATTTGGTATCAAAATTTGAACAATCCATTCATGAAATTGATGAAGTTGTGGAATGTATCGTCTTGTCGGGGCAATCGGATTATTTGCTGAGGGTAATGATAAAGGATTTGGACGCATATGACCAATTTATCCGCGATAAATTGCAAACCATTGGCGGCATTCACGCGATTGACAGCGCCTTTGCCCTGTCAAATATTAAACAGCAAAATTGGTATAAACCGGCATCATAAACACCAGGATAATCGATTAAGACCAAAATAATCCAATAACGGAGAGAATAGCCGAAAATCGGACGGCGCGAAAATTTTTACGCCGCCACCTGCTGCTCCTGCGCCTCATCATCCAAAAATCCGCGTAGCGCCGATATAGTTTCCTCGACATGGCTTAGCATGAATAAATGCCCGCCATCCTCTATCACTTCCAATCGGCTATCGGGGATTAACATGTTCAAAAATTTACCATTGATAAGCGGCACAATTTGATCATCAGCCCCCATTAACACCATGGTTTTGGCCTTCATAAATGGCAAAAATGGGGCGCTGGTCCACCCAAACATGGCAAAAAGCTGGTAAAAATATCCTGTCTTACTGGGCGGGGTAATTCGGCCAATATGCCCTTCTGACCCATTGCTTGACCCGCCATAAAGCGTGTTAAAATGTTTACGCATAAATTCCGGATCAATATAACGGCGCGGATCGGCCATTTTCATCAATGCCTTTGGATTGCCAGGAACCATCAACATCCCCGCACTTGTCGCGGCAAGGATTAATTTATTCACCCGCGCCCCATTTTGCAGGGCAAATTGCTGTGCCATTGCACCGCCCCAACTTACCCCCATGACATCAACAACATCATATCCAAAACGGTCGAGTAATATTGCCGCAATCCGCGCCATTAAAATCGCATTATATGGCACAACTGGGTCGGGCGATCCGCCCACACCGGGCATATCAAAAGTAATAACATCACGGTCACTTAACATTTCGGCAAGCGGCGCCATTGATTCAATATTCGCGCCAATGCCATTGAAAAATAATAAAGGCAGCGCCTTTGCTCCCTTATCCGTGGCAATCCACCGCGCCACGCGCAATGTGCGGCCATCGGCCTCCTCCATTGTGAAAATTGGCGATGATGTTGTTTTTTTTGCTTTACTCATGATTATCGGCCTTAATTTCTACCAATTTAATGGCATGATTAAATAAGATGTAGGCTATCTGCGGCGCATTTCAAGCATAATTCAACCATGCACATATAGGCCAGGCGCGCTTTCCATTGCGGGATATTGTTTGCTGCCACATATTTTGGGTGCGGCAATTTGTTTGCCCGCCCTTGCGGTCAACCACTCCATCCAATATGGCCACCAGCTACCGGCGACTTCTTCTGTCCCCTTCATCCACGCCTCTACATTGGCGGGCGTTTGGTTTTTGCTATGTTTAAAATATTTCGCCTTGGGATTGCCAGGCGGGTTTAAAATCGCCTGCATATGCCCTGCTTGGCTTAAGACAAATTCAATATTTTTACCGCCAAATAATTGGGTGGAACGGTAACATGCCTGCCACGGCGTAATATGGTCGGTTGACCCGCCCAAAATAAACATATCGCAATCCACCTTGGTTAAATCCAAAACATGGTCTGCAATTTCAAATGTTGCTGGCTCGGCATAGGCATTGGCGACAAATAAATCCAAGAAATCGCTTAATAAGGATCCAGACAAATTGGTGGCATCTGCATTCCAAAATAAAATATCAAATGCCGGCGGATCATCGCCAAGAAGATAATTATTGATAACATAATTCCAAATCAAATCATTGGGCCTCAACCACGCAAAACCACGCGCCATGCTGTCGCCCGAAACAATGCCCTTTTTCGCTGCGCGTTGCCTTGCCAATTCAACGCCATGATCGGAAATTAAGCTGCTGGCCTCTGTATCGCCCTTTTTCGGTTCAAGCACACAGACCATCATAGTGACACAGCCAATGCGTTTATCGCCCATTGCTGCCAATTTTGACAGCATGACCGACATGGTTTGCCCGCCTGAACATGCGCCCGATACATTAACGGTTTTTGATCCGGTAATTTCCTGAATCACGTCCAATGCCTTTATTGTGGCATTGACATAATCCGTCATATTCCAAACGCCCTGTTCTTCCGTGGGGTTTTTCCAACTAATGACAAATGGTTGAATGCCGTGATCGGTTTGCCATTTAACCACGCTCTTTTCCGGACTTAGATCATTAATATACATTTTGTTGATTTGCGGCGGGATGGTCAATTGCGGCACGGCATAAACCTTATCCGTGGTGGGGGCATATTGGACCAATTCCATAATATCATCACGGTAAACGACATTGCCCTTTGCCGTGGCGATATTTTCGCCCAACTTAAACGGTTTTTTATTCACCTGACTGACCATCATTTTATTATTGACCATATCGTCATATGCATTGCGCAGCCCCTTTATCAGGGATAATCCGCCACTATCGACCAGACGTTTTTGCGCCGTGGGATTACCGATTAAGCTATTTGTGGGGGCAAGGGCATCAATCACCATTTGGGAAATAAAATTGGCACGGTCGCGTTCCAACGCGTCCATTTCCAAATCCTCAATCCACCCCTTCACACCCTTTTGTATGGCAAGATAATATTGCGCCCCTGCCTTGAAAAATGGGTTAAATTGCCATGCCGGATCCATGAAGCGTTTATCCTTGCGATCGGGGGCAAGATCGGATGAACCGGTCATAATTTGAACGACATCTTCGGAAAAGCTGCTCATCGCCTTAAAATTTTTGTCCGGATTTTCCATGGTTTGGCGCAGCAACAAACCAACCGCCCCTGCAAAATCCTCCCTCGCCAATCCTGATAATGGCCCCAATGCCATAGTGGCGTCGTTCATGGTATCAAATGCCGATGGTTTTTTAGCCATAATATACTCCCCAAAATTTTCTCTCTCATCATTTAGGATGCGCATAAGCCGTCCTGCTGTCAACGCAATAACCACGCATATTGGGAAAATTACTGCTTATATCCGCCAATTTGTTGAAATAGTCGTCCCTAATTGCATTTTTGCGCTTTTTATCCTTTGCATTGGCTGCTAATCGCGCAGGATGACATCGTTAAGCCACATCCGAAATTTTTCCATCATCGCCCATATTGATCATGGCAAATCCACCCTTGCCGATCGGTTAATTCAATTTACCGGCGGCTTGACCGACCGTGAAATGACCGAACAGGTTTTGGACAATATGGATATTGAACGCGAACGCGGCATTACCATAAAGGCGCAAACCGTGCGGTTAAACTATACCGCAAAGGATGGCGAGACCTATGAGCTTAGCCTGATGGACACACCGGGCCATGTCGATTTCGCTTATGAAGTTAGCCGGTCACTCGCTGCATGTGAGGGCGCATTATTGGTTGTGGACGCCGCCCAAGGGGTGGAGGCGCAGACATTGGCCAATGTGTATCAATCCATTGAGCATGACCATGAAATTGTGCCGGTTATCAATAAAATTGACCTGCCCGCTGCTGAACCGGAAAAGGTGCGCGCGGAAATTGAAGAAATTATCGGCATTGACGCATCAGAGGCTGTCCTATCCTCCGCCAAATCGGGCATTGGGATAGAGGATATTTTAGAAGCCATTGTCACCAAAATTCCGCCCCCATCGGGTGACAGGGACGCCCCGTTAAAGGCGATGTTGGTTGATAGTTGGTATGATCCATATTTGGGCGTGGTGATTTTGGTTCGCGTGATTGATGGCGTGCTGAAAAAAGGGATGCAGGTCAAATTCATGGCCGGCGGCACCCAGCATTTAATCGACCGCACCGGTTGCTTCCGCCCGAAAATTGAACAGGTTGCGGAAATTGGCCCTGGCGAAATTGGCTTTATCACCGCCCAAATTAAGGAAGTGGCCCATGCCAAGGTTGGCGACACCATCACCACGGTAAAGGGCGGCGCGGAAAAGGCGCTTGCCGGATTTAAAGAAGTGCAAAGCGTTGTTTTCTGCGGTCTATTCCCTGTCGATGCCGCCGATTTTGAAAAATTGCGCGAAAGCATTGGCAAATTGCGGCTGAACGACGCCAGCTTTTCCTTTGAAATGGAAACCAGCGCAGCATTGGGACAGGGTTTCCGTTGCGGCTTTTTGGGTCTTTTGCATTTGGAAATTATTCAAGAACGCCTTAGCCGCGAATATGATTTGGACCTTATCACCACCGCGCCTTCGGTGGTGTATAAAATGGAAATGACCGACGGCAGCATTAAATATCTGCACAATCCCGCCGACATGCCCGATCCGGTTAAAATTAGGGCGATTGAAGAACCGTGGATTAAGGCGGTTATTTACTGCCCCGATGAATATTTGGGCGGCATATTGAAATTATGTCAGGATAGGCGCGGGGTGCAAACCGATTTAACCTATGTTGGTGGCCGCGCGCAAATGACCTATGAGCTGCCCTTAAACGAGGTGGTATTTGATTTTTACGACCGGTTAAAAAGCATCAGCCGCGGCTATGCCAGCTTTGATTATGAACAAATTGGCACACAGGTCGGTCAATTGGTCAAAATGAACATTTTGGTCAATGCTGAACCCGTTGATGCATTATCCATGATTGTCCACCGCGACGCGGCGGAGGCACGTGGCCGCCATATTTGCGAACGGATGAAGGACCTTATCCCCCGTCACATGTTCAAAATACCGGTTCAGGCATCAATTGGCGGCAAAGTTATCGCGCGAGAAACCATTGCTGCTATGCGTAAAGATGTGACCGCAAAATGCTATGGCGGCGACATTAGCCGTAAGAAAAAGCTGCTTGAAAAGCAGAAAAAAGGCAAAAAGAAAATGCGCGAATATGGAAATGTTTCCATCCCACAAGAGGCATTTATCGCTGCATTGCGAATGGGCGATGAGAAGTAATTGAATTTGTGAAATATTTATTTTTAAGGTGCTGTGGACCAGGATTCACGCCGCCAATTTGACTGTCTTGTCTATACAATTATGTAAAATAATGTATATTTTCCATCCGAATCGGTGAAAATTATAAAATATAATAACGTCGCACTTTTACTTAAGTTCTATTCTTAAGGGGGAATATTATGGCGTTGTTTGAAAATAAAATTCAGGCTCAATCTGATGAGCGGGAAATTTCACGTATTTTAATAAAATATGGCGCTGAAGCCAAATCCATTTTGGTGAACAGGTCCAAGGATAAGGACTTTTCGATCCGAACCAGAAAACATTGGAAAAGGCTTGCCAAAAAATTAAGCAAAATGCCAAAGCAAATGAGTGAAATGAAAGTAAATTAATTTACTTCATTTTTGTTTTTTATGGCGCAGCTTTTTATATCCTTGGGTGAAGGACGCGCCTTGCTGCGTTCAAATCTTGCAAAATATGCGCCAACATCGGGGGTTTCGGCAAATTCCATCAACCGAAATCCCAAAGCTTCAAATTCACAAAATAATAAAACAGGCGGTATGCCATGTTGATCGGTTGGCAAATCACGGTCAACGACAATGACCTGTCCGCCCTTCCTTAATGCAGGATATAGCCGCCATAATAAGGCATAGGGTTCTTCAACCTCATGATACATATGCACCATAAGAACCCGATCAAAGCTATTTGCAGGCAATTTGGGGTCATCAATCGCGCCTTCGCTAATCGACACATTATCCCATCGCTCCCTTGTAATCCTATCGCCAAGGCGTTTTAAAGTATCGCGGCTAATATCCTGTGCAACAACACGCCCCTTTGCCCCGACACGCTCGGCCAATCTGACGGTGTAATAACCCTCCCCCGCGCCAATATCGGACACGGTCATTCCGGCCTTAATATCCGCCCAATCCATAACAGTTCTGGCTTCTCCGGCCTCCTCACGGGCCGCCTCGGTTGAAAATTCGGTTGAACCAGCGGGGGAAACCGGACGAAAAGCCTTGGGAAAATCGCGCGCAGTCTCTATCCTCCCTTCATCATTTTTGCTGCACCCATTTAATAATGGCGCACAAAATAATGCAGCGAATAAAAATGTAGATAAAGAATGTTTCATCATGGACATTTAATAATCACGCTTCACACGAACATTCAAGCTTTGCCTGCCAATTGATGAAATGCTTGATAAAATGGACAGCCATCTGGTCACCCGAAATTCAATTTGCGTTGCGGTATATCCCTTGCCATCGGAAACAATTTCAACATATGTTCGGCGGCCCAAATATTTACCCGCCGCCACCGATGTGCCGCGCGTTGTGCCATCGGCCGATACCAACCGCAACCGGTCCAAACCAACCGATTGCCGTATCGCATTTATCGGATCAAATCCTGTGCCCCCATCACGAAGGCCGGAAAGCGCCACGCCAAGTTGCAGTGCCTCAGTCGCGGATAATTCTGGAACAGATGAACCAAATAATAAACGCGACAATAATTCCTCCTCCGGCAATTGCGGTGTGCTGGTAAATTGTATTTGCGGATTGGCCGAACGACCACTTACCAAAATGCTGGCATCTACATCGCTAAGGTCCGCCTGTGCCACAATGTCAAGGCGCGGATTGGGCGGGTCATTACGGTCAAAATAAATATTGCCCTCGGTCAATCGGAAACGACGACCAGAAAATTCATAATTGCCTCTAATCATCTCTGCACGGCCCAATAAAGTGGGCGCATCAACATTACCACCAATTTTTAATTTTGCGCTCCATTCACTATCCAGGCCAAGGCCGCGCACCGCCATGCGATTTGGGATATTGGCCTCAATCGCCAATTTCCATGGCGCAGCGGCCGCAGGGGGCAATGGCAGGTCATTTCGGCCATTTATCTCTCGCACATTTAATTGCGGTAATATTTGCGACGCATTTGCTTTGCCCAAGTTAAAATCGCTTTTCACCACGGTAACCCGCCCTGCAATAATCCCGCCTGCGCCCTGAGAGCGGATTTTAATCGGGCCGGTCACCGTCGCGCCAAAATCATCTCGGTTTATCAAAATGGCATTTTCGGCCTGTAAATCCATCGCAATTTGCACACCCATGCGCCCGCCAAAGGAAAAACTGCCAAGGCCGGAAATCTTACCGCCATTGGCTGTAGTGCCGGAAATATTCCGAACCAATAAACGCGCGCCATCAAAACGGCCCTGCGCGCCCAAATTGGTTAAACGAAGACCGGTTGCCGGACTGTTCAATACTGCCTTTGATGTTGAAAACACCCCCTTAATCGAGGGATTATTTATCGTGCCGCCAATATTGGTGGCCAAGCTGACATTGCCGCCAAGGTCGAATAACTCAATTCCCGTAAGCCGCCATAATGCCGCGATAGGGCCGTTAAAGCGCGCTTCCAATTTTGCATCGCCTGCATAAATTCTATCCAATAATGCGCCGCCATTGGACAGGATAATCCGGCCCTGAACACGGCCCGATACATCTGATTTTTGCGATACCAGCCCCCGCAAGGCAAGTTGATTTGCGGTCAATTGCGCATTGACGTCCATGTCCAATGGTTCTTGAATGAAACTTAACCCTGAACGGCTCAGCCCCTTAATTTTTAACGAAGCAGAGCCTGTGGGTGTGCCCGATTGATTAACAAATCGCAATTTGCCCGATGCAATTCCGCTTAACCCCACATTATTGTCTGCCAAATCGGCAAGCGATAGGGATAAATTTTGCATATCCATATCAATCGCGCTTTTACCGCCGCCCAATTGGCCCGAAATATTTAATTTGCCATTGCCATAGATTAAATCGGCATCATGTATTTTCCAAATATCATCCTTGCTGGTTATCAACGCTGCCCTTGCCAATCGCAATGGTTGCCGGCGAAATGATCCATTTCCTTTAACAATATATTTATCCGGAGAGATGGAAATTTGCGATTGCCATGTAAAATTGCTGCCGCGTGTTCCCGCCACCGAAACCACGGCCTTGCCACGGCCATTGCGCATTTTCACATTGCCTGCCAATCGGCCCAATATTAAATCACCCGCGCTGACGCCCTGTGCCTGAATATTTGCATTTATATTTGAATTGCCCGCAATGAACAGCGCATCAAATTTGCCCGATGCTGTGCGGATTCGTATATTTTTCGGCCCACGGAAAAATGCCTGTTTAATATCAAAATTGCCACTTACGCCCTGCCCCCCATTTTGCGGAGCAAGCGTGATTTGACCAATGACGCCGCCTTCATTAAATTTAAATTTGCCGTCCAACCCGCCCGATGCCGGCCGCAAATATCCGGTTAAAATGGTGCTGGACACGGCCAGACGGTCAAATTCAATTATTGCATCGCCGCCCTTGGGCAATAAAATCGCCCCTGTTCCGTCAAATGGGCCAAGGGTCGACCCCCCATTGGTGGCAAAATCAAACCCGCGCTCCACCGGATTTAATGTTAATGTTACCTTGTTCAAACCCAATGGATCAAAGGGCTTGTCCAAAAATAATGCCACTTTTGGCCGTGCCAAATTGCCGAAAATTTCTGCCTTTGCCGCGCCATATTCGGCATGTTGCGCCATACCCTTTATCGAAAATAGCCCATCCTTGCCGCGCGACCCATTGCCCGCAAAGGATAATTTTTGCGACGCAATTTTCAAATTGGGCAATTTTAAAATACCATCAGGGCCAATGCCGACACCGGTAAATAATTTTATCGAACCGCCAGTTAATTCATTGGCAAATCCATTGTCCAATCGGGTTAGTATTGCCGACGCCTTGCCAGTAATATTCACCCCTTTTGGCCGTGCAGGGGCAAAGGTTAAGCTGGCCAAAACATCCGCTGATCCCAATCCATCAATTTCATATTTGGGCAGCGACAATGTTGCTGGAACATTAAATTGGCCATTATCGGTGTTCATCGAAAAATCGGCCATCGCCTTTATACGATTGGTGGATATGGACAGCCCATCTCCAGTTAATTTATTACCGCGCAGCACCAAATTTCCGCTAGCGTTAATGTTTTTTAACAATGCGCCAAGTTCATCACCCAAACCATTTAATGATATTGCGGTAAATTTCATCGGCAAATATGTCTGGTCGTTCATCCGCCTTATGTCGCCGGTTAATCGCGCATTATTTAACGCAAGATTGCCAGTGCCAATGGCATTGGCGGTTACAATATATTCACCGCGAAGCTGCGACAATCGTCCATTTAACAATGCCTTAACATTCATATTTTTACTAACCAAATCCTTGGTCAGCGTGGACGGCTTTATAATATTGGCGTTGATTTTAAACGAATCCACCCCGCCAATCGACAAATCATATCCGCCATCAATATCCATATTAACCGCATCGGATGATAATATACCCGACATGCGCGCCATGCGGTCCTTATATCGTCCGCTAAGATCAATATTTAATGTGGGGGAGGAAATTTGCCGGGCAATACCGTGCGGCAGGATTATCGCGCTGACCGCGCCATCCGCGCTGAACAAACCATCCTTTGCCTTTAATTCCAATTTGGCGACCGAACGGCTATTTTGCGATGCCAAAAATTGACCCCGCCATTTGTCCCAATCACCCTGGCCATTGATGATGATTTCATTGGCCCAGTTAATTTGTGCCAATTTTTGGATGACGCCATTATCCTTTGCATTGATTTTGGCGGCAATTTTGAATTTATTTTCATCTGGGCTGATATCAATATTTATATCCGCCATATCGGTTTTATTTTGGGTGGATAGATTAAACTGCCCGCGCAATCGGCCCGACAACATGTCCCCGCTTGCCCTTATATTGGCTGTCTGCCTGCTGCCGCCAAATTCTTGACCAAAGATAAAATTATTTGCCTGAAAATCGCCAATAAAAATATCAAAATCGGGCAATGTCGGCCCGTCATCATTTTTTTTCTGCTTTAATTCTGGCTCTCTTATCAACTCACCTTGTTTCAAAATAAGCTGATCAATCGACAAAGTCCCAAAAATCCAACTTACCGGATACCATTTTAACTGTGTTTGCTTTACCGTTAAAAAACGCCCTTTTGGGTCCAATATGGCGACTTCATTTAATGTCGCTTTGCTGTAAATTGAACCATCAATATCACCCACGCGAAACCGCATGCCATCTTCGGTTTCAACCTTTTCAATTTGTGAAATGATGAAACGATGTCCGGCGGGCAAATCCAAAAATATGATGATAGCCAATATCGCCAATAATATGATGGCAAAGACAGCAATGGCAAATGACCGGATTCGGGTCCAAATATTTTGGGCCTGCCCCGTCATTTTGTCATTATCCGCCATGTTAAAATGCCTGACCCAATGAAATGGATATCGCTATGCGGCTTTCCCCTGTGCGGCGGTTTATCGGCGTGCCAATGTCCACAGCAATAGGACCAAAGCTGCTATAATATCTGCCGCCAATGCCCACACCAACGCGAAGGTCATTAAAATCGGGCAGGCTGCTATCACTAACCGATCCGACATCGACAAAGGGGACGATACCAAAATTGCCAAATTTTATGCGGCTTTCCAACGAAAACTCCATTAAACCGCGCCCGCCCGTGGGATCGCCCAAACTATCAACCGGTCCAATTTTTTGAAACGCAAATCCGCGAACCGATCCGCCGCCACCGGCATAATAACGGCGCGATGGAGCAATTTGGTTTATTGTCGCGCCGCTGATTGTTGCAACCCTGCTGCGTCCGGCAAGGACGATATTATCGGTGACTTTTTGATAAACACTCGCATCCAATTGCACCCGCGCATAAATATTTGTGCCATTGCCCAATGATATTTCCGGCGACAGGCGCGCGCCCAATCTGAAACCCTTGCTGGGGTCTAATAAATTATCGCTGCCATCATAAAAAATACCAAATGGCAGGGCCCCCACATTGAATAATTGCCGCGTAACCACATTGTCAAAAGTTGCTTTTTCATCGGTTAATAAATATTCAGCCCCGCCAAACCATGTCCATGGTTTTTGGAAAAATATGGTCGATTTACTTTCAAAATTTGCCGAAAGCGATAATGTCCGCGCATCATATGCGCTTCGATTTTCGTGCAAAGCCTTAAACTGCGCGGTAAAAATTCGGTCCCTGCCCAAAAAATTATTCCGCCGATATAATATATTGCCACCCTGTTCCTTTGTTCCCAAAATCGCGCCAAATCGTATCGCGCCTTCTGGTGGAAAGAAATTGCGATGTTCCCAACTGCCCTCTACTCTTATCCCCTCGCCGCTATTATATCCAAATTCTCCGGCAATGCTGCGTGGCGGTGCTTCGTTAATATTGACCACCAAATCGACTTCTTGTTTATTATTATCTGATTTGGTCGGCGTCACCGTCACCGAAGATGCAAGCGCGGTGGAAAAAATCGCCTGTTTCAAATCGGAAACCAGCGATTCTTTATAAAGATCGCCATTTTGGAAACGCGCCAAACGGTTTAAATGTCCCGCATCAAATGGGCGATTATTTGTAACAATAATTTTACCAAAATTATAACGGCCATTGGAATCGACATCCAATGTCACATCGCCCGAAACGCTGGCATGATCAACAATGATGGACTCCCGGCCCACTTTAGAAAATGGATAACCGCTTTCCAATAAAGTGGTTGTTAAATTTGCCATAGCAAGAAGCAATTTATCGCTATTTAACGGATCACCGGGGTTCATGGTAAAGGATGCGCGCAGCATGTCTGAATCATCATTATATTTGGCAAGCCCATTTAGCTCCACCCTGCGCACGCGGTATAATGGACCCAATTCAGTGTTTATTTGAACAATCGCGCTGCCCGGCACATCGCCAGCACGGATAATAAATTCGGATTGATTGTCATAATATCCCTCAATCCGTGCCAATTGGTCGATTAACTTTCGATCCGCCTGAGCGCGATTTGAAATAATATCGATATTTGCTGGCTGACCCTCGCGCAATTTTAATTCGGAAAGCGAGTCAAATCGCATTTTCTGCTCCCCTTCCAATTCAGGGAAACCAGCAATGGCAATTTTATAATTATATAATCCGTCGGCATCGGGAATTGGCGGGGTGAAATCCGTCCGTGCCTCGTCAAATAAGGCGATGACATCGCCCGCACCCTCCACGGCAATCTGCCCTTGATTATTACCCGAAACTGCAATTTGCGGCGTTTCTGCTACCATGCCGTCCGCTTGCATTTGTCCTGCGGCAAGATTTCTTGTCTCAGCATCAAATTGCGCCAACTCTCGGTCATCCTGTGCCAATATCTCGGCCAATTGCGCATCGCTATATAGGCCAATTTCTTCCTTAAAATTATCTGTGTCAGCATTGACCAGCGCATCATTGACCAGCGCGTCATTGGCCGGCACTTCAATTGCTGACGAGCCATTGACCAGCGCATCATTGCCCGCAATATCGCCATCAATTTTATCTGCCGCAGTGGCAAGTTCAACCTTTTCCTGTTCTTTTTTGGGATTGGTTAAGCTGGGCCATGGCAGCGCGATTTCATCCATCCCCTCCAAAGGGGTATTTTCATCAATATCTTCGAACCCTTTTTCAAAGGCCGCATCGGTAAATTCACCTATATCCAATGGGGCAATATCGTCAAATTCCTCCGCCAATTTTTCGGGGACGGGTTCGGCCTCTATTTTTATTTCTGGATTATTCACCTGCGTTAAATTTGACGTGCCTAGTGACTTATTTGTTCCGCTTTGCGTTAAATTTACCGCGCTTTGCGTTGTGGCAATAAAGTGCTTTGACGGCGAAGATATATTATTGACGATATATGTATTTGCAAAAGCTGGGTTGGCAATAAAAAATACCGAAAGTGAAAATAATGAACAAGATAGATGAAGATAATGGCCGCCCAATTGAGCGTCATTTTTGCCATTATTATGAAATTTCCTGAACATTAACTCTCGATAAACTTGCATATAGCCATATAGCATGGCCTGTTTTCACCATGATGAACAATAATATCATACAAAGATAAGCAGCAAGCGCCACCAAATTCACCATTGTGATGGATTATTTTTTGCAATTATCCAAATCAACCCACCAATATTTATTGTGCGATTGATAAAGTTTAATTCTTAAAGCAGCAATGTTCAGAACGACGATCTTAGTTTTTCGACCATCAAATGCGGCGCGGGGCGATTTTCAGCAACAATTGCCCCGGCAAGCTGGTCGCTTAACCGTGACAAACGATTATATAGATCAATACTTGATGTGATAATCGATTGCGCCTCTTGGGGAAATTGCACAATCACGGCCTCATCACTTGGCGCGGCATGGCCAAGGTCAAAATGCGGCGGCGCATTTTTCTTTTCTTTTTCTGCAAAATTAAATGCTGATTTTTCAGTCTCAAATTCACCGGCAAAATATGCCTTTTGGTTTAACAACCATGCAATAACATGCATTAAGCGGGTCGTGACCTTTAATGATTCACATGAAAAAGAAACCGATAAAAATGCAGGGACATCATCACTATGTCGATATTGATCAAAATAGGAACGCGCCTCATCGGCAAGCAACATAGCCTCTGTATATAAACTGTCGACAAGCTTCGCCGTCATTTGATGCTTGGCGATTTGGTGGTTGGATGAGTTAATATCTTGCTGCATCATTTTTATATGCCAATATTATTATGCTAAATATAGGGTAAATGATGGTTAACGATAATTTGGTTGATAAATGTTTCGGTTTGAGACGCGATATATGTAAATATTAACAAAGAATTTTATTATAATCAGGCGATAATATCCGGGATAAGCTGATCCTCCAGCCGCGCAATCTCATCCTTTAATAATAATTTTTTTCGTTTAAACCGCGCCACCTGCATTTGATCGCTATCGACACGTTCCTGTAACGCATTAATCGCGTCATCAAGGTCGCGATGCTCCATTTTCTTGATATTTAATAATTTAACAAGGCCATCATCATTCATAAAATTTATATAGCATAGGAAATGATAATCACATCTTAAATTTTATCAGAATGTATAATATTTCTTATAATCAGCATGAAGACAAATTTGTCCTATCATTTGTAATAATCTATTAACCATGAATACAACCATTTAGGATTAAATTTTATATGTCATTTGCCAAATTTCATTTATTATTATAGCTTAAATAATGCATATAAATTGCCGTTATGCGAATGTAAGATTATAAATTATAAATATCATCAATTATTGATAATTTATGTCGGTTAAAGAAAGAAAAATGCTTTAAATATCAACAAGGAGAATGAGGAAATGAACAATAGCCATATGTCCGCGCTGAAAACGAAACATGAAGATTTACAACATAAGTTGGATCAAGAGGCTAATCGACCATTTCCCGATATGGGCATTATTAACAAGATTAAGAAGATGAAGTTGAAGATTAAAGAAGAAATGAGGCAGCATAGCTTGGCATAGTCTGCCGTCTTATTTTTATATAATAGGCTGAAACCTATTAATAATTAAAATAAATTGCGAAACAAAATATTGGGATATGGTGAAAGTTTATATCTCGCCTATCATGATATATTCTGATAGCATGTGGCTATGAATATCGTATCCCAATCTTCTCGCACTATATTGACCAACCTGCATGACTTAATGGCGTCAAAGCGCGGCGCGCAAACCAAATTAAATATGATCGTCGATATTATTGGCGAAACATTGCAAAGCGAGGTTTGCTCCATTTATTTGCGCCGTGAAGGGATGTTGGAATTATTTGCAACGCGCGGCCTTAATCAAGAGGCTGTGCACGTCACCCGCCTTGCTCTTGGCGAAGGTCTTGTCGGGTCAATTGCCAAGGATGTCGAGACGTTAAACCTTGATGAGGCAGCGACCCATCCCCGCTTTGCCTATAAACCCGAAACGGGCGAAGAAAAATTTCACAGCTTTGCCGGCGTCCCCATTATTCGCGCGGAAAGAGCGGTTGGCGTTTTGTCGGTGCAACATGCCGAACCACGTAAATATGAAGATGTAGAGATTGAAACGCTGCAAACAGTGGCGATGGTGATGTCCGAACTTATCGCCGGGGCTGGTTTAATTGATGGCAGTGATGATGCGCAAATGGACCAATCCACCGCCGTTGCCAACGGCTTGCCATTGGTAAAGGGCGTTGCATTGGGCAAAGCTATTTTCCACGAACCCAATATTCGAATTGAACATGTTCTGGCAGAGGATGTGGAGGTTGAACGCCAACGTGTTTACACCGCCTTTACCAAAATGCGCGACCAAATTGAACAATTGGCCAATCAGGCCGAATTTGGCAATGCGGGCGAGCATGTTGAAATTTTCGCCGCATATAAAATGTTCGCTTATGATGAGGGCTGGTCAAGACGCATTAACAAAGCAATTGACAGCGGTCTGACCGCTGAGGCTGCGATTGAACATGTGCAACAACGCACCCGAATGCGGATGCGGCAAATTGATGACCCATTATTGGCCGAACGCATGCATGATTTGGAGGATTTGTCCAACAGGTTGCTGCGTATTGTTTCGGGCCAAATGTCCACGGCGGCGCAGCTTGGCTTAAACGAAGATTCCATATTGGTGGCCCGTAATTTGGGGCCGGCGGAGCTGTTGGAATATGATAGGCGGCGTTTACGCGGCGTGATATTGGAAGAAGGTTCATTAACCGCGCATGTTACCATTGTGGCGCGCGCAATGGGCATTCCAGTATTGGGGCGCATTGGCTCTATTCGCGGGCAAATTCGCGAAAATGACATGTTGCTGCTTAATGTAGATCAAAAAAATGTCATCATCCGGCCCAGCGGCGCAGCGATTGAAGCATTCCAACATGAGCTGGACCTGAAAAAAGAGCAAAAGGCAAAATTTGCCTCTATGCGCAATATTGAACCGATTAGCATTGATGGCACACGCATCAATTTGATGATCAATGCCGGCCTGCGCGATGATGTCTCCTCCATAACCACCACAGGCGCGGATGGCATAGGATTATTCCGGACCGAATTTCAATTTCTTGTCTCCGCCACTCTGCCCCGCCGTGAACAACAAATTCGTTTTTACCGCGATGTTTTGGATGTGGCAGGCAATAAACCAGTTATTTTTCGCACCATTGATGTTGGCGGGGATAAGGCACTACCCTATCTGCAAAATCGCGGGCAGGATGAGGAAAATCCCGCAATGGGATGGCGCGCGGTGCGCCTTGCCCTTGACCATGGTGGGTTGATGAAGGCGCAGGCCCAATCATTATTGGAAGCATCGCCGGGAAAATTATTACAAGTAATGTTTCCCATGATTGCAGAGCCATGGGAATTTGATGAGGCAAAACAGGTTTTTGATGATCAATTGGCGCTGTTAAAGAAAAGGGGCAAGCAACCCCCCAGCAAGATACGCTATGGCGTGATGTTGGAAGTACCCGCATTGGCCGACATGTTGGACATATTATTACCAAAGGTTGATTTTATTTCCATTGGCACCAATGATTTGACCCAGTTTTTATTCGCCGCCGACCGCGCACATCCACGATTGGCGGAACGTTATGATTGGTTAAGCCTTGCAATTATGCGTTTTTTAAACCGTGTGGTAAAAGAATGTATTGCCCATGATGTGGATGTTAGCATTTGCGGTGAAATGGGTGGCCGACGGTTGGAGGCATTGGCATTATTGGGCATTGGCGTGCGCAAATTATCCATTACCCCTGCGGCAATTGGATCGATAAAAAGCCTGGTCATTTCAACTGACATCCCGAAAATTGAGGCAAAGATGCAGGAATTGTTAAAATCCCCCTGCCCCAATTTACGGCCAGAGCTGGAAAAATGGGCAGAAGAACATGGCGTCGATTTGGATTAAATCATATTGAGGTCATATTTTTTACATTATTTAGACTGCCTCCACCATATATCCACATTGACAAAGTGGTTGCAGCCAGCAATGAATGTAAAAACAGGGAAAATAGGCATGAATGCCATTTGGGGTCGTGGAGTTTTTAGGTGAGCGAAGAAGCAGAAAATAATGAAATTAAATTAAAAACCGTTGGCGAGCGTTTGAAAGATGAACGCCAGCTGCAGGATTTTGATCTTAATAAAATTGCCGAAAAAACGCGAATCCCCAAACGCCATATACTTTCGCTGGAGGCTTCTGACTTTTCCGCCTTGCCCGGCATTACCTATATTGTCGGTTTTGTGAAGGCATATGCCCGCGCGTTAAATTTGGATGAGGTCCAATTTGCCAGCGATATAAGAGAGGAATTGAACGAACAAAATATCGTTAGCCGCGCCTCTCAAATGGAACATTATGAGCAGGTTGATTCCGCGACAATCCCGCCAAAATGGCTGGCATGGTCGGCAATTGGAATTGCGGCGGTCCTATTGGCGGCATTTTTAATTTGGCGCACCGCGCAAATGGATGTCATCAACTATCCCGCAGAACAAGCCAGCAATGAAGCGCCCGCAAACGCGCCAAAGCAAAAACAGGCCGTCGCAACAGCACCAACCGCCGAAGGGCCAGTTGTGTTTACCGCAAAGGGTGAAATTTGGCTGCGAATTTATGAAAAAGAGGGCGAGCGCATTTTTGAAAAGCAAATGAATGCGGGCGAAAGCTTTACCATTCCAGCAACAGCAAAAGAACCATTATTATTAACCGGACGCCCAGATTTATTGACCGTGACCATTGGCGGCAAAGAAGTCGCCCCATTGGGCACAGCAGAGCGCACGGTTTCTGATCTGCCGATTAGTGCAAAGGCGCTATTGGCGCGGCCATCGGAGGAAGAAAGCGCAGCGGCTGTGCCAGCAACGGCTGCGCCCACAGCCACGCCGCCCGCAACCCCTGCGCAATAATCAACGCCGACCCATCAATATTACTGGTCCACCAAGTTGACTGGATCGCACTATTTCTGGCCCATCATTAACATTGACCAGCCAGCCATATAATATCGCGCCAAATAATATTGCCTTTAAGCTTGATAAATATTTTGCAACATTTTGTAGATTATGCCTTGTTGATAAAAAAATAATATGCGCATTGATGACAATCTCTTGCTCCAAATCCATTGCGGTGCTAGCGTCGCAATATTCAATTGAAAAAACTTAATTGAATCCGAATTCCGGTCATCAATCATGATGGCCCATCTAGGTTGATGCTTTATGCGGCATAATGTCCCCTATATAGTTGGAGCTGATTTCATCGGCGCAAGAAACTTGCCCCATGCAATTATTGGCAATCCAAATATGGATAAGGCATGGCAGAAAAGACCATGCGATACCGCAATAGCAGACACAAATTTTTATAAATTTTTCACATCATTTGCTCAACCATATCAACCAGAAAATGGTTTAAATATATGAGCATACAACATAATCATACCCCGCAAAAATTTAACAATGAACATTCCGTTCAATATGGTCAGGTTCAATTTGGACCAATGATCACATTTGGCCGGACCATGAAAAATGGAATATTCATTCATAATGAAATGCGCGGTATTTGGAGTAATCAGCATGAAGACGCGTATGTTAATCGACGCGCTGCACCGGGAAGAAACCCGCGTAGCAGTAGTAACAGGAAATAAAATTGAAGAATTTGATTTTGAATCAGAGGAACATAAACAGTTAAAAGGTAATATCTACCTTGCCAAAGTAACCAGGGTTGAACCATCATTGCAGGCAGCTTTTGTCGATTATGGGGGCAATCGTCACGGATTTTTGGCTTTTTCTGAAATCCATCCTGATTATTATCAAATCCCCAAAGAAGATCGCGAACGTTTATTAGCCGAAGAGGCAGAGGCTGCGGCCGAAGAAGCATCAATGCGCGAACAAGAGGAAATGGAAGAAGCCGGTGAGGTTTCCCCATCCTATGAAGATGAAGATGAAGATGAGCTTATCGAAATTGAAAGCGATGAGCGCGTGGACACTATCGATATTAACGAAGGCGAAACCGGCGATAGCGATGATGATGGCGATGATGAAGATGACGCATCCCAAGATGATGAGGCGTCTCATAGTGAAAACGGCTCTCATCAAGATGAAGACGACGTAAATAGCGAAGATGGCAGCGATGAAGATGGCGTAGATGGCGAAAATCGCCAAAATCGCAGCCGCCGTGGTCGCGGACGTGGCCGTGGTGGTCGCCGCGGTAATAATAACCGTGAAAATGGCCAAAAAGGCGGGCGCCAAAATGGACGCGGCAATGGCCGTTCTGCGCCAAAGGCCAGCGACGAAATGCGCGCAAAGCGCATTGCGATACGCCGCCGTTATAAAATTCAGGACGTTATCCAACGCCGTCAGGTTTTATTGGTTCAAGTCGTCAAAGAAGAACGCGGTAATAAGGGCGCGGCGCTGACCACTTATTTATCATTAGCGGGTCGTTATTGCGTATTAATGCCCAATACCAGCCATGGCGGCGGGATAAGCCGCAAGATTAGCAATTCATCCGATCGCAAAAGATTAAAATCAATTGTGTCGGAAATGAAATTGCCCAGCACCATGGGCTGTATCATCCGCACGGCGGGCATGTCCCGTACCAAGGTGGAAATTAAGCGCGACTTTACTTATTTGGCGCGTTTATGGGATGAGGTGCGCGAAAAAACATTAAAAGGCGCAGCTCCCACTTTAATCCATTCGGACAGCGATTTAATCAAACGTGCGATACGCGATATTTATAATCGTGATATTGATGAGGTTTTGGTTGAGGGTGAGGATAGTTTCAAGGTTGCGCGCAATTTCATGAAATTATTGATGCCCAGCCATGCCCGCAAGGTGCAATTATACAGCGATGCAACCCCATTATTCCAAGTACATGGGGTGGAGGATCAATTAAACGCCATGTACCAACCGGTGGTGCAATTAAAATCTGGCGGTTATATTGTCATCAACCCGACCGAGGCGCTGGTTTCAATTGACATTAACTCTGGCCGTTCGACCAAAGAACATGGGATTGAGGCCACCGCGCTGTCCACCAATTTAGAGGCAGCTCGTGAAATTGCCCGCCAATTGCGTCTGCGCGATATGGCAGGTTTGGTGGTCATCGATTTTATCGACATGGAACATCACAGCAATAACCGCAAGGTTGAGCGCGCGATGAAGGATGCGTTGAAAAATGATCGCGCCCGCATACAGGTTGGCCGCATTTCCAGCTTTGGTTTAATGGAAATGTCACGCCAAAGGCTGCGCACCGGTGTGTTGGAGGCATCGACCCGCGAATGCCCACATTGTGAAGGAACAGGATTGGTGCGCACCGCATCTTCCTCTGCTCTATCCGCCTTGCGGATGGTTGAGGATGAAGCTGCACAAGGCAAGGGCAGCATTATCAGCCTGTCGGCAAGCCAAGAGGCCGCCATTTATGTGTTGAACAATAAACGTCATGAACTGGCCAATATTGAGGATAGATTTGGCGTTCGGATTTCGGTCACACCAAATGGAGAGGTTGAAGGCGCAAAAATGACGGTCAGCTCATCTGGCCCGCCATCGACCCGCCGCCCCATTGCCAAAGCCCCAATTGTCGAAGAATTTGACGATGAGGAAGAAGTAGAGGCAGAAAATAATCAGCGTTCAGAAGGCGGGCATCGCCATGATGACCAAGATGATCGCGGCAATGACCAAAATGGCGAGCCGCGCAAAAAACGTCGTCGTCGTGGCCGCCGTGGCGGACGTGATCGCAATAATGATGCGCAGCAGGATAGGAATGGCCATGATGATGCAGGCTCCAATCAAGCCGAGCAGGCGCAATCGGGCGATAATCTTGCCGCCAATAATGATGAACAATCGCAAAAACCGCGCCGTTCGCGCCGCCGTAAAAATGCAAATGAAGATGCCAATAATGATGGCCGCAATAATCAAGAGCATGGCAATGATGCAGCGGGCAAAGAGGTGCAGGCCAATGATGGAAGCAGCGATGATGAAAATGGTGCAGCAAAGCCAAAGGCACGCCGTAAGCCATCTGCTGCACGTGCCAAAAAGGTAAAGGAAGAAGCCGTATCAACCAACGAAGATACAGCAGAATCCAAACCGAAAACGCGCCGCGCATCAACCGCGAAAAAGAAAGCTGAAACTGCAGCAAAAGAAGCTGCAACTGATGCCGCAACAAATAGCGCATCGGCAATATCGGACAATGGCGAAGAAGCTGGCGACAAGCCAGCGGCGAAAAAGCCTGCCCGCACCCGTAAAAAGGCTGAACCCAAGGCAAAGGCTACGAAAACCGCCGATTCCAACGATGTAAGCGAAAAAGCGGCAAAGCCAAAGGCAAGCGCCGCCGCGAAAAAGCCAGCAACACGTAAAAAAGCTGCGCCTAAAACCACCGGCAAAGCGGCGGATAAGGATGCAGAAAAAACGGTGAAGCCAGCAAAAGCCGCAAAGGCAGAAAAAGCCGAAAAGCCTAAAAAGGCGGCAGAAAAAAAGGTCGAGACTGAAGAAGCTGATAGTGCCGCAAATACAGAAGAAAAAGGCCCGCGCAAGGGCGGATGGTGGCAACGCACCTTTGGCTAAAGCCATTTAGTATCTAACATATAAAAGGCGCTCCTATATATTTAGAAGCGCCTTTTTTTGGGCCTATTTTTATAAAATAGCATCAATATTCAAAATCATCATCATCCAAAGATAATAGGCTGGCATTGCCGCCCGCGCTGGTCGTGTCGGTGCTGATGGTTCTTTCCACACAAAAACGGCTTAAATAATGCGGCCCGCCGGCCTTTGGTCCGGTGCCGCTATGCCCTTCCCCGCCAAATGGCTGGCTGCCCACGACCGCGCCGATAATGGAACGGTTTACATATAAATTACCAACCCGTGCCTGTGCCTCTACTCGCTGTGTCACGCGGGCAATGCGGCTATGTACACCCATGGTCAGACCAAAACCGCTATTGTTAATTTGCGCGATTAACGCATCCATGCCGCCGCGCCGCCATTTCACAATATGGATAATCGGGCCGAACCACTCGGTTTGCAAATCGGAAACCTTATCAATAGCGATTAAGGTTGGCGGCACAAATAATCCATTTTTGGGAACATTGGCTGATTTAATAATATTATTTTTTTGCGTTTCCAAATAACCCATCAATTTATCATATGATGCTTTATCAATTACCGGCCCAACATCACAGTCCGCCCGATCGGGCATGCAAATGTTCAAACTGTCCATTGCACCGCAAAGCATTTCGACCAAATTGTCGTAAATATCATCCTGCACCGCCAATAAACGCAGCGCAGAACAACGCTGTCCTGCCGATTGAAAACCGGAAATAATCACATCACGGACAACCTGTTCCGGCAGGGCGGTTGAATCCACAATCATGGCATTTAACCCACCCGTTTCGGCGATTAAAGGAACTAAGGGCCGATTATCATCAATCAACAAACTGCGTGCAATATGCCGCGCGGTGGGAACGGAACCGGTAAAGACAACGCCATTGATGCGCGCATCTTCCACCAGTGCCTTGCCCAAATCTGCGCCTCCATTGGCAAATTGCAAAACATCCTTGGGCACGCCGGCCTGATATGCCAAATCAACCGCAAATTTGCCGATAATAGGGGTTTGCGGGGCCGGTTTTGCGATGACGCCATTGCCCGTCACCAATGCAGCGGCGATTTGCCCCATAAAAATGGCCAAGGGGAAATTCCATGGTGCAATGGCGGCCCAAATGCCGCGCGCGTCCATGCGCAATATATTTTGTTCCCCCGTGGGGCCGGGCAGGATTATATCCTGCATTTGTTCACGTGCCTGCGCGGCATAATAACGGCAAAAATCAACCGCCTCGCGAACCTCATTTATCGCATCAAATATATTTTTATTTGCTTCTTTCACCAATATTTGCAGGGCAGTTTCGCGTTGCTCCTCCAAAAGATCGGCCCAAATTTCCAATATGGCAGCACGATTATCCACCGACATGCGCGACCATGGCACAAATGCCTTTTGTGCATTGGCAATCATGGCCGATAATGTGTCAGTCGATATTTGCTGTGGCGCAATTAAATCAATTGGTTGGTTCATACGGGACATGAGGGCATCGAGCGTGCCGGCATCGTCCATATGAACCCCCCTGCTGTTCAACCGTTCGGGTTGATATAAATCACATGGAAGCGGGATAGAGGGATGGCGCGCCCCCTTTATATATATAATCCGATCAACCGGATCTTTTAACAATTCATCATCGGTCATATTATGATCGGATAATTGATGGACAAAGCTGCTATTCGCGCCATTTTCCAACAAACGCCGCACCAAATAGGCAAGCAAATCACGATGTCCGCCAACGGGCGCGTAAATCCGGCATTGATATCCCTGTTCCCGCACCAAATTTTCAAATAACCCATCACCCATGCCGTGCAGGCGTTGAAATTCGAAATCGCGCCTATCCCCTGCAAGATGGATGATGCTGGCCACCGTCAACGCATTATGCGTGGCAAAGGCGGGGAATAGATTTTTTGCATCCAACATGGCGGCCGCACATGCCAAATATGACACATCGGTCGCGGCCTTTCGCGTGAACAAAGGATATCCCGAAAGCCCCTGTTCCTGCGCATATTTAATTTCACTATCCCAATATGCACCCTTTACCAGACGCACCTGTAATTTGCGGCCATAAACACCGCTCATCTCATCGGCCCAACCAATTACGGCCATTGCCCGCTTTGAATATGCCTGTATCGCCATGCCTAGGCCATCCCAATGGGCAAGTTGTGGTGCGCTGGCCACCGCCTCAATAATGTCCAGGCTCATATCCAATCTTGCCGCCTCTTCGGCATCAATGGTCAATAATATATTTGAATCCGCCGCCAATTGGGCAAGCTGCAGACATTTTTCGATCAATTCCGGCACGCATTTATGGCGATGTGCCACCTCATATCGCGGGTGCAGGGCCGATAATTTAACCGATATACTATGGCCCAGCGCCTTACCCTTTGATTGGAATTTGGCCAATTTGCGAATGGCATCGCAATAGGCGTTAAAATAACGCGTCGCATCATCCTCGGTCCGAGCGGCCTCCCCCAACATATCAAAACTTGCCGTAAAACCGCGATTGACGCTTTTATTCATGCGCTTTACCGCTTCTTCGATATTGCGGCCCATCACAAAAATTTGCCCCATTAACCGCATGGCGGCGCCCACGCCCTGGCGCACAAATGGTTCGCCCGTGCGCGCGATTAAAGTTTTCAGGACGCTTCCTTCATTTGGGCCGACCATTGCCTTGCCCAATACCAACCCCCATGTCGCGCTGTTCACCAATGTGCTGGCTGATTTGCCGCTATGCGTTCCCCAATCTGCATTGCCAATTTTGTCAGAGATTAACAAATCAGCAGTATCATGGTCCGGCACGCGCAAAAATGCCTCTGCCAAAGATAATAAGGCCGTGCCCTCTTCTGTGCCAAGACGATATTCATTCAAAAATTGATTAACCCAGCCTTCATGCTGTGCCTTGCGCAGTGAAGTCAAAAGCGTCTTGGCTATTTCTTTTACAATTTGGCTGTCTTCATCGGACATTTTTATCGCATGGGCCAATGGCAAGATCATATCAGGCTCTGGCGCATGGCTTATCTGCGTCATAATATGTCGAAACTCTATCATTTTCAGGCTTACCGATGGTGAGGATGAAGATGAAGCGTTCATGGCAATAATCCTATTTTTGATGATTTGATAAATTTCTTAAAAATGACTTTCCTGTCCCATGTCCGATTGCACTAATTGTAATTATATTACAAGTTTCCTGTGCAACTATATCCTGTTAAAAGTAAAATCCCGCCCAGCATATGAACCAGTTCAGGGGCCATATTCATGCTGGACGGGATAGTTGCTCCTTAATAAAATAATTTTTATTTGAGCAATCTTATCATTTTTTTATCTCTAATTGATATTTATCGACGGCAGGGGCTATCCGATTTGTCTATTGCCCGGCCCGCCATTGCACCAACCGCCGCGCCAATAATGACACCTTCGGTTTTATTGCCACGGCGCGCGACTTCATTACCGACCAATCCTCCGGCGATTGCGCCAATAATTGTGCCGCCCGTGCCCTTATCACATCGATAGGCATTATTATTGCTGCGATAAACATTGCGGCTATCGCGGCGGTCATCATAACGTTCTTGGCGTCTATCCCTTTGCTGTTCGACACGGCGTTGATCACGGCGACCTTCATAATAACCATCATTATATCCGCTATATTGATAATAGCCGGGTTTAGACTGATAATGATTTGCGCCCTTTGCCTCTGCATTGGACACACCAATCATTGAAATGACACTTGCACCGATTAAAGCAATTTTTGACATCTTATACATCATCATATTTCACCACTTCTTTAAAAAGACGCCATTTATTCTGTCTTCAAAATAAAATGAGCGGCCATTGTTTTGCCCCGTGAAAATAGCTATGCCAAAAACCATCTGTTCAAATGCTGAATGTGGCTGTTATCTTCCGTTCATATTTACGGCACTTTTTGTGAATGAAAGCATCTGGTTTGAAAATCTCTTCCTATAATAAATATGCCCAAGCATTTATTTTAATATTATTTTTCATAATATTATTGGCAGGATTAAGGATAACCAGAATAAATAACAGCCAATCAATTTGGTTTGAAAAACTGGATTTAATCGACAATGGCAGAGCAAATAAAGCTGATTTATCCCAAATCGGACCGTTAAAATTTATTTCTGCGTGGGAATTGAAAAGTTATAATGCCGATTTTGGCGGCATATCTGCATTGGTTGCCATTGGCCAAAATCGTTTCTTGGGGACCAGTGATGCCGGAACTTTAATAGGATTCGGTTTAAGCGGCGATATGCAAACGGACCGGCCCTTTATCGCGCCATTGCCCAACAGCACAGGCCCCGGAAAATCATATAAGGACCGCGATAGTGAAAGCATGGCATATAATCCGGCCACTGGTGAATATTGGGTCGGGACAGAATTTACCCAGAAAATCACCCGCTACTCCCCCTCCTTCGCCAATTCCACCGGCGAAGTGCAGCCTGATTTAATGAAAAATTGGCCCAGCAATAGCGGGCCAGAGGCCATAAGCCGTTTAATCGACGGGCGGTTCATTATTTTTTCAGAAGGCGCAGATGGCCCAGAAGAAGGCAGCTATCAAGCCATTTTATTCAGCGGCGATCCAGTTGAAAGGGGCGCAAAGGCCAGCCCATTTTACCATAAGCCGCCAAAGGGATTTAAAATAACCGATGCGACATTATTGCCAAATGGCGATATTTTATGCCTATATCGCTCCATCGGCTTTCCAGAAGGCTTTGCGGCCAAAATTGGCATATTAAAAAATCAGCATATTGCGCCACATAAAATGAGCGCGTCAAAAATCATTGCCACCCTATCACCCCCCTTATTGGTGGATAATATGGAAGGGATCACTCTTACCCATGAAAATGGACGTTTTTATATCTGGATAATATCCGATAATAATTTCAATATATGGCAACGTACCATTTTAATGAAATTTGAACTGCCCGCCAATCTTGCCCATGATGGCACGCACAGCAAAAAGCCGGTGGACATAGTCCCCGGCTTTCAAAGCATGTAATTAAAAAGCCTGATTAGGCAGCAGCAGCCAATTTCTTAGCTAGCTCTTTTTTAACTTTTTGCGCAGAGGCGCTTAGCTTTTCAGCTTTGGTTTTCATCAACCAATTGTCCAAACCGCCAACATGTTCAACCGAACGTAAGCCAGAAGTAGAAACGCGAAATTTGAAGCTTTGCTCCAACGCGTCCGAAATCAATGTTACATTCTGCAAATTGGGCAGAAATGTTCTTTTTGTTTTATTGTTAGCGTGGCTAACATTATTACCAACTAGGCGACCTTTGCCGGTCAATTCGCAAATGCGCGACATGATAGATTATCCTGACAAAATTAAAAAAACTTCTGGAATCAAAGAAACCGTGGAAGAAGCGCATTTATACTTAGATGAAACAAAGGTCAAGACTAGCTATGGCCAAAATTATATTATCTGTCTAAATATCGCCCATGAATTTAACTCAAATGCCATTTATGACCGCTGCATTGGCGCTTGCTCGTCAAGCTATGGATGAAAATGAAGTGCCCGTCGGCGCGGTGGTTGTAAAGAATCAGCAAATTATTGGACGTGGGTTTAACCGCCCCCTTGCCACGCATGATCCCACCGCCCATGCCGAAATTGCCGCCATTCGTGATGCTGCCCAATTTCTGGGCAATGATAGGTTACAAGATTGTGATATTTGGGTGACGTTGGAACCATGCGCCATGTGCGCAGGCGCAATTGCCCATGCACGAATAAAAAGGCTGTATTTTGGCGCAGGCGATGCAAAGGGCGGCGCGGTGGAACATGGCCCGATTTTATTTGGCCAATCAACTGTGCATCATAAACCGGAAATTTACGGTGGAATCATGGCCGAAGAAGCAACGGCATTGTTAAAATTATTTTTTCAAAGCCGCCGTTAAATATCACGCCTTAACATTCCGCCGTTAATTACCCTGCCTTAACTCCCCACCTTAATGCACAAATCGAGCCACCACATCGCGGTAGCTACGACTGACCTTTACTTGAGCGCCCGATTCCAAAATTAAGAAACATTCGCCATTAGTGTGCGGCTTTACCTCTCTGACCAGGTTTAAATTCACAATGGTGGAGCGATGAACACGTTGGAAAACGCGCGGATCAAATCTTTTCTCCAAATCCTTCATCGTTTCGCGTAAAATAAGCGAATTATCCGCAGTATAAATGCACATATAATCGCCCGCCGCGTCAATGCGCTCAATCGTTTCCACATCGACACGGAAAATTTGCCCGCGATCTTTAATGTTAATCAGCTTTTCATATCTTTGGCCAAGATTTTCATCCTCAACCTCTATATCAATATTATTGACCGCATCGGGTGCAACCTGATTGATTACCTCGCGCAGACGTTCCACCTCTACGCCCACTTTTTTATCAGCAATTTTGCTGCGCACCCGTTCCAAAGTGTCGCGCAAGCGGTCTTCGTCAACAGGCTTCATCAAATAATCAATCGCCTCTGCATCAAATGCCCGAATGGCATGTTCGGAATATGCGGTGACAAATACAATCATTGGCGGGTCAATATCCATAATCCCCTGCACCACCGAAAATCCATCAAATCCAGGCATTTGAATGTCTAAAAACACCAAGTCGGGTTTTAATGTTTTAATTTTGCGAATGGCCTCGCGTCCATTGCGGCATGTTGCGACAATTTCAACATCCTCAAATGCCTCAAGCCTTAATTGCAACCCCTGTATGGCAAGGGTTTCATCATCAACCAAGATTGTTTTAATGGTCATGCCTTTGTTCCTTCACCCATAATATCCATGCCGCCAATGCTGCTTATATCTTCTAAACTTACTTCATTATTGGCAAAAATATTATTTTGCTGCATCTCAATTTTCTTTTCTTCATAGGGCAGCTCCACCAACACCTCAAACCCGCCTCCGGCGCCGCTATAATATTCAAAACGTTGATTTTCGCCATATGCCTGTAACAAACGCTCCCGAATATTGGCCATGCCAAGCCCGGTCGAGCTAATCTTCATTTCATGATGGTCGGTCATCCCCGGCCCGCTATCGGACACAATGATACGCAGCCGCCCGCCAAGTTTCACCGCTTTGATTGAAATTTCCGCCCCCTCTTCCTTGGGTGTTACGGCATATTTAATCGCATTTTCGACTAATGGCTGAAGCAATAATGATGGTAATAAAGCCTGTGTGCACAGCGGCTCTATTTCAAAACTGGGACGAAGACGTTCTTCAAAACGCATTTTTTCAATATCCAGATATAATTTTAATGTTTCAATTTCCTGCGCCAATGTCACCTTGGCCTCTGCCTGATTTATTAAGGTATAGCGCAAAAATGATGATAGCCTGGAAAGCATTGCATTTGCCTGAACGGTTTGTTTTAACAAAACCAATGTCGAAATACTGTTCAATGTATTAAACAAAAAATGCGGGTTTAATTGATAACGCAGCATTGTTAATTGCGCACTGGTCGCCTGAGCCTCCAACCTGATCATCTCATCTTGTTGTTCCTCCGCCCGAACAAAGAAATTTATCGCATAATAAAGCGCGGTCCACGCGCCGATTAAGATACCATCAACATATAATGCGCCCAACAATAATTGAACAAATGCCTTTTCCTCGGCAATTGGGCGCAAAATTTGCAGCACCCACACATCAATATAGGCAAAAATCGCAGCGCCAATAAAAACCGAAATCGTGGTCACACCCCAAGTAATTAACGGACGTTTTTCAATCACCGCACGGTAAATTACCGACAAAAGCAAGGTGATGGAATATCCCGTAACCGCGGATAAAATAAGCGGAATTAAAAAGCCCAGTGGCTGTCCATTGGCCAATGCCGATGCCGAGCGTAAAATAACCGCGCCCGCCCAGCCAAGGCTGTGTAAATACCAAAATGCCTTATTCTTATTAGAAAAAAATGGTTGGGTGCTTAATTCAATTACTGCCATTTGATAATCTTACAAACACAGCGCGCCAAAGACCAGCATTTTATAAAATGATATTATCGCTTTTCATTACATTCTTTGCGATTACTATATTTACTGACCCCAAATTAAAAAGAGGAAAAAATAGAGGAGAGAGCCGAGATGGAGCAAAAGGACAAAAAGGCAAAATTTACCGCAATGACAGAGGGAACAGCAGAAGATTGGGGCATTATTGCAGGCCAATTCATGCCCTTTGCCAGCAAAGTCGCCGATAGGGTGCTGGACCATTTGCGTTTATTGGATGGCGACTATGGCGGTTTTCCCATCGATCGCCTGCAACATTGCCTGCAAACCGCGACGCGCGCCCACCGCGATGGCCGTGATGAGCAATATGTCGTCATGGCATTATTACATGATATTGGCGACACTTTGGGCAGTTATAATCATCCAGAGGTGGCTGCCGCCATTATTAAACCATTTGTGAGCGAAGAAAATCATTGGATTTGCGAACATCATGGCGCATTTCAGGGATATTATTATTTCCACTATCTGGGCATGGATCGCAATTTACGCGAAAATTTCAGGGGGCATAAATATTTTGATGCTTGCGCCGAATTTTGTGAAAAATATGATCAGGCCGCATTTGACCCCGAATATAAAAGCGAAGCTTTGAGTTTTTTTGAACCCATGGTCCGCCGCGTCATGGCCGCCCCTTTGGCCAGCATGTATAAACAAGCGGTGGATGCGGCATAATCGCACGCTTATTTATCTGTGCCTTACATTTATTTGCCAGCATATTTATTTGACTGCAATCTGATTTTGCATAAAAAAACCCGCTTTCCAAATGGTCGGCGGGCTTTTTTTAATTTTTTGCAATCAATTTAATCAATCGCCCTCGCCGGGTTCTGAACTGAAATATTTGTCGAATTTATCTTCGACATTTTTAAATTCATCTGCATCCGCTGGCGGCTCTTTGCTGGTGGTGATATTGGGCCATTCCGCGCTGTAAACGGTGTTCAGCTCCAACCATTTTTCCAAACCATCCTCTGTATCGGGCAGAATCGCCTCTGCGGGGCATTCTGGTTCACAAACGCCGCAATCAATGCACTCGCTTGGGTTGATAACCAACATATTTTCACCTTCATAAAAGCAGTCCACAGGACATACTTCAACGCAATCCATATATTTACAGCGGATGCACGCATCGGTGACTACATATGTCATAAATCAACTCCCAAAAATAAATAATAATAAATCCCTATTAACAATCATTATATGAAGTCAACAAAAAGAGACGTATTTTTTTAAAAATAATTTATTTTTTTAATGCCAATAGGGCATCAAAATGTCCGGCATTTTGACGCGGCTTGGGTTCAAAGCGGGGCATATCATCGCGCGGACCTTTATGCTTATTTTTATGTCCAGGCTTTTTATTCTGCCTTTCATTGCGCCTATCCCCACGTTCAGCCATTTTATGCGCATTATTGTTTCGATCAAATTTTTTGCGTCTTATCCCCACCCATTTCCAATAGGTTGGCGGCAATTTTTGTTCAATATTTTGTGCGGCATCTGCCTCCGCGCTAGGCTCTGCTTCAGCTTCAGGCGCTATTTCAACTGGCACGACCTCTGCCGGCGCCACCTCTGCAGCGACTACTTCGGCTGCGACTACCTCAGCTTCGGCTGAGGGCGCTTCGGTTGCGGGCGCTTCGGCTATTGCCACTTCGCTCGCGGCTATATCGCCATTATCTATTTTTGCGCTATCTGCGTTAACTTCCGCTACTGGCTCTGCCGTAACTTCATGTGCTTCTGCTGGTTTAAATCCTGCATCACGCATCAATGCGGTCAATGCATCATTGCTAAGCCCCAATGATGTGGCAAATGTCATATCCATGACCGAAATTTCGCCCTTGCCCCGCGCCTCATGCGCTTTTTTGACAATGCGTTCAGCTAAATCGATTCGCAAATATTCATTACCGACACGGCGATATCCTGCATTGCGGCAATCATCATTGCTGGCGAAATTCCATTCGGTTAAATGAACCGCGCTTTCGGGCGGTAAATCGGCCACTGGCTTGCCAAAATAAATGGCGGAAAGATAGCTGCGCCACCGTGCGGCACCCGGTTTTAACGCGGCATGATGGAAAATATCCAATGCGCCAAAAACAATGCCCGCCTTGCGCGCTGCTCCGCGATTTTCCTTGGCAATGGCGTTAATCGAATCGGACAAATATGCACGGCCAGAAACCCCGCCTGCATCCGCCAATTGCGCGGCCAAAGCACGGATCGCACCATCAATTTCAGGATTTTCGGCCAATTCATCCAACGCTTTTACCCCCGCCAAATTGCGGGTGATTTGCGCGTCAATCCATGCCTTGGCTCGCTCCACCACAGCAGCCATTGCGTCGGCTTCCAGCCCGGCAACCGCGCTGTGCGGGCGAAATTCGGGCTGCAGCAAGCTTTTGCCCTTTTCCAAAGTTCCTAGCGGCGTATCATTCCATTGCAAAATCGCCTGTCCGGCCGCAATGTTGTTTAGTGTAAAATTATCGTCTCCAGATGCTTGCACCAAAAACGCCCTTTCTTTTAATATCGTCCCTAAGGATTTTTGCGCCGCCGCTTCAAAAATTTTGCGATCAGCATGTTTCGCATTTGCATCAACGATGAATTGAAATCCGTCAAGTGTTCCTATGCTTTCGCCATCAACCAATATCTGACCATCCTTGTCAACTTTAACTGGTAAAATATTGGAAAATTGCGATTTTTGCCTTAACAACACCGATGTTCGCCGGTTAACAAATCTTTCGCGTAATTGCCGATGCAAATTTTCCGAAAGCCTCGCCTCCACCGCGCCGGCCCGTTCACGAAGCCCGCCAGGTTCATCAACCCAATCAGGTCGCTGTGCAATATAATTCCAACTGCGCACCGATTGCAGCCGTCCGGTCAATATTTCAATATCGCCGTCCGCCTTGTCCAATCGGTCAATTTCCTTGGCAAAATATTCACCCGATATCCTGCCGCTGCCCTGCCCCAAATATCGCCATAGCCCAGCAACAAAGCGGCTATGTGGTTCAACGCCAATTCCGCGAAAATCCGGCAGGCTGGCCGCTTGCCACAATTTTTTCACCATATCCGCATTATTTATTTGGTCGGCAATTGCGGGCATATTGGCCAAATTTTTTAATATTTGAATGTCCAATGATGGCGGCGCACTGCGCAGCCGATGATGAGTTGGCGGGGTTTCCAAATCATCAATCAAAGTTTCAATTGTTGAATAATCCAGCTCGCTCCTGCGCCAATATAAATTATCCAATAATGGAAATTCATGCGCCTCAATCGCGGCGATTTCCTCGTCACGGAAAATTTCACACTCGCCCGATAATGGACCAAAACTGCCATCTTTTTGGTGCCGCCCCGCTCTTCCTGCGATTTGCGCCATTTCCGAAATGGTTAAACGGCGGCGTTTGCGGCCATCAAATTTGATTAAAGAAGCAAAGGCCAAATGATCAAAATCAAGGTTTAACCCCATGCCAATGGCATCGGTCGCGACAAGATAATCCACCTCGCCCGATTGAAACATTTCCACCTGTGCATTGCGCGCGCCGGGCGACAGGCTGCCCATCACAATGGCTGCGCCGCCACGAAATCGGCGTAATAATTCGGCGATGCGATATACTTCTTCCACCGAAAAGGCGACGATTGCCGACCTTTTGGGCAGGCGGGACAGCTTTTTCGGTCCACCATAGCTTAATGTCGAAAAACGTGGCCTGCTGCTAATTTCTGCCTTGGGGATTAAATCGCGGATAATGGGCGACAGGCTGTGCGATCCCAAAATCATCGTTTCCTCACGCCCGCGAACATTTAACAAACGGTCGGTAAATATATGTCCACGCTCTGGATCTGCGCCCAATTGCGCCTCATCAATGGCAGCAAAGGCAAAATCACGAAAAACAGTGCCATTTATATTTTGCGCAGCGTGATTTTGAACTGCCATATGCGGCGAAAAAATGGGCATTGATTCGGCAGTGCAGCAATAATATCGCGCCGTTGGCGGTTCAATCCGTTCCTCGCCGGTTAATAAAGCAACCTTGGCCTCGCCCTTAATCCTGACCAATCGGTCATAAATTTCGCGCGCCAATAAACGCAGTGGAAAGCCCATAACCCCGCTGCTATGCGCGCACATCCGTTCAATGGCGACATGGGTTTTGCCCGTATTTGTTGGCCCTAATATGGCCTTTATATTGCTCATAATATAGCTTTATTCCGCCAATAATGTTTCGGCAGCAAAAATGTCTTTCAATGTCATATCAATATTGGCCAATTTATCGGCATCAATTTTCGCCCGTGCCTCTACCAATGCCTTGCCCTGCACATAATCCTTGGCATTATTGACACAATCAAGCGCGATTACATGCCCATTTTGCGTATAAATTAACGAAAATTTCTGCGCCTCCATCGACCCACGAATAATAATATCATCATAGCCCAAATTTAACCCTATTGTTTGCAACCTAATATCATATTGGTTTGACCAAAACCATGGAACGGCATGATATTCACTTGGTTCGCCGCAAATATTTTTGGCAACAATATTAGCCATATCATTGCAATTTTGTACCGATTCCAAACGAATGACCGCGCCTGCGGCAAATGGATTTGCGTGTGATGCGCAATCGCCAATGGCAAAAATATCATTTAAAGATGTGCGGCAATATGTGTCCACATCCACACCATTGCCCACTGCCGCGCCAGCCTCCATCAACGGGCCAACATTGGGAACGACGCCAATTCCAATAATCGCAATATGGGCAGGCAGAACCGTTCCATCTTGTAAAGTAACCGCGCTTATTTTTCCTTCACGCCCAATAATTTCAGAAACCTGGCTTTTCAATAATATTTTTATCCCCTGCGCCCGGTGGATATCGGCATAAAATTGCGATAATGGGGCGCCGGCAACGCGAGATAATAACCTCTCCTCTGCCTCTATTATTGTAATATCATGGCCCATTTTGGATAATGACGCCGCCGCTTCCAACCCAATATAACCGCCGCCAATGATAATAATTTGACGCGGGCTTTTCAATTCGGCTTGCATTTGGTCAACATCACCCATTGTCCGCACGGAAAATATATTGCCAAGCTCACTGCCCTTGCATTGCAGCCAACGTGGCGAGGCCCCTGCCGCCCAAATAAGCTGACCATATGCAATTTCGCCTTGATCGCTGGTGGTAATCACATGGCCCGCCGCATCAATTTTTGAAACGCGAACACCCAATAAAAATTCAATATTGCGTTCCTGCCAAAATGCCTCTGGACGGATTAACAATCTGTCTGCACTTTTCTTACCGGCCAGATAATCTTTGGATAATGCGGGCCGTTCATAGGGTAATAATTTTTCATTGCTGATAATAAAGATGCTGCCCGTAAAGCCATTTTGGCGAAGTGATATGGCCGCCTGCGCACCAGCATGGCCGCCGCCAACAATGACAATATCATAATTTCGGGCTACCATGCTTTATTCCTTAAAAATTACATATTATCATATCGCATTTATGGGCGACATGCCAACCAATCAATAGCAGTGCCATTTATATGACGAACAAATTTTCAACTTTGCAATAAATTAAGTAAAATATGCCATCATCTATTGCTTACTAAAGAGACTAATCATATTTATCAGGAGTTTTTACCTGCTAAATATTGATCCGCTTGTTCAAACGCTACGCTATTAGAGAATAGTAAAGTGCCCGAATCTCCTTTGCAATGTTTACCCACCATCTGTATTCTACCAGATACCCAATTATTTTTGGTACAACCGTCCGCATCATATCTTTCCGATACACCGTAAGCAGCATCAAGCAGTGCAACATGACGCTCATAATCCGATGTAGTTTCAAATATATATTCAGCTTTATGCAGATGCTGCTCCACGCCATCTATTTTAATTTCCTTTACCCCTTCTAAATCAGTTGGCGGCGACAAAGTCCATTCAGGAAGCATAGGGATTTCACTATTTTTTGTCAGAATTCTGGCCCCGCGCTTTTTATATGCATCAACAATATCAAACACATTATTATCAATGGGGCTTAACCCTGCCAATTTAACTTCGGTACTGGGGCTATTTTCACTTTCAATTTTGAAAAATCCTTGCGAATATGAATATAAATTTTCCGCTACATCAGCTTGACTTTTGGTATAAAAAATCAAGCTAGTACCACCCATTGAAATAAGTGTGAAACTGGGGCCATTATGACCCATATATAATTGGTCGCGATAGGTGATATTACCGGGCATAAATTTTACGCCATCTTGCAAATCCTTCATCCCACATTGACGGAACTTGTCCAAATTAAAAGCACCCTCTGTTATTATAGACATGTTTATACCAACCCCTGGAATACGTTCATATGAAAATAATAAAAGCTCATTTACATCATCAGTATTTGGGTCATCAGCACAAAGCCAAGACGCGTACCCCTCGCCATCATTTTTTCTAACCTCACAACCCGTCACCCCCTCAGCAGAGGAGACTAGCCGATCAAAATCGCTTTCCTGCTGCGGAATAATTTTCAACAATGAACACCAATTCATCGCATGCGCGGGGGCCGCAACCAATGACGTTGCCATAATTATAGCCGAGATTATCTTTTTCTTCATCTTAATACTCCTTAAAAAATCTACCATGAATTGCTGCCATGCTCATATAATTATCCAAAATTTGACACCATAGCATTCATTCTAGTTATAGAATAAAAACGTATTGATAAGAAATAGTTAAAACAATTTCATATTAATTTTTGGCGCTACTTTTTATGTTTTTGATGTATAGACCTTGGGACGGAGAGAAGGTACTGACGGGACGGGATTCGAACCACCCGCCGCGTCTTGCGGCAAATAAAAACACACTGGTTCGTTAATGCTGTTTGAAAAGTGGTGGACAGCACTGGATTCGAACCGCCCGCCGCGTCTTGCGGCAAATAAAAACACACTGGTTCGTTAATACTGTTTGAAAAGTGGTGGACAGGACTGGATTCGAACCAGTGTACGGATACCCGGGCAGATTTACAGTCTGCTGCCTTTAACCACTCGGCCACCTGTCCACGATGAAAACTAAATATGAACGCTGTCATATAAAGTGCCGAAGCGGCTCAATGGCGAAACAGGGCTTGCCTGTCAATGGGTCAGGTGAGAAAGAAGCAAAAAAATGATAAAATAATTTTGGCTTTCCTGCGGTAAATGCCGCAATATATGGCCAAATTGAATAAATTAAAAAGGAATCAAAGTGAACAGACGTCGCCGACCAACGGAAAAAAAAGGAAATAATCCGCGCTTTTGGGGCCGCCATGCGGTCGAGGCGGCGTTAAATAACCCGAATCGGACCATATTAAAATTATGGGGCACGCGCGAATCCATTGCCGAATTGGACCCACCCGCCGACATTACGGTCAATTATTGTCAGGCCACCGACATGGCGCGGCTTGTCCCGGGGGATACGCCGCATCAAAATATTATCGCTGAATTATTACCATTGGAGGATAAATGGTTAAGCGAAATTGTGCCCGAAGACCCCAATGATATTCGCCCCATTTTAATTTTGGACCAAATTACCGATCCGCATAATGTGGGCGCAATTTTCCGCAGCGCCGCCGCATTTAACGCCGTGGCGATTATCACACAGGATAGGCACAGCCCCGCCGAAACCGGCACATTGGCAAAGGCAGCATCGGGCGCATTGGAAATTGTGCCGTGGATACGCGTGGTCAATATTGCCCGAACAATGGGGGAGCTTGCCGATTTTGGATATTGGCGCATCGGGCTTAGCGGTCATGCGGAATTAAGCTTGAAAGAGGCATTAACCCCGGGTCGCAACGCCCTTGTCCTTGGTGCAGAGGGGCCAGGCATGCGCCACGGCGTTACTGAACAATGCGATCAGGTGGCCAAATTGCCGATTCATGAACAAATGGAAAGTTTAAATGTGTCCAATGCCGCCGCCATTGCATTATATGCCGCCACTCAGGGATAATATTTTATCGGGTATAATATTTATTTGTAATAATTAAACTATTGCTTGATTGCTTCACGCTTATGATTAAGCTTTATTTTTTACTATTGATGAACAGGCCAATATAATGAAACGCATTTCCACCATTTTATTTGCACTTGCCGCACCATTTTTATTGACCGGTTGTTTGTTAATGCCGGGCAATTTTAATGCGGAAATGATTGCATATAAAAATGGCCAATTCTCCTTTACTTATAAGGGGGAGATTCAAATGGTGGGGATGCAGTTAATGCTGCGTCAATGGTCCTCAATTGCCGAAAAAGAAGGCGAAGAGGAAGCAGAATTCACCGCCATTTGTTATGATGAGGAAGGCGATTTCGACGTCAGAGACTGCACCGAGGAAGAAACCGAGGAACAACGCGAAGAATGGCAGAAAAATATCGATGCCAAAAAGAAAAAGGCCGAAGAATTAAAAGAAACATTGGGCGCTTTATTGGCCGGTGTTGATCCCGAAGACCCCGAAAGCATCAATGAATTTGCCCGCGGCCTGACCCGTATGGAGGGGTGGAATAAGGTAGAGCATAAGGGCGATGGTGTGTTTGAGGTTGATTATTCGATTAAAGGCATGCTGGACCGTGATTATGCCTTTGCCTTTATTCCTGGCTATTCCATGGGAGAGCCTTTATTCTATGCAAATCGATGGACCGAAGGACGGGTCAAATTTGCCGCCCCCACATTCCGCAATAATTTGGATTTAAATTCGCTGTTCGTGGCATCTGCCGCTGGGTTTAGCGCCATTGCCCCATTGGCGGGTGAAAAAGGCCCAACAGGAATTAGTTATAAGGCCGCACGCGGCACATTTACCATTAAAACCGATGGCGAGATTTTGACAAATAATACATTGGAAGGCCCAAAACAGGTTAATGGGATGAATGTAATGAGTTGGGAGGTTCGCCCCGGCAGTGACCGTGCGCCAGAGGCGTTGATTAAATTGGCGCCATAATGGGCATTTCTTCTGAAATTATTAAATCATCTTTGGATGAGCTTGCCCTGCATGATAAAGTGCTGGCCAATTTAATTCAGCAATTCGGCTATCCAGAAGGGCGGATTCGTCCGACGGGCTATCAATCCCTACTGCGCACCATTGTCGGCCAACAAGTCAGCGTGGCCGCCGCCGCATCAGTATGGAATAAATTGGAAAATTTATTAGGCGAAAATTGCCCCGCCGAAAATTTAATAACAAAGGATTTTGAAGAACTTCGCGCATGCGGGCTTAGCCGCCAAAAACAAGGATATGCACGATCATTGGCCGAGTTAATTTTAACAGGTGCGCTGGATTTGGACAATTTGTCACCCGATGATGAACAGGCCATATCGCAATTAACCAGCGTAAAAGGCATTGGCCGCTGGTCGGCAGAAATTTATCTGTTATTTGCAGAAGGACGACCCAATATCTGGCCCGCAGGCGATTTGGCGATTCAAGAAGCGGTAAAACGGATTAAGGGATTGGATGAACGTCCCAATGAAAAAGAAACGCGCCTACATGGCGATGATTGGCACCCGCATCGCGGCGCGGCGGCGACATTTTGCTGGCATGTTTATAATAAAAATTTCGAAGCTATTTAACCGACCAACCGCTATATTTTATACATTAATGGTGCGCCCTGCCCCTTGAAAACATGATTTTCAGTCGCCAAATAAAGGACATTAGGCCGTATTTATTGGCAATTGCCATTAAAGGGTAAGGGAAGAATATTTGTCCGCAATTTTACGATTTTTGAAAAATTCACCCGCCGCGAAATTGGGGTGGTTGGTCATTGGATGGTTGCTTATCCTATTGTCCCCCATTGTCGGTGCACTGCCCGGCCCTGGGTTCATCATCATGTTCCCCCTTGGTTTGGGCATTGTCCTGCGCAATAGCAAATGGGCAAAAAAACAATATTTACGTTTCAAAAAAAAATTTCCTGATTACGGCAAATGGACCGATTGGGCCCTACGCAGGCGCGGTCAAAAAGAAATGCCGCCAATTCCGCCTATAAAAAAGCAAATAAAGGACATTTTTGGGAAGCCAAAGAGTTGACTTTTATTTCATTCGCGCATAATGGCACAAAGCAATTAAAGGCTGTCTGCTCATTTTTTGGGCAAAGGGCGGCTTTTTTATTTAATAAAACCATCAATTATTTAATGTATAAGGGATCATATCATGAAGCGCACTTTTCAGCCGAGCAACCTCGTGCGCAAGCGCCGTCACGGTTTCCGCAGCCGCATGGCTACTCCCGGTGGCCGCAAAATTATTGCCGCTCGCCGCAGCCGTGGCCGCAAGTCACTCAGCGCGTAAGCAATAAAGCACCGTTAAAAAAATATTTGTCCAATTTGGACGAATCATTTTTTAACAATATGAATTTGGGGCGGACAGAATATCTGTTGCGCCCTTTTTCATTTTGGTCTTTTAACGCATATGCTCTTTTAACTTTATCGGCTGTTGCATAATATGAAACAAATTGCGGAAAATAAATCGGCCGATATCGAATCGAAAATAATGGCGGCTGCCCCATATGATGCGCCATATGAAATGATAAAAAAGCGGCCTGATTTTATTAAAGCCAATCGGGGCATGAAATATGTCACCCCTGCTTTCATCCTGCTCGTCCTTTATCGCGGGCATCATGCGCCCAAAAGAATTGGCTATACCGTCACAAAAAAAACCGGCAATGCGGTCGCGCGCAATCGGATAAAGCGCCGTTTTCGTGCATTATGCCATGAAATATTGCCGCATCATGGCATGGCGCATTGCGACCATATTATGATTGGCCGTAAAGAAGCTTTGACGCGTGACTTTACCCAAATGGCGAATGAAATGCGCACAGCGCTTGCCTATATTGCGCGAAAATCTGCCAAGAAAACACAAAAAATATATGTAAAAGCCGCCGATAAAATTGACGAAAGCCAAAATGGATGAAGGCATTTTTCATCTTTTTCGTTCGTTTATGGCAATGGGGCCCATCGCGCATTTTGCCGCCCACTTGCCGTTATGCACCATCATGTTCTGAATATATGATAATTGCGATAAATCGCTATGGTGTAATTAAAGGTAGCTGGCTGGGCCTGAAAAGGCTATTGCGCTGCAATCCATGGGGCGGGCACGGACACGATCCGGTGCCATAAACCCCATTTTATGAATATAATATGACGTAAATATATAATATAAAGGTATAATATAGTGGAAGACCGGCGTAATTTAATCTTAGCAATTGTCTTTACCGGACTAATATTAGTTGGGTGGCAATATGCTGTTTCCTATTTCATGCCCGAAGCAGTGCAGCAAAACGCACCGGTCGCCGCCAAAAATAGCCAAGCAGCCCCCAACACAGGCGGCAGCGCGGCATTGCCCGATATTCCCACCGCGCAGGCCGCACCGAAAACCAATTTAAGCGCAGAGCAAGTCATTGCCACGGGTCAACGGGTCAAAATTTCCACGCCAAAATTATCCGGTTCAATTAACCTGCGCGGCGCGCAAGTTGATGATTTATTATTATTGGCGCACCGCACCGATTTGGATAAAAAATCACCGCCGGTGCGTTTATTCTCTCCCAAGGGTAGTAAAAACGCATATTATGGCAGTTTTTCATGGGTTGGCACGGGTAATATAACCCTGCCCAATGCGGACACATTATGGAGCGCAAATGGCGCAGCCTTAACCCCCAAAAACCCCATTACGTTAAGTTGGAAGAATGATAAGAATCAATTATTTGAAATTATTTTGAGCATTGATGAAGATTATTTGATTAAAACCGAACAACGATTCAGCAATTTTAGCAGCCAGCCTGCCGAAATTTCTCCATTTGGTATGTTATCACGCGCGGAACTTCCAAAAGAAAAGGATAGTTGGAACATTCATATCGGCCCAATGGGCGTGTTTGACGATGTTGCCGATTATGATTGGGATTATGATGATGTCGCCGAAGCACCCAATAGCCGTGTCGGATTTGAAAGCAATGGCGGCTGGCTTGGCTTTACCGATAAATATTGGCTGGGCGCTTTAATCCCCGATCCGAAATCATCAATGCAGGGCCGTTTTCAACAGGTAAATGGCGAATATCAAACCGTCATGGTGCGTTCGGTGCAAAGCAAAGTTTCCCCAAATAATCGGGTAAGCCATATTTCATATTTATATGCCGGCGCGAAAGAAGTTGAGGTATTGGACAAATATGTGGATGAAATTGGTGTAAACAAACTTGATTATTCAATCGATTGGGGATGGTTCAGGGCCATTGAAAAAGTATTTTTCAAGGTGCTGCACTGGTTCTTTGGTGTCTTTGGAAATTTCGGCTTTGCCATACTTGGGCTGACCTTTTTGGTGCGATTATTGATGTTCCCCGTTGCGCAAAAACAATTTGCCTCCATGGCGGCAATGCGCGCGGTGCAACCGAAAATGAAGAAATTGCAGGAGCGTTACAAAGAAGATAAACCAAAAATGCAGCAGGAAATTATGAAGCTGTATAAGGATGAAAAGGTAAATCCGCTTGCGGGCTGCTTGCCCATTGTCCTGCAAATTCCGATTTTCTTCTCCTTGTATAAATTATTAATGCTGACCATTGAAATGCGTCACCAACCATTCATGCTGTGGATTAAGGATTTGAGCGCACCCGATCCATTGACCCCGGTCAATTTATTCGGCCTATTGCCCTTTGACCCTCCCGCGATGATTGCCATTGGTATATTGCCAATATTATTGGGTATTTCCATGTGGTTAATGCAAAAGTTAAATCCGCAGCCAATGGATGATATTCAAAAACAAGTATTTGGGCTGATGCCTTGGTTCTTAATGTTCATCATGGCACCATTTGCCGCAGGGCTTCAGCTTTATTGGGTAATGTCCAACTTCATCTCAATTTTGCAACAAAAATGGCTTTATTCCCGCCATCCGCAATTAAAAATTCAAATGGCGGAAGAGGCCGAGCAAAAGGCCAAGGAAAAAGCCGAAAAAGCAAAAGCAGCAAAATAATGTCAGACAAAAATACATTGAATAAAATATTTTCAGGTCCGGTGACTTTTTTAAAAAGCGCGCCGGATTTGAAATTCCTGCCCGATGGCAATGTGATGGAAATCGCCTTTGCCGGACGATCCAATGTTGGCAAATCATCGCTTATCAACGCGTTGGTAAACCGCAATGGATTGGCGCGCGCGTCCAACACGCCGGGCCGGACACAGGAATTAAATTTTTTCGATGTGGGCAGCCCGATATTATTTCGAATCTGCGACATGCCGGGATATGGTTTTGCCAAAGCGCCCGTTGCCACGGTTCAAAAATGGCGCCATTTGGTAAATGATTATCTGCGCGGGCGGCAAAAGTTAAAACGCACTTTTGTGTTAATTGATGCACGTCATGGTTTTAAAGATGTTGATCGTGATTTTATGAAAATGTTGGACGATGCAGCGATTAGTTACCGCATTGTCATTACCAAGGCGGATAAAATTAAAAATAGCGAATTGGTTAAAATTTCCGAAGAGGTGCAAGCCGAATTGCGCAAACATTCCGCCGCCTATCCCGAAATTTCCATTACCAGCGCAGAAAAAAAGGGCGGAATAGACGAACTTCGCGCCTTTATTTTGGAAACAATTGAAACATAATATCGCATATTATATTTTGCGGCAAATATAATGACAATCGGCATTTGCCATATTAGGATAATCGGCATATCAATAACCACTCCATAATGGAGACAGGATTTTGGGGGCAAAGTGAAACTTATTATCGGAAATAAAGCCTATTCAAGCTGGTCTATGCGCGGATGGTTGGCGGCGAAACAATCCGGCCTTTCATTCGAAGAAATCACCGTGCCGCTTTACAATGATGATTGGGAAAGCCGCAAAATAGAATCAGATTTAATCCCTTCCTCTGGCAAAGTGCCCATTTTATGGGATGATGAAAATGTCATTTGGGACAGTATGGCGATATTGGAATATCTGTCGGATAAGGTTGGGCGCGATCGTTTTTGGCCCAAAGATGATGCTGCGCGCGGCATGGCACGTTCATTATGCGCCGAAATGCATAGCGGCTTTATGGGCCTGCGTCGCAATTGCCCCATGAATGTACGTAAAAAATTTGCAGGTTTTCAAATAAGCGAGGAAGCCCGCAATGATGCCATCCGCATCCTGCAATTATGGGCAGAGACACGGTCGCGTTTTGGACGCTCCGGCCCATATTTATTCGGCACATTCAGCGCAGCCGATATTTTCTATGCCCCTATTGTTACACGTTTTGTCACCTATGGCTTTACCCTGCCTGGCTTTGCGCAAAGCTATGTCGATACCATGATGGAACATGCGTGGATGGTCCAATGGTATGAAGAAGCCTCCGAGGAAAAATGGATTATCGACCATTTTGAAGATGTGGGCCAAAATTAACAATTTTGCATAGCATTTATTATTATTTTATGGTCATAAAGAGCCATGAATAGCATTGCCGTAAAATATGCCGAAAGGTTAATCGCCCACCCCTCCATCACCCCTGCCACTGGCGGTGTTTTTGATGAATTGGAGGCGATACTTACCCCATTGGGATTTCATATTCACCGTTTCATTTCTGGTGATGCGCCCGATGGACCGGTTGAAAATCTGTTCGCGATTCGGGGCAATAATAGCCCGCATATAAAAAAGCGCCATTTTGCCTTTGCCGGCCATGTTGATGTTGTGCCGCCTGGCGAGGGATGGGCCAGCAATCCCTTTACCCCCGAAATTCGCGGCGATTTACTATATGGCCGCGGCGCGGTGGATATGAAGGGCAGCATTGCCGCCTTTATTGCTGCTTTGCATGACATAAATGAAGATGAAGGCATCATCAGCCTTATCATCACAGGTGATGAGGAAGGCCCGGCACTTTACGGCACACGCGCCTTAATTGACCATATGCGTGCGGCAGAACAAATCCCTGATTTATGCTTGGTGGGAGAGCCGACATCGGTCAACCGGCTTGGCGATATGATTAAAATTGGTCGGCGCGGATCGGTTAATATGTGGGTGCGGGTAAATGGCGCGCAGGGCCATGTCGCCTATCCGCATTTGGCCGATAATCCAATTACCAAATTGGTGGCCATATTGGGCAAAATTGACGCATTGATTTTGGATGAAGGGACGGATTGGTTTCAACCCAGCAATATAGAGGTTACCGATTTACATGTCGGCAATCCGGCGCATAATGTCATCCCAGCAAAGGCAGAGGCGCGGCTTTCCATTCGTTTTAATGATCTGCATAGCGGCGCATCGTTAAGCACATTAATCGGTGATATTGTAAGCGATGGCGGTGGAGAGTTAGAGCCGATTATTTCAGGTGAGCCATTTCTAACCCCGCCCGGCGAACTTTCCGGCCTTATCAGTGCAGCGATTGAAAAAAATCTTGGCATTAAAACCGAATTATCGACCAGCGGAGGCACATCGGATGCGCGTTTCTTATCCGCCCTTTGTCCGGTGGTTGAATTTGGTTTGTGCAATGCCACCATGCATAAATTGGATGAAGCCGTCGCCACAGATGATTTGGAAAAACTAACCATCATTTATGCCGATATTGTCCGCGCGGCATTACAATCTTAACAATTATCTTTTCCGGCGTAATATTATATAAATTGCACCATTGCCGCCATGACGCGGATGTGCGCCGCGAACATCGGCAATATGTGATGCGTGGCGCGACGCGGCCAACCAATCGGCAATGACCGCGCGTATTGCCCCCCTGCCCGATCCGCTTTGCCGGTCATGCGACCGTGCCTTGCCGGTCACCAATAATATCACCCGTGCACCAATATGCACTGCCTCTGCCAATGCATGGTCCAACCGCTGATATGCGCCCGACATATTTTCCCCGTGCAGGTCAATATGCACATCGGGGTTTATAACGCCGCGATTGAAACGGCGTTCCCAATGGCCATCCAAATGATGGGCCGCGCCATCGGATGATGGTGGGTTAACTATTGGATTGGGCTTTGCACTAGTTATAAAATGCTCACGATGTGATGGTTTTTTAATCGGTAATTTTAAAGCATCGGCCATCGACATCATCGGCGCGGCTGCTTCAATTGGACCGGCCTTATGTTGCGGCGCGGCCTTATGTTGCGACTGAACAGGGGATGGCGCGTTTTTTACACCCTTAGAAGAAGGCGCATTTTTGGGAACGGTATTTTTGATAACGGTATTTTTGATAGCGGCATTTTGAGTGCGCTCAACCCTACCCATAAATGGCTTTACCGTTTCAACCACCCGCGCCCATAAAGCTTCATCAGGGTGTAATTTCCTTACCACATCCTTAACGTACGCCCAAACGGGCCGCTGCTTCCTTGGGCAGGAAGATAAAGGATGTGCCGCGCGCGGACATGCCGCCCGCAATGGCGCGGGCGCGGTCACCCGCCCCCCAAAAACTGTCAAAACGATTTGCGCCCTTAATCGCGCCGCCTGTATCTTGTGCAATCCAAATACCATTGGGTTCTGCGCGGTCCATGGAAAGGAAAATTGGCGCACCAAGCGGGGTAAATTTCGGATCCGCAGCCACGCTAACCTCTCCCACAACGGGATATCCCATCGCGCCAAGCGGCCCTTCGCCATTTAATTCTTGAAAGAAAATATAGCTTTTATTTTCATGCATGATTTTGCGGCCTTCTTCGGGATTGCGCCGCAAATAATTAACAATGCCCTGCATCGATGCCTCACCCGGGCCAAGCAAGCCGCGCTCACGCATCAATTTACCAATGCCGGTATAATCGCGTCCATTTTGGCTGGCATAGCCAATGCGCATCACATCCCCATTTGGCAAACGCAATCGGCCCGACCCTTGAACCTGAAGGAAGAAAAGCTCCACCGGATCAGCCGCCCATGCAAGCTCAAGCCCGCGTCCCGCCAATGCGCCATTATCAATCGCCGCGCGGTCATCATATAACACCAAATTACTGCCTTCAACCTTACCACGAACCCGCTTACCCTTTAATTCCTCATTAAACAGGCCAAGGTCAACATCCACCAAATCATTGGGGCGTGCATAAATGGGCACTTCATATCCGGCTTGTTTTTTACGCGATCCTAATATTTCCGGTTCAAAATATCCCGTGACAAATCCCTTGCCCTCACCAATTTGCACCGCCGTGAAATAGGTGCTGAAAAAATCGCGTGCGCTGCCATTCCAATTATTTGCCGCATTGCACGCATTTTGCCAATCGGCATTGACAGTCAGGCCCGATTGATCCTCACGCCGCAATAAACCGGGACATGATGTCTTAAATGACGCCAATGCGCCTGCAATTTTATTTTCATTGCCTAAATTTAATGAACCTATATCTGGTCCGTTAACGACACCCATTTGCGCGGATGTAAGGGCGTTTATTTTGACATTTGGGGCGGCCATTGCTGCCATGGGCGTTGCGGGGATCGGCTTTGCCGCTTGCTCCGCCGCCATATTATTTGACACGCCATTATTTGAAGTTGGCGCATAAATTGGTGCATTTTGACGTGACGGCGTTGATGCCGTGGCCACACCGCCTTGGGGAATAATCCCCCCGCTACATGCCGTCATGACACAAGACAGGCCGATCAAACCAGCCGCCCGAATGAAATTTGATGCATTCATAGCCATTTTTACAACCCATTTATGTTAAATAATTTTGAAATAATCAGGCAATATCGGTTTCAACCAATGTCCAATTTGGCGTGCCATTTTTAATATTACGCTCAAATGTCCAAATATCATTTGCCTGTACCGCGTCGCTTAACGAACCGCCAATAATTTCACCCTCTTTATTTTTAACAAGCGCAGAGATATCCGATTTAAACTGCATTTTAATTTGCGCGATGGGATGATTAAATGTCGCTTCAACAATGCGGCTTTCCTCAATCCGGATCAATTTATTTTCCAAAACCTCGCCCGCCTCATCACGCATATCAATTGCCATCGACATTTCATTATAAACGCTATCGTCACAATATTCGCGCAAAGATGCCTTATCACCTTGCCAAAATGCCTTTAAAATAACATCATATGCGCCATGCGCACCCTCGGCAAAATGCAATAAGTTAAAATTCTTATCCGCATTCATAATCGAACGAAGCCCGCTTTGTGATAAAATATCCAAATTTTGCTGCTCTAAATCATCCTCCGCCTTGACGATTTTTGCAGGCGTGCGCGCTGGAATAATTTCTTCGGCCTGTTGGATGGGGGGTCTGCGCTCCTCATCCATTTGGCGGGGCAGCTGTTCTTGTTCATGGCCGGTGCGTTTGCCCAGGACAGAATAAAGCCGAAGCCCTAAAAATGCCGCAACCATCGCCATTAAAACAATATCTATCGTCACACTACCTCCTAAAATTGACGAAAAAACGCCAAAAAACCTTTATCCGCCGGTGAATATTGGCGAATATTATGCACTATATGGGCAATGGCGATTGAACAATCACTTAACATAATCCCAAATAATTATTTCTAACTTTATATGCATATAGGCGCAATTGCCCCAGCTTTCAAATGCCAAGGTCATAAAATAGGGAATTTTTACGTTTTACCCCTTCTTAATCCATATTATCTTGCAATATATTGCTATAACAAATATGCGCATGAACCATCAAACTGCTTCACAAGGCGGTAAATTTTTAATTTGATTTTTTGCCCAATGCGGCGGCGCATATATGGGAAATAATGAAAAAGGATAAAGGTAAATAAACATGGCCGACGAAACAAATAATGATGCGCAAGATTTTAACGAAGCTGCGGCCGCAAATGGCGCAGATACCGCACCCCAAGTCGGCATGATTGCACAATATATTAAGGATTTATCTGCTGAAAACCCACGTTCACCCGAATGTTTTAATTGGGAAGACCAACCACAAATCGATGTTCAGGTGAATATTGAAGTGAATAGCGTCAGCGACGAAGTACATGAAGTTGTGTTAAAATTAACCGTTAAATCGGTGCATGAAGCGGGCGTCGGCTTTGCCGTTGATTTAAGCTATGGGGCGTTATTTGGCCTACGCAATATTACCGCAGAACAAGCACATCCATTTTTATTTGGCGAAGCACCCCGTTTGATATTCCCCTTTGCTCGCCGAATTTTGGCTGATGCAGTGCGCGATTCCGGCTTCCCTCCATTGGTATTGGAGCCGATTGATTTTAATGCATTATATGTTCAGCAACGCGCACAGGCTGAGCAATTGGCCGCCGAACAACCCGCAGGTCAGGCATAAGCCAGAGCATATTTATAAGCAGTAAAATAACCCTTATACTGGGAAAAGCGCGAAGATGAGCCTGATTAAACATACATCGACGATTGCGGGCTTTACAGTCATTTCGCGCATATTTGGTTTTGTTAGGGACATAATCATTGCCCGCGTCTTGGGCGCGGGGTTGGCGGCCGATGCCTATCAATTGGCCTTTACCCTGCCCAATACTTTTCGGCGATTATTTGCCGAGGGGGCGTTTTCGGTCGCCTTCATCCCCATGTATAGCCGCAAATTGGCAGGCGAAAATGGCGAAGAAGAAGCGGAAAAATTCGCCAATGATGTTTTATCTGTTTTTATTTGGATTTTATTGGGCTTTACCGCCATCGCCATGATGGCCATGCCTTTTATTGTCTGGCTGCTTGCTCCGAAATTTCAGGCTATCCCTGGAAAATATGAATTATCAGTATTTTTAAGCCGGGTTACATTCCCCTATTTGGCATTTATCAGCATGGTCGCCATGTTGACCGGATTGTTAAATTCACGATCAAAATTTGCGCCCGGTGCAATTGCCCCCATATTATTTAATATTGTCATGATAATCGGGGTTTTAATCGGCCATTATTGGCGCGGAGATAGCGATGATGACGCATATGTTGTTTATGCGTTAAGCGCGGCTGTTTCCATTTCCGGCCTTGTCCAAATGATTTATTTATGGTGGTCCGTCCGCCGTGCGGGATTATCATTAAAAATCAGCAAGCCAGTATTTTCCGACGACATCAAAAAATTGGGCATGTTGATTTTACCCGCAACCTTTGGTGCAGGCATTTATCAAATCAGCCAATTTGTTGATACATTTTTTGCAACGTCCCTGCCCGAAGGATCGCTAACCCTGCTTAAAATGGCTGACCGGCTTAACCAAATGCCCTTGGGCATTGTGGGCATTGCGTTGGGCACCGCTATTTTACCCATGTTGTCACGTTTTATCCAAAATGATGACAAGGTTCAGGTACAACGCATTCAGGCACAGGCATTTGAAATGGCCACTTTATTGACCCTGCCCGCCGCGGCGGCATTGGCCATTTGTGCGCCCGCATTTACAACTGCATTTTTTGTCGGCGGTAAATTTACATTGGATGATGGCGCGATTATGTCCAATATCGTCATTGCATTGGTCGCGGGCCTTCCTGCCTATGTTATTGTCAAAATCCTTATTCCTGGATTTTTTGCCCGTTCGGACACACGCACCCCCGTTTTAACAGCCTTAGCATCGCTTATTTTCAATATTGGTTTGAATATTTATGTGGTGCTATATGCCGGATTTGGCATTGTCGGCCTTGCCGCGGCAACCGCCGCATCGGCAAGTTTAAATTGCATTTTGCTCTATGTCATTTTGCATAAACGCGGCTGGTTTCATTTTACCATTGGATTGGCCAATAAAATTGTGCGGCAAATTATTGCCACAGCGGCCATGTCGGCTTTGCTTATATGGTTGATGAGCTGGCTTACCCCATATTATTCAGGCAGTGTGATTGATAAAATTTTCTCGTTAAGCCTGATTGTTATTTCCGGCGGTGCAATTTATGCAATTGCTGGATGGGCCGTTGGCGCGATTGACCGCGAGCAGCTTTCTGCATTAAAGCGCAGTCGAGGCAAATAATTCGCCGTCAAAATTTGGTAAAGGAATAAATTATGCGCGTTGTATCTGGCATTCAGCCAACCGGAAATTTGCATTTAGGCAATTATCTGGGCGCAATTAAAAATTGGGTAAAAATGCAGGAACAGGGCGAATGCTATTTCTTCCTTGCCGATTTACACGCCATTACCGTTTATAATGAACCCAATATCCTACGCGCCAACACCCGCGAAATGGCCGCCGCGCTTATCGCTGCAGGGATTGATGCCGACAAATCTGTTTTATTTAATCAGGCCCAAGTGCCCGGCCATGCCGAGCTAGCATGGTTATTATTTTGCACCGCGCGCATCGGTTGGTTAAACCGCATGACCCAATTTAAGGAAAAATCGGGTAAAAATCGCGAAGGCGCCAGTGTCGGCCTATATGCCTATCCCGTGTTACAGGCGGCCGATGTGTTAATTTATCAGGCAAGCCATGTTCCCGTGGGCGAAGATCAAAAACAACATTTGGAACTAGCCCGCGATATCGCCACCAAATTTAATACTGATAATAATAAAGAAATCTTCACCCTGCCTGAACCGTTTATTTCCGGTCCTGCTGCGCGGGTTATGTCGCTGCGGGATGGAGCATCCAAAATGTCAAAATCCGACCCAAGCGAAGCAAGCCGGATAAATTTGTCCGATGATGATGATGTGATTGTGCAAAAAATTCGTAAAGCAAAAACCGATGCAGAGGCATTGCCCGAGACGATGGACGAATTAAAAGACCGTAATGAGGCACGCAATCTTATCGCCATTTGGGCGGCATTGGACAATGTTGAACCGCAAAAAATATTGGATCAATTTGCGGGCCAAGGATTTGGCGCGTTTAAACCCGCACTTGCCGATAGGTTGGTCGCCGCAATGAATCCGATAAGGACTAAATTTGTTGAATTGAAACAAGATATTGACACAATTGACGCAATTTTGGCCAAGGGTGCGGAAAAAGCACGCGAAACAGCCGCTCCCACCGTTAATGCCGCCTATGAAGCAATGGGGCTATTGAGGTAAATATTTAAATAATGGCCATTTGTTAAAGACAGGTTCAGCCAATATCATCTATGCTAGTTGATAATCGCAATTTTGCGACTATCTATTATCAATGGGCATATTTGAATAGGAGGCCATGAACATGATTAAATTTTCATCCATAAAGGGGTTGGCTTCGCTTATCATTTTGACCGCATCAGCCTTCACCCTTTCCGCCTGTGCATCAAATTTCAATGCCAACGTATCGCGTTTCCAACAAATGCCCGCGCCAACGGGGCAAAGCTTTGCCGTCATGGCGGCTGACCCGAAAAATGAAGGCGGCATTGAATTTGGCCTATATGCAGCAGAGGTTAGCGCAGAGATGCAGCGTTTGGGCTATACCCCCATAGATGATAGCAGCAATGCCGATTTAATCGTTAAATTTGATTATAGCATTGATAAGGGCAAGGAACGTTTCCTGCGCAGCCGCGATCCATTTTATGACCCATATTGGGGATATGGACGCGGATATTCGCGTCCCGTTGTCGTGCGCACCCGTCATGGATATCGATATATTAGCGGCTATTATGATCCATTTTTATTCGGATCGGATGGATTTGGCCGTGATGATAGCTTTACCGTTTTTACCAGCGGAATAGACATTACCATCAACAACCGTGTCAGCGGAGAGCGTTTATTTGAGGGCAAGGCGGAGGCCAAATCCCGTTCAAACAGATTGCAATATTTGGTGCCAAATCTGGTCGAGGCGATGTTCACCGACTTTCCAGGCAATAGCGGCGAAACGGTTCGCATTTCCGTCGCCCCAGAAAAGGATTAACCGCTTTTTCTGTCGGTTAAAAATGGCAATTATTTAAAGAAAAAGGGCTGGCAATTGCCGGCCCTATTTTATCCATATCATTAAAATATAATTTTACCCTAAAAATAAGTGGCGCTGTTATCATGCCTCCAATTGGCGGATAAGCGTGCGCACATCATTGTCCATATCACTATCCGATTGGCGCAATTGCTCCACCAATCGCACGGCATGAATCACCGTGCTATGGTCACGACCTCCAAATTTACGGCCAATTTCTGGATAAGAACGCGGCGTCATCACCTTTGCAATATACATGGCCACCTGACGCGGGCGCACAACGGCACGGGCACGGCGTTTTGATGACATTTCGCTGCGGTCTATACGGAAATATTCGCTGACCGCGCGCTGCACCTCATCAATGGTAATACGGCGGCGGCAAGCGGATAATATATCCTTTAACTGCTCCTCCGCCAATGCGCGCGATACAGGACGGCCCGTTAATTGCGAATAAGCCAGCAATTTATTCAAACCGCCCTCTAACTCACGGACATTGCGGCTTATCGTGCGGGCCAGAAACTCGACCACATCTTCGCCAACCGAAATTTCGGGCATTTGCGAAAGACGCAGGTTCAAAATGGCGCGGCGTAGATCAAGGTCGGCCGATTGAATATCAGCAACCAATCCCATGGACAGGCGCGATAATATACGTTGATGCACGCCGTCCAGCGCCTGTGGTGCGCGGTCGGCCGCCACTACCAATCTTTTCCCTGCGCCCATAATTGAATCTATGGTGTGCAAAAATTCTTCCTGTGTGGACACTTTGCCAACAATGAATTGAATATCATCGATTAACAAAATATCTGCACTGCGCAATCGCGCCTTAAATTCCATCACTTCTTTGCGGCGCATCGCGGTCACAAATTCCATCATGAAACGTTCCGCCGGCATGTAAATGACGGTCGCATTGGGATGAAGCTGGCGATATGCATGGCCAATGGCGTGCATTAAATGGGTTTTTCCCTGCCCTGTCGCAGCTTGAAGATAAAGCGGAGAGAATAGTGGCTTTTCCTCTGCCGCCATACGTTCCGCAGCGGTAAGGGCAAGCGCATTGCCATCACCTTTTACAAAATTTGCAAAGGTAAAGCGCGGATCCAAACCGCTTTCATTATAGGCGAAAATTTGATCCGATTGGGGCTTTTCAATATCTTGTTTTTCAATTTTGCTTTTAATAGTTTCAATTTTTGCCGCGCCTGCGCGGGCGCGAAATTTGACCTGGCGAACCGAAGGATCGGCATGACGCCATGCCATACGGATACGGTCACCATAATGATCCGACACCCAATTTGCCGAAAAATCTGTGCCCAGCACCATTTCAATAGTGCCGGTCAAGTCGCAAAACTCACCCACAACAATGGGCCGAATCCATTGGCCATAGATTCGTGCACCCAAATCACGGCGCAGACCGGAACGGATTAAGTCCCAATGCTGCGCCATTTGGCCATCAACCTTATCATCGGCTTTATGATCAGAAATGGTCAAATCTGCGTCATGCAAATCAGCATTAATGCTGCCCATAATGGGCATAATTTGACCGTCCTTTATATTCACCCCAAACACCCCTTAATTCTTCAATTTGCGGCTCATATAAATAATTTGCAGATTATCTCACGTAATCCTGCGCGCAAATATTTAAAATATGCCGTCATTATATGCATAATGGGCGGCGAATATATCCAATCCAAACAGACGCAGAAATTATGCGTAAGATTTTCAATATTTTTTTGAACCGAAGATGGAATCATCTTTAATCGAAAACTTATCTAAGCGGCATTTTTGGATTCTATCAATAGCTTGGCTGTAAAAAAAATGAAATAAACCCTATTGACTCGGTGCGCGCCTTATTTTGCGTTATAAATCAATTAAGCTATTGTAAATATTATATTTATATAGGGATGGTTAATAAGCCATTATCCGAATCGCAGCATTTGCGTTCTGTTCTTTTATCAATAATGGCTAACCATCTATTCAGCCAAGGCGAAGAATTATGGATGGGCGCGGCCTTAGGCGGCGAAAGCTGTAAAATGGCTTATCCATAGCTTATCATTAACAGCTTGGCCTGCTGCGAATCGGCATTAAAATCGGCAAAATATAATAAAAGCCCGCTATGCGGACATAGCAGGCTAAAATATTTTTTAATAAGTGCGAAATCGCAATTATAAATTATGCCAAAGCGGCAACGCGCTTGTTCAAACGGCTATATTTACGTGATGCGGTATTTTTATGAACCACGCCGCGTGCAACACCGCGCGCCAATTCTGGCTGAACAATTGCAAGTGCTTCGCTGGCCGCTTTTTTGTCGCCTGCTTCAAGAGCCGATTCCACATTTTTAATATATGTGCGAATGCGGCTAACGCGGTTTTTGTTAATAACCGTGCGGCGTTCGTTGCGACGGATGCGTTTACGTGCTTGCGGCGTATTTGCCATAAATGATACCTCAAAAAATAATGCAAAATAAAGGGCGAGTAGCAAGACTCGTCCAAATCAGATGTGGCCTTTACCTTCCTTGCCCACCCGCGTCAATGTAAATTCACAAATTTATACCTAATTATATCTGCCATCTTTCATTATTTTTGGCATTTGGGGCATAAAAAACTCGACCTGCCCTGCTGTGTGATGCGAATAATAATATCACCACATTTACATTGCTGACCTTCGCGGCCATAAACGCTCCATTGGTGCGAAAAATATCCCAGTTCCCCGTCCGGCGCGGCAAAATCGCGTAAAGACGACCCACCAGCGGCAATAGCACGTTCCAAAATTTCCTTTATCGCCTCCACCAACGCCTTAATTTTGTTTATTTTAATGACATAAGCCAATTTTTGTGGATGCAAACCCACGGCATATAATGCCTCACATACATAAATATTGCCAAGCCCCGCGACAATATTTTGGTTAAGCAGCGCCGCCTTTATGGTGCATTTTTTGTCTTTTAACGACGCGTGCAGCATGGCGGCATTAAATTCACCGCCCAATGGCTCAGGCCCCATTTTCACAAAGGGCGGATATTCATTTATTTCAGACGCGGGCAATATGTCCACACTGCCAAAACGGCGCGGGTCGTTTAATGCCAATAATCGGCCATCATCAGTTCCCAATAATAAATGATCATGTTTTTCAATTTCATCCACATCTACGCGCCATTTGCCCGACATACCCAAATGGAAAATCATCACATCATCGCGGTCGGTAAAGATTAGGCCATATTTGGCCCTTCGGCTTAATTTGGTGACAAAAGCGCCCTCCATCCTTTGACGTAAATCAGGCGGAAATGGCCAGCGCAAATTATCGCGCCTTGTCTCCACCCTTGTCAAACGTCGGCCCTGTAAAAAATGGACCAATCCGTTTATTGTCGTTTCCACCTCAGGTAATTCTGGCACAATCGCTCCAATATCGTAAAAAATATGGTTTCTATTTGCCCGATCATCCTTATCTAGATAAAGGCAATGGACGCAACAAATCATAAGTGCATAAAGGATATTTTATGGCCGACAAAGTTTCATTTGGATATGAAGAAATTGATGCCAGTGAGAAAACAGGCCGTGTGGGCCATGTCTTTTCCAATGTTGCGCGTAATTATGACATGATGAATGATGCCATGTCGGGCGGGTTACACCGTTTGTGGAAGGATAAATTTGTCCGCAAAATTAACCCACGTAATGGCGAGGATATTTTGGACATGGCGGGCGGCACGGGCGATATTGCGTTTCGTATGGAACCATCGGGCGCAAATATTACCGTGTCGGATATTAACCAAGACATGCTCGACGTTGGCATTGAACGCGCAATGGAACGCGGGTTGGATGGCCTTGTCTGGTCACGTCAAAATGCTGAGGAGCTAAGCTTTCCCGACATGCATTTTGACGCATATAGCATTGCATTTGGGATTAGGAATGTGACCGATATACCCAAGGCATTGCGTGAAGCACATCGTGTATTGCGATATGGCGGACGTTTTTTCTGTCTTGAATTTTCCACCATGGAATGGCCCGGCATGGCCAAAATATATGACCAATATTCACATAAAATCGTTCCTAAATTGGGCAAATTATTGGCCGATGATGAAGATAGCTATCGTTATTTAATCGAATCCATCCGCCGTTTTCCCGACATGCCAACATTTCAAAATATGATAAAAGATGCCGGCTTTACCCAAACAAAGGTCACCCCCATTTTGGGCGGACTTGTCGCCATTCACAGCGGATGGAAAGTATAAACTAGGCATATGACAAAGGCATCTACGCATATTTATCGCCTAATCAAATGGGGGCGTATCCTTGCCAAACATGGCGCATTGCGCGGGTTGGAGGCAGATCGCAACACCCCGCCACAGGTCAAAAGATTGTTCCGCATTGCCCGTTTTGGCACAATACAACCAAAAGAGCCGGACTATGCCGGCGCGTTTAAGGCGATTGGCCCTGCGGCCATTAAATTAGGACAAACTTTGGCCACTCGCCCCGATATTATTGGTGCAGAGGCGGCCCAAAATTTGCTGACTTTACAGGACCAACTCCCCCCCGCATCATTTGACGATATTTATGCCGAAATTGACAGCAGCCTGAACGCCCCTGCGGATCAACTGTTCAGCCAAATTGACCCCATTCCCGTGGGCGCGGCATCCATAGCACAGGTGCACCGCGCCATTACAAATGAGGGTAAACAGGTCGCGGTAAAGGTATTGCGCCCTGGAATTCGCGAACAATTTGCCCGTGATATTGAAACCTATGAATGGGCGGCTGTACATTTAGAGGCATTGGGTGGAGAGGCGGCCCGCCTGCGCCCGCAATTGGTGATTGCCAATTTGAAACGTTGGACATTAAGGGAGCTGGATTTAAGGCGGGAAGCCGCCAACGCGTCAGAACTGCATGAAATGATGGACGGGGTTGATGGATATAGCATCCCCAAAATTGATTGGGACAGGACATCAGGTCGCGTCATGACTTTGCAATGGGTTAATGGCACCAAAATTTCCAATATTGATGCGTTAAAAGCCGCCGGACATGATTTGAATAAAATTGCCGAAAAATTGGTTTTAACCTTTCTGAACCAAGCCATAGCAGAGGGATATTTCCATGCCGACATGCATCAGGGCAATTTATTTGTACAAGATGATGGAACGATTGTCGCCATTGATTTTGGTATTATGGGGCGGATAAATAAACAGGCTCGTTTCTGGCTTGCCGAAATTTTATATGGCCTGACCACTGGAAATTATAAGCGCGTGGCCGAAATCCATTTTGAGGCGCAATATGTGCCAAGCTATCATAATGTGGATGAATTTGCGACGGCCCTTCGCGCGGTGGGTGAACCGACACGCGGCAAACCCGTTGCGGAATTAAGCGTGGGGCAAATGTTGGACAGCCTGTTCGCCATTACCCGTGATTTTGACATGGAAACGCAGCCTCATTTATTATTACTGCAAAAAACCATGGTCATGGTGGAAGGGATAGCGACCAGTTTAAACCCGCAAATTAATATGTGGGATGTTTCCGCCCCCTATATTCGTGATTGGATTCGCGATGAATTAGGGCCAGAGGCAATGATTGCCGATGGGTTAAAAAAACAGGCCGATACATTAAAACTTATCCCCGATATTATCCGCCGATTGGATGATCAATTGCCGAAAAAGGGCGGCGCTCCCGAAGCCCCGCCCCTGCCCCCTGTGAAATTGATTTGGGATAAAAAATCACATGGTAACGGATTTTGGAAATATGCCTTTACCGCCATTATCGCCGGTGTAATTGGCGCGGTAGCCATGGGGCAATGGGGATGAATGGCATAAATAAATTGAATGATGAAGTTATTAAAATCCTTCGACAATCTGAAAAAGATATGCCTGATTGTGGCCAGCACGCATATAGTACCCCGCGCTCAGATGAGAGAAATGAGCATAGGTCGTATGTTGAACTAACCGCGATTGAAGAATCTTATGAATGGATAATGAAACGCGATGGGCTACCCAATATCTGTAGCATTGAAATGTGTGACCCACCTGATGCCACATTAAAATTGGAAGATGGCAACGAGATTTGTGCTGAATTCACAAATATTATTCACGAACAAACGATGCGCCGCATGAAATATCTGCAAAAAACAGGCGATATTGTCAGATATTATTTTAACTGGACGCCAGAAACATTTCAAGAATGCCTTACGCGTCAAATACGCAAGAAAGAAATAGCATTTAGAGAACATCTACTTAAATCGAAAGTCAGTCGCCCTTTAATGTTAGTATGTGGTTCAGATGGTGTTTACTCAACACCGCTGCTCGTCAATGGCTATACAATAAATAGCGATATTTTTGATTATATCCTACTACATTTTGGTTATAGTCCAAGTTTAAGTTCACAAGATTATTTAATTATTGATATTAAAAGCAATGTTTGACAGGCATCCATTATACACATATATTATGCGCATAAAGGATGCGATATGAACAAACCTGCAATATCAAAAAAAGATGCTACGAAAAAACCGACCAATGTGTCGTTAAATACCCAGCTTGTCGCCCAAGCCAAATCGCTTAACATCAACATTTCCAGCGCATGTGAACGCGGCCTAAACGAAGAAGTACGCCATGCAATTGAGGTAAAATGGAAATTGGAAAATAAGGCCGCAGTGGAAAGTTGGAATGATTGGATACAGGAAAGTGGCATGCCATATGATGAATATCGTCAAATTTAATGGCGCGATTTGACGTATATTATGGTGCAAGCGGCAAGGGATATTTGCTGGATTGCCAAACCGAAATCTTAAAAGATTTTGATACCCGCATTGTTGTGCCGCTTTTGCCCCATAGTGGAATGACCGCTGTAACCCGCCTTCATCCAACCTTTGAAATAAAGGGACAGCAATATATTTTATCAACACAATTGATATTTGCCATTCCGCGCAATAGACTATCAAAGCCTATTGCTAATTTATCCAAACATAGTTTTGAGATTATTGACGCGCTTGATATGTTGATCAGTGGATATTGAACCTATGACTGAAAAATCCATCCTGCTTATCGTTTCTGGCGGCATTGCGGCATATAAATCATTGGAGCTGGTCCGTTTATTGAAAAAACAGGGCGTATCGGTCCGTGCGGTGATGACCAAAAGCGCGGCCGAATTTGTTACGCCATTGTCGCTTGGCGTTTTGACCGAGGATCATGTTTATGGCAATATGTTCGACCTGAAGGAAGAAAGCGAAATTGGCCATATTCAATTATCGCGTCAGGCCGATTTAATTGTCATTTGCCCCGCCACGGCCAATATCATGGCCAAAATGGCGGCGGGCATTGCCGATGATTTGGCGACCACCATCTTGCTTGCCACCGATAAGCCCGTGCTTGCCGTGCCCGCCATGAATGTGCGGATGTGGCAACATGCCGCAACGCAGCGCAATATGAAAATATTGGCTGATGATGGCATCAATATCATGCAACCCGATGAAGGTGACATGGCATGCGGCGAATATGGTCCAGGCCGCCTGCCCGATCCGGAAAAAATTACCACGCATATAATGTCGATGTTGGGCAGCACGCATATTGTGCACGCGCCCCTTGCCGGACAGCCCGATTTTGCAGAGCATCAGCATCGCCCCCTATATGGCAAAAAAATTGTTATCACCGCTGGCCCAACGCATGAACCCATTGATCCGGTGCGCTATATCGCCAATCGGTCCTCCGGTCGTCAGGGTTTCGCCATTGCAGAGGCAGCGGCGGAGGCCGGCGCAGAGGTTATTTTGGTGGCAGGTCCGGTGCATTTAACAACGCCAGCAGGGGTTATCCGCATGGATGTGGAAAGCGCGCGTGACATGGAACGGGCGGTTCAAAATGCCATGCCATGCGATGTTGCCATCATGGTCGCCGCCGTTGCCGATTGGCGCACCGCAGATGCCGCCGATCAAAAAATTAAGAAAAATGGCGATGCTCCAGCGCCCCTAAAGCTGACCGAAAATCCTGATATTTTGACGGGATTGGCCAAAAGCAATCACCGCCCGCCCCTTTTAATCGGCTTTGCGGCGGAAACCGAAAAATTATCCCAACATGCGGCGGCTAAGCTTGCCAAAAAAGGGTGCGATTGGATTGTTGCCAATGATGTGTCGGGTGATGTGATGGGCGGCGATAATAACCAAATTTTGCTGGTCACCCAAAATGGCAATGAACAATGGGCCGATGCGCCCAAACATGTGGTGGCAAGGAAATTAATTGCCAAAATTGCCGAGCATTTTCAAAAATAATATTTCAAATTTTCGGGGGAAATAATGTCTGAAACCATCTTGCAAATTAAAAGATTAAATCATGGTGCGGGCCTGCCCCTGCCCAAATATGAAAGCGCGGGCGCAGCAGGCATGGATATTTGTGCCGCCGAAAATATCACCCTGCGCGTGGGCCGCCACGCCGCCATTGCCACAGGATTGTCGATGGCTGTCCCCCCAGGTTTTGAGGTTCAGGTGCGCCCGCGCTCCGGCCTTGCCTTTAAAAATGGGATAACCGTTTTGAACAGCCCCGGCACAATAGACAGCGATTATCGCGGTGAAGTGAAGGTGATATTGATCAATTTGGGTGAGGATGATTTTGCCATTAAACGCGGTGACCGTATCGCCCAAATCATTGTCGCACCGGTGACACAGGCAAAAATTGCCGAAGTCGAGATTTTGGACGATACCGTGCGCGGAACGGGCGGATTTGGCTCAACGGGCGTATAATCATCTGCATCAATCATCCAATAATGTGGTAATCAAGCAGATTAAAATTGTGGCATTTTGGGTTATTTTATGACAAATTATTTTTTATAATAAATTTGATCCATGTAGGAGTGAGAGCAATGATTATATCAGCATTATTTTTAAGCAGCATGATTAACGCCGAGCCAGTTAAATATGCGCCCGCATTGCCAGAAAATTTATCTGAGGTCGAAGAAGCAATTTGGCACAAAAAACCCAAAGCAACAAAGGCCAGCATCAATAAAGTGCAAAAAATTGCAAAGGCCAATGGATGTAAGCCCGCCACGCCCATTAAACATTATGAAGCGTTCAAAATTGTGGTTTTATTATTGGTCGATGAAAAGGGCAATGTAAAACAAATGACCCCTGTGGCCAATGGATGTGCAGCAGTGGAGGAATTTGGCGCAAACCAATTACGTGAAAAAATTGGTGATTTGCGATCAAAACCACTTGGCAATAAAGATAAATGGTATAGGGCCAGCATCCTATATAATTGGTAAAAAATAAATTCGTGGATATTACAGATAAACAGCTTGAACGCTATGCCCGCCATATTGTGCTGAAAGATATTGGCGCAGTGGGGCAGCAAAAAATTATGTCCGCGCATATTTTGGTGGTGGGCGCGGGCGGCATTGGTTGCCCCGCATTACAATCTTTGGCCGCGGCTGGCATTGGCAAAATCACATTGTTTGACGATGATATTGTCAGCCTGTCCAACCTACAGCGTCAAATATTATTCACCGAAAATGATATCGGTAAATTTAAGGTGGATGTAGCCACGCAACGGTTGAAACAACTCAATCCCGATATTGAAATAGTGCCAATAAAAAAACGACTTACCGCACAACATGACCGCAGCATTTTGGACGATGTTGATGTTGTGTTGGACGGATGCGATAATTTTGCCACGCGGTTATTGATCAATGATTTGTGCATTGAAACAAAAACCCCCTTGGTCAGCGCCGCCATCGGCCAATTTCAAGGACAGGTGGGCAGTTTTTTTGGATGGCAAGAGGCCGCGCCCTGTTATCGGTGTTTTGTGGGCGATGCATTTGATGCAGAGGATTGCGACACATGCAGCGATGTAGGCGTGCTTGGCGCAATGTGCGCGATGATTGCCAATTTTGCCGCGATGGAGGTGATACGCCTTATCACCAATTTTGGGGAAAGTCCCATGGGCAAAATCCATATTATTGACGGGTTAAAACCCGCCATGCGCGCGATGAAATTAACCAAAGATCCCAGCTGTAAAAGCTGTTCTGCTTAAAATTTAATAGGATAAAATCTCCTCCACCCATTTGGGAACAATTTGCGTTGCCGGCCCATATCGTGCCTCATCAAAATAATGGCTGCCTTTACTGGGCTCTAAATTTAACTCCAAAGTTGCAATGCCGTCCGCTTTTGCCCGCCGCACATATCCACCCGCCGGATAGACTGCGCCCGATGTGCCAATGGATACAAATAAATCCGCCCTGCGCAGCGCGGCATCAATTTCACCCAATTGATAGGGCATTTCCCCAAACCAAACAATGTCTGGGCGCAGCATATTGGGTTTATGACATGTTGGGCATGGCGGTCGATGGGCCAAATTTTCCCGCCAAAAATGCCGTTCACCACATGCCATGCACCATGCGGATAAATGCTCCCCATGCATATGGATAAGATAGGCATTTCCCTGTGACACTGCCCCGCCACGTTCATGCAAATCATCAACATTTTGCGTTATAATCGTCAAATCACCGTGCCACTCTCTACATAATTTGCCCAACGATATGTGCGCGGCATTTGGCTGAGCCTTTTGAATGGCTTCGCGCCGCACATCATAAAATTTATATACTAAATCTGGATTACGCTGAAACGCCTCTGGCGTGGCAACATCTTCTATCCGATGTTGTTCCCAAAGGCCGCCTTCGGACCGGAAAGTATCAATGCCGCTTTCTGCGCTAATCCCCGCGCCAGTTAATATGACTATATTGCTAAATTTATTCATCTGCCCCATGAAGCATAAAAATGCCAAAATGAAAAGTTAAGGACGAATGATGAGTGATAAAGAACAGCTTCGCATGGGGATTATCGGCAGCAATGGCCGGATGGGCAATGTCCTTATCTCTGCCATAAAGCAGGCTGGCCACCTGCATATGGGCGGGGTTGATAAGGATGATGATTTGGACGCGCTTGCCAGCAATTGCGATATATTGATTGATTTTTCCGCGCCCGCCGCGTTGGAGGATAATTTGGACATAGCCATGAACCACGCCCTGCCCATCATCATCGGCACCACTGGATTGGAAGAAAGGCATCATTTTTTAATCGACAGCGCAGCACAAGACATCCCTATCATGCAAACCGGAAATACCAGCATGGGGGTGACCATGCTTGCATATTTGGTGGAGGAGGCAGCCGCGAAATTGGGCGATGCGTGGGATATTGAAATTGTCGAAATGCACCATAGGCATAAGGTGGATGCCCCATCGGGCACTGCAAAATTATTGGGCGAGGCCGCAGCAAAAGGACGCGGCATTAAATTAAGCGAGCATAAAGATAGTGGCCGTGATGGCATAACTGGTACGCGCAAAATTGGCGACATTGGCTTTGCCGCGCTGCGCGGGGGCAGCGTGGCGGGTGATCATGATGTTATTTTTGCAGGCGATGAAGAGTTGATGACCCTGTCCCACCGCGCAGAAAACCGAATGATATTTGCGCGTGGCGCGGTTCAGGCGGCATATTGGCTGTCGCGGCAGAAACCAGGGCGATATAATATGCGCGATGTTTTGGGGCTGTAATATATTTTTGTGAAATGATCCTTTATTCTAGGCGCGGCACCATATTGCGGGCGCAGCATCTTGTTGCGAATGAATTGCAATAGCTATTGACGCGCCAAATTTTGCACCATATAGGATGCATGAATATTTTTTTGACATTAAAGGGACAAATTCATGCGTAAATGGCACCGCTGGCTCAGCTTTATTTTTGGGGCGTTTTTATTATTCATCGCGGTAACCGGCGTTTTAAGCCATGTTGCGGCCATGTATGCACAGGGCAGCATTTTTGAACAAGAAGAAACAAAGGTTGAAAAACCGCCTGTCACCTATGCCAATGCGGAGGAAGAATTGGCCGCGATGAAAGCGGAAAAGGCCGAACAAGACGCAAAGCGTGCCAACCCAAAACGTAAATTAGTGGGGTTAATGCATCATCTTCATTCGGGCGAATGGTTTGGAAAAATTGGCGTAGTGGTCAGCCTGCTTTCTGGCCTTGCCATGATATTTTTCTCATTTTCCGGGCTTTGGTTATATTATCAAATGTTTGTTCGCCGCCGTAAATTGGGCAAGGCGGAGCTATTTTGGAAATAACCCCGCCTTTCATTAAATTTTAGGTCAAATTAAGCCATAGCCGCATCAATATCCGATGCGCTATGGCGATTTGGCAATTGGCCATCATCCCCCCACACACGGTTGACAATTTTGCCGCGCTTCACCGCATCACGCGCCGCAATTTCATTGGTCCAGCGCATTAAATGCGTATATTCATGCACTTGTAAAAATTCCGCCGCTTCATAAACGACATTTAACATTAACGCGCCATACCATGGCCAAATAGCAATATCGGCGATGCTATATTCATCGCCCGCCATATATTGATTATGTTCCAAATGTTTATCCAACACATCTAATTGGCGTTTCACCTCCATTGAAAAACGATCGATGCAATATTCAATCTTCATCGGAGCATAGCTGTAAAAATGGCCAAAACCGCCGCCAAGATAGGGCGCACTGCCCATTTGCCAGAACAGCCAATTTAACACCTCGGTTCGTTTTGCCGGATTGCGGGGCAATAATGCGCCAAATTTTTCCGCCAAATAAAGCAATATGCTGCCCGATTCAAAAACGCGCTGCGGCACATCACCACTATAATCCATTAAGGCAGGTATTTTACTATTGGGATTTATGCTGACAAAATCGCTGCCAAATTGGTCACCCTCGCGAATATTGGCAATCCATGCATCATATTCCGCACCATTATGACCAAGTGCAAGTAATTCCTCCAACATCACCGTTACCTTTACCCCATTGGGCGTTGCCATGGAATAAAGCTGAATCGGATGCTGCCCGCGCGGCAATTTCTTTTCATGCGTTGCGCCCGATATGGGGCGGTTAATATTGGCGAATTGTCCGCCATTTCCTTGTTTCCACTCCCAAATTTTGGGCGGGCTATAATGGGCTGGTTGATTTTCCATAAATTATCCTTTTCCTATGCCTTAAAAATATAGGCGTTAAATATATAATTCCAATGGGTGATATATTCGCGCCCTTTGCAAATATGGTGACAGTGCAAATTGCATTATATGCTTGACGTAAACGTAAGGCGCATGTTAATCATGCAATTAAACTGACAATAACTGCCCATGCAAAAAGATTGAGGAAAATTATGAACGTCACCACCAAAATTGAAAATGATATTGCGTTAATCACCATGGATGATGGCAAAGCAAATGTGGTGAATTTTGAAATGATGGACGCGTTACATGCCGCATTGGATGAGGCAGAGGCAAAGGCAAAGGCAATTGTCATTACCGGACGTGAGGGACGCTTTTCAGGCGGTTTTGATCTGAAATTCCTTGCCAGTGCGGATTTGGAAGGGGCGCGCAAATTATTGGATGAGGCGGCAAAATTGTTAATGCGCATTTATGGCGGCCCATTGCCAAGCGTGGCGGCATGTAATGGCCATGCCATTGCCACGGGGTGCTTCCTATTGCTGTCCTGTGACACGCGTATTGGAACAAAGGGCGATTTTAAACTGGGCGCAAATGAAACGGTGAATAATATGACCATGCCCGTATTTGCATTGGAATTGCTCCGCGCGCGTATTCACAGCAATTATCAAACCCGCGCCATTGTGCAATCAGAAATTTATAATCCAGAGGGCGCGGTAAAGGCGGGATATTTGGATATGGTGGCAGATGCTGATGCGGTGTTGCCACAGGCAATGGCTATTGCGGGCCAATTGGCCATGCTACCCAAGGGGGCATATGCATATAATAAACGTGCGCTGCGTCAAAATACAATTGATATCATTAACGCCAGCATTGGTATTCAACCAAATTTGGCTTCACAATAATAAAAAGATAATCATTGAATATTTGCCATATTCACTTTGCCACGCCATAAATGGCGATCATGAAAAAAGATGATATTTTTGAATTTTATCGCCGATTGGCAGAGTTAAATCCTGATCCCGAAACGGAATTGGAATATGGCAATGTGTATCAATTATTGGTCGCGGTGACATTATCCGCGCAATCGACCGATGTCGGCGTGAATAAGGCAACAAAGGCATTATTTGAAAAGGTCAAAACACCGCAGGATATGTTAAACCTTGGCCATGATGCGCTGCGTGAACATATAAAAACCATCGGCCTGTTTAACAGCAAGGCCAAAAATGTCATGGCGATGGCGGAAATTTTGGTGCGCGATTTTAATGGCGATGTTCCTGCCGATCGCGACTTGCTCACCACCCTGCCCGGTGTGGGCCGCAAAACCGCCAATGTAGTCATGAATTGTGCATTTGGCGCAGAAACATTTGCCGTGGACACCCATATTTTTCGCGTGGGTAATCGAACGGGTGTTGCCAAGGGCAAAACGCCATTGGCCGTGGAAAAACAATTGGACAAAAAAACACCCCATCCCTTTCGTGTAGGTTCGCATCATTGGATGATTTTGCATGGCCGATATATATGCAAGGCTCGCACGCCGGAATGTTGGCGATGTCCGGTGGAGGACCTTTGTTCCTATAAATCCAAGTCACCGGCAAAATAAGAGGCGGATATTGTGTTACAGTGCCATAAAAGCTATCAAACAGCCTCGTGAGTCTCTCATCAAAGGAATATATTATATGAGCAATAGCGATCCTATCGTCATCCTATCCTATGCCCGCACCCCCATGGGCGCAATGCAGGGCGCATTATCAGATGCCAGCGCGACCGAACTTGGCGCGGTGGCGGTAAAGGCGGCGGTGGAACGCAGCGGCGTTGATGGCGGCGATATTGCCCGTATTTATATGGGCTGTGTATTGCCAGCTGGCCTTGGCCAAGCACCTGCACGTCAGGCCGCGTTAAAGGCGGGACTGCCCAAATCGGTTGAGGCGACCACGGTTAATAAAGTATGCGGTTCGGGCATGCAAACCGTGATTATGGGCAGCGAAGCATTGGCCGCTGGATCGGTGGATTTCATTATTGCGGGCGGCATGGAAAGCATGACCAACGCGCCATATCTGCTTAAAAAACATCGCTCCGGTGCGCGTATTGGACATGACACCACCTATGACCATATGTTTCTTGATGGATTGGAAGACGCCTATGAGGCGGGCCGCGCCATGGGCACATTTGCCCAAGATACTGCCAATGCATATCAATTAACCCGCGAAGCGCAGGATGAATATTCCATTGAATCGCTACGCCGCGCAAATGCCGCCATTGCCAATGGCGGATTTGATAAGGAAATCGTCCCCGTCACCATCTCCACCCGTAAAGGTGATGTGGTTGTAGATACGGATGAAGCACCTGGTAAAGGCATGCCGGAGAAAATCCCTGCACTGCGCCCTGCATTTGCAAAGGACGGCACCATTACTGCGGCGACCAGCTCCTCCATTTCCGATGGCGCAGCCGCATTGGTCCTTAGCCGCGCCAGCACCGCCGAGGCAAAGGGATTAAAGCCAGTTGCCCGCATTGTCGCGCATAGCGCCCATGCGCAAGAACCGTGCGATTTCACCACTGCCCCCGTAGGCGCCATTAAAAAATTGATGGAAAAAACCGGCTGGTCAATGGATGATGTCGATTTGTTTGAAGTGAATGAGGCATTTGCATGTGTCGCCATGTTTGCCATGCATGATTTAAACATCCCGCATGACAAAATTAACGTGCATGGTGGCGCAACCGCATTGGGCCACCCCATTGGTGCATCGGGCGCACGCATCATCACCACCTTAATCGGTGCATTGCAAACCCATGGCAAAAGCAAGGGCGTGGCATCATTATGCATTGGCGGCGGCGAGGCCACAGCTTTGGCGATTGAGCTGATTTAATTTAATTCAAATAAATAAATGTGGCGGGCGGAGAAGTTATAATGCTTCTTCGCCCCATATTTTTGATGTTTCAATATAGCCATAGCGGCCCTTAACATCCAATTTGCACCATCCTTTAACGCAATCGCTTACTTTACCGACAACGCCCTTTTCCACGCGCCAGCTTATCCGCGCAGTGGGGGATGGTTCTTCGCGAAGTTCCGAAACGCCATCCTGCGTCACCAATGCCGATCTGGTCGTGCTTAATAATTTAACATGCATCCAACCTTGATCACCATCGGGATCCTCTACCTTGCGCCAATCGCTATATTTTGCGACGACCTTCACAGGCAATTCGGCACGTCTATAAATCCATTTTACAGGAAAATCGGTGCTGGGTCCGGTGCGGGTTCGGGCCTCATCCGCCTTTATTGACGACCAATATGGCACTTGCTTGCTGGTTTGTGCGGCGACATTCGCGCTAAATCCACCGCTGATAAGCGGGGTCAAGATTGCCAAAGATAATATTGGTAATATTATATGTTTATGTCTCGACATATGAACTTTTCTATTACAATCTTAATGAATGATAAACTATAGCATCCATGCAACAATATATTTAATTGTTCAAGGCTATGTCATATAAAATAACGTAAAAGCATGTATCAAAACCGGGGAGCAACATGACGGAAAATGTCACAAATCAATCAAAAGCACGCACCAAAATTGTGGTGAGCAGAAAGATGTTGCCATCGGTAGAGGCACGAATGAATATATTATTCGATGCGGCATTAAATGATGATGACCATGTTATGACGGCAGAGGAAATTATCACTGCATGTCAGGATGCACAGGTTTTTGTCCCCACAGTTACAGATAATGTCGATGCCGCGTTAATTAACGCCTTGCCCGATAATGTCCGCATGATTGCAAATTTTGGCGCAGGGGTGGATCATATTGACCTTGCCGCTGCAAAGGCGCGTTCCATTATCGTCACCAATACGCCGGGCGTTTTTACCGAAGATACAGCTGATTTGACTATGGCGTTAATTTTGGCTGTGCCGCGCCGCTTGGGCGAAGGCGAAAAATTGATGCGATCAGGCCAATGGCAGGGATGGAGTCCCACCGGATTATTGGGCCACCGAATTGGTGGAAAAACATTGGGTATTATTGGATTTGGCCGCATTGGCGAGGCTGTGGCCCGCCGCGCCCGCGCAATGAATATGAACATCATTTATCATAAACGTAAACGTCTGCCCGCCTCTATTGAAGGTGAAATGGGCGTGACATATGAAGGTGATTTGAAAAGATTAATGGCAAATTGCGATATTATTTCCATCCACTGCCCCCTTACCAAGCAAACCGAAAATATGATTGATGCGGAACATATTTCTTTAATGAAATCAGGTGCATATTTAATCAATACATCGCGCGGTGAAATTGTTGATGAACAGGCGCTTATCACGGCATTACAAGATAATAAAATTGCCGGCGCGGGATTGGATGTTTACGCCCATGAACCGCAATTGGACCAAAAATTAATTGCGCTTTCCAATGTTATCATCCTTCCCCATTTGGGCAGTTCCACATTTGAAGGGCGCGAAGCATCGGGTGAGCGGGTCATCGCCAATATTCGTATTTGGGCCGATGGCCACCGCCCACCGGATCAGGTGTTGGACGGATTGGTTTAATTTTAAGCTGGCTTAAAATAAATGCGCAATATTCATTTGTTTTGCGCTTTTCACATTTAACATTGGACAATAGCGCCAGTTTTATTAAACACATCTGAAATAATAATATAAAATTTTGTTGCCGAGGAATATTTAATGTTAAAATCATTCGCATCATCAACGCTGCGTAAAACCTGCTCTATCGCCATTGGTGGCGCATTATTGGGCGGCATTTTGATAAACCCCGCCATGGCGCAGGAGGCCGTAGTGGCAGAGGTGGATAGCGGCGACACCGCATGGATTTTGACCGCATCCGCATTGGTTTTGTTCATGACCATGCCTGGCCTTGCCCTATTTTATGGCGGTTTGGTGCGCACAAAAAATTTCCTGTCGGTGTTAATTCAATGCGGCGCCATTGCCGCTATTGTGTCGCTTTTATGGATAGTGATTGGATATAGCCTTGCCTTTTCGGTTGAGGGCGGACAATTTTTGGGCAATGCAGATAATGCCATGTTCAGCAATATGTTCACCGTGCGCGACGGACAAAGCATTGGCGAGCTGGTTTTTGGATTATTTCAAATGACATTTGCCATCATCACCCCTGCCCTAATCGTTGGTGCATGGGTGGAAAGGGCGCGTTTTGGATGGGTTGTGGCCTTTGCTGCGCTTTGGTCGTTAATCGTTTACGCCCCTGTGGCCCGCTGGGTATGGGGCAATGGCTGGCTTGCCGAAATGGGCGTGCATGATTTTGCCGGCGGCATTGTGGTTCACACGACTGCGGGTGTTGCGGCGATTATCCTTGCTTTATTATTGGGCAAGCGCACCGGATGGCCCAAACAATTGATGCTGCCGCACAGCCCCGCCCTTACCGTGGCGGGGGCGGCGATGCTGTGGGTGGGCTGGTTCGGATTTAATGGCGGCTCTGCCCTAACCGCAAGCGACGATGGCGCAGCGGCGGCGATTATCAACACCCATTTGGCGGCCAGTGTTGCCGCATTGGTTTGGATGTTGGTTGAAAAAGTAAAGGTTGGCAAATCCACCGCCATTGGCTTTGCCACCGGCGCGATTGCCGGACTTGCCACCATTACCCCTGCGGCCGACTGGGTTGGCCCAATTGGGGCAATATTATTGGGCGCAACTGGTTCTTTATTATGTTTTTACGCGGTCCACCTTATTAAAATTAAGCTTAAAATTGATGATAGTTTGGACGTGTTTGCCGTGCATGGTGTGGGCGGCATTTGGGGGTCAATCATGGTCGCAGTGATGATGAGCGAGACCATTGGCGGCGCAGGATATGGCGAAGATGGGTCAATGTTCAGCCAGTTTATCACCCAAATTATTGGAGTGGGCGCTGTGGCCGCATGGACCGCCATTGGCACTATCATCATCGCATTGGCGGTTTCGATGGTCATCCCCATGCGGGTTAGCCAAGATGAAGAACGCGAAGGATTGGACATTGCCAATCATGGCGAACGCGCCTGGGACTTTGATTAAGATGCAACTTTGATTAATATATATCGTCACATCATTATTAAAAAAACAGCGCCCATTTCAGGCGCTGCTTTCATTTCATCATATAAAGGCCGAAAATAGGGCCAAGATATTATCTTACTCGCCGGTTAAAATCCGATCGACCAATTGTTTTACCGTGGGAACAAAGCCATTTGAATAAAATGGATCGCGGCCAAATTCATATGCCGCATGTCCTGCAAACATTAAATTATCGTCAGTGCTTTCACCATGGGCGATATTCTGCAAAGATTTTTGAATACAAAAACTGCGCGGATCGGCCAAATATCCTGTGGAGAAATTATCATGATCTTTCCATGATGAAAAACCACAATGCGATAAACAACCCATGCAATCGGCCTGATCCTTGCGAATTTCATCGCGTTCTGGCGCAGTGGTAAAGACCAAGCTGTTATCCGGGGTTTTCAACGCATGCTCAAAGCCAAGGCCAAACCATTCGCGCGCGCGCATTAAATCACCCTTGGTCACCCAAAAATTCTTACCCTTTACACCCACATCCAATTGATGGCTAAATTCGCCCTCCTCGGCCTGTTTATAGGGGATTTGACGTTCTGAACGCGATTCCAAAGAACGAAGGAATGGATTACGCACCGCGCTGGAATAAAATCCGGTGGGCGAAAATCTATGCAATAACACATCGCCTTGGCGGATTTTGGTCAGCTCATCCTTCCAAATTTGGGGAATTGGGCTTTCCTGCGTTAATAATGGGCGCGTGCCAAATTGGAAGGCAATCTGCCCCAATTCTTCATTATCAATCCAATCATTCCAATCGCGCAAATACCAAACGCCGCCCGCCATGATAATCGGCACGCTGTCGGCTATGCCCTCTTTACGCATGGTTTCGCGCAACGCGGCAACGCGCGGATAGGGATCTTCTGGCTTTTTTGGATCTTCGGCATTGGACAGGCCATTATGTCCGCCCGCCAACCACGGATCTTCATATACAACCGCCGCCATTAAATCAGGCACTTTATGATATGCACGTTTCCATAATGCGCGAAATGCACGGGCCGAACTGATAATCGGCAGATAATATACATTATGTTTTTGCGCGATTTCGCTTAATTTATATGGCATCCCTGCGCCGCAGGTCACGCCCGTTATCATTCCCTTTGTGCGTTCCAAAACGCCTTCTAAAATTTCTTGAGCGCCGCCCATTTCCCACAGGACATTGATGTTAATTGCGCCCTTGCCGTCCGAAATTTCATATGCGCGTTTTACCTGTGTCACGGCGCCTTCTATACCATATTCAATCAATTCACGGTGGCGTTCGCCGCGTGTCTTGCCATGGTAAATTTGCGGGATAATATTGCCATCGGCGTCATAGCTATCGGCATTTACCGCGCTGACCGTGCCAATACCGCCAGCTGCGGCCCACGCACCTGAGCTTGCATGATTGGTTGCCGATACGCCCTTGCCACCTTCGACCAGCGGCCATACTTCACGACCGCCATATATAATGGGTTTAAGCCCCTTAAACATTCAAAATTCCTATATTTTATTTCGACCTATATAGGCCATCTCCCAAGCCTGCGCCTTCGTTAGCGAAAAATATTAAACTTGTCGCGCAAATTCGCTGCTTTTCATCGCTGCGCCATAAATCATCCGATATCGTATGATCATTTTTTCCAAATTAAATTCTGCCTGTGCCCGTGCGCGGTTCGCATCACCCAATTTTTTGCGCAATTTTGCATCACCGGCCAATATTTTTATCGCATTTGCCAATGCATTTACATCTTGTTTTGGGACAATATATTCACGGTTTATCTGTGTCACCATGGGCATGACATCACCCACATCAAATGACGCAACCGGAACAGCGGCGGCCATCGCCTCCATCAACGAAATGGGCGCTTGCTCGCTTAATGATGACAGGGCGAATATATCAAATAATCCGATATACTCATTTGCATTATTTTTATGCCCCACCAAAGTAACGCGCCCGTGCATTTGCATATCTGCAATTTTTGCTTCCAATGCGGGGCGCTCCGGCCCTTCGCCCACAATCACCAAATCAATATTATCCCCCGCGCGGTGAACCGCATCCACCAAAGCGCCCAAATTTTTCACGCCGCGCAAACCGGCCACCGTGCCAACCGTGACCCGCCCCTTTTGCGCGCGCCATGGGGATAATGCATCGGCCTTTGCCAATTTTTCAAACGCATCCACATCAATGCCGTTGGTAATTTTGCGAATTTTACTATCATTTTGATGCCATTTATTTTTGGCAATATGAACCAAAGTTTCCGACGGCATGATAAGCGCATAGGCGCGGGATAGGGCAAGCGCACGGAAAATATTGCGCTTTGTTTTTAAACGGTTAATTTCATCGGCATTAAACCCATCCTCATGATGTATCAATGGCGGCAAATGACGCGATTTTTGAAATAATGTATGCGCCATAACACCATCCATCGCGCCCCAATTATAACTTAATATAAGGTCAAAACCACGCATATATTCGGCCAGTCGCACATATCGCCCCATGGACGGCATGCCGTGCAATGCGGGCGCAGCATCGCCAGGGAAGCTCACCTTAATATTTTTATCAATCAGCTCCCTTGCCGAAATTGCATCATTGTCGGCGGATAAAATAACGTGGGCAGCCTCCTCACCAAAATCATTCATCAATTTTGCACAGCGCACTTCCTTACCGCCGCGGTCAAAACTGCCATGTAAGTGCAATATTTTGAATTTTTTACTCATTTGATGGCGGCTTCCTGTTTTTTAACATTATCTAAAAAGTATTTAATCGCCTTTAATGATGATTTTTCTTCTAAAGTTGGGCAATGACCCACTTTTGGGATTATTTCCAATGTCGCCTTGCGCAATTGTGCCTGCATTTTTTCGGCGATTTCCTGTGACAATATGTCCGATGTTTCACCCCTGATAATTAAAGTGGGGATGTCGGCCAATGCCTTAAATGCGGGCCATAAATCAACGCCCGTTTCACCGCCCGGAACGCGAAATGGTTCGGCAATTTTCATATCATAATCTAAATCTATCCGGCCGCTTTTGGTCAAACGGAAACATTTTTTGGCAAATTTAATCCAATCTTCCAAGGTAAAATCGGGATGAATATCCGCCCCTGCCTCTTCCAATGCGCGTCCCGCATGAACCCATGTTTCATGGCTGCGCCCCTGCCCAACATAGGATTTAATCCGCTCTAACCCCTCTGTTTCAATTTTTGGGCCAATATCATTTAATATAAGCCCCGCAACACGCCCCTGACGAGTGGAACTTAACAACATGCTGACAATACCGCCCAGCGAAGTGCCGATTAAAATGAAACGATCAATTGCCAAATGCTTTAATAATAATTCAATATCCTGAACATAGGTTAAGGGAACATAGCTAAGCGGATCTTTGGCATATCCGCTTTCCCCCCGGCCGCGCAAATCGACGGTAATGACCCGCGCCCGGGATGACAAATGAATGGCAAGCTCTTCAAAATCTCTGCAATTACGGGTTAATCCGGGAATGCAAATAATTGGCGGCAATAATCCAGGCTTTGGATTTCCTTGTTTATAATCACGATAATGAAGCCGCAATCCATCATGCGACCACCAAATACCGTCTTCAAACTTATCCATCATTCCTCCTAAAAAGGGGGTTTTGTTATATTTATATTCCTTAAAGCTATATCATCGCTGAAAAGCTATAAAAAAATTATCAATCGCCATCCTATGGTCAGCATAGATAATTTTCCGCCCCCCATAACAAAATAAACATAAACTTCCTTCAAAAAAATAATGCGTTCATTAGTGAAAATTTAGGATTTACTGGATATTAACATTGAATATATTTATTTTACTGCGTGTAGGAACAATTTGTAATCGTGCGAAATTTTCAATCTTTTGAACCAGCTACTGGCGCGCAAATGTGGGAAGGCCAATATGGAAATGTTGACCAAGCTGTTGAAATCGCACAAACAACTTGGCCAAAATGGGCTGCATTATCGCTTAATGAACGGTTAAAAAGGATAAGGGCAGTTGCGGGCCGTTTGTCGGTGGAGGGAGAGAAATTTGTCGATTTAATCTCTCGTGAAACGGGCAAGCCTTTATGGGAAGCAAGAATAGAGGTCGAATCATTAACCCGCACTATTCAAGAATCGGTGCGTTCTTTTGCCGAACGAACACCCCAAAGATTATTAAATGGCAAACAATTTGAACGTCAGGCTCTGCGCCATAAACCCCATGGCGTTATGGCTGTATTGGGGCCATTTAGTTCCCCAGCAGCTGCGCCGCATGGCCACATTATCCCCGCGTTAATTGCGGGAAATACGGTGGTGTTTAAACCTTCGGAATTAACCCCTGCCACCGGTGAGCAACTGGTCCGTCTCTATCGTTTGGCAGGCATTCCAGAGGGCGTGGTGGAATTGGTTCAAGGGGATAATGAAACCGGCGCAAAATTGGCCGCCCATGGCGATATTGCCGGTATATTATTCACCGGATCAGCGGGTGCAGGCATTTCCATCAACCGCCAATTTGCAAGCCAACCAAATAAATTATTGTCTCTGCAAATGGGAGGGAATAATCCCATTATTGCATGGGACACCAAAAATATTCACGCCATGGCAGCCGTCATCATTCAATCTGCTTTTTTAAGTGCGGGGCAAAAATGCACAAATGCACGGCGGTTAATTTTAACCGACGATATGTTTGAAATTTTAATGCCAGAAGTTAAGAAATTAGCCGACAGATTGATAATAAGCGAACCCCATGGCGATCCTGTGCCCTTTATGGGCCCGGTCATTGACAATCAATCCGCCGATGGCTTGGTAGAAAGCTTTTTAGCATTGATGAGCCATGGCGGACGCCCCATTCGTCATATGAAAAGTCCGGTAAAAAATCGGCCTTTCATCACTCCGGGAATAATTGATGTTACCGATGTAAAGGACCGTCCAGACATTGAATTATTCGGCCCATTATTACAGGTTATCCGAGTAAATAGCTTTGAAGACGCCATAAAAGAGGCCAATAATACACGTTTTGGGCTATCTGCGTCCCTATTGGGCGGCAGCGATGAACAATTTGATCAATTTTGGGCCAATAGCCGCGCCGGTATTGTCAACCGCAACACCGCCACAAATAGCGAGATTAACGGTGCGCCCATTGGCGGTATTGGTTTATCGGGCAATAATCGCCCATCTGGTTTTTACGCCGCCGATTATTGCGGATATCCGGTTATTTCGACCGAAAAGGCGGAGTTAAAGGCAATGATTGGCGTGGGAATGCGTGACGAGATGGAAAATATCATGTCGCCTGAGGTAAAGAAAAATATTGCCAATAATGCCGCCCTTGTCTCAGCATAATTTATAAAAATAATTTAAATGTTATATTTCAATATTATAAATGGATGATAAAGCCATTCTAATAGGTGTAAAATAAATCATTTTTTGCCAAAAATGCGGTCCTTTGCCATATAAGGATTATGAACAATAAAAACCCCTCCTTTGGTCATATATATTTGGTGGGCGCCGGACCAGGCGATCCCGAATTATTGACGTTAAAGGCGGCAAAGCTTATCGAAAATGCCGATTATTTGGTCCATGATGGGTTGGTTAGTGATGAGATATTGGCCCTTGCGCCTGAAAATACAATAAAGATTAGCGTCGCTAAACAACGTAGCAGGCACAGCTTGCCGCAGGATAAAATAAATTCCCTATTGGTTGATTTATGCAAAGGCGGCGCAAATGTCGTTCGATTAAAGGGCGGTGATCCATTTATTTTTGGCCGTGGAGGCGAAGAATTGGAATATTGCCGCGCCAATGGATGCAATGTGAATATTGTCCCGGGGATAAGCGCCGCCATTGGCAGTGCGGCCCAACATGCCATGCCCCTTACCCATAGGGACCATAGCAGCATCGTCAGCTTTGTTGCGGGTCAGTGCAAGGGACTTAGCGACCAAAATTGGGCCGGACTTGCCGGAAATGGCCGAACATTGGTTATATATATGGGCCTTGCCAATGCACATAAGATCACTGAAAAACTTATCGCCGATGGGCTGTCCCCCAATTGCCCCGTTGCCATTATTGAAAATGGCACTAGGGAATATAGCCGTTCTTATCGCAGTATATTGGATGATTTATCCGGTCTTGCCAAACGCAATGCGATTAAAAGCCCCGCAATCATCATTGTCGGGGACATTGTCAATAATTCCGATGCCCAGGCACAATTTGCCAGCATCGCCGCACAGGTTGAAACAGAAAGCAAAAAATGAAATTATTAACAGGAAATAGCTTAAAGGGCGGCGAAGTCCTTTGGTGGACGGGTAATGGCTGGTCCAAATATATTGCCGATGCAGTGGATGCAGGCGATGAAGGTGCGGCCATTTTGGAACGCGAAGAGGCGCTGCAAAATATCAACGGATCCTATATCATCGATGCAGAGCAAGGCAGCGTACCGCCACGCCCCGAACATATTAAAGAACGCATCCGCGCCCTTGGCCCTACGGTTCGCAGGGATTTAACCCTTGCCCCTAATGATGAAGAAATATTCAATCAGGTAATCAAAAATGTATAAATATGACCAATATGACAGCGCGGTTGTTAACGCCCGTGTGGATGAATTTCGTGACCAAGTTGCCCGTCGTATCGCGGGTGAAATCACCGAAGACCAATTTAAACCACTTCGCCTAAAAAATGGCCTATATCTGCAACTTCACGCCTATATGCTTCGTGTTGCCGTCCCCTATGGCACATTAAACAGCAAACAAATGCGGATGTTGGGCCATATTGCGCGTAAATATGACCGTGATTATGGCCATTTTACCACCCGCCAAAATATCCAATATAATTGGATTAAATTGGAAGATACGCCCGACATTTTGGCCGATTTGGCCAGTGTGGAAATGCACGCCATTCAAACCAGCGGCAATTGCATCCGCAATATCAGCGCGGATCAATATGCCGGCGCATCGGCCGATGAAATTGCCGATCCGCGTCCATGGGCCGAATTATTGCGCCAATGGTCAACATTCCATCCGGAATTTAGCTATTTACCGCGCAAATTCAAAATCGCCGTCATTGGTTCGCCAAAGGACCGTGCGGCCATGCGCCTGCATGATATTGGCATTGAATTGGTTAAAAATGATGCTGGTGAAATTGGCGCGAAATTTTTTGTCGGCGGCGGCATGGGCCGCACCCCGATGATTGCGCCTGTTATACGGGACTTTGTCGGTATTGATGATCTTATCAGCTATGCCGAGGCATGTTTGCGCGTTTACAACCGCTATGGCCGCCGTGATAATAAATATAAGGCGCGGATTAAAATATTGGTCCATGAGCTTGGCAAGGAAGAATATACGCGCCAAGTTGAAGAAGAATTTGCGCATATTAAAACATTGGATTTAGATCCGCCACGCGCCGAATTGGAACGCATAAACGCCTATTTTGCGCCGCCAGCATTTGATGTAAATGCCAGCGATGATTATGGCAGCGATGATGCAAATTTCATCGCATGGACACAGCAAAATGTCGCGCCGCATAAACAATCGGGCTATGCCATTGTGAACATATCACTTAAATCACCCGGTGAAATCCCCGGCGATGCCAGCTCTGCCCAAATTGACCTGATGGCCGACCTTGCCGAACAATATAGTTTTGACGAATTACGCGTGACCCATGCCCAAAATATTGTTTTGCCGCATGTGAAGAAATCCGATCTTTATGCCATTTGGCAAAAATTGGATGCCGCCCGTTTGGCCAGTGCAAATCTTGACCTTATCAGCGATATTATCGCCTGCCCCGGCCTTGATTATTGCAGCCTTGCCAATGCGCGGTCGATACCCGTGGCGCAAAAAATTGCCACCCGCTTTGCAAAAGAGGGCAAGCAAGAGGCGCTGGGCGAATTAAAGCTGAAAATCTCTGGCTGTATCAATGCATGTGGGCATCATCATGCCGGTCATATTGGTATATTGGGCGTGGATAGAAAGGGCGTTGAAAATTATCAATTGCTGCTTGGCGGCTCGGCAGAGGAAGATACCAGCCTTGCTCAAATTACCGGCCCCGGTTTTACTGAAGATGGCGTGGTCGATGCCATTGAAACCGTGACCAATTTATATTTGGAACAACGCACTGAGGGCGAACGTTTTATCGACACATATCGCCGTTTGGGAATGACCCCGTTTAAGGAGGCGCTTTATGCCTAATATTTTAAGTTATTTTGATGGGCAGGTGACAAATTCTGCGCCCATATCGCTTCATGAATTTTTGGAAAATGGCGTAAATGATGGGGTAAGTGCGGTTCGCATTGAACCGGGCGAGGATGCAAAATTGCTCCTCCCCCATTTGGATAAATTATCCTTAATCGACGTCACATTCCCCAGCTTTGCCGACGGACGCGGCTATTCCTCCGCCCGTTTATTGGCAGAGGCAGGCTTTAAGGGCGAATTACGCGCCAGCGGCGATGTTTTATTGGACCAAATCCGCCATTTTCGCCGTTGTGGTTTTAACAGCTTCGCTCCAAATAAGGAAATAGACAAGGCCTCCGCTGATGCCGCCATTGCTCGCTTTGGCGAGGTATATCAAATTGTCGCCGATAATGCCGTTCCCATTTGGAAAAAACGCCATGGCTGATGCCGCCCGCAGCATTGACCGTTTGGACATTAGCGCCCATTATCTGGCCGAAGATATCGCCCAATATAATGAACAGTTAAATGGCCTAAGCAGTCTTGACGCTGTTCAAAAATTGAACGAATTGGGGTTGCTAAACGGTGCGGTCACCGTGTCATCATTTGGCGCGGAATCGGCGGTTTTATTGCATTTGGTTGGACAAGTGCGTCCTGATTTACCTGTATTTTTCCTTGATACCAAAAAACATTTTGCCGAAACATTGGAATATCGCGATATTTTGGCAAAACATTTGGACCTGAATTTGATTATTTTAGAGCCAGAAGAAGTTGAAGTTACAAAGCGCGATGAAAATGGCCTCCGCTGGTCATATGATCCCGATGGATGTTGTGACATTCGTAAAGTATTGCCATTGGCCAAGGGGTTATTGCCCTATCGCGCGTCGATTACAGGGCGAAAGGGATTTCAATCCTCCACCCGAAATGCCCTGAAAATAGTGGAATTTGACAATAGCGATGCCATGGGCCGATTAAAAATAAACCCGCTGGCCAATTGGGACAAAGAACGGCTTGATGCCTATTTCACCGCACATAACCTGCCCCGCCACCCATTGGAGGCACAGGGTTATCCCTCCATTGGCTGTTCCCCCTGCACCAGCAAAGTTGCACCGGGTGAAGACCCGCGTTCGGGCCGTTGGAAGGGGTGGGACAAGGTTGAATGCGGCATTCATGCGCCCACCGATGTGCAAAATGATGCCGATAATCCGGCAAATGCGCCTAGCTTTTAATCATTATTTTTGTTTTGGGCGTGATTATTCATAATCATCATCGCCGCCCCATGGGTCTTCGGCCAAATCGCTAAAGCGTGTAATCCGCGCTTCAAATTTCAACCGCACTTTACCCGTTGCGCCATGACGTTGTTTGGCAACGATAAGCTCGGATATGCCATGCACCCTTTCCATCGTGGCGCGCCATTCATTATAGGCCGCCTCATTTTCCGCTGGTGGTTCTTTGGCCGCTTCATAATAATCCTGACGATATACAAACCACACCATATCAGCGTCCTGTTCAATCGAACCGGATTCGCGCAAATCGGACAGCATGGGGCGTTTATCCTCGCGTTGTTCCACCGCACGGCTTAACTGGGACAAAGCGATAACCGGCACGCTTAATTCCTTGGCCAATGTTTTAAGGCCCCGGCTAATTTCCGAAATTTCATTAACGCGGTTGTCGGAACTACGTCCCGAACCTTGCAAAAGCTGAAGATAGTCAACCACGATTAAACCAATATCATGCTTACGTTGTAACCGCCGCGCCCGTGTGCGCAGCGCAGCAATGGTCAATCCGGGCGTGTCATCAATATAAAGCGGTAAATCCTGAAGCTCTCGGCTCGCGCGGGATAGGTTGCGAAAATCCTCTTTGCTAATCTTACCCATACGAAGCAATTCAGAGCTTATCCCTGATTGTTCAGCCAAAATACGCGTAGCCAGCTGATCCGCCGACATTTCAAGGCTGAAAAAAGCAACCGCCGCGCCCACTGATTTTGCCGGATCAATATTATCCTCTATATCGCGGACCTTTCGCTGCGCGGCGTTAAACGCAATATTGGTAGCCAGCGATGTTTTACCCATGCCCGGACGTCCGGCAAGGATGATAAGATCGCTATTATGCAGGCCGCCAATTTTTTCATTCACACTGGTTAAACCCGTGGTCGTGCCGGATAAATGCCCACCAGACGACAGCGCCTTTTCCACATTGCGAATTGCCTCCGCCGACGCCATGACAAATGATTTGGTCGAACCTGCCTCGCTATCGCCATCGGCCACGCGGTATAAAGCCGCCTCTGCATCCTCAATCTGTGTTTTAGGGTCAACCGATTCGCTGGTATCCAGCGCATTATTCACCAAATTGCGCCCTACACTGACCAATTCACGCAGCAGCGCCAAATCATATATTTGCCGGGCAAAATCGCGTGCGCCAATTAAACCCGCGCCATCAGCGGTTAATTTAATTAAATATGACGGCCCGCCCAACAATTTCATCCCCTCATCCTGATCGAATAATGGTTTTAATGTCACCGGCGTTACCACCATGCTGCGTTCGGCCAATCGTAAAATCTGTTCAAAGATTCGGGCATGAATTGGTTCAAAAAAATGTTCAGGACGCAGCTGCTGCTCCACCTCCTCCAACACCCGATTATCAATTAAAATCGCGCCTAAAAAGGCGGCCTCCGCCTCAACATTTGCGGGAAGCGCGGTTTCCTCTTGGTCACCATTGGAGAAAATTTTATGTGGTTCAGCCATAAAGTGATTATCCGCTTTTGAACGGTCGATAGCAATAGGTCAGAAATAATATATGGGGATAGCCCTGTGGATAAAGTTAAATTTCCTTCATATACATGTTTGCTCTTGCTCTCCCCCCCACAAACATTAAGGATATGGGATATATTATAAAAAATTCATTATATTTTCACTAATGGGAAGCTGCTAAAGTTCATGTCTAATCGCAAGATTATAAAAGTTGATTTGGACGAAAGCACAATATTGTGGCGCAATGCCGATATTGAACAGGAACGCAGGATTGCGATTTTTGATTTAATCGAAGAAAATTGCTTCACCCCACTGCGTTCGGCGGACCAATATGGCGGACCATATCAATTAATTTTGTCGGTGAATGAAGGGCGGTTAATATGGGATATTCGCCGCGAAGATGGCAGCGAGTTGGAAATGTTGATTTTGGGGTTGGCGCGTTTTCGTCGCCCGATAAGAGAATATTTCGCCATTTGTGACAGCTATTATCAAGCAATTCGTAAATCCAGCGCCTCCGAAATTGAAACAATTGATATGGCGCGACGCGGCATTCATAATCAAGCAGCCGAGGCATTGATTGAAAGATTAGAGGGCAAAATCGATATTGATTTTGATACTGCGCGGCGGTTATTCACCTTAATCTGTGTGTTACATATTAAAAATTAAAGATAATAATCATTATATTTTGGGGCAATAATAGGGGCCATGACAGGCAAAAAAATCATTAAATATACGGTATTTATCGTACTTTTTTGCGCCATTATTTTTTATGGCAGCAAATTTGCCATATCATCATGGACACCGGACAAAATAACTTATCCGGTGCAAGGAATTGCCATTTCGGAAATAAATGGCACGCCAAATTGGCCAGAGGTCGCAACACAAAATGTGGATTTTGCCTATATTTCAGCAAGCTGGGGCAGCGACCATAAGGATAAAAGTTTTGATTATAATTTAAAGGGCGTTAAATCATCTGGCATTCGATATGGCGTGGTGCATCATTTTGATTTATGCCATTTGGCCAGCGACCAAGCGACAATGTTCATCACCACCGTGCCGCGCGATGAACATGCCCTGCCCCCTGCAATCTTCCTTGATTTTGATGAAAAATGCAGCTCGCGCCCTGACCGTTCATTACTGCTTTCAGAAATTTCCACTTTTTTGGGACAGGTTGAAACCCATTTGGACCGATCGGCATTATTATATATTTCCAAAGATTTCGAAAATGAATATCAAATCAGCCAATCGGTTAATCGTGATTTATGGGTGGATAGTTTCTGGTTTTTGCCCAATTATACGCCAAAATCATGGACATTATGGACAGCCAATGCATATGCAGAGGTTGATGGTATTGATGAACCGGTGAAATGGACGCTGTTAAAATGAATGATGAACAACAAAATCAGCTTATCATTGCTGCGAAAAATGCAGCGAAAAATGCCTATGCGCCCTATTCAAATTTTCATGTCGGCGCGTCAATTTTATTGAAAAATGGTGATATTATCACCGGCGCAAATGTCGAAAATGCCAGCTATGGCCTGACCCTATGCGCGGAAACTGTGGCTTTATCAGTGGCGGCCAATAATGGACAATTATCAAATGTTTCGGCGATTGCCGTCATTGGCGGTTTAATAAATGCCGATGGCGAAATGATGTTAAGCGATGACGCCGTCACCCCATGCGGGCGATGCCGCCAAATGATTAAAGAAGCGGCCGATTTATCAAATTATGATATTGATGTGATTTGCATTGGCGCACAAAATAACGAATATTTCACATTATCACAGCTTTTGCCACGGGCATTTGGTCCAAATAACCTTAAATAATAGGAATTTTTCATGTCAATTTTAAGCGACAAATGGATACGCACACAGGCGCAAGAACGGCAAATGATTGAACCATTTGTGGAGGCGCAAAGGCGCGAAGATTGCATATCCTATGGTTTATCATCCTATGGTTATGATGCGCGGGTGGCCGATGAGTTTAAGATTTTTACCAATGTAAATGGCGCCATTGTTGATCCAAAATCATTTGACCCTGACAGCTTTGTTGACCGCAAAACCGATGTTTGCATCATTCCCCCGAACAGCTTTGCCCTTGCCCGCACGGTTGAATATTTCCGTGTGCCCGATGATGTATTGGTCATTTGTTTGGGTAAATCCACCTATGCACGGTGCGGCATTATCGTCAATGTTACCCCACTTGAACCAGGTTGGGAGGGGCATGTAACATTGGAATTTTCCAACACCACCCCCTTGCCGGCCAAAATTTATGCCAATGAAGGGGCATGCCAATTTTTATTCCTAAAGGGCAATGAACGTTGCGAAACCAGCTATGCCGACCGCGCAGGAAAATATATGGGACAAAGGGGCGTGACCTTACCCAAAATTTAGTCTATGTTTTAATCAATCAATTAAAACAAACTTTTTTTGGAGATGAATATGAGCCGCGAATTTGACATCATTATATATGGCGCGACCGGATATACCGGAAGATTGGTCGCAGAATATTTAATCAATAGGTCGAAAACAGGCGGTTTTTCATGGGCGATGGCTGGCCGTAGCGAAACAAAATTGGCCGAGGTGCGCGACGAAATTGGTGCGCCCGCCGACACACCATTTGTGGTGGCCGATGCATCGGATGCAGCATCATTAGACGCCATGGTCAAACGCGCGCGCGTCATCATAACCACCGTTGGCCCATATCAGCTTTATGGCAATGAATTGGTTGCCGCCTGCGCAGCGCATGGCACCGATTATGTAGATTTAAGCGGCGAGCCAGGCTGGATGCGTCAAAAAATTGATACGCATTTGGAAACGGCCCAGAAATCGGGTGCACGTATTGTCTTTTCATGCGGCTTTGATTCCATCCCCTTTGATTTGGGGGTTTATATGCTTCAGGAACATTGCAAATCGGTAGAAGGAAAGCCAGCCCCGCGTATTAAGGGCCGCGTTCGCGCCATGCAGGGCACTTTTTCAGGGGGCACTGCCGCCAGCTTAAAGGCAACAATGGCCGCCGCCGCCAAAGATCCCGTTCTGGTTTCTTATTTAACAAACGCATTGTCACTTGCCCCGGGATTTGATGGTCCGGCACAGCCCGCGGGTAATAAACCCATTTATGATGATGTTTTGAAAAGTTGGAACGCGCCGTTCATAATGGCCGCGATAAACACCAAAAATGTCCACCGCACTAATTTCCTGCTTGACCATGATTATGGCACCGATTTTGTTTATGATGAAATGGTGTTGACCGGCGATGGTGAACAGGGTGAAAAAATTGCCAATCATATGGCAAAAACCCCGACTATGGGCACGGAAAATGACCCTAAACCGGGCGAAGGCCCCAGCAAGGAAGAACGCGAAAATGGATTTTATGACATTTTATTTTTCGCCGAATATCCAAATGGCACCACGCATAGTGTGGGTGTAAAGGGTGACAAAGACCCCGGCTATGGTTCGACCAGCAAAATGATTAGCGAAGCCGCCATTGCATTATTAAGCAGCGATACAAAGGGCGGCATTTGGACGCCAGCCGCCGCATTGGGCCAAGCTTTAATTGATTTATTGCAGGCAAATGCAGGATTGACTTTCACGGTGGAATCTTAAATCCCGCATGCACAAAATGATGCAACTTGTCATTTTGCAAAAATAATAATAGAGGACGGCCATGTTTGGTCGTCTTCTAAAATCGCTTAAAACTGAAAAAACGGTTGTTCCCGCCTCTATACCCGATGGCATGCGCGTTTATGCCATTGGCGATATTCATGGCCGCAATGATTTATTAGTCATATTATTGGATATGATTAAACAGGATATGGCATCCGCGCCAAATTTACAGCATCATATTATTTTTTTGGGTGATTTGGTGGACAGGGGCGATAGCAGCGCCGATGTTATTGATACTTGTATAAACCTGCAAAAATCTGAAAAAAATGCGCGCTTCATTGCGGGTAATCATGAGGAAGTTTTTGTCAAAGCATATCGCAAGGGTGATGCAAAGACATTGCGTTTTTTCTTGCGTATTGGGGGGAAGGAGACGCTGCTTTCCTATCCGATTAGCAAGGCCGAATTCATGTCCCTTGATTATGAGGAACTGGCCGACCGTATCAAAACCCTAATCCCCGAAGAACATATTATATTTATGGAAAATTTCGAGGATATGATTGTCATTGGCGATTATGCCTTTGTCCATGCAGGTGTGCGTGAAGATAGGCCGTTACAGGACCAAAAAACAAGCGACCTTAGATGGATAAGGGAGGATTTCCTGTCATATCAGGGGAATTATGAGAAAAAAATAATCTATGGCCACACAATTTATGATGATGTGGAGGAAGGCCATGCGCGTATCGGCATTGATACCGGCGCGTATAAAAGCGGGATATTAACCGCAATTGTGTTGGAAGGCAGCACCAGCCATTATTTACAAACCGGCAAATAAATGCCCTTTATAAAATCTCAACACATAACAGGCAGTGGGCGATTATCCTTCAATCACCCCATATAAATCATGCTCGTCCGCATCCTCAATTTCAACCATCGCAAAATCACCAATTTTCACATGGTCGGGCACATCACGCAGCAGCACATTACCGTCAATTTCCGGTGCATCCGCCTGTGACCGTGCGGTTGCGCCGCGCATGCCATCTTCGTCCGCATCGCCAATATCATCAATGATGACCTGTAAAGTGCGGCCAATTTTTGCCTGTAATTTTGCCGCGCTAATCGCGGCAGTTTTTTCCATGATACGGGCGTAACGTTCTTCCTTTACCTCTTCGGGCACAGGATTTGGCAAGGCATTGGCCGCCGCCCCTTCAACAGGTTCAAAACGGAATGCACCCACACGGTCCAATTGTGCTTCATCCAACCAATCCAATAAATATTGAAAATCTTCCTCTGTTTCGCCAGGAAAGCCAACGACAAAGGTTGAACGGATGGTTATGTCGGGGCAAATATCGCGCCAATTATGAATGCGTTGCAGCACCTTTGCTTCATTTGCCGGACGCTTCATCAATTTCAACACCGACGGGGCGGCATGTTGAAAGGGAATGTCCAAATATGGCGTCAACAATCCATCGGCCATTAACGGGATGACATGATCAACATGCGGATATGGATAAACATAGTGCAGGCGCACCCATGGCTGCTGTCCATCAATTGTGCGTAATTGCCCCAATTGCGCGGCAAGGTCGGTCATATGGGTGCGAACATCCTGCCCCTTCCACTGGCGACTTTCATGGCGCACATCCACACCATAGGCCGATGTATCCTGACTAATCACCAATAATTCTTTTGTTCCGGCGGCAAGCAACTTTTCACCCTCACGCAATACTGCATCAATTCGGCGCGACACCAAATCACCGCGTAATGAAGGAATGATGCAAAATGCACAGCGGTGATTGCATCCTTCGGAAATTTTTAAATAGCTATAATGGCGCGGGGTTAATTTCAAACCGCCTTCTGGCACCAAATCAATAAATGCACCACGCGCGGGCGGTGCGGCGTCATGCACGGCATTGACCACATCTTCATATTGGGCCGCGCCCGTAATCGCCAAAATATCGGGATATTTGCTGCGGATAAGATCTGCCTCATTACCCATGCATCCCGTGACTATCACTCGGCCATTTTCGGCCATCGCGTCGCCAATGGCGTCTAGGCTTTCTTCTTTTGCGCTATCTAAAAATCCGCAAGTATTGACCAATACGACATCCGCACCCGCATAATCCGCCGACAGTGAATAACCGTCAGAGCGTAATTTGGTTAAAATCCTTTCGCTATCAACCAATGCCTTGGGACAGCCGAGGGACACCATGCCTATTTTGGGCGCTTGTTCAATCTGTTTGACCATGATGCGCGGGCATTATTCCATTTATGGCGCGGAGTCACGCACGAAAAATTTGTTCAACGTGCATATTTACGATATAATTGGAATATTAAGGGGGAGAATATATATGGCAAATGCAAATTTCTTAGCAATTTTTGTTGCTGCATTAAGCGGATTTATGGTCGGCGGCCTGTGGTATGGGCCAATTTTTGGCAAGACATGGATGGCCGAACATGGCTTTACCGAAGATAGCATTAAAGAAACAAATATGGCCAAATTATATGGCAGCGTATTTTTGCTATCCTTAATTTCTGCATTTTTTCTGGGCCATATGCTGGCACATTTTAATCCAGATTTCACCCGCACCATGATGATTTCAACCGGCATTGGCGCGGCATTTGTGGGCACAGCCATTGGCACAAATTATTTATTCAGCCAAAAATCGCTAAAATTATTTCTAATCGATGCAGGATATTGGATGTGCTTTTATGCTGCCATGGGCGCGATATTCTATCTTTTCGGCAGTTAAATAATCAACATGAAAGGCTTAAATAATAGGGTTTAAGCCTTTTTTTCCTTTAACCACGGCCAGCGACGATTTTTTGGCTGATCCGAAACCCCATTTTTTTCGTCAAGCAAGCTGGGTATGATTTCAACTATCATATCGCCGTCCATCATATTTTGTGCCGGTTCTTCCCAATAACCATATGCTTTATTATCGCGGTATAAACGCACCCCAACGCCGGAGGAAAGCCCGCGAAGCGGCCTGCCCACTTCTTCTGGTTTGACGCTGCGTTCAGACAACATCACCTTGCCCGAAACAGAGGCAAGATCGGAAATATAATCCGAAATATGCAGCCCATGGCAAGATCCCGCCAATAATAAGCCCGCAAAATTTACAGGATTGATGACATTATTTGCCCCCGCCTGACGTGCCAATAATTCATTATCGGTCGAACGGATAACCACTGAAATGGGCATATCTGGATTTAAATGCCTGATGGTCAAAACGATTAAGATTGACGTGTCATCACGGCCCGCAGAAACAATTGCCGTTGCCGCCTTATCAATATTTACATTGACCAAAGTATCATCATTGGATGCATCGGCATTTAAAACAAAACACCCAACTGCCTCTGCCTTGGCCAATGATGCATCATTGGTGTCAATAACCACAATGTCACCCGGATTTTGCCCGCGTGCAATCAACTCTTTCACCGCTTCGGACCCGCTGACCCCATATCCCAAAACAACAATATGATTGCGAAGCGATTTTTGATGTAATTTCATGCGCCATTTATCCCATGTTCGTTTCAGCACGAAATTATACGCCGTGCCCAAAAATATTAAAACTACAAAAACCCGAATTGGGGTCACGACCAATGCGTCAAACATCCGCGCCCGTTCGGTAACCGGGGCAATATCCCCATATCCGGTTGTGGTGATGGATATCATTGTGAAATAAATAACATCCAAAAAGCTGACATCACCGTCATATGTGTCGCGCAGCCCCTCCCTATCGAACCAATGCACGGCAACTGCCATGCCAACCAATGAAAGAACAAATAAAACACGCATCAAAATATCGGCCCAAATGGGCAAACCCGATTTGCGCCTTAACGTGGCATATTCACTATAAATATTGGAGTTATTCTTCATATTTTTGGCAATTTTCCAATTGGGTCAATTGGCACTCTATCTTTACGAATTTCAAAATGCAATTGCGGCGCGCCAACATATCCGGTTGAACCAACATTGCCCAATATATCTCCGGCGGATAAACGATCGCCCCTATTTACCGAAATTTGGCCCAAATGGCCATAGGCGGTGACATAACCCGACCCATGATCCACAAGGACAAGCCCGCCAAATACGGCAATTTCATTTCCCGCATATACAACTGTGCCGGGCGCGGCGACGGCGATTTTTGTACCCGCAGCTGCGCCAATATTTATGCCATCATTGACTTTACCGCCGCCCTTGCTGCCGAAACTGGCCAATAATTCACCCCTTAACGGCCATGTAAATAAACCAGTGAAGCTGGCCGGTTTTGCAACGGGCGTGGCCAATGACACATTATTTTTGGGCGTGGAGGGTTCATAATCAACGCTGGCCGCCTCGCCGCCTGTAACAATATCATCAATATTTATATTAAATGCATTGGCGCGTTGTTCGGGGCTTAAATCATCTGAATTCCCATTCCCCAATGCGGCCATATTTGGCAATTTTAATCTTTGCCCAATACGCAGTGAAAATGGTTCTTGCAAATTATTCATCGCCACAATGTCGGCCCATTTCACCCCATATGCCCGCGCAATGGCAATGCCGGTTTCGCCGCTATTTACGCGGTGATAAGTGCCCGCAGGGATTTGCAGCCTTTGGCCAATTTTCAAAATATATGGCATGGTTAAATCATTGGCGGCGGCAATATCGGCAAATGATGCGCCGGTCTTTGCCTCCACGGCATATAGGCCGTCTCCCGCCTGCACGATATAAATAGAGGCGGGAACTATTTTTGCATTTTTATTCACTTGATTGGGATTAAAATTGGGCTGCACCGATGCGCCCAAATCTGGCCGTTCATAGATTTCTTCTGTTTTTAATATGGGGGCGGTATTGCCCGCACCCTTATTTTGAGAAGAAGGTGCAGGGATGCGCGAATCCCCCTTTCCCATGGGAATACATCCCGGCAATGTTAAAATACCCGCCGATAAACATAACAGAAAAGAGCTGCGATTTTTTATATTGGCAAACAATATTTTACCCCCTGCATAAATGATAATGCCTATTCAACATAGGTTTAGCAGTTTCACCAATATTTATCGAGAATATTTGCAATATTTTACTTTGCGCCAAATAAAATCCGGCTTTTTGACGTAAAATAAATTATATTTTGCTTAATGCCATCGCTTAATTAAATGCTTAACACATTAAATGCTTAACACTGAAAAGCATTAACCCTGAAAAGCCTTTGACAATGCGTCAAGCGAGTCATTATGCGTCAAATCCAATTGCAATGGCGTGACCGAAATATAGCCATCGTCAATCGCCTCTAAATCTGTATTATGATCGGGCGAATGTTCCATCCCGTGCAGGCCAAACCAATAATAATCAAATCCGCGTGGATCACGCCCCGGCACAATTGCTGCGCGTCCATAATCATGAAAGCCTTGCCGTACCACCTTGACGCCCTTTACTTCATCGGGTGAAAGCGGCGGAAAATTAACATTGACCAAGGTCCGATCCGGAAATTTATGGGTGATGATTTTTTTCACCACATCCGCTCCGAACCGCAGCGCAGCATCAAATGACACCCCATCGCCAATGCTTTCCTTTGAATAAACCTGGCTAAGCGCAATTGATCGCACGCCCGCCAATGTTCCTTCCATCGCGGCGGCGACTGTGCCGGAATATGTAATATCATCGCCCAAATTGGCCCCGCGATTAACCCCAGATAAAATTAAATCAGGTCGGAAATCCTCCATTATCTTGCCCAATCCTAACATCACGCTGTCGGTGGGCGTTCCGGTAACCGAAAATCTTTTTTCACCATGTTTGCGGATACGAATGGGGCGGGTCAGGGTCAGGCTATGCCCTGCGCCGCTATTCTCCTCTGCTGGTGCAATGACCCAAATATCATCGGAAAGCTGCGCTGCAATTTTTTCCAAAATGGCAAGGCCTGGTGCATTTATGCCATCATCATTGGTCAACATAATCCGCATCGTCATTCTTTCTGTTTATATTGGGTCTATAAAATTAAGCGGCTGGCTCTAAACGGGTGATACCGCCCATATATGGCAGTAATATTTCGGGAATCATGACACTGCCATCGGCCTGTTGATAATTTTCAATCACCGCCACCAATGTGCGCCCAACTGCCAAACCAGACCCATTTAATGTATGCACAAATTTAGTCGATTTTTCGCCCACGGGGCGATAACGGCTGTTCATCCGGCGCCCCTGAAAATCGCCGCAATTGGAACAGCTTGAAATTTCCCGATATTGCCCCTGTCCCGGCAACCAAACCTCTAAATCATATGTTTTGCGCGCGGTTGCGCCCATATCACCGGTGCATAATAGCATTTTGCGATAGGGTAATTTTAATGCCTGTAATACCGATTCCGCTGCACCAGTCATGCGCTCATGCTCATCCTCGCTTTGTTCTGGCGTGGTTATGCTGACCAATTCAACCTTTTCAAATTGATGCTGCCTAATCAATCCTTTGGTATCACGGCCAGCAGATCCGGCCTCGCTACGAAAACAGGGGGTCAGCGCGGTAATGCGAATGGGAAGCTGTTCCACATCCAAAATTTGTTCCCGCACACTATTGGTTAATGAAACCTCCGCAGTGGGAATTAACCAACGGCCATCGGTGGTTTGAAATGAATCTTCGCCAAATTTTGGCAATTGTCCGGTGCCAAATAATGCCTCATCACGAACCATATAGGGCGTGGCGCATTCGCCATAGCCAAATTGCTCCGTTTGGTGATCAAGCATATATTGACCCAATGCACGGTTAAGCCGCGCCATCGCCCCGCGCATAAAGGTGAAACGCGCACCCGAAAGCAGCGCACCAGTTTCAAAATCAAGGCCCAATGCAGGGCCAATATCGGCATGGTCGCGCGGTTCAAAATCAAATGACGGTAAATCACCCCAACGGTAAAGTTCCTGATTATCCGCCTCATCACTGCCATTGGGGACATCTTGCGCGGGCAGGTTCGGCAATGCTGCCATGATGGATTTTAACTGACTGCTCAGCTCCCCCTCTTGGACCTCTAATTCGGGCAGCTTATTTTTAATCTCACCCACTTCTGCCTTTAATGCCTCGGCCAGATCCTTATCACCCTTGCCCATTGCCGCGCCAATTTGTTTTGACGCATCATTGCGCTTGGCCTGCATTTCTTGAACTTGCACCTTTAAGGCGCGAAGCTTTTGATCAATTTCCAATATTTTATCGGCAATTGGCTCTGCACCCCGGCGTGCCAATTCGGCATCAAATTGGGACGGATTATCTCTAATTATATTTATATCATGCATAATGATGGGCTATGCCGTTTTGGCATATTTTTCGCAAGTTCATTATTTGAAATGGTAAAAATTACCGCAATTTTCGTCATGTAAATATGACCTATTGCCTGATATGTATAAAGGAATAAAAAAGGGCGACCCGATGGACCGCCCTTCTCTCCCCCCTGAAATTTATATTATAGCTTATTTTGCCTCGTGCTGCACCTTGCGGCGGCGGGCAAATAATGCCGCTGCGGCCGCGCCAAATAACAACACCATTGGCGGCGCAGGAACATCAGTTCCGCCATTTGAACCGCCGCTTGATCCACCCGAAGAGCTGGATGATGAGCTGCTGCTTGATGAAGAGCTGCTTGAGCTGCTGCCGCCAGTAGAACTGCCGCCAGTGGAGCTACCGCCACTTGACGATGATGAGCTGCTGCTTGACGATGATGACGAACCGCTGCTGCCGCTTGATGTCATGCCGCTTGACGTCATGCCGCCAGAGCTTGATGAACTTGACGAGCTAGAGCTTGATGAGCTTGACGAGCTAGATGAGCTGCTGGACGATGATACATTACCGCTAGAGCTGCTCACGCCACCCGTTGATGAGGAAACATTTCCGCTAGACGATGACACATTTCCGCTTGAGCTGCTCACGCCGCCAGTTGAAGATGACACGCCGCCAGTTGAAGATGACACGCCGCCCGTAGAGCTGCTTACACCGCCTGTGGAAGATGATACGCCGCCCGTTGACGAAGAAACACCGCCAGTTGAAGTAGAGCTGCTCACGCCGCCCGTTGATGAGCTGATAGAGCCTGAAGAAGTAGAGCTGCTAATCCCACCGGTTGAAGAAACACTGCCCGAAGAAGTAGAGCTGCTAATTCCGCCAGTGGAAGAAACACCGCCGGAAGAGGTAGAGCTGCTAATCCCGCCAGTTGACGAAGAAGTAGAGGAAATAACCACTGTGCCGCCGCCGCCGCTGCTACCGCCGAAAAATCCGCCAAAGAAACCGCCGCCGCCGCCGGCATATCCGCCTGAACCGCCAATGACGACAGGAATAGAGCCACCGCCGCTAAGATCGGCGCGGCCCTCTGGCCGTGGATAGGGTTGCGGCAAGGGAATGGGAGGCAATGCAATTGGCCCAGGCGCAGCAGCCTGACTTGCCACCCGAATGATGGTGGGCTTACAACTTGCGGTTGTTGTTGTGGTTCTTTTTACCAAACGCACACGTTTCGCCTTACGAACAGGTGCGCCGCGCGCAATTTTACGGGCCTTTACCTTTTTCTTCGCATAGCTAATTTTTTGAACCTGCGCAGGTGCATCATTCATATGCACCGCACCGCCACCAATTAACGCGCCGCCACAGGTGCAAGCACATAATTTCGCAAGAGCCATTTTTACTGACATAATATTCGCCTCATTTCCTTTGCCTGACCAATAAAAACAGGCATTTATAATTTTCGCCTTCGTCAGAACAGGGCTTAACCAAGCCACAAGGTTAAGAAAACGGCAACCAAATTAACCTTCATTTTTGTCTCAAATTGAAATTTTAGACTATATGGGACGTTAGTTTTTAAAAACTGTCCCGATGTGAGACTTCATAAAGCCCAAATCTTTCGATAAAGTGAAAAATCGCCAGATAAATTTCAATAATCACCCTCATGCTATTGCGACTATTTGAATCATTACCAATTACAGCTTGTGCGCATAGTTTACTATGTTTATAGGACCAACATCAAATTGGCGTCTTATTTCCTTTTTAGGACAAATAGTAATGCTGGAGAGGCTCAAAGCATATGAATTCTGCTGATAAAAGCAACGTTAATACAAATAATTATGTGTTAGATGATGAGTATAGCCCCCATCCAGATGAGCCATTTATGAATGAAAGGCAGCTTGCCTTTTTTGCGCATAAATTAAATTTATGGCGCACAGAATTATTAAACGAATCAAAAGAAACCCTGTCCCAATTACAGGTTGGCCCGATTAAAGAGGCCGATTTAAACGACCGCGCATCAAGCGAGAGTGATTGGGGTTTGGAACTGCGTACCCGTGATCGCCAACGTAAATTGGTGGCAAAAATTGATGCCGCCCTTCGCCGGATTGAAAATGGCGAATTTGGATATTGTGTGGTCACTGGTGAGCCAATTTCTCTGGCCCGATTAAAGGCGCGCCCCATTGCCACAATGACATTGGAGGCACAGGAAAAACATGAACGGCGTGAGCGTATTTCACGCGACAATTAATATATAATTTGCTGCTATTTATTCATTAAATGAACGTTATGTACGGCTGTAATATGCGGCCAAAAACAAAATGTAAAATTTCTTAAAAAATATGGGTGCTTCGCCCCAAATGTTAACTATTTAGCTACGATATCTCCTTATAAGAACGAACAGATAACATAAAATTTGTTCATATAAGGTAGTTAACAGTGATTCCAGAAAAACCAAATTTTGGCGGCGCAAGTACAATTCCAGCTGGTCAAAGGGTTTCAGGACGTGATAGCATGTTCCTGCAGGCGAAACTGCGTTTCGTTAATGGCGGGAGCGAGGGTATTATCCGTGTACGCAATATTTCAGAAGGCGGCATGATGGCCGAAGCGCCAATTCAGGCAGCGCGCGGCGAAATGATTGAAATTGAATTGCGCAATATTGGCGTTGTTCCAGGCAAAATTGCTTGGGTTGCCGAAGGACGGGTTGGGATTTCATTTGATTATCAAATTGATCCCAAATTAACCCGCCATTCGGTTGCCGAAAATAATTCAGACATTCCTGATTATTTGCGCCGTATCACACAAAAATCAAATGGTATAACAAGGCGCTGAGAACAGCCCACCGAAATTTTAATCCAAATGATAAATATCAACGGGCACTTTTAATTTCGAGAAAAGCTGCCCAATCGGCCTATCGGATTTAGAACCAGCCTCTATTGCCTCTTCCAATAATGACCGTTTCGCCGCGCCCGAAATGCTTAACAAACATGTTCTTGCTTCACATATTGCCGATGCCGTCAATGTTACACGATCGACTTCCACACCCTTGGGCATAGGGTCAGGCCGCACACCAATGGCACGCTGCGCCGCATCGCCATTTAACGCCGCCTCCATATCGGGGCCTGGAAAGATAGAGGCAAAATGTCCATCTTCACCCATGCCCAGCCAGCATAAATCGAGCGGCCAATGTAAATCCATCAAACGGGCATTGGCAGCATTACCTGCCAAATGATAATCCTCTGCATCGCTGTTCAATGGTAAAACCCGTGCGCCCAGCGGCAGGAATATTTTGGCGATTTTGGCAATATTGGACAATGGATTGTCCACCGCGACCAATCGTTCATCGGTTGGAATGATGGTAACATTTTTCCACCGAATATTGGACGCAGCCAATGCCTCATAAACCGGAATAGGGGTCGAACCGCCGGGAAAAGCGACAAGGGCCTGTCCCCGCGCATCCAATGCACTTTCGATAATGAAGCTGATGTCACCTGCAATCGCGCCGACAAATTCTTTCTTATCTTCAAATTCCCACCATTCAATCTCTGTCATAAATTACTTCCAAAAAAATATTATATATTGGAGGCGTTATAAAGGCGGCTTTATATTTTGCCAACATGCCAATAAATTTTATTTGCGCCCTGTGCTTGGATATTTTTTTTGAAATGCCGCAGCACAGCCCAATAAACCGGGCTGTGGATGTGAAATAATATCAACCGATATATTTTCCATCAACGCCTTAAACCGTCCCTTGGCATGGAAACGTTCGACAAAACCCGATTGTTTTAATTTATGCGCAATACGGTGGCCCAACCCCCCGGCAATCACAACATTTGACGCGCCATGAACCAGTGCAAAATCGCCCGCCACTGCGCCAAGGCACATGCAAAAACGGTCCAACGCCGCCTCTGCCAATTCATCATTGCCATCCAGTGCCGCGGACCATATTTCCACATCACTTCTTTCGGCCACCGCCCTATTTTCCAATGCTGCCAATGCATTATATATGGTCACAATCGCCGGACCAGAAACCACCCGCTCCACCGACACACGGGTAAAATCTTTACGCAGGCGGGCTAAAATGAAATCCTCAATTGAATCAAGCGGCGCAAAATCAATATGCCCAGCCTCTGTCTCCACCACGCGGTAATCATTATTTTCACCAAGGCGCAGCAACATGGAAACACCCAAACCCGTGCCCGGCCCAACAATGGTAACGATACCATCGCCGGGCATGTTTTTTTGCGGCCCACATAAATGGGTTAAATCATCGGCGCTGACATGTTGCACCGCATGGCCAATGGCGCCAAAATCATTTACCAAAATAAATTGATCAACATCCAATTTCTCTTTGACCAAGGCAGGCCGAATGACCCATGGATTATTGGTCATTTTTAACACATCGCCCTTTATCGGCGTGGCCAATGCAATGGCCGCCGCGCGCGGCAATTCACGGCCAATTTGTTCACCAAAACTATGCCATGCGGTTTGCAAACTGGCAAAATTGGAACATTTTAATGTAACAATCTGGCCCAATTTAATGGGCTCATCGCCGCCAATGGTGGCAATTGCAAAGCGGGCATGCGTCCCGCCAATATCCGCAACGACGATTTCTCTTATATTATCAGACACCTAATCATTCCCCAATTAAAATTATAAACCAGCCACATTCAACATGGCAGACCCGCCTTTTTCTGCTTCATCACTAAACCGGCGCATCATTTCAAATATTTCGCGCCCCGTGCCCATATTGGCTGTATCATGCGGCGCGGGCATTGGCGCATTGTCGCGTGCGTCCCAAATATCATCAGCCACCAACGCTTCTAATATGCCATGCTTGGCGCAAACACGCACCATATCGCCATCGCGCAATTTGGATAATGGCCCGCCCGATGCCGCCTCTGGGCTGACATGAATGGCCGCCGGCACTTTGCCCGATGCGCCGGACATCCGGCCATCAGTTACCAATGCGACCCGAAACCCGCGTTCTTGAAGCACGCCCAATGGCGTGGTTAGCTTATGCAATTCGGGCATGCCATTGGCACATGGTCCTTGAAAACGCACCACAACCACCACGTCACGTTCCAATTGCCCAGCCTTAAACGCATCGACAACATCATGTTGATTGTCAAAAATGGCCGCCGGAGCCTCAATCGTCCATCTATCCTGTGCCACCGCGCTATTTTTAAATGTGGCGCGGCCCAAATTCCCCTTTACCAATCGCATCCCGCCATCCGCGCTAAATGGATTGTCGACGCCACGAAGAATGCTGTCATCGCCGCTATTTTCTGGCGCTTCATCCCAATGAAGGACATCATCACGCATCATGGGTTCTTTCGCCCCTGCCCTTAACCCATCGCCATAAACGGTTAAAATATCATCATGCGCCAATCCCGCATCCACCAATTCACGAATGATAAAGGGCATGCCCCCTGCGGCGGCAAAATAATTCACATCGCCCGCGCCATTGGGGTAAACCCGCGCCAACATGGGCACGGTGGATGACAGCTCATCAATATCATCCCAATTCACATTTATGCCCGCCGCGCGCGCCATGGCGGGAATATGCAGCACATGGTTGGTTGAACCGCCCGTTGCCAATAAACCGACAATGGCGTTTACAATCGCCTTTTCATCAATGCACCGGCCAATGGGGCGATAATCCCCATTTCTCTCGCCATCCTTTTCCCAGCTAATCTCTGTCATCCTATGCACTGCCGAACGGGTTAATTCACTACGCAATTTTGATCCTGGATTGGTGAAACTGGCCCCTGGCATATGCAGGCCCATCATCTCCATCATCATTTGGTTGCTGTTCGCTGTGCCATAAAATGTGCATGTGCCCGCCCCATGATAGGATGCGCTTTCTGCCTCTAACAATTCTTCCCTGCCGACCTTACCCTCGGCATATAATTGGCGGATGCGTTGTTTTTCCCTATTCGCCAAACCCGATGGCATCGGCCCTGCGGGAATGAAAATGGTTGGCAAATGCCCAAATCTTAATGCCCCAATGACAAGGCCGGGGACAATTTTATCGCAAAGGCCAAGCATTAATGCGCCCTCAAACATCCCATGGCTTAACCCCACGGCCGCCGACATGGCAATGACATCGCGGCTGAACAGCGATAATTCCATACTATCCTGCCCCTGCGTCACCCCGTCACACATGGCAGGAACGCCGCCCGCTACCTGTGCGGTTGCGCCCTTTTCACGGGCAAAAATCTTTATCTGTTCGGGATATCGGCCATAGGGTTGGTGCGCCGACAACATATCATTATATGCTGTGATGATACCAATATTTAACGCCTTACCGCCGCGTATCGCGGTTTTATCATCACCGCTGGCGGCAAAACCATGGGCCAAATTACCACATGATAAGGAGGGCCGATTAACCCCCGCTTCACGGGCGCGGTCAATCATGTTAAGATATGCTTGGCGGCTTTCGCTTGACCGTTTAATGATGCGGTCGGTTACCTTGGCGACTATTGGATGCATGGCAGTCATGAATATTCTCAGCTTTCAATATTTGCAATTTGGTTACGTAAAAATTGGGCCGCGCCGATTAAATTAACATTGGGCAAACGGTTTAACCATCTGGGCGTTGCCATTAATTGAGAGCGATAATTCGCTCTATTTTCGACGCGTCTATTAAAAAAATCGGCCTGTTCGGGCATGGTCAATAATTTTACAGCATGTCCATGAAGGAAAATGCCCGACCATGCGCCAAGCGACAAAATTAAATCCCCGACAAAGCTGCCCAATATGCCCGCCTTTATGTTCATTTTGGCGTTTAAGCCGGATATTCCGACAATTTTTTGCCAAATTGGATCATCATAATTTAAAGTAATCGCCTGTTCCCAGCTAACCGGATGGGGGCTATTTTGTAATAAAGTGAGCAATTGTTGCTCTTTTTCACAAAAGGGGGAAAATGCCGCATGGCCAATTTCAGATGATGAATGACGCAGCCTATTCTTGCCATCATTCACCATTATAGCCGCGCCCAATCCATCCACATAATTAACCGCAGCCCAGCTGCCCCTCACATTAAAATTTGGTGCCTTTGCCGAACCCATCGGCCGGTGCGCCTGTATTGGCGCGTCCACATCGGCCCATGCCTTGGCAATGGAATCATTGATAAAAAAACAATCCTTGCCCAATATTTTTTTTATGCTGTTAACCGATAATGCCCATGGGCAGCGCGCAATTTTTATAAAATCGCCGGTCACAGGGCCGCTGACCGATATGGCGGCATGGCGGTTGGAAATATCAATTGCCACTTCTTCGGCATATTTGACCAATGCTTCATTTAAACTTGTAAAATCCAATGCCGAATAGCTTTTAATTTGATGAACCGACGGCGCCCCATCATGTGGGCATAATCCGATTTTAATATGGGGGCCATCAACATCAATAATGGCATAATGCTTATCATAAAAATTTGCTAAATTGGCATCTCTTGTCATCTCATCGCTCTTTCAATGACAGGGATTTTGCAAATGGAGGATGGAGCGAATTTTTAATCATTCCAACTCACGCCATCTCTTTCGGTCAAGGCGATAGCCGCACTTGGCCCCCAACTGCCCGCACCATAATTTTTGGGCATATTTTTATCGCGCTGCCAAATGGCGCGTATCGCATCAATCCAACGCCATTGCCCCTCCACCTCATCACGGCGGACAAATAATGTCTGATCCCCTTCGATTAAATCTAATAGCAAGCGTTCATATGCAATGCGGCGACGCATATGGGAAAATGCCTTGGTTAAGGAAAGGTCCAACGGCACTTCGCGCAGGGTAATCCCCTCACGGTCAAGCCCGGGTTCTTTCGCCATGACCAGCAAACGAACATATTCTTCTGGCTGAAGCCTGATAATCAAGCGGTTGGAGGCAAGGCTGCCTGCCTTATCCTTAAAAATATTATGCGCCACAGGTTTAAATTGGATAACAATCTCGCTGCGCCTTTCGGACAATCTTTTGCCCGTGCGCAGATAAAATGGCACACCTTGCCAGCGCCAATTATCGACAAATGCCTTAATCGCCACAAATGTTTCGGTTCGTGACAAGCCGCCAAAATCGTCAACATAGGATTTTACAGGCTGTCCATCGACCGCGCCATCGCCATATTGCCCAGTTACGACATCGTTATCATTTGGCACACGTAAAGAACGAAGCACCTTTACCTTCTCATCCCTTATGGCGGTGGAATCGAAACTTGCAGGCGGCTCCATCGCGATAAGGGCAAGCAGCTGTAACATATGGTTTTGCACCATATCGCGCAAAGCACCAGTATCATCATAAAATCCCGCACGCCCCTCCAAACCCACGGTTTCACTTACCGTGATTTGAACATGTTCAATGGCATGGCTGTTCCACAATGGTTCAAACATCATATTGGCAAAACGCAGCGCCATTAAATTTTGCACTGTTTCCTTGCCCAAATAATGGTCGATACGGAAAGTGCGACACTCTGGAAATACGGCGGCAACCGCATCATTTATAACCATGCTGGATTCAAAATCTGTGCCCAATGGTTTTTCAAGCCCAATTTTGACATTATCGCCGGCAAGACCCGCCGATTTTAACCCATTTATCGTGGGTTCAAACAAAAATGGCGCGGTTGATAAAAATATCGAAAGCCCGCCAGAAATATCGCCAATTTTCTTCGCCAAATCGTCAAAGCCATCAATGGTTGAGGCATCAAGGGTCTGGTAAAAAATCCGTTCCAGAAAACTGTCAATCAACCCTTCATTTTTGCGGTCTTCGGGTAAAAATTCACAAAGCGCATCCTTGGTAAATTGGCGGAATTCTGTATCATCCATCTCGCTTCGCGCGGTGCCATAAATAACCAAATCATCCCCGACCAAATTATCGGCATGCAAAGCGTAAAGCGACGGCAACAACATCCGGCGGGACAAATCCCCCGTTGCACCAAAAAGTAATAATGTGGAACTGCGCAATGCCGCCATGTTCAGGCTCTTTCATCTTGGCCAATATATTTAATTGACGCTAGGTTTTACAAATTTTCTTCACTCTCCCTATGCCTTTTAACCAAAAATGCCGCTGGATAAAGACAATATATGCATTTTGCGCATCAAATTTATGCATAAATGCATAAAATTGTCATTTTATGTTGAAACAGCGCCAAAAAAAATGACTTAAATGCGTGTAAAATTTTTAATGATAATCTTTTATATTATAAAATATATTGGCGCTGCTCTGCCAATCCCATGGACAGGATAATCGGATCGGCGGCCTGACGCTCCATAAAATCGTCCCTATTTTTTAATCCATATGCCCCCATTTGTATTAAACTTTGCGCCGTCACTGCGCCCAACGCATTGCCCGGACCAGTTAGAATAATTTGGTCTGGCGCAAATTCGCGCACCGCCACGCTGACTGCTTTGCTATAATCATAGGTGCGATTTATCTGCCGCCCCAATGTATAATCAAAAATATCGCCCTGCTCAAATGCATGGGGCGACCATATGCACCCATCGCCATCAATGGCGGGTATTTGCCCCCTGTCTATATGACCTGCTGGATTGGCGGCGCGCGCCAAAGGCAAAATATGATCCAAAATCGGGCTGTGAAAGGCGGCATGCTGTGCCAATTTTAATGGGAAATTTCCCGATTTCGGCAATTTTTCCATTAACCAGCGCAGCCCCGCATCATCGGCAGCAAAAACCGCCATCCCGCCAAGGTTGATGGATAATTCAACCCTGATGCCATCCACCCCCTTTGCCTCCGTCAATAAATGATGGACCAATGCATATTTTTCTTTGTCAATATGCCAATCATCACCCGATATAGGATAGATTATCTGTCCACCCACGCCATGTTCATGCATGATATTGCCCATATTATTGACCAATTTTGCGCCATTTTCCATGGACAAAATCCCGCTGCCCGCCAGCGCCAAATACCACCCCATGCTGTTGCCCGTTACCGCGACAACATCATATTTATCGCGGTTTATCGCCATAAAATCCGCCATTGCGCAGGCGTAAATTAACAAGGAGGCATTATCGCCTGTCAAATGGGTGGAAGGGGTAAATTTTTCGGCTTTATCCATTTGGGTAATGGGAGGTTGTCCGGCATCGCTGCGTACTTTATCCACCATATGTAGCCAATCATTATTTGCTCCGTGATGGGAATGTAAATAACCAAGCTCATTTGCATTATAACTGCCCCGTCCAGGGAAAATGACCAATGCTTTTTTCTTTTCAGCTGCCATGATTATTTTACCATCTTTAATATATTTTCAATTATATCATCGCGGCTGGGTAATAATATTTCCGCCGCAGGGCCAAGCGGAATGAAACAATCCACCGCGCATAGGCGGCGCGATTTATCCGCCAAACCATGTTCGGCAAGCATAGTCATGAATTTTTCGTTCAACCCGCCACTCTGCCGCCCCTCATCCACAATTAAAATATGTTTTGCGTCTTTTACTGCATTGATAATCGCCGCTTCGGGTAAGGGGTGCAGCCAACGAACATCAATTATCTTTACCGAAATATCATGATTTTCGGTCAATATTTTTTGCGCCTGACGCGATAAATAATGCCCATTGCCATAGGTGATAATGGCCGCATCTGCTTTTTTTGATGGCTTATCATTGTTGTTTTCATAAATGGCGATATCACCAAAACTGGCAGCATCCGCATCGCCCGCAAATTGATAATGCTGTGCCCATTTGCCATCGCCCGCTTCGTGCAAATCTTGTTGATGATATAATGCAATGGGTTCAACCATCACCACAACACGTTGTTCTTCCTCCGCCAATCTTATCGCCTCTCGCATCATGGCGGCTGCGTCTTGCGGGGTGGAGGGACAGGCAATAATAATGCCGGGAATATCGGTCAACACGGCAAGGCTATTATCATTATGGAAATGCCCGCCAAACCCCTTTTGATAGGGAAGACCCGCAATCCGCACCACCATGGGATTGGTATATTGCCCATTGGAAAAATAGGAAAGCGTCGCCGCCTCACCCCTTATTTGATCCTCCGCATTATGTAGATATGCCAAAAATTGGATTTCCGGCACAGGAATATATCCATTATGCCCCATTCCAATGGCAAGACCCAATATGGTTTGTTCATCCAGCAATGTATCAAAAACCCGCCTATTACCAAATTTGCCCATTAAGCCTTGGGTCACGCCGTAAACGCCGCCCTTTCGCGCGACATCCTCGCCAAAAATGGCAATATTTTGGTTGCTAGCCATCATCTCGGCCAGTGCCCAGTTAATCGATTTGGCAATTGTTGCTGGCTTGGCCAGATTATTTTGCTCCTTGGCAAAAATTTCATGCGCTCCATTTATTTGTGACGTGGGCTCAGTCCGTGGCTTTTTGGGCGGAATGATGGAGGCTATAATATCCTTTTTGCTGGTTAATCGCGGGGTTGTTAACGCCTGCGCCGCCACACGCTCCACCCGTTCCGCCATCTCATCATATCGGCGCAAAATATCTGCGCTGGTCAAATAGCTATATTTTGCCAGATATGCCGCCGTGGTTAATAAGGGGTCAAGTGCCTCCCGTTCCTCAATAAATTTACTGCTGGCATAACTCGCCTCCACATCCGCCCCTGCATGGCCCATTAAACGAACCGTTTTTATATGCAGGAAAACTGGTTTTTGCTTAACCCGCGCATATTCAATCGCCTGCCGCGATTTTTCCACCGCATCCACAATGTCCAATCCATTGGCAGCAATATATTTTAAACCTGGACGGTTCATATAATTTTGCGCGGTCCATCCATCGGGCGTACGTACCGAAATACCAATGCCATTATCTTCGCAAATAAAAACAATGGGCATCGCCATATGTTGATATGCCGCCCAACATGCCGCATTTATAGCGCCCTGTGCCGTGCTATGATTGGCCGACGCATCACCAAAGCTGCATAATATAACACCATCTTGTTGCAAGATACGGGCATTATTTTCATCAATACCATCCTTTCGCCGCGACATGCCAATGGAATGGGCCGCGCCCACCGCCTTTGGCAAATGGCTGGCAATGGTGCTTGTTTGCGGGGGGACATAGGATGCGGCGCATCCCAAAACCTTGTGCCGGCCGCCGCTTATCGGATCATGGCTGGACGCGGCAAAGGACAATGCCATGTCATAAAGGACATTTTGCCCGCCCACTTTTTTGCGTCTTTGTATTAAAAATGCGGCATCACGATAATGCAGGAACGCCATATCATCGGCGCGGCTGGCGATTCCAATGGCCGCCAATCCTTCATGTCCCGAACTGCCGATTGAATAAAAAGTTTTGCCCTTTGATCGGCGGGACCAAAAATCCAACTGCCGACTCATAATTTGCGTGTCATATATATCAACAAGCTCAGAGACTTTTAATGTCCCAAGCGATGATAATTCCCGAAATAATTCACCCTCTAAAGAGCAGTTATTCGTAACAAAATTGCGGAAATTTTGGTCGATAATTTTAGCACGGTCAAACATAGTGCCTTACATAATATGGTGCGGCAGAAAAGTCACAGTATTTTCTACTATTCAATCAAATGATTAAAAAGCTGGATATTGATAAAATTCGCGATAGGATGGGCATTGAGAGAGAAATTTGATGCACGCTGGGGAGCGGCATCATCTGGGGAAGGGCATATAAAAATATGCCTTTGCAAATAATGGAGGAGAGAAGAATGAAAAATTTACATAAAATCTTATGCGTTGCCATGTGCAGCACGGCCCTTGCGCCGGCGGCATATGCACAAAATGCGCCCACACAAAAAAAGATAGAAAATGAAGCGATCATCGTGACCGCGACATTGCGTGAGGCCAATGTTCAGGATATTCCATTGGCCGTGACCGCCGTTGCGCCAGAGGCGCTGGAAAAACAAGGCGTTCAGGACATTAAAACTTTATCGTCAATCTCACCTAGTTTTAACATTCAATCATCACAAACCGAAACGCAAGGCACATCGATTAAGGTTCGCGGCGTAGGCACAACGGGTAATAATACTGGGCTTGAAAGCTCGGTCGGCGTGTTTATTGACGGCGTTTATCAATCTCGCCCCGGTGTAGCGCTTGGCGATTTGGTCGATTTAGAGCGATTGGAAATTCTTCGCGGACCTCAAGGAACTTTATTTGGACGTAACACATCGGCAGGTGCGTTGAACGTTACCACCAAAAAAGCAAATTTGAGCGAAGTCGAAGGTTTTGTTAACGCATCCTATGGCAATTATAATTTCATGAATGTTCAAGCGGGCGTCAGCGTTCCTGTTGTTCAAGATGTGGCTGGTTTCCGCCTATCGGGCACATATCGTAAACGCGATGGATATTTAGAATCGCCTTCAGGCGTCGAAAGCAATAATCGTGATCGCTATATGCTTCGCGGACAGCTTTATATGGAGCCAAGTTCAGATGTCAGCATTCGTTTATTGGCCGATTATGCCAAATCTGATGAAAATTGCTGTAATGCCGTGATTGTTCGTGAAACCGAACTTGCGCCATTTTCTGCCTTTCACGGTCTTTCCGACGATGGTGTCGCCCAATCGGGTTTAAGCGCATTGGAAAATCTGTCCATCAATGGACCTGAATATTTTAACGGGTCTAAACAATGGGGCGTTTCTGGTGAATTAAAATGGGATTTGGGCGGCGCCAAAATGACCTATATTGGTTCATATCGCGATTTTGATTCCTATACAGCTTATAGCGGCGGCTTCACCTCTCGCAACACATATACAGTGGGTAATTTAACTGGATTACAGGCACCATCGGTTGGTCCATCTGGCGATAGAATTAAAACATTTACACAGGAACTGCGTTTCCAAGGAACAGCATTTAATGACAAATTTGATTGGTTAATCGGCGGATTTTATTCCGATGAAGATATTACCGCCAAACAAACAATGTCATTGGGGCCAGATTATCAAGCAACGGGTAGTGCGTTTAACTTTGCCAATGCGGCGGGCGTAAATCCATTATTTGCCCTTACCGCATTGGGCAGTGGCCCTGGCGCCAGCATTGGCGCACCGGTAAATTCAAATGGTTCATTTGCCAATAATCTATTCCTGCAAGATGCCAAAAGCTGGTCCATCTTTACCCATAATGTGTTATATCTTACCGATAAATTAAGTGTCACATTGGGCGCACGTTATGTGAATGAAAAGAAAGAGGCATCTTTTGATCAAATAAATGGCAGCGGTAATGCCTGTCAGGCCAGCATCAATGGCGTATTATTGGGCCGTGTCCCGGGCGCATTAAGTCCTGGCCTAATTGGTCTTAACTGCTTTGCCTTTGCCACACCTGTTACAGTGACCGCACCTGCGGCCGTGGGCGGCGGACTTGCCAGCCGATTATTGCCATTGCCGCGCGAATGGGCACAAACATTTAAGGATGATGAAATCACCTATACCGCACAGGTCAGTTATAAAGCGACGCCTGATGTGTTAATTTATGGTGGTTACAGCCATGGATTTAAATCTGGCGGATTCAACCTTGACCCGCAATCGGCAACATTGCAAAATTCTGCTGCAATTTTGGCAGGTTTGGCCACCACGCCAACCCCCGTCATTGTTGCACCAATTTATGCCGACCCCAGCTTTAAGTCGGAAAAGGTCGATCAAATTGAAATTGGTGTAAAAACCACAATTTTTGATCGGATAAAGGCGAATATCGCATTATTTGATATGAAGATGAGCGATTTCCAAGTGCTTGAATTTACCGGGGTTCAATTTTTGACCTTTAACGTAAATTCTGCCCGTTCAACGGGTGTTGAATTGGAAATGTTCGGTAATTTAAGCGAAAATATTTCGGCAAATTTCTCCGCAACCTATGCCGATACTCGCTATCCAAGCAATTGTGCCAATGGTGTTGTAGTTGCTGCGGCGGCCTCGGCAGCACGGCTCTGCGGTTCATCGCTGACAAATGCGCCTAAATTCACCATGGTATATGGCATGAGCTATGACGGGGATCTTGGATCTTCGGGCTGGGGATTATCACTAAATGGTAATTTAAGCTATTCCAGCAAACGCCGGACCAGCACCATTCCATTGGATACCAACAACCTGCCAATACCTTTTGATTATCAAGATGCCTATTTCAAGGTGAATACCCGCATTGGGTTAACCACCCCGAATGAACAATTTACCTTTGAATTATGGGGCACGAATATTTTCAATGAAATTACCCGCGGTATTACGACTAATACGCCGCTGCGTGGTGGTGCGGGAACGCGTTCACGCATTGGCTTTGTGGATGAGCCACGCATGTATGGTTTAACCGTACGCGCTAAATTTTAATTTCATCACTTCAAAAATGCGAAAGGCCGTCCTAATTGGGCGGCCTTTTTCTTTACCATATGCGCCATTACCATATGCGCCATTACCATATGCGCCATTACCATATGCGCCATTGCCAGATGCGTCTTCGCCAAACGCCGCATAATTCAAAAAGCTAAGCTAAAATTCCCAAAAGGTGTTAAAATCATATATCATCAGGTCCGCATAAAAGCGGCACTAAAATATATAACGCGCCATAAAAAAGGGCCAGACAATCGCCTAGCCCTTTTTCTTAACTTGATTATATTTATTAAAAATCAACTGCCAATCGGCCATAGACAAATCGGCCGCTAAACCCAAAGGGTGATTGAGAGGAATAAGGAAGAAAGCTGTTATTCAATCCATAATTCACCCCGCCAACTGTGCCAAATGGCAAACGATCGGGATATTCATCAAAAATATTATTCGCGCCAATGGCCAAGCTGATATTTTCATATGGCTTAAACCGCAATTCCATATCGACGACCCATTTCGGGGTTAATGTAACATCGCCCGGTGCGCCGCCCGGCGCGACAGTAATATCATCACGCTGCGCCGATGATACACCAGATGGCAGGAACACTTCACCAAAACGATTGGCATTGGTGGTCAGGCCAAATGGCCCATTATCCCATGTCAAACCAAGGTTAAGTTTATTTTTTGGCTGCCCATCGGTTAAACGATAGGATTCCTGACGCGCGAACAAACGCTGCGCGGTAAAGCCGCTAAATGTCCGCCTATCGGTAATTTTGGTATCGTTCAAATTATACCCCGCGCTAAGCCGGATACGGCCAATTCCAAAATCGGGCATGCGGTAACTTGCCACAATGTCCAGTCCCTGTGTCTTTGTATCAATACCATTGATAAAGAAACGGGCCGATGTGCCAACCACATTTGCCGCGCTTAAAATTGCCACCACATCGGCGCCGGTCAAATTTTCGGTCAATGTAATGCGGTCGCGAATTTTAATATTATAATAATCGACGGTCACATTTAACCCATCAATCATATTAAAGGTAACGCCGCCGCCAAAATTGGTCGATTTTTCTGCCTCCAATGGTTGTGCGCCCAATGCGCGGGCAATGGGTGAGCTGACCGGGAAAGTGCCGATTTCAATCAAAGTTCCGCCAACATTATTGGTAGAAGTGGTGGAAAATGATTGCTGCGCCAATCCTGGCGCCCGGAAACCAGTGGAAATAGAACCGCGAAGCGCAAAACCATCAACTGGTTCTAAACGGGCGGCAATTTTACCATTCACAGTATCGCCAAAATCGGTGAAATGTTCATAACGGCCCGCCAATTGGATATTTAAAATATCGGCAATATCGCTGTCCAATTCAACATATCCGGCCATGCTGCTGCGCGATGTGTCAACGGCGGTAATCGGGCTAAACCCTGGAAAAACCTGTGCGCCGGGGGCTGCCCCATTGGAAAATGTAAATGGTCCGGCCTGATAGCTTTGTAATTCGCCAGGACGGATTTTATAATCCTCGCGCCGATATTCTGCGCCAATGGCAAAGGAAATGGGGCTACCCAACCCCAATTCCAAATCGCGCCGCGCATCGAAATTGGTGGTAAATTGTCCTGCGCGAAGGCCGCCAGAGTCAAATGTCCGGTTGCTGACTAACCCGCCAAGCGATGTATTAAAGCTGTTTGAAATGGTGTAATCAAGGCTGTTAGTGCCATAAACGGCGGACAAATCCACATCCCAACCGGACAGTTCGCCCTTTACGCCCAATGCCGCCGAGACATCGACAATTTCACTGTTGATAAGGGGCAAGAAACCATCTGCATAATATGGCAGACCGCCATTTGCCCAGTCGCGGTTGCGCGCATCCAAGGACCGGCGATAAAAGCCCGCGCCATTACCATCACGAATACCATAGCTGCCAAAAGCATATAGTTCGAACACTTCGCCTAATTGAGCGCCAGCATTGACAAAGAAATTCAAATCTTTTGACACGCCATCACCAAAACGGTGGCTATAACGGTCAAATGTGGTTTCACGAATATCGCCAATACCGCTATATTGCCGGCGAATATCCGGTCCGGAACGGTTGGTCGGGCTGCGGTCTTTATATTCCGCTGTAACATTAAAATAGCCCGTATCACCGACTGGCAATCCAATATTTGTCGCAAAAGTATAGGTGTCGCCATCGCGGCGTTTGCGGTCTTCACCGGTATAGTTGATGACCGGATCACTGGTTGAATTTGTGGTTGGCAAAACTGTAAACACGTCGGCGACACCCTCCATTTGGGTGATATATTTGCCATAGCTAATCTGTGCACGGCCGCCTTCGCGTTTTTTCAATTGAATGTTAATCACGCCCGCAATCGCATCTGAACCATAAAGCGATGATGCACCATCGCGCAGCACCTCTATACGGTCAATCGCAATGGCGGGAATGGTGTTCATATCCACCGCAGCCGAACCACGGCCAATTGACCCGTTAAGGTTCAATAATGAAGATTGGTGGCGGCGTTTCCCGTTAATCAAAACCAATACTTGGTCGGGAGCAAGGCCGCGCAATGTCGCGGGACGTAGTGAATCCGTGCCATCGGTAAGCGATGGTTGCGGAAAGTTAAATGACGGCACAACATTATTTAATAAACGGTTGGTTTCTGTTGCACCGCTATTTTCCAAAGCCTCGCTGCCTATAATATCAATTGGCACGGGGCTGTCCGCCACTGTTCGGTCAGTTCGCCTTGTGCCCGTCACAATAATCGCTGCGCCATCATCCTGCATTTGTGCGCCATCATTATTTTGCGCATATGCCGCAGGTATAATCGACATGGAAAGGGCAGAAACGCCGAATCCCAATGCAATTTTCACCGATGAAATATTTTTTATACTCTCCATAATATTTGCCCCCTTTTTTTGTTATGGTGTGATGATTGCACCAAATTAATAAAGGACAAAGCGGAATAAAAACCGCAATATATGTTTTTTGTCAAATGTGGCAGTTATGACACAATATTATAAGGCCAGAATCGCAGCTATTATTATATAATTATATCAATCGACATCCTCAATATCGGCGACCTCACCGGTAACGCGCTGTGCCAATGCTGCGGCAATATATTGATCAATATCTCCATCCAACACATCGCCTGGCGCAGATGATGTCACGCCAGTGCGCAAATCCTTTACCATTTGATAGGGTTGCAAGACATAGGAACGAATTTGATGTCCCCAGCCAATTTCTGTTTTTGCGGCATATTCGCCCGATGCCTCTGCCTCGCGCCGCTGCATTTCCGCTTCATATAATCTTGCCCGCAACATTCCCATGGCGGTGGCGCGGTTTTTATGTTGCGAACGGTCATTTTGGCTGGCCACCACAATGCCCGTTGGCATGTGGGTAATCCGCACCGCACTGTCCGTGGTGTTAACATGCTGTCCGCCCGCACCCGATGCGCGATAGGTATCAATTTTCAAATCGCCTTCATTTATTTCAATATCGACATTATCGTCAATGACAGGATACACCCAAACGCTGGAAAAACTGGTATGGCGTCTGGCCGAGCTGTCATAGGGTGAAATACGGACCAACCGATGCACCCCGCTTTCGGTTTTGGCATAGCCATAGGCATTTTCACCCTTTACCAATAATGTCGCACCCTTAATCCCGGCCTGATCACCCGCCTGATATTCAACCATTTCGATTTTATATCCGCGTTTTTCGGACCAACGTTGATACATGCGCAGCAACATTTCGGCCCAATCTTGGCTTTCCGTGCCGCCTGCACCAGCGTGAATTTCAATATAGCAATCATTGCCGTCCGCCTCGCCAGATAATAAAGCCTGAACCTTGTCCTTATCCGCCCTTTCGGCCAATTTTTTTAAGGACGCAACTCCCTCATCGGCCAAGGAGGTATCATCTTCCATTTCGGCAAGCTCGATTAACTCCAACGTGCCTTCCTTATCCGCCTTAATTTCTTTGGCCGCACAAATCGCCGCATCCAAATGGCGGCGCTCCTTCATCACGGCTTCGGCCTGTTTTGGGTCATTCCATAAATCGGGGTCTTCCACCCTTGCGTTCAGCTCATCCAAACGGCGCAGCGCCCGATCCCAATCAAGCGATAAGCGCACCAAATCAAGCGCCGCATCAATTCGTTCCGCCAATGCAAGTGCGTCTGCGCGCATGAAATTGCTCCATTAAAAATCGTAAAATTATATTGCCATTATTGGCCATCGCTCTCTTAGCCCAAAATGATGATAAGTAAAGCGTCAGCCATATTTTGCTAATTTGAAAATGGATATTCATCTTCATTATTATATGCCCAGATGTAAAAAAATGGCCCATATAAATATGGGCCAAGGTTGAGTGCTTCATAAATCCAGAACGGAAATTAAGATAAGGGTGAGCGGGAATATACATCCGGGGGAAGGGAAAAGCGTAGTCTTTCCCGCTCAATTTCAACAATAATGGATTTAAATTATTTTAACATACGGCCAATAGGACGTGCTATTCATCTATAATATTGGTTAGAGCCCCGCCTCAACGGCCAATCTAACCGCATCGGCAAGCGATGATGAGCCCAATTTTTTCAGCACTATCGAACGATGCATCTTCACTGTACGTTCGCTTAAATTAAGATGATAGGCGATTTGTTTGCTGCGAAACCCGTTCGCCATTTCTTTTAAAACCTGTAACTGGCGCGGCGATAATTCTTTGACCATACCCACGGCTGCGCGATAACGTGTGGATGACGGCCCTGTTTCTTCATCCGGCAATTCCACCTGCGAACCGATAAAATATTTAATCTCTCCCTCATCATCAAAAACCGGCGCAATCATCACCGCATTGCGAAAGGGATCGCCATTTTTTTTATAATTCAGGATTTCGACCAATGTTGGCCGCTGCTCGCTAACGCCAGATTTTATTTGTTCGGTCACCCATGGTTCGGTCTTTGGTCCGGCAAGAAAGCGGCAATTACGCCCCAATATTTCATCAGGTGTATATCCGGTTAAATCGCAAAATGGCTGATTAACTTCTATAATTGGGTTATCTGGTAATAATGGATCGCTTACCACCGTTGCAATGGGGCTAAAATGGATTGATGCCAAAAATGCATCATCTTTTTTTATATTTGATCTATTTTCCAACTTATCCGCCATGATGATAATTTAAGCATATGTGCATTAAATTACAATGGAGGATAGGTTGGATAGATAAATATTAATAAATGCCGCCTTCTTCTTGAATAAATTGCCGGTCACGCTCGGTCGAGCTTGTGGCTGGTTTTGATGTTTTTGCCGCAGCCTTTGGCGCCGTAACGGCATTTTTCTTAACCTTGCCCGTTCCTTCGCTTCGCGCTTCAATTTCTTCGGTTCTAATCGATCTTTTGGGTTCAGTATCCGGCTTAAACGCCTCCCATATTACCGAACCATCGCCGCCATTATCGGCGGGCCATGCTCCAAATACACGCCGGCCCGTTTGCCGGTCAATCCGTACCAAACGCGTGCCTTCAGGGGCAGTAAATGGAATAACGGGATAATCGGGCAGGATTTCCTTTGCCATTTGTTTGAAAATCGGCGCGGCAAGCGACCCGCCCTGTGCATATCCGCCCATATTGCGCAATTGGTCAAAACCCAAATATACGCCGCTGACCATTTGGGGCGTGCCACCAACAAACCAAACATTGGTGGGGCCAGAAGTCGTACCAGTTTTACCGAAAATTGGGCGGTCCAAATCTTTTAATATGGTTGCCGTGCCGCGTTGCACCACACCTTCCAACATATGAACCACTTGAAACGCGGTAACCGGATCCATGACCTGCTTACCCACAGGTTTAAATCGCGGCATTGGCCCGCCATTCCAATCCTTCATATTGCACCCTTTGCACGGTTTCCATTTTTCGGGCCAAATAACCTTGCCGCGCCTATCCTGAACATAATCAATTAAGGTGGGTTTTAATTGACGGCCATGATTAACCAGCATGGAATATGCATTGGTAATGTTTAAAACCGTCGTGTCCCCTGCCCCCAATGCCATGGAAAGATAGGCAGGATAATCGCCAATGTTCATCTCGCGAAATGTGCGGGTGACATTGTCCATTCCCGCCTCATGCGCGGCGCGCACGGTCATTAAATTTCGTGATTGTTCAAGCCCCCAACGCATGGTGCGCGGCCCTGCGCCCCGTGATCCGCCAAAGTTACGGAAACATTTGCGTCCTAAAGTAGATGATTGCCAAACGCAAAATGTTGCATCCTCAATAATGGTTGCCGGGGTCATTCCCTGGTCAATGGCGGTTGCATATACAAATGGTTTAATGGTCGAACCGGGTTGACGCTTTGCCTGTGTCGCGCGGTTCAGGCTGCTGATGCTGAAATCAAAACCGCCCTGCATCGCCAAAACACGGCCCGAAAGCGGGTTTTGTACCACCATGCCGCCGCCAATTTCCGGTACAATGCGCAGGGCAAAACCATTGCCCCCTGCGGGCGAAACCGCAATAATATCCCCCGCCTTTACCGCCGGAGAAGATGAAATTAATTTTCCCGTTTTGCCAGTTGAAAAACCAACCTCGCCGCCACCCAAATATACCCCAACGCGCCAATCACGATAATCCAAATCCATATTTGCTGCGGCAAGCTGCGATGCCCAACTGCCCTTTGCCATATCAATGGTTTTGCCGCCCAATGGGCCATAATAACCGCGCGACCCATGATAACGCATTAAACCATCACGCAAAGCATTGGTGGTCGATATTTGAATTTTCCTGTCCATTGATGTGCGAACCCACAGGCCGCCAGCATAAACGCTATATGGCCCATCTTCGGCCTTTTCACCAAATTGTTCCATCAATTGACGGCGGACTTCTTCGGAATAATATGCGCCGATATTGTCCAATTTACTGTCAATGCCCGTCCCTAAACCCAATGGGCGGGCGGATGCCTCATCGGCCAATCTTTGTGTGATAAATCCATTTTTTGCCATGGAATTTAACACCCAATTGCGCCGTTCCAATGCGCGTTTTTCATATTTTGCGCGGCCATAAGTTTCCGGCGATTTGGGCAAAATGGCCAAAAACGCCATTTCATGCAATTGCAATTCATCCACGCTTTTTCCAAAATATGCTTGGGCGGCGGCTTCTACCCCGAAACTGCGGCGGCCCAGCGGAATTTCATTTAAATAAAGCGTTAAAATTTCTTCTTTGCTTAACGCTGATTCAATACGCTTTGCCAATATGGCTTCTTTAATTTTGCGGCTATAGCTATATTCATTTGTTAATAATAGGTTTTTTGCCACTTGTTGGGTAATGGTGGACGCACCGACCGAACGACCATCGCGCGATAAATTGCTAATCACTGCTGAAATAATACCAGGATAATCAATCCCGCCATGCGAGAAAAATGTTTTATCCTCTGCGGATAAATATGCATTGACCAGCATTTTAGGGAAATCCCCATATTCCAACTGCACCCGTCGGTCGCGGGCATAACGGTGGAAAATTTCGCCCTGATTATCGCGAACTGTGGTCGGCAGGGCCGGTTCATAATCAACCAATTGATCTGCATCGGGCAAGTTACGGACAAATAATGCCCAAAAAATTATCAAAAACACCAAAAAAGCAGACAGCGCATAAATTGCGCGCCGAAACCACAGGCTCTGCCATTTTTTGGCGAACCAAAATTTAAAATTACCTGCGTCTCTTAACAGGCGATATTTGACATTATCTGGTGCAGTTTCTTCCATAACCGTCATCTCTATCATTTTTGACGGCTAGGTCTAGATATTCACGCATAAATTATGACAAAATATTTATATTTTTGATTATTTCGCTGCTATTCTTCTGGCAAAATGGGCGCGAACCGCATCTGCCATCGATGTTGCAATCGCCTTTTTCCCTGCGGCAGAGGTTAAAAAAGCCACATCCTTATCATTGGTAAGATAGCCCGTTTCCAATAATATGGACGGCACATCGGGAGATTTTAACACTACAAAGGACGCAAAACGGTGCGAATTTGATCGCAAGGGCACATTTGGCCCCGCTTCACGCAGGAAAATTCGCGCAAAATCGGCAGAAACATTCATTGTTTCGCGCTGTGTTAAATCGATTAAAATGGACGAAACGCTGGAATCCGCACCGCCAAGGTTCAGCCCGCTGATAATATCGGATTTATTTTCCCGCGCGGCCAATCTTTGCGCCTCTCGGTCGGATGCAACTTCCGATAAAGTATAGACGGTGGCACCCGATGCGCTTTCATTTCCCGCTGCATCGGCATGAACGGAAATAAACAAATCGGCATCCATTTTACGCGCAATGCCATATCTATCTTGAAGCACAATGAAGCTGTCATCATCACGGGTTAATGCAACACGCACGCGCCCGGTGGAGATAAGCTCATCCCTAATCGCCTTTGCAATGGCCAAGGTAACATTTTTTTCCTTATGCCCGCCGCCAAATTTCGAAATCGCGCCAGGATCATGCCCACCATGCCCCGCATCAATCACCACCAATGGCAGGCTGGTATCATTTGGGCCATAGATTTTTGGCAATTTACCCTTTGAATCCGCAGGCAATATCGGTGCGCTTACTTCATATTTTTTGGGTTTATCCGCGCGAAAATTAAATGGCGGGATGAAATTCATCCGGCTTTGTTTTAAGGCGCCAAAAAATTGATCCGTCGCCGCAGAGCCGAAAAACAGCTGTAATTTCCTGCCATCAGATGAAAATCCACCGCGCGTCAATATGGCAGGATTGGCCAAATCCAAGACGATACGCGCTGTATTGGGATCATATTGCCCCACGCGCAATGCACCCAATGCGCCATCCTTTGACCCAATTTTTCCCATATTCGCGCCGGATACATCGACCACAATACGATTTGGATTGGCCAAATAAAATGAACTGGCCTGATTAACCACGTCGTCAAATTCAATGGTGACCGATTCATTGTCAATTACCACATTGCTTAACTGTGCAGCCCAGCTTTGCGGCGAAAAGAATAAAGACGTAATAATTGACAAAAGCATTGACATTCCATGCTTATGACTGAAATCCCGCCCTTTGGTCCAGCGATTTTTACGCCCTGCGATAATATCTTTTTTAATTTCCTTCATAATGGATGAAATAACCGCAAAACCGTAAAACATGGTTTTGAAGCAGGGTTAACAGGAAATTAGGGATAAATTTATGCGCCACCCCCATTGCACGAGGCAATATCGCAAAAGATGCATCCAAATTGGACCTAAATTTTGAAACGATAAAATAAATTATAATTTCACAAATTTTTCAAAAATGGCTATGGGAAATATTGTTAACCAAAGATACATTGCAGCTTAACTATGTTATATTTTTGCTGATTATATAAGCTGGCATCTATTATTTATGGGTCAGAAATTGGATGAGGATGATTAAAATGACGTTGAAATTAAAAAATCTTTTCAAAATGGGCGCGGCCACTTTGATGATGACATCCATATTCCCGCTTTTGGCAATTTCCCCGCTTTTGGCACAAGATAGCAATGTAGAAGGGCGCGTCACCAAATTGGAAAAAGAAATGGGCGCGGTTCAACGTAAAGTTTTCCCCAATGCCGATAGCCGTTTTTTTGAGGCAGATATTCAACCCGAACAACAACAGGTGAAAAAAGATACGTCAAACAGCGCAGTTGGCGATTTATTGGTTCGTATTGATTCATTGGAAACCCAATTGGCCACTTTAACCGGCCAAATTGAACGCCAGGGCAATGAACAACGCCAATTGGACGCGCGATTGGACGCGGTTGAAAAAATGTTAAAAGACGCAAAGGCCGCCGAAAATACCCTCGCCGCGACGCCAGTTAATAATATTACAGCCGCAGCGCCAAGCAACACAAATAAGACGCCCAGCGCGAACACAAGGGCAAGCGACACCCGCCGCGCCGCCGTTTCCGCCATTATAAAACCCGATACTGGTGATAAATTTGACGATGATTATAGCTATGGTTTCCGCCTGTGGGAGGCGAAATTTTACCCCGAAGCACAAAGCCAGTTGGAAACAACGGTTAAAAATCATCCCAAACATCCCCGATTAAGCTATGCCCGTAATTTATTGGGCCGCGCGATGTTGGATGATAATAAACCCAAAACCTCGCTTAAAATATTTTATGATAATTATAAAGAAGACCCACGCGGCGCGCGCGCACCCGACAGTCTGTTATATTTGGGCATCGCATTGACCCAAACCGAACAGGCAAAGGAAGCATGTGAGGCATTTGCTCAGGTTGAAACCGCCTATCCCACCGAGGCGAGTGGCCGTTTGGCGTCTTTATTAAAAAGCTCCAAAACTAAGGCAAAATGTAAATAAGTGGCCAAGCCTCAACATAGGATTATGCCCAAAATTTTGATAAAGCCGGAAATTTCGCAAAAATTTTTGAAAAATATTGTCCAGCTTATCCCAATTTTGGGTCAAGATAATAACAAGTTGCTTATCGCAGTGTCGGGCGGACCGGACAGTTTGGCATTAATGCTACTGGCCCAGCATCATTTTACGGGCAATGTCATGGCGGCAACCATCGACCATCAATTGCGCAGTGAGGCCGCGCAAGAGGCCGATTATGTCGCGCAAATTTGCTCGCAAATTGGCATGCCGCATTTTATCGAAAAAATAACCGTGAGCCGCAATGCCAATATTCAATCATCGGCAAGAGCCGAGCGTTATAAAGCATTGCACCGCATTGCCGATGCGCAAAATGGCCAGTGGATTTTAACCGCGCATCATGCCGATGATCAGTTGGAAACCATGATGATGCGATTGGCCAGGGGCAGCGGCATAGATGGTTTAAGCGGGGTGCGCCCGCAAAATGGCAATATTATCCGCCCCTTGCTTAATTTTACCAAGGATGAATTGCAGCAAATTTGCGATGATGCGGCAATTGCCCCCATTATAGACCCAAGCAACCAAAATGTTGATTTTGATCGGGTGCGATTTCGCAATTGGCTATCGCAGCCGCAAACACCGATAAACGCCATATCGGCTGCGCAGAGCGCCCATGCCCTGCAACAGGCGAATGACGCGATTTCATGGTCCAGCGATATTTTATGGGCGCAGCATCATGCGCAGAGCAATGACATTATAATGTTGAAGAATATGGAGAAATTACCCCATATCTATCAACGCCGCCTTGTCCTTCGGGCCATTTCCTGTATTGAGAATGATGTGAAAATCCGTGGTGAGCAATTGAGCATGATAATCGAAAATCTATTATCCATGAAAAAAGCGACCATCGGTGATATTATTTATTATAATAAACAATCGGTTTGGACATTTGAAACTGCGCCAAAACGTGCGCCTAGACCGCAAAAAAATTGATTAACAAAATCGTCAATAGCGGCCGTTTATATAAATAATAGCCCATATATAGATAAAAAGAGGCAATTTACCGACCAAAATATGGATAGATATATTGCTATTCATAGTTTCTTTCCTACATTAACATCATGGATAAGAATATAAGCCGACATAAGGTATGATGAATGAATAATGATAAAGAGCCGCAAAATAATCCGGTGAACAAAAATTTGATGATTTGGGCCGCTATTTTGGCGGGGTTTTTAATTATCGCATCGATGTTTGGCGGCAGCACCGCGACAAGTAGCCAGGATGGGATTAGCTATTCTGCATTCCGTAATAAGGTGACGGAGGGATCGATTAAGTCGGTCTCCATATCCCCTGATAAAATTGTCGCCACCACAAAAGAAGACAAAAAATTGGTTACTGTGCCCATTGAGGGCGACACCAGCCTTTATCCATTTTTGGAAGAAAATGGCGTCGATGTTCAGGGCAAAGAGGCCGAACAAACCAGCCTTTTAACCTATATTTTGGTGAATTCTTTGCCATTTTTGTTGATTTTGGGCGTGGCATTTTTTGTGCTGCGGCAAATGCAAAAGGGCGGCGGTTCAGGCGCCATGGGCTTTGGCAAATCAAAGGCGAAAATGTTGACCGAAAAACATGGCAAAGTTACCTTTGCCGATGTTGCCGGCATTGATGAGGCGCGCGAAGAATTGGAGGAAATCGTCGAATTTCTTCGTGATCCACAAAAATTCTCCCGTCTTGGCGGTAAAATACCAAAGGGCGCATTGCTTGTCGGTTCGCCCGGCACGGGTAAAACCCTGCTTGCCCGTGCCATTGCGGGTGAAGCTGCGGTGCCATTTTTCACCATTTCAGGTTCAGATTTTGTGGAAATGTTTGTCGGCGTGGGCGCAAGCCGCGTGCGCGATATGTTTGAACAGGCTAAGAAAAATGCGCCATGTATCTTGTTCATCGACGAAATTGACGCCGTGGGCCGCAGCCGTGGCGGCGGTGTTGGCAATCAAAATGATGAACGCGAACAAACATTAAACCAATTATTGGTTGAAATGGATGGATTTGAGGCGAATGAAGGCATTATCATCATTGCTGCGACCAACCGCCCCGATGTGCTTGACCCTGCCCTGCTGCGTCCAGGCCGTTTTGACCGACAGGTTGTTGTGCCGCGCCCCGATATTGAGGGCCGCGTCAAAATCCTTGAAGTGCATATGAAAAAAGTGCCGCTTGCCCCCGATGTTGACCCACGGGTCATTGGCCGTGGGACGCCCGGATTTTCTGGTGCGGACCTTGCCAATTTGGTGAACGAAGCCGCTTTAATGGCTGCGCGGCGTGGCAAGCGCCTTGTCGCGATGCAGGAATTTGAAGATGCCAAGGATAAGGTGATGATGGGCACGGAGCGTCGTTCCATGGTCATGACCGAGGATGAAAAGAAAATGACCGCTTATCATGAGGCAGGACATGCGATTGTATCTGTGCATGAAGATGCCTCTGACCCCATTCACAAGGCCACCATCATACCGCGCGGCCGCGCATTGGGCATGGTGATGCGCCTGCCCGAACGCGATAGTTACAGCTATCATCGTGATAAAATGCACGCCAACATGGCCGTGTCTATGGGCGGACGAGTGGCCGAGGAAATTATTTTTGGATATGATAAAGTATCCTCTGGCGCGTCAGGCGACATTCAATATGCCACCAAATTGGCGCGCGACATGGTAACCCAATGGGGCATGTCAGATGTGATGGGCCCGTTGCAATATGAAGAAGAACAGCAAGGTTATTTGGGCTATGGCGGCACAACACGTTCTGCCATGTCCGATGAAACGGCAAAGCTGATTGATAAGGAAATTCGCGATCTTGTCGAAAAAGGATATAAGAAAGCGCAAAAAATCCTTAAAGAACATGAAGATCAGCTGCATCTTTTGGCCAATGCCCTGTTGGAATATGAAACATTATCCGGCGTGGAAATTGATGAATTATTGGACAAGGGTGAATTTCACCGTGACGATAAAGCAAAAAAGGTAAGCACGATAAAGCCGACCATTGGGTCATTAATCCCCAAAGCCGGCAAAAATAAAGGCAGCAAAATTGGCGGGCCAAGCATAGAGGGCGCATAAATTTATGCCCAATTTATGTAAATAATATATGGGAAGGTACCTAGAAATTTTATGAGATTTCAAACGTCCCTTCCCTTTTTCATGTCCGTGGCACATATATTCATGTCCATGACATCCAGCCGCATAGATAATGATGCATCAATAAAATTTCGCTCCTCAAAATTTGGCTTCTCAAAATTTGGTGAGGCAAAATCATTATTCAAAGCCGGCATGATTGCCGCGGCTTTATCCATTGGGGGCATGGCGGCCAATGCTGGGGCGGTATCGACCATGTCGGCAGAGACATATTTATCCAAAGTCATTAAATTAAATAAATTGGGCGTTCGCGCTTTATATCACCGTGAATATTACAGCCTGAAAAGCATGACCGAAAAGCATATTGCCTTTTTACGCGATGAGGAAAAGCGCAATCGTAAAAATGGCCAGCGTAGCATTTGCGCTCCCGATGAAATTGACATGACGGCAGATGATCTTGTCACCCAATTACAAACAATTCCTGCATCAAACCGCAAAAGGATGAGCGTTCTTGCCGCCCTGCGCATTGTCGCAAAACGGGTATATCCCTGTTAAAATATCCTAAGCTGGGTCATTATAAATCGTTTAAAACCGGCCCATCCAAAATAACATGATGGGCGGACCTATCAATTTCATTGAACAGATATTTTTCCGTGCCGGTCATCCAAATTTGCGCCCCGCTTTGATCCAATCGTTCAAACAACGCGCCGCGCCGCACCGGATCCAAATGCGCCGTTACCTCATCCAATAACATGATGAATGGCCGTTTAGATGCGCCGCGCACAATTTCCATATGTGCCAAAATAATGGACAGTAACAATGCCTTTTGTTCGCCAGTGGAACAATGTTGCGCCTCTATATTCTTGGCCGAATGGGTGACCAATAAATCGCTTTTATGCGGTCCGGCCAATGTGCGGCCAGCGCGTGCGTCAATATGTCGTTCATGCCGCCAATATAGCGGCCAATCATGATGATGCCGATCATGCGCCATGGCCAAAAATGGCCGCGCAAAAGGTTCATTGGGCAATGGCGCCAATATATCATTTAACATGGCGATAATTTTCTTGCGGTTATCATTTAACGCGCCGCCATGTTCCGCCATGGCAATTTCCACCGCATTCAACCAGCTATGGTCCAATGGGCCGGGCTGTGACAATATGTGGTTGCGTTGTTTAACTGCCCGATCATATCGTAAACAATGCCGGCCATGATCGGGGATAATAGCCATCACCAAACGGTCAATAAATTGCCGCCTTTGAGATGCGCCCTCCATAAATAATCGGTCCATTGCCGGGGTTAACCATGAAAGGGAGACAAGATGCGACAAATGATTTGCCGGTTTATTTTCCCCATTCAATCGCACAATGCGCCGTGTCGGGTGGGCCGCATCTACGCCTGTGCCAATAATCAAATCTACAATATGGGCATTGACCACAAATCCGCCCTGCGCATCATTCCTAATCATATCGGGCATTTTCGCACGGCGCAGCCCACGCCCCGGCGTTAATAAGGATATCGCCTCCAATATATTTGTCTTACCCGCGCCATTTGGCCCTGTCATCACGATGAAATGATGATCGGGCAAGATTGCAATATCATGATGATTGCGAAAATCTTTCAATGTTAAATGGGTTATGGCCATGCACCCGAATTACCCCATGTCATGGCCGCGTCAACATTTATTCCAGCCTTGCCGAATAATTCATATTGGCAAATCCCAAATATTGGTGAAATTTCCCAAATAATAGATTTTACATTTAAGGGAGCGAAGGCCTGATATTATATAAATAATTGTAATATATATATAAATTAAAATTGGCACGGCCAATGCAATGTTGGGAATATCAAACAAATTAACAGATAAACAAACAGAAATTTAAAAGGAACTTAAAATGACCAACAGCAACCGTTCACATTATCTTGCCATCACAGCCGCAATTTTTTGTTCAGTGCTAACCATTGGGACAAGCATTTTTCCCGTAATTGCACCTGCAACCCAAATTCTCGCATAATCAATAAACTTATAAAATAATATTTACTTACAAAGGATTTCTAACATGACCATCAATAATAACCGCTCACATTATATTGCCTTAACCGCTGCTTTATTTTGCTCATTTTTAACCTTGGGCACCAGCATCGGCCCAGCAGTCGCGCCATTCTCCACTATATTGGCATAAAATGTCAAAAAAGATCAACATAGCTCAACCCAATAATGAAATAGGAAATCAAAAAATGTCAAAATTAACTTTAAGCCGCGAAGATGCCAAAATCTGGGGTGTATGCTCAGGAATTGCAAAATGGTCGAATATCGACGTATCGGTTGTTCGCATCTTATTCGCCGTGGGAACAATTATCGGTGTAGGCTCGCTTATCCTTATATATATCTTGCTTGCCATGATTTTGGACTAATCCGCCGCGCCATCCTATTGGCAAAGCCCAGACTATTGACAAAGCCCTGGCCTATAAAAATAACATATTCCTCTCCCACTTACTTTTATCTTCCCCGCGCCCTTTATCCCCCAAATGGCGCAAAAAAATAGGGCAAGCGCAACATATCGCCGCTTGCCCTATTCTGATATTTTTACCCAAATTATTAAATTGGCCCTATGCCGCTTTTTTCACAATCACACTGCCGGCGGAATATCCCGCACCAAATGAACAGATTAAACCAATATCACCCTTTGCTAAATCCTCATGATGTTTGTGAAAGGCGATAATCGATCCCGCGCTGGATGTGTTGGCATAGCTATCCAAAATGGTTGGCGATTCATCGCTATTGGCCTCATGCCCCAAAACCTTGTGCGCGATTAAACGGTTCATGCCTGCATTTGCCTGATGCAGCCATAATCGGCGAAGATTATCCCCATTTAACCCATGCTCACCAATATGCTGACCAATCATAGCGGACACCATCGGCACAACCTCTTTAAAAACCTTGCGACCTTCTTGAACGAATAATTTGTCGGGCGCATCCATGGTTTCGGGATGGGTGCGGTTTAGGAAGCCGAAATTATTGCGGATATTATTGCTAAATTGGGTGATAAGTTTCGTACCCAATATTTCCCAATGATCTTCAGGAGCAATATCCTTTGCCTCCACCAAAATGGCCGTTGCCACATCGCCAAAGATAAAATGGCTGTCACGATCGCGCCAATTTAAATGGCCAGAGGTGATTTCCGGATTAACCACCAAAACCGATTTTGCGCTGCCCGAACGGATAAAATCCGCCGCAGTTTGAATAGCAAATGTGGCCGATGAACAGGCGACATTCATGTCAAAAGCAAATCCATTTTCCATGCCCAATGCCTGTTGAATTTCAACCGCCACTGCGGGATAGGCGCGTTGTAAATTTGAACATGCACATAAAAGCGCGTCCACATCCTTTATATCACGCGCCGCACGTTCCAAGGCCATTTTCGCAGCATTCACGCCAATTTCGGCGCTGATGGAAATTTCATCATTGCTCCGTTCTGGGATAAGGGGGCACATAATGTCAGGATTGATGATATTTTCTTTATCCAACACATAACGTGATTTTATCCCGCTCGCCTTTTCGATAAATTCAACCGAACTATGAACCAAGGGTTGAATTTTGCCCGATGCAATATCTTTGTTATTTTTCGCATTAAAATTATCGACATATTGGTTGAAACTAGAAACCAATTCTTCATTGCTAATCGATTGTGCGGGGGTGAATAACCCAGTTGCCGAAATAACTGGCACTATGTTGTTTGACATGATGTTCCTGCATATTATAAGTTATGAGTCTTTCTTAATCCCCTCATTAAATAGACTCAAGTTTTTTGCGAAATTCCTTTGGAATGAACAAATATTTTTACTGGAATTATACGCATATTTGGAGATTTTGGGTGAAAAAAGAAAAAAAAGTGGGTGCTTTATCAAAATGGCTCCGCAAAAAAATTGTCAGCATGTATCGCCGTCATGGCTGGACAGCGCGGCTTGATGTGGAATTACCGCCCAAATTTGTTTTGGTTGCCGCACCGCATACCAGCAATTGGGATTTTCCATATTTTCTTGGTTTGACCGAGGATTTGGGAATAATGCCACATTTTATGGCAAAGGACAGCCTGTTTCGCTGGCCAATGGGCAATTTCATGCTGGATATGGGCGGCGTGCCCGTTAATCGGGCCAGCAAACAAAATTATGTTGAACAAATGATTGACGAATTTGCAAAAAGGGATGTTTTTCGCCTGACCATTGCGCCGGAAGGCACAAGAAGCAGTGTAAAGGGTTGGAAAACTGGATTTTATCACATTGCCTTTGGCGCGAAAGTGCCCATTTTATTGGGCATGATGGATTATTCCACAAAAATAGGCGGTATTATTGGCGCAGTCATGCCCAGTGGGGATTATAAGGCCGACATGAAAATTATCGCAAAATATTATGAAAATATCGTCGCACGGCATCCTGATAAAGCCACAAAAAATATTGCGGAAGCTGAATAAAATTAAGGAAAAGCAATGTTGATACCCATTATCTTAACCCTAAATGCCATCATCCTATTATTTGTTATATTATTATGCTGGGGATATTCGACGCGAATAAAGGATGTATCCTTCATTGATGCTGTTTGGCCAATGGGCATGGTTGTCATGACATTTTCATCATGGTTTCACAGTTATAATCAAGATTATTTTGCCATCGCAATTTACATGTTAACCGCCATTTGGGGATTGCGGCTTGGCTGGCATTTATTTACGCGTTGGCGCGAATTTGGCGAAGATCCGCGCTATACCAAAATCATGGCGCATAGCATGGAAAGCAAAGGGTGGAGTTGGAATAAAACGGCTTTGTTAAAGGTGTTTTTATTACAAGCACCCTTGCTTTATATTGTTTGCTTGCCTGCTCAAATTGCGATTATCGCGGGCAACAGCCAAAGCGGGTCAAGCATTTTTGCCATTTTAGGAATTATTATTGCGCTTATCGGTCTTGGTTTTGAGGTGGTTGGTGATGCACAGTTAAAGGCATTTCGCGCCAATCCAGATAATAAGGGCAAGGTGCTGAATAGCGGCTTATGGCGATATACGCGCCATCCAAATTATTTTGGCGATGCCTGTTTTTGGTGGGGCATATGGGTGGCGCAATTTGCCCTAACCACTCCCATGCTGGCACTGGCCACTATCATCGGGCCAATTTTCCTAAACTTTACATTGGTCAAATGGTCCGGTGCGGCTTTATTGGAACGGGGCATGGCCAAAACGCGCCCCGGATATGATGAATATATCGCCAAAACTTCAAGATTTTTTCCTTTGCCGCCTAAAAAATAACAGACCAGCCTCAAAAAATAAGACGCGCTATTTTCATAACGCGCCCTATTATAGAGCAAAATTGCACTAATTTTATTTGAATACAACCGTCCGATTACCGTTTAACAGCACCCGGCTTTCTGCAACCCATTTAACCGCGCGGGACAAAACCTGCGCTTCTATATCACGGCCAATGCGGATCATATCCTCCACCGTGTCACGATGGTCAACACGGTCAACCGCCTGTTCAATAATCGGTCCTTCGTCCAAATCCGCCGTGACGAAATGGGCGGTCGCGCCAATTAACTTCACCCCGCGATCATGCGCGCGATGATATGGCCTTGCGCCGATAAAGCTGGGCAAGAAACTATGATGAATATTGATGCACCGACCCGATAATTTTTCGACCATGTCATTGCTTAAAATCTGCATATATCGGGCAAGAATTAACCAGCGGGCATCATATTGGCTTAAAACATCCAAAATTTGCTGTTCCTGCGCGGCCTTTCCTTCATGCCCCATAGGCAGATAATGAAAGGGCACATCATGCCATTGTGCTAAATCGCGCAGATTTTCATGGTTGGACACCACCGCCTTTATATTCACCGCCAATGCGCCGGAACGCCAACGATATAATAAATCATGCAGGCAGTGGCTGCCCTTTGACACGGCAATCACCACATTGGGTAAAATGGATGTATCGACCAATTCCCAATCCAGCCCAAATTTTTGGGCCACATGTTCAAATTCGGTGCGCAGCACATCCATTTGTGGAAATGCCGCTCCATCGCCACGAAAGCACACACGCATGAAAAATTTTCCATGCTCTAAATCCGCAAATTGCTGGCTATCCAAAATAAAGCCATCACGCGCTGCCAAAAAACCTGCAATGGCCGAAACGATTCCGGTGCGGTCCTTGCAGGTTAAGGTCAATATATATTGATGATCGTCCAATTTTATCCCATTCGCAGCAATGTACAAATTTTATTGCCCGATGGATCGCGCAAATAGGCAAGATGCATTTTCATGCTGCCGCCTTCGCGAATACCTGGGGGATCTTCGATTGCGGTGCCACCATTGGCCAGTCCAGCTTCGTGCCATGCCTCGGCCATTTCCGCGCTATCCACCGCAAAACCAATTGTGCCGCCATTTGCCGCACATGCTGGCTTACCATCAATGGGGATGGAAAGCCCAAATGTGCCGCGTTTATCAAAATAAAATAAACGTCCCTTGGGGTCAATTACCCCCTCACCATAGCCAAGAACAGCCATGGTGGCGTCGTAAAATTTCTTGGTTGCCTCAACATCATTCATGCCCAGCATGACATGGCTAAACATACTCATATATTCTCTCCTTTATATCGATTTTGGCCCAAATGAAATTTGGTCGGAAATTCTTTTGTTAAAGTAGTTAGAATAATATGATTAGCAATGCTATGGCCAAAAAAAATTTGAGAGTGACATGCACGATATTATAAATTTACTGCCAGTTATGGCTGCCGCAACATCCCAAGCAATCCATTTTGACGATCTTGGCCTGTCACCCATTGCGCTGGATTTGGGCTTTTTCCAAATTCGTTGGTACAGCCTTGCCTATTTTGGCGGAGTGTTATTGGGTTGGTGGTATTTTGCCAAATTAACCGAGAAAGGGGGTAGCCCCATTTCAAAGGATAATATTGACGATTTCATTATCTATGCCGTTTTGGGTATTATTTTGGGGGGCCGGCTTGGCTATTGCATTTTTTATAATCCAGAGCTTTTCTTAACCCCGATAAAGGTCCTGCAAATGTGGAATGGCGGCATGTCATTTCATGGCGGTGTCATTGGCGTTTCAATTGCGCTTTTCATTTTTTGCAAACAAAAGGGTCTGTCCTTAATCCGTGTGGCCGATTATCTGGCCTGTGTTTACCCCATCGGTCATATTTTGGGTCGTTTTGCGAATTTCGTAAATGGCGAATTATGGGGAAAACCTACTGATGTTTCGTGGGCAATTATTTTTCCAGATGCCGATAATTTACCCCGCCACCCCAGCCAATTATATGAAGCTGGATTAGAGGGCGTGGCGATTTTCATGATATTATTTTATATGTTTTGGCGCACAGATGCGCGAAACCGCCCTGGCTTACTGGTCGGCACATTCGCCATTTTGTCGGCGGTTGCCCGTTTTGGAGTGGAATTTTTCCGCGAACCGGATGAAGGCGTCAATGGATTATTGGGCATGTCCATGGGGCAAGTCCTCACCATCCCCATGATATTTTTCGGGCTATATTTCCTCATCACATCAAAAAAACGGGCGGTGTAATTTACCGCCCATTTTGGCCAGCCCAAATTGGCCCGCCCCACTTAAAATAAAATGCGTTAAAATATCACCACAGACCGGATGCTTTTACCCTGATGCATCAGGTCAAAACCCTTATTTATTTCTTCCAATGTCAAGACATGGGTAATCATGGGGTCAATTTCGATTTTACCGTTCATATACCAATCGACAATTTTGGGAACATCGGTGCGCCCCTTTGCTCCGCCAAAGGCGCTGCCCTGCCACACTCTACCCGTTACCAATTGAAAAGGACGGGTGGAAATTTCCTTGCCAGATTCTGCCACACCAATAACGGTGGAAACGCCCCACCCACGGTGGCATGCCTCCAACGCGGTTCGCATGACATCGGTATTGCCCGTGCAGTCAAATGTATAATCCGCGCCGCCATCGGTTAAGCCGACCAAATGCGCCACCAAATCGCCTGCGACCTTTAACGGGTTTACAAAGTCTGTCATACCAAAACGGCGGCCCCATTCGGCCTTTTCATCATTTATATCCACGCCGATAATTTTATCCGCGCCGACCATTTTGGCCGCCTGAACCACATTTAACCCAATACCGCCAAGGCCAAAGACAATGACATTTGAACCCGGCGTTACCTTTGCCGTGTTGACAACCGCGCCGACACCCGTTGTAACGCCGCATCCAATATAACAGCTTTTGTCAAATGGGGCATCGGTGCGGATTTTGGCCAATGCGATGTCGGGCAAAACGGTGAAATTGGAAAATGTCGAACATCCCATATAATGATAAACAGGTGCGCCCTTGTAGGAAAAACGGGTTGTCCCATCGGGCATCACGCCCCTGCCCTGCGTCGCGCGAATGGCGGTGCATAAATTGGTTTTACCAGAAAGACAGCTTTTACACTGGCGGCATTCGGGTGTGTAAAGGGGAATGACATGATCACCCACCGACACGCTGGTCACGCCCGCGCCCACTTCGCGTACAATGCCCGCGCCCTCATGCCCCAAAACCGATGGGAATATTCCTTCGCTATCAAATCCATCCAAAGTATAGGCATCGGTATGGCAAATACCCGTTGCCATTATTTCAACCAAAACCTCGCCCGCCTTTGGTCCTTCTAAATCCAATTCAACAATTTCCAGGGGCTTTTTTGCCTCAAAGGCGACGGCGGCGCGGGTTTTCATTTTATATTTCTCTCTTACTATTTTTTAGATTTCTTATTCGGCAATTGTCGTGTTTTGACCCATGCCGATGCTGTCATAATTGGCCCATGTTGAATGCGTCCCTGAACATATTCTTTCAGGCAGGATGATTTGGCACACCGGCCCTTGGGATAATTTTTTGGCATCATATATCACGCATTCGCTGCGGTCCAAATTCATGTCGGCAATATAGGAAATAATATAACCATCATCTTCATCCACGGCATTTATGCGGGGAACAAAGGGGGCTTCGCTGCCAAATCGTCCTTCGCCAAATTGTACTTCTTCACGCGTGCCATTTTGCAAATCATGCTTAACAAGCCCGCGAAATAAAAACCAGCCGGGCTCTGGCACGGCGCTATATCCATATTGATATTTTCGGCCCGCATATTTTTGGTTAATCATGCCAAATTCCAAAATTTGGTCATCCAATCTTTCCTCAATTGTCTCACCGCTTTTCATGTTAAACCGCCAGCGATGTAATTTTGGCTTTAATAATATCTGGTCAAGATAGGCCATCATCCGCTCCAAGCCCTCCGGCGCACCAATATAGGATTTTGGCATGGGTTCTTCTTGAAAATATCCATCCAATATTATCTCATCACCATCCTCATATGCGTTTAACCAATGAAGCGTATAGGTGGGGGCAGCCTCAAACCATTTAATATCCTCTGGCTGGCCCAATCGCGGGATAATCGCGAAACGGGTGGGCATATCGGGGTAAAATTGCGCGGCGTGAATATTTCTTTCCAATAATTCCGGCGCCCAAAATAATGGCATATCATTTAAAATGGCATAATTTTCTGTAAAGGCCATATCATGCGGCAAACGTGGTCCGGGCAAGGGAATAGGAACATAATGTTTTAATTTATTATCCGCGCCAACAACCCCATAATGCATATAGGGTGCATGTTTGGAATAGTTGAAAAATAATAATTCGCCCGTATTTTCATCGGTTTTACAATGGGCCGATATCCCGTCCAACGGTACCCACCCCTCTGTGCCAAATTGTTCCAATGTATAGGGGTTTAGCCGATATCCCTCTCCACATTGGTAAAATGTGGAAATAATTTTGCCCGCATGTACGGTGACATCGGTGGAGGATGAATCCTTTAACCATTGTTGCGCGCCCCAACCATGGCGTTTTGATTTATGCGGCGGCTCCATCAATCCGGCCCAAATTGAACCGCCCGCTTCCTTTTCCGCCTCAAAACCCTTGGTCCGAACAAAACGGCTGCGGTAACTTGCCCTGCCATTTTTGAACGACATGCTGTGGATGAAACCATCGCCATCAAATGGATGATAACGGCCAATTGGTTCGTGCACCTGATTTTCACCGGTGCGAATATATACCCCCTCTATATCATGGGGGATTTGGCCAATAACTTCCACATCACCATTTTTATATTGCGCGTCCCATTCATTATGCGTCGGGGTCCATGCCCCTTGTAAATAGGGGTTGTCGCTGGGTTTTAATGTGCTTTTAATTTGCTCCACCAATGTTGCAGCCATGATTTTATCCTCATCCATTTATCATGAATATCAGACTGCATCATTGATGAAGATTAAGCAATAAGCCAGACATGATATTCTTCACGTGCAGCTTATTTATCTTATTGGCACTTGACCAATCCATTGGCCGAACTGCCCAATGCAACCCGCGAAATTGATATATCCAATACGCCTTGCGTGCTTATGCCCAAAGGCACGGCAATTTTTGTCATATCCAATCCCTGTTTTTCAAAACAGGAAAGCGGGACAGACATTGTTTTCCATTCCCCTGGCGCGGGCATTTTCAACATCGCGCTAATATCTATGCCATTTCCTGCGGCCTGTGGCCCGATATTATAGGAGATTAAATTTACTGGAGCATCGCCAATTTTATTCACGCGATAATCAATTTCAATTGCCACCGCGCCGTTGCTTTCGCGGCTTAAATCATATGCACCCTCCCCAACCAGAACAAGGGTCGCGGGCGATTTTCCTGACCAGATGAAACGGCGCGCATCTTCTTGACGGTGGCGGTCCATCGCCAATGACCTTAATGGCGTATCATTGGTGCCAATGCCATTTATCAATTTTTCAAATTTTGTACCCTGAATGGTGGAAAATGACAATCCTGCGCCTTCTTTGCCCCGTTCAAACCATGTGCCAACGGGCAAATCCGACCCTGCGGCCAATCCGCTATTTATGCTTAATTGGCTCATATTTTTGCGGTCTTTATAACTTAATCCATAATCATAGGGAAATAGAGGATCATAATCCTTATCCCCCACATTTAATCGATATTGGTTCGCCAATTTGGGCCAGCTAAATGATAATTTGCCCTTAAAATCTGCCTTGCCAAATAAGATATCGGCCACGCCGCCGCCCTCTGAACCTGGCAACCATGCCGCCACGAAACTGTCCGATGCGTTAATATGCTCATTCACCCATAATGGACGTCCAGACAGGAAAATGGACACGGTTTTAATGCCCTCTTGTTGATATTTTTTCAACAAAGCGAGATTATCTTGCTTATCCCTGAACATTAAATCGGGAACATCGCCTTGAAATTCAGCATAGGGATCTTCACCAAAAACCACAATCGCCACATCGGGCTTTTGCTTATATTCTCCATCCTCGCTTATCACTGCTTCATTATTGCTGGCTTGCATTATCGCCTTGCCAATGGTGGTAGCGCCGACAAATTCGGCCTCGCTTAACCCCGTTCCCTGCCATGAAAGCGTCCAGCCGCCCGATTGCTTCATATGATTATTCGCGCCATCCCCCGTGACAAGGATTTTTTGCCCAGATTTTAAGGGTAAAACCGCATCATTATTTTTCAATAGGACCATTGATTCCTGCACCGCTTGGCGTGCAATGGCGCGGTGCTCATCCGATCCTATTTTATCAAATTGTCCTGCATATGGCCGTGATGATGGACGGCCCGATTCAAATAATCCTGCACGTAATTTCACCCGCAGCACATTGCCCACTGCCTCATCAAGGCGGGCCTTGGATATTTTGCCTTGCTTCACATCTTGCAATATATTGGCATATAGCTCTTTCCAGCTATCGGGTGCCATGAACATATCCAATCCGGCATTAAATGATGCCGCACAATTTGTCGGTGTGCATCCTGCAACTTGTCCATGCCCATTCCAATCCCCCACGACAAAACCGCCAAATTTCATTCGGCCGCGCAGCACATCGGTCAATAATGATTTATTGCCATGCATTTTTTCACCATGCCAGCTATTATAACTGGCCATAATTGATTGAATCCCAGCATTTATCGCGGGCATATATCCGGCGGCCTGTTGGTCACGAAGCACCGCTTCGCTTGAAATATTATCGCCCTGATCCTTGCCATCAACGGTGCCGCCATCGCCCACAAAATGTTTCGCCGTGGCCACAATATGTGCGCCTTTTAACCAATCCGCATCGCCAATTTTGCCTTGTATCCCCTCCACCAAAGGCCCGGCATAGCTTGCCACCAAATTGGGATTTTCGGAATATCCCTCATAAGCACGTCCCCATCGGTCATCACGCACCACGGCCAAAGTTGGCGCAAATGTCCAATCCAACCCCGTGACGCGCATTTCCATGGCAGTTACCTCGCCAATTTTACGCATCAATTCTGGATTACGCATCGCGCCAAGGCCAATATTATGCGGAAATAATGTCGCGCCGATAACATTATTATGGCCATGGACTGCATCACTGCCCCATGTAAGGGGGATATGCGGTAATTTACCATGGCGGCGCATGGATGCATCATAATATCGATCCGCATCGGCCAACCATTCTGCCGCACTGGCCCATTGTTTATCGCCCGGCGCACTATTGCCGCCATTTAACACCGACCCTAAATGATATTGATACACATCTTCGGGGGTTGTATTATCAATATCGCCCTGAATTATTTGACCGACCTTTTGTTCCAACGACATTTTGGCCAATAATTTTTTTATTTGGCGCTCTATTTTCGCATTCCGTGGTACAGGGTCATTACCAATGGGCCAATTTTGCGGATTGGCCTGTCCCATTTGTTGCGGGGCTTGATTGTTTATTTCGCTTTGGCCAAATGTCGATGCTGGCAATAATAACGCCGAACCCAGCAAAGCCAAAATAATTTTCTTGCGCATAATTTTCTCCTCTTAAATTTATGGTAGCGCTATCATCTCAAATAGTCTATATTAAATTTGGATAAAGAGAGAGGGAATGAAATGATGCGTAAATTTTTATTTGCCGGCGCCATTGGCGCGGCGATATTTACATTAAATATGCCAGCAATTGCCAAAACAGACAGCCTGCCCGTTGGCCGCTGCATCAATATGGGCAATCATTTTGAACCACCCACCGAAGCAGGTTTTGGCGGACGTAAAATTGCCGATAATGATTTTGAAATTATCGCAAAGGCCGGATTTAATACGATCAGGCTGCCCGTGCGGTGGTCCACCCATATGGTTGATGGTCCATCCGGTGATGCGCCGGAATATAAAATAGATCCAAAATATATGAAACGTATAAAATATGTGGTGGATAATGCGCGACAGTCAAATTTAAATATCATTTTGAACAGCCATCATTTTGAAGAAATCCACAGCGACCCAAGCGAGAAAAATATTGCCAAATTGGCCGCCATGTGGAAACAAATCGCCATTATCTTTGCCGATTATCCCACCGAAAATCTGTGGTTTGAAATTGAAAATGAACCGCATGATAAATTTAATGACAGCAATTTATTGGATGTTTTAACCCCTGCCCTGTATGAAATTCGCAAAAGCAACCCTGACCGTCCCGTTATTATTGGGGGCGAATTTTGGAGCGGGATTAAATCGCTGCAAACATTAAAATTGCCCGATGATCCCCATATAATCCCGACATTTCATTATTATGATCCATTTGATTTTACCCATCAGGGCGCAACATGGGTGGACAATCCGCCCCCCATGGGCCGCGAATATGGCAGCAAGGAGGACAAGGCCAATTTAAAAGCCGATGTGCAGAAAATTAAAGATTATATCGCCCAAACAGGCAAAACCCCCTTTATGGGCGAATTTGGCGCCAATGGCCCAGTTCCTTTGGAACAACGGGTAAAATATCAAAAGGCGGTAAGGCAGGCATTTGATGAAGTGAATATTGGCATGTGCGCATGGGCATATACCAATACATTCCCCCTATATGACAGCAGCACAAAAAAATGGGTGCCGGGAATGTTGGATGCCATGGGATTGAAAGAGGGTAAGGATGAAGAGGGAAAATAATATGCCAAACAAAAATCATCTATATCAATATTTACGTTGCACTGCCTTCATTGGCACCGCGATAATTTTTGCTGCCCCCACGGCAATATTTGCAAAACAACTAACGCCAGAACTTCAGGTATTGGACGATGCCCTGCCCGGTGATTTAATCAATGATCCGACCAGCCTTGCATGGGATAGTTTTGGCAGCATCTTACAAAGCGAAACGGTGACCGGATCTAGCATCCCTGGCGGGCAGGCCGCGATTAAATTCACCATCAATAAAATGGGGGCAAAGCCATATGATGCCGGGGCAAATGTCCCCATTACCGCCGCGATTAAAAAAAATGATGATGTGGTGATTGCATTTTATGCGCGCACCATTTCCGCCCAAACAAAGGATGGACAAGGCATTGTCACCGTGCGATTTCAACAAAATGCCGCGCCCTATGATGGGTTTGGCGAGACCAAACAAATTATTGGCAAGGAATGGCGGCTATATGAAATAAGTGCAAAATCCACGATGAATATTGCAAAGGGCGATGCTGTTGTCGGTTTTCAATTGGCAGGTGCAGAGCAGATAATTGAAATTGGCCAAACCATAATTTTATCAGGCACGAAAACCGCCATGCCCGAAACCGGCCCACGCCCGCAAAGCGCGACCACCGCGCTACTCCCCCAATTGGAGGGTAAGGGCGTTTTAATTACCAATTCGGCAAATAAAGCATGGTCCATATTTGGAAATGGCGCAAAACATATGATGGTGCCATCGCCCAATATTCCAGGCACAGGCGGTATGGCATTTCAAATGACCACCATGGAAAAAGCGGCAAATATATATGATATTGGCGCTATCGTCCCAATTGAACAGCATATAAAAGAAGATGATATTTTAACCATTGCCATTTTAGCGCGCACCACACCCAATAATGGAGAAGCAACGCCGGGAAAATTGGGGATAAGGGTGCAAATTAACGAAGCGCCCTATGCCGGTTTCGCCGACAATATGATTGATATTTCATCAAATTGGCGTTTGCTGCAAATCCGCACCCGCGCAAATATGGATATTCCTGCGGGCAAGGGTGCGTTAGCGCTTCATTTTGGTGCGCAAAAACAATCAATCGAAATTGGGCAAGTTTTTATATTAAATTCCGGTCCGCAAATTGGGGAATGAATGGGCATCCGATATGCCAATATTCATGATTTTTAATATATTAAATAATCATGGTGCGGCTGCATCGGACTCTCTTTTTACAAAGGTATAATCCAAAAGAAGGTCAAGCGAGCCAATTTCCTTATTTGACCTTTTATTCCTTATCTGTTCCACCAACATATTAACCGCCTCGCGCGACATTTTGGCAATGGGTTGGTGGATAGTGGTTAATTCCGGCCAAATGGATTGGGCAAAATCAGTATCGTCAAATCCGCAAATTGTTATATCCTTGGGCACATCCATATGACGGCGGTGCGCCACCGTCACGGCGGCGGCGGCCATATCATCATTTGATGCAAAAATGGCAGTTGGCGGTTTGGGCAGGCTCAATAATTTTTCCGCCGCTTTCAAACCAGAACGATATGTGAAACTGCCTTGTTCAATATATTCCTCTGGCAAATTTATATTATTTTCTTTTAACGCCTCTTGAAATCCCACCAATCTTTCATGGCTGGCCATATGGGTGGGATTACCAATAATGAAACCAATATCGCGGTGGCCAAGTGAAATAATATGATTTGTCATCGCCCGCGCCGCGCCAATATCGTCAATACGAATAACCGAAACCGCCGAAGGAGGCCGCCAATTGGCGATGACAACCGCCAACATGCCAACTTCCTCAATCGCCCTTAACACATTTTTGGAATCGCATAATGGCGGCGACATAATGATACCGTCAACATTGCTGGCTTTTAATTTTTTAATCGCGTCAATCGCGGCCAATTCCGAACCGCAATCTTCAATAATCAATTGGATATGGTTTTCACGCGCCTGTTCAAGGCATCCGACCAAAAACCGGCTAAGATAGGCTGCGCTTGGGTTGCTATATAATAAACCAACGCGAACTTGTTCTGCCCCGGCAAGGCTTCTGGCCGCCAAATTTGGCGAATAATCCAATTTTTTAACCGCCGCCATCACGGCCTCTCTGGTCGCGTCTTTGACATGGCTTTCGCCATTGATAACCCGCGATACCGTCATGGGTGAAAAGCCAGATTCCTTTGCCACATCTGCGATGGTTGCCCCATTTTTTTGGCCACGTGATGATTTTATATTCATGTCATTTTCTTCATTAAGGAATTGTCTATGTGACATATTTTTTTGATAATTGCTAGCCAGTCTATTTTTTCCACAGGCCGATTGACCTATGATAAAATTTGTTTAATGGTAGCGCTATCATAAAATCACATCATATTTGATATATGGCAAATAAAAATAAAAATGAGGCCGCCTAAACATATTTTATTTTGGGCGTAAAAGTGGAGAGAGAAAAATGAAAAGAAGAGAGGTTATGATTGGCGGCGTAGCATTGTTCACCGCAGGTTGCAGCACAGTGCCAACATCCCTATCCCCTGCAAAAATGCCTAAAATAACTGGCGGCCTGCACCAAATTGGCAAGGCGCGTGGTATAAATGTGGGCAGTGCAACCGGATCTGGTCCGGCGAATAGTGGCTCGTTCAAAAACCCGCAATATACCCAATTATTGAAAAATGATTGCGGCATGATTGTCGCGGAAAATGAAATGAAATGGCAGGCCATCCGCCCCCATGTGGATGAATTTGACTTTACCGATTTTGACGATCAGGTCGCCTTTGCCCGCGCAAATAATATGGATATTCGCGGCCATACATTATTATGGCATCGGCCAGAATGGATGCCAAAATGGCTGGAGGAATATGATTTTGGTGCAAATCCAATTAAAGAAGCGGAGCATATTTTAACCCGCCATATCGCCGCTGTCTGCCAAAGATATAAAGGCATGATTAAAAGCTATGACGTGGTCAATGAAACCGTGTTGCCTGAAAATAAACTTGCCTCTACCGCTTTGTCGCGGGCAATGGGCGGCACGTTGGAACTGGTTGATTTGGCATTTCATACCGCGCGCCAGCATGCGCCAAATACGCAATTAGTATATAATGATTATATGAGCTGGGAAGATGGAAATGAGGGGCATAGAAAAGGTGTCCTATCCCTTTTAGAAGGGTTTAAAAAGCGCGGCGTGCCCGTCGATGCATTGGGCATTCAATCGCATATAAGATTGGATAATATGGGCAGTGTCGCCTCCCAAGTGGCGAAACAAAGCGCACCATGGCGCGAATTTTTAAACGAAGTCACCGCCATGGGATATGATATTTTAATCACCGAATTTGATGTTAATGATCAATTATTGCCCGCAGATATCGGGATAAGGGACGCGGCCGTCGCTGCCTATGCCAAAGAATATTTGGACCTGATGTTTAATTATCCTCAGGTGAAAGAATTTTTGCTATGGGGGATGTGCGATCCATATTCATGGTTACAAGATTTTAAGCCTTTGCGCGAAGATGGCATGCCAAAACGTCCCCTGCCCTATGATATGAATTTTAATAAAAAGCCGCTTTATGATAGTATAAGCCAATCATTATCACATGCGCCAAAACGTTAAATATATTAAAGGGGAAGCCCAATTTATATGATTGAAATATATATATGAACATCCAAAACCCCACAAAAATAGTCATTTTAGGCGGCGGCACATCGGGATGGATGTCTGCCACTGCATTGGCTGTAATGTTGGGGGCACAGGTCGATGTGACATTGGTTGAATCTGAAGATATTGGCATTATCGGCGTGGGGGAGGCCACCCTGCCCCATTTGCGGCATTTTGTGGAAACATTGGGCATTGATGAAGCGGATTTTATGCGCGCCACCCATGCCACCTATAAATTGGGCATTGATTTTCGTGACTTTGGCAAAATAGGCGACAGCTATATTCACCCATTTGGCAGTTTTGGTGATGCATTGGCCGGCGTGCCTTTTCATCATTATTGGTTGGCCGCCCAAAAAAATATCGGCGATGTTGGGTCAATTGGTGATTATTCTATGGGCGTTGCGGCGGCATTGGCCAATAAATTTGCGCCGCCCGCATCGGATAATAGCTTGGCCTCTACCTATGGCTATGCCTATCAATTTGACGCCACTCTATTTGGCCCTTTCATGCGTGATTTTGCAACAGCCAAGGGGGTAAAGCGTGTCGAAGGGCGCGTCAATAATGTGCAAACAAACCCTGAAAATGGCAATGTTGAAACATTGATTCTGGAAAGTGGCAACCAAATTTCCGGCGATATTTTTATCGATTGTTCGGGGTTTCGCAGCATGTTATTGGGCCAGACATTGGGCGCAGAATGGGAAGATTGGTCACATTGGCTGCCATGTGACCGGGCGGTCGCCGTTCCATGTACCGCCGAAAATGAAAATGAAATTGAACCTTATACTAGGGCCATTGCCATGCCCGCAGGCTGGCGTTGGCGTATCCCCCTGCAACACCGCATTGGCAATGGATATGTTTATGCCAGCCAATATTTAAGTGATGATGAAGCAAAAAATGCGCTTATCAATGCCATAGAAGGTAAGCCATTGGCCGAGCCAAAATTATTAAAATTTAAAGCAGGAAGACGCAAAAAATCATTCATCAAAAATGTTATTGGAGTTGGCCTGTCCAGTGGATTTTTAGAGCCATTGGAATCCACCAGCATATATTTGGCGCAAATGGCGATTACCAATTTCATTGAGCTATTCCCGAAAAATGGGGTGATACAGCAATTTGACCGCGATGCATTTAACCAATTGGTCGATATGGAATATGACCGTATCCGTGATTTCCTCATCCTGCATTATCATGCCACCACACGTGACGACACGCCATTTTGGGATCATGTTCGCACGATGGAGATACCCCATAGCCTGTCCGAGAAAATGGAGCTGTGGCGGCAAAGCGGCCATGTTTCAAAATATTCACAAGGTTTATTTTATGAACCCAGCTGGGTCGCGGTTTATTTAGGGCAAAATATCTATCCAACAGGATTTGACCCACGAACAGAAATTGGAAATCAGGATGGTCTGTTTCGGGCTTTACATTCATTGAAGAATGCAATTTCTAAACAGGTGAATAATATGCCGTCTCACCGCGCATATTTACACAATCATGCAAAAAGATTGGCAGATATTGAATGACCGCAGATGCGCCCGCAAGACAGCTATTGCAATCAATTTTAATCATTGGTGATGGCCAGCTGGGCATATTGGCGGCCATCGCCATGAAACGTGCAAACCCATTGGCGGAGATAAGGGTTATTCCATGCCATAATGATCCGGCAAATTTCACCGCAAATATTGGCAATGCCATGCCATTTACCAATAAATTGCATGCACAATTGGGCATCAATGACATTTCTTTGGCAAAAAAAGCTGGCGCAAGCCATAAATTGGTGAACCGATATATAAATTGGAATGAAAATGGCCATGACGGCGTGGCGGGATATGATAATATTGACCAAATGCCGTTGGAGGCATTTATTGGTAATTTTAACGCCGAAAATAGACAAAATCAGAACAGTGATAAAATATTAAATCAGGCCGAAATATTGGCGGCGACGGGTAAATTTGCCCTATCTGATAATAATCAATCCTATCCGACATCGCAAATTGATTATGGGCTGCGTTGGAATGTTCCTGCCTATCGTGAAATGTTAATCGAATATGCCACGACGCTTGGCGTGCAATATGCGCCGCATTTGCCCCAAAATGTCATTTTCAAAAATAATGGCGATGTTGATGCAGTTATATTAAAAGATGATGCAGGGCAAATTGATGCCGATTTATTCATTGATTGCAGCGGCCCAATGCGTTGGTTAATGCGCGAATTGCCAGAGGCGATACTCGACCCATGGAGTGATATTTTACCCTGTGATCATATTTATATGGCGGTGCAAGACACCCCCGTTTTGGCGTTGGAGGATCATGCAATTTTAACCGATTTTGGCGTCCATAGTAAAATTGGCGGGCGTGATTTTGTGCAGCATATTTTTGCACAACCATCGGACTTAAATCATTTGGAAGTGGAAAATATTTTTAAGCAAGCAGGCGCGAAAACCCCCCATTTGGTCAAAATTATTTCAGGGGCATTAAAACAACCCTTTGTCCGCAATGCCATTGCCCTTGGCGATACGGCGGCAAGTTTTCAGCCCATTGGCGGCATTAACCTTGACCTTGCGCATCGGCATTTATCCCTATTATTGGAATTATTGCCCGGACGGCATATCATCCCGCAAGAACGTGATGAATATAATCGCCGCGCAAATTTAATGACTATGGGCGTTCAAACTTGGCTGGCCAGCCATTATCTTTCCCTGCCACAGGCCGAAACGCCATTTGCTGATTATGTAAGCACATTATCAAAAACGCCGCAAACATTGGCATTGCAGCAACAATTTACCCATCGCGGCCGCATCCCCCTGACCGAAGAAGCCCCGATGCAGCCTGCAATTTGGGCCAATATGCTCCACGCCCTGTCCATCCCATCACAGCCATCTGCCCTCTATACCGCGCAATCATCTCAGCAAAAAATGGCAATGATAAAACAGGCCGAAGAAGCCGCAAAATATGTCATTGAAAACACAGCAAACTACCTTGATTGGATAAGGTCCGTGATGGATAATCGGGTTTAAGCTATGCTACGCTTTAAATGGTTTATCATATTTTCAATCAATAAAGGCGAATAATTCGCCAACATCCCCTTTGATTGTTCGGGCAAATGGGCCGCAACGTCATTTTTAGAAAACACATAATTATTTGTAATATTCTGCCAAATTTGCTTTTGATGGTCCGGCAAATGGCGATAGGCGGCAATCATATGCAATAATGCATCATAGGGGGATGCCATTTTGATATGCGGGTTATTCCACCAATAATTGACCAATATATTAAGACTGTCCAAACTATCCACCGCATGCCACCAACCATAGGGTATATATAGCGCGTCTCCTGCCTCCAATATGGAGGTTTGTACATGTTCCCATGCCTTTGCGAAACGGGGATATTTTCCCAAATCGGGATGTTGCGGATCAACCATAGAAACCGGCGTTCCGGCGGGGGTAAGCTCCATTGGCCCAAGATATAAATTTGCCAACTGATCGGGCGGAAATAACGTGAATTTTCGCCGCCCCGCAACATTACATGCCACATTTTCGCTAAGGTCAAAATGGGTTGCCACCCGCACTTTATTGCCAATCCAAATGCGGGCATCCACATCGGGCAATAGGTCCAACCGGTTTTGCATGGCAAAGGGCGGCGAAATTATCCGCAATATCTCCGACTGTACGGCCATGGCAAAGCCTTCGTCTTTTTTATTTTCTTGCAGCAATTCTTGCAAAAATTGCGCCATATTCCCCTTTGCGGTAATAAAGTTAAATCCCGTCATTTCATCATTATAATAAAATCGGCCTTTGGCAGATGGCGGCGCGGCAAGAGCGGTTATAGGCTGTGTCGTGCCGCATTCATTCAAATAGGCAGCCATCGCCTCATCACCCATTTTTGCGGCATGGACGGCGGGCCAATCGGCCACCAGCCCGCGCAAAATAACGGGTTGATGGGCCGTGCGAATTTCATTGTGAAAAATTTCATCACTTATATTTTCGCATATTCTTATTTCTTGTGGCGGGCAAATTTGCACCATTTACTTCATTTCCTCCTGCGGCATAATTGCGCCCTGCTGCCGCAAAAAATCGGCCTGTGCCGGCATGGCATTTGCGGTTTGTTTTATGACGCCGCGAATATGGCGCAGCCTTTCTTTGGTCTCAACCTCTGAAATTAAATGCGCGGCGGGATGATATCCGCCTGCTTTAACCCCCTGTCCGACCATGACGGAAAGCCAGCTTGTCTCAGTAAATAATTCATTATTTTCGCGAAAAACACGGCCCGAAGATTCAAACATCGCCAATTTATCGGCCAATCCACTGGGCGGTTCCAAATTGCGGCAATAATCCCAAAATTCGCTATCATCTCGGCTGGTCGCTTTATAATGCAGGATTAAAAAATCCCTTATGGTCACATAATCTTCGATTGATTGCTGATTAAAACGTTCAATTTCTTTGACGTTACATTTCCGCGTCGGAAATAATGTCAATATTCTGGAAATGCCGGTTTGAACCAAATGAATGGCGGTTGATTCCAGTGGTTCTAAAAACCCGCCCGAAAGACCCAATGAAATGACATTTTTTACCCATGCTTTTTTCCGGTGGCCGGCGGTAAAGCGGATATGATTTGCCTCCCCCAAAACCTCACCATCCAAATTATCCCGCAATATTTTCTCCGCCTCCTGCGCATTCATATGGGCGCTGGAATAAACATGGCCATTGCCAATTCTATGTTGCAGGGGGATGCGCCATTGCCAGCCCGCAGGCTGTGCGATGCTACGCGTTAATGGCTCGCTATCCGCGCCGCTTTGCCCATTTGGATAGGCGCATGGCATGGCAACCGCACGGTCACAGGGCAGCCATTTGGTCCAATCTTCAAACCCAACGCCCATTGCCCCGCCAATTAACAAAGCGCGAAAGCCCGAACAATCAATGAATAAATCACCCTCTATCTTGCTTCCATCCTCCAATTGAACATGGCGCACATGCCCGTTTTGGCTGTCCAGCAAAGTATCAACAATTTTGCCTTCTATTCTCTCGACGCCCTGTGCCTGTGAACGACGGCGTAAAAATTGGGCATATCGGCCCGCATCAAATTGAAAGGCATAGCTAAATTTGGAAAGCGGCGAATTGGGTTGATTGACATCTGGACGCATAAAGCGCTCCATTTTTCCTGCCATCGTTGCAATGGAATATTCATCAATATTTGAATTATCGCCAATTGATAAACCGCGCAGCCACATATGGTGAAATTCAATACCCAACATATCAATGCCATAATTGCCAAATGGGTGGACATAGCTATGCCCTTTTTTATACCAATCGACAAATTCTATACCCAATTTATATGTCGCGCCTGTTTCGCGCATAAATAAATTTTCATTGATGCCCAATAAATTGTTGAACAGGCAAATATCGGGGATTGTCGCCTCCCCCACGCCCACTGTTCCAATGGCGTCGGATTCGATAAGCGTGATTAAAAGACCGGGCATCGCCCCTAAAACGCGCGAAAATGCTGCCGCCGCCATCCATCCCGCCGTGCCCCCGCCGACAATGACAATGCGCTGGATCATATCATCCTGTGTCATTTTAGCATCCGTTCGTCATCCGCGGCCCATGCGCCCGACATTTTTATAAATTCCTCATGGGTGGGCAGCGCCTGCGCAGTGGCAGCATATACATCGCGCATTTGGCGCATCGCGTCCCTGACCCTGCCTTCATCCAATGCATCTGCCAATGTGTCCCATCCATAGGGCCATATATTTTGCCCCAGCATTACCGCGACCCAGCTGGGCAAGCCGAATAATTCGGCATTTTCACGAAAAACGCGGCCACGGCTTTTAAACAAATCCATCTTGCGTTCCAATGAGGTGGGAATGGACATATTTTTGACATAACGCCAAAATTCGGAATCCTCCCTTTGTGTGGCATGATAATGCAGGATGATGAAATCGCGAATATCCTCATAAAGCTCGCTCATCCCTTTATTATATTCTTCGCGCTCAATTGGGTTAAAGCCTTTATCAGGGAATAGGGCAAATAATCGTGCAATGCCATTTTGAATTAAATGAATGCTGGTGGATTCAAGCGGCTCCAAAAAACCACCCGATAGGCCAAGCGCCACAACATTATGGCTCCAGCTATTTTTGCGCCGCCCCGTTGTGAAGCGCAGCTGTTTGGGCGCGGCCAGTGGCTCACCTTCCAAATTGGACATTAAAATCTGCTGCGCCACGTCATCCGGTATAAATTTACTGGAATAAACATGGCCGTTGCCAGTGCGATGTTGCAAGGGGATTCGCCATTGCCAGCCTGCTTCATGCGCCGTTGAACGGGTAAAGGGAACTGGCGACATAATATTTGTCGTCGGCACGGCAAAGGCGCGGTCCACGGGCAGCCATTTGCTCCAATCTTCATATTCCTCGCCCAATGCATCGCCAATTAACAAAGCGCGAAAACCCGAACAATCAATGAATAAATCACCTGATATTTTGCGGCCATCATCCAATATAACCGATTCGACAAAGCCATTTTCGGCGTGCCTGACCACATCGACAACGCGGCCCTCTTGCCGATTTACCTTATTATTTTCGGCATATTCGCGCAGCATTTTTGCATATAGAGACGCATCAAAATGATAGGCGTAAAATATTTCCGAAACGGGCGAACGTGCATTGGCGCTTGCCCTGCCAAAACGGCCATTTTGTGCTGCCATGGCCGACATGCAATATTGCGAGATTGACCTTTTATCACCCAATGCATGTTCACGCAGATATAATTGATGAAAATTTATGCCGTGCAAATCTTGACCATAATTGCCAAATGGATGGAAATAGGAATCGCCAACCTGTCCCCAATTGACAAATTCAATGCCCAATTTAAACGTCCCTTGCGTGGCGCGTAAAAAGTCATTTTCAGATATTTCCAACATTTTGTTAAAATTGATTATCGCGGGAATTGTCGCCTCTCCCACGCCAACAGTGCCAATTTCTTCGGATTCAACCAGCGTGATATTGCGGTTTCCATTATCCAAAAAACGGCTAAATGCTGCGGCGGCCATCCATCCCGCTGTGCCCCCGCCTACAATGACTATGTCCTTAATTGCGCTACCTATAAATGAACTGTCATTTTTTATCATGTGACTATTTTGCATCCATTTTCTTGAAACGAAAAAATATCGCGCTTTTTCTCAAATGCGCGCTTGCCAACCGACAAGTGGCACGTTAAACATCTATATTCAAGCACTATCTATATTATAAAATGGTAGCGCTACCAAATACTGAGGGAGAGAGAATATGGGAGCGAGAGAAGTAAAAATCTCTAATATAAATAATGAGTTAGAGTTTAATAGACAGAAATTTAAGGCATTAAAATTGGGCGCATCGTCATTGGCGATTTGCGCCCTTTTGGCATCCAATGCCGCCCTTGCCCAACAGGCTGCAGACGAGGAAAAACCGGCTGTAACAAGCAGCGAAGGCGAAATTGTCGTTACCGGAATTCGCGAGAGCTTGGCCAATGCGCAAAAAATTAAACGCGACTCTGACACCGTTGTCGATGCGATTACTTCGGAAGATATTGGCGCCCTTCCCGACCGCTCGGTGACTGAGGCTTTGCAGCGCCTACCGGGCGTTTCCATCAGCCGCTTTTCTGGTTCAAATGACCCTGATCACTTCTCGGTTGAAGGTTCTGGCGTTGTTATTCGCGGGTTAAACTTTGTGCGCTCTGAATTTAATGGTCGCACTGCTTTTGCTGCGGGTGTTGGTGGACAGGCACTTAACTTCTCTGATGTTCCTTCTGAATTATTGGGATCGGTCATTGTGTCGAAAAACGCCACGGCGGATATGGTCGAAGGCGGATTGGCCGGCACGGTAAATCTGAACACTAGAAAGCCTTTTGATAATAAGGGCTTTAGGCTCGCCTTTTCAGCAGAGGCCAATTATGGCGATTTCCGTAAAGAATGGACGCCGACTTTTTCTGGTTTAATCAGCAAAACATGGGACACGGATAAAGGCACATTCGGCCTGTTGGTCAGCGGTTCTTACTCTCGCATTAAAAGCCGCGCAGATGGCCTGCAAATTACCAATTTCCAAACTCGTGACAACCGCTTGGTAAACCGTGCATTCTCCAATGGGGCGCAGGTTTGCCGCAACCCATTGCCCGGCAGCGGTGATACGCTAACATTGCCAGCGCCAAATTCACCATGCGGCACGGCATTAACTACTGGCGCAGATGGCTTTGTTGATCCAGCGGCCGTTCGTTATGCCCCACTTGGCGGACAATTTAGACGTCAAGATTTTGACCGTAAACGTAATGGCCAAACAATTGCGGCGCAATTTGAAAGCATTGATCAAAAAACGCTTATCACTGCTGAATTTATTCGTTCCCACTCATCCTCCGCATGGTCAGAGCGCACATTTGAAACCGCGCCTGATACTGCGGAATATGGCACATTCCCGATTGGGTGTCAGCAAAACAGCAATGGTCCATATGTTCGCGTTCCCGATTCACGCGGTAACTTTAGCAATGGTGATCCCACCACGCGCGGGCAATGTGTTGCGGGCCAATATACCGACTATGTTTATGATTCGAATAATTTATTCCAATCTGGCTATATCACCAACCCCAATAATGGCTGGCGCGGTAATAACGCCTTTGTGCCCATTGGCGGTTTGCAACAAACATTGGGCAATCGCGGCGTGGAGGAATCCACCACTAATAAAGATTTTGGCCTTAACTTAAAAACCGAATTAACCGACAGATTACACCTTAACCTTGATGCGCAATATGCCACATCGCGTAAGAAAAATTTGGACGTTAGCGTTTTTGGATCAACCTTTGCGGATCAGGAACTTGACCTGACCGGTGATTTGCCGTCGGTAACCCCGCATAAGCCAAATTTCCTTTCCTATTCATGGGGTGGAGATCAAACAACGGGCGGGCTTCCTGCTGCAACCGACGCCCAATATTTTGCCGACCCGCGCTTTACATTTTGGCGTGCAGCTATGGACCATATTGAGGATAGCGAAGGCACTCAATATGCATTTAAGGGTGATTTAAGCTATGATTTTGGCGAAGACTCATTCTTCAAATCAGCAAAAATTGGTGCAAATTATCAGGACCGCGAACAAATTGTTCGCTATTCAACCTATAATTGGGGCGTATTAAGCGAAGTTTGGGGCGGCAGCCGTCCAGTTAATTTTGCCGATACCCCTGGACAAGTTGAATTATATTCCGCGCCCAATTTCTTCCGTGGTCAAGTAAATGGCCCACCAACAGCAAATTATTATAATGGTAATTTGACGAAAGATTATACCGGATCATCTGCATTTTTCCGCACCGTCGTTGACCGCTGGAATGCTTTAGGTGCTGGACAGGCTGGTTGGCAGCCACTTGCAAATCGTGGAGGCACAAATGGTGCATTTTTGCCGACTGAAATCCAACCTGTTACACAACAAGATTTCGCAGCCTATGGTATGTTGAATTTTGGAACTGATAATTTTGCCGGTGATACGCGTTTATCCGGCAATATTGGCCTACGTTATGTGAACACCAATGTTACCAGCGCAGGTAGCTTGGGTGTGGGCTCTGCTGCTTCACTGGGCATATCAGGGACATTTGCATCACGTTGTGCGACCATCACCCTGCCCAATGGACAAACAAGCACCCCCGGCGGTATATGTGATGAAGGTCCAGCGGCCTATTTACAATTACAGCAATTTGCCAATGGATCATCGCAATATAATGTTGCACGGGGCGATTATAATTATCTATTGCCCAGCCTGAATTTAAAATTGGGCTTAAGTGATGATATTGTCTTGCGTTTTGCTGGGTCAAAGGTTTTGGCACGCGCAGATAATGCGGTGCTTCGCAACTTTATGAATGTTTCATTAGATGGCTCTGGCGCATTAACGGCCGAAGTTGGAAATCCTGCCATTCGCCCTGCAACAGCATGGCAATTTGATGCGACCGCCGAATGGTATTTCGCACGCGTAGGTTCGATAACATTCAACGCATTTTATAAAGATATTAGCGACTTCTTCTATCAAAATGTCCGCACCATCCAATTTACAAGCAATAATATCACCCGTGATATTTTGGTTCGTGGTCCAGATAATTTTGACGGAAAAGGTAAGGTTAAGGGCTTTGAAATTGCTTATCAGCAAACCTATGACTTCTTACCTGGTTTCTTAAGCGGCCTTGGTTTCTCTGGCAATTATACTTATATTAAAAGTAAGGGCCTGCCGAATAGCTTCTTAAATGGCGGGGTAAATTCACCAGGATCAACTGTTCCCACTGGCAATTTGCCATTGGAACAATTGTCAAAACATAATATCAATGCAGCATTATTTTATGAAAAAGGTCCAGTATCTTTACGTGCGGCATATAATTGGCGCTCACGCTTCTTGCTGACTGCGGCGGATGTTATCTTCCCATTCTACTCCATCTTTAATGAACCAACGGGCCAATTGGATGCATCTGCATTTATCAACTTGACCGATAATATTAAAATTGGTGTTCAAGGGGTGAATTTGCTGAACGAAGTGACAAGGACCTCACAGGCATATACCGGTGATCCAAGTCAATTGGCACCGCGTTCATATTTCATGAACGACCGTCGATTCTCATTCGTGCTTCGCGGTAATTTTTAATAATCGCGGTTTTTTGTAGGAATAAATTTTAAAAAATTAGCGGCGCCTTTGATTATCAAGGGCGCCGTTTTTTATGGAAGATAGAGTCTGCGCCATTTCATGCGAAAAATTGGCTTGACCTAAAACATCAATACTCGCAATGCGGCTTATGCAATTTTTCTCTGATAATAGCGCGCTGGTCCATCCCAAAATAATGGAAGCAATTGCCAAGGCAAATCATGTTGACGCAGCCTATGGCGCGGATAAATGGAGCGCCCAGTTAAATGAAAAATTTGGTGAAATTTTTGGCGCTGAAATTATCGTTCATCCGGTTTCAACCGGCACGGCGGCAAATTGCCTTGCCCTTGCCGCAATGACACAGCCTTATCAGGGCATATTATGCCATGAAGAAGCCCATATTGTGGTTGATGAATGCGGTGCGCCTGGTTTTTTCACCGCTGGTGCGCAAATTATCCCCATTGGCGGCGATGGCGCGAAAATAAATCCCCATATGCTGACGCACATAATATCCGCCATCCGCGACGATGTGCATCAGGTGCAACCGGCATGCCTATCCATCACCAATGCCAGCGAATATGGCATGGCATATACCCCGTCGGAAATTCGTGAATTGGCCGATATTATTGAGAAAAATAACCCGGCAAATAATGGGCGGCGACAAGGCAAAATCGGCTTGCATGTCGATGGGGCCAGATTTGCCAATGTCGTGGCCATGGGCAATTATAGTGCTGCGGAATTAACGCATTTATCGGGCGTGGATGCGCTGTCCTTTGGCTGCATTAAAAATGGCGGCATGAATGCAGAGGCGCTGATTTTCTTTAACACCGACCTTGCCAAGGCAAGCGAATATCGCCGCAAACGTGCAGGGCATTTACATTCAAAGGGCCGTTTCATGGCCGCGCAATTATTGGCAATGATAGAGGATGATTTATGGCTGGAAAATGCACATGCCGCCAATCATGCCGCCCAAATTATTGCATCGGCATGTGGCGACAGATTGCTATACCCCGTCCAAGTGAATGAAATTTTTCTGCGTTTAACCGCCGATGAGGCGCAAAAATTGCGCAATCAAGGCTTTGATTTTTACGATTGGGGCGTCAATGGCGCACGTTTGGTAACAAGTTGGCACCACAGTCCGGCCGATGTCACCCCCTTGGCCAATGCAATATCCGATTTAGGCGAATTTCAAGCATCATGACACATCCTGTAACAAGCGAAACAATTGGCGATACAGCAAGCAAAGAAATCGCCGCCGAAATAAAACAGCAGGACCAAATGAACAGCCCAGCCAATGTTGAGGATGAGCCCCATTTTTTAAACTTAAAAATTATTGTCCCCTTCATGCTTGTCTCCCTTATTTGGGGATCAACATGGCTGGTGATTGCCGACCAAATAAACGCCGTCCCGCCCAGCTGGTCGGTGACATATCGCTTCATTGTCGCGGCAATTGGTATGTTTATATTATGTAAGGTTTTGAAGGAAAAATTACATATGCCGCTGGCCACCCATGGATTGGCCATGATAATTGGATTGGTGCAATTTGCATTAAATTTTAATTTTGTTTACGCCGCCGAACATCATATCACATCGGGATTGGTGGCGGTTTTATTTGCATTGTTAATCATTCCCAATGCGCTGTTCGGCAAATGGTTTTTGGGCAAATCGGTCAGCAAAAATTTCTGGATTGGCGCAGGCATTGCTTCATTGGGCGTGACATTATTATTGGTGCATGAATATCGCCAAGCGCCAGGTGATCCGATGGAAGTGGTTATAGGCATATTTTTAACATTAATTGCTGTTTTGCTTGCCTCCTCGGCCAATATAATTCAGGCCGCCAAACGGGTCAGCGCCTATCCCATTGTTGTTATTTTGGCTTGGTCTATGCTCTATGGCATGGTGGCAAATGCGCTGCTCTCCCTCATTATAGCAGGTGCGCCCAGCTTTGACCCAAGGCCAAGCTATATTGCAGGTATTTTATATTTGGGTTTAATTGGCTCGGTGGTCACTTTTCCGCTATATTTTAAACTCATCCGCGAAATTGGCCCGGGCAAGGCCGCCTATACCAGCGTGTTTATTCCTGTTGTTGCCATGATATTATCGACAATTTTTGAAGCATATATCTGGTCTGGCATGGCAATTATTGGCGCGATACTTGCCATGTTGGGATTGGCCCAATCAATGCGTTCACGTTAAGCAAAAAATAGGAAAATTTATACTTTTGGGTATAAAATATCTGTCCTTTTAACATCTAACTTGTTGATAACTTAATATCCATCTTGCTGATAACAATTTAATAAACCCGCGCGATAATCGCCAAATTGCGGCGTCCATGCCAAAATCCTTTTCGCCTTCATATTGGAAACACGTCGGTTTTCAGCATAAAACCCCATTGCCATCGGGGATAGATCGGCCTGCTGCAAAGATAAAAGCGCAGGCGGCGGCTTACCCAATAATTGACATGCATAATCAACCAGCTCATTTTGGCTACATGGATAATTATCTCCAATATTATAAACGCCATTGGGCCGATTAAATGATTTTATAATTGCCGCTACAATATCCTGAACATGAATGCGGCTGAAAATTTGGTTGGGCATGTCAATTTTCTTTGCCCTACCTTCTATAATTCGGTCCAACATATTGCGGCCCGGTCCATATATTCCGGGCAGGCGGAAAATATGTGCCCCATAATTTTGCCATGCCATGTCAGCTTTGGCCCTATCTGTTCTGCGCCCTGTGCCAATGGGGCTATGTTCATCCACCCATGCGCCCTTTACATCGCCATAAACACCGGTGGAGGATAAATATCCGCTCCATTGGGGCGCAGCATCCAATATGGCCGCCCCATATTTTTCCAAAACGGGATCCGTTCCATTTTTCGGCGGGACAGAGGAAAGAATGAAGCTAGCATTTTTTATGGCCGCCAACACCGCATCTTCATCTTCAAATGCCATGCTATACGCGCCAGCCCCCCTTTGCGTCGCCGTCACCTGCCACCCCCCTTCTATCAATGCGGTACGCAGGAAAGAGGCAGTATAGCCAAGGCCAAATATCAGCATATTTTTTGTCATATGTTTCATCATTGCTGCTTTGTTGATATGGGTCAATAAATTCGCGCCAAATTATCATTTTTTGCGGCGTTTTATCTGGGAATATATAATTTTTAAGTGGGAATATATAATGATGAATGAACAACCAAATATCGCCATTTCAAAATTATTAACCGCGCAGGGCCCGCAAATTGCCCATGGCTTTTTGGGCCGCAAGGGCGGTGTTTCCACCGGTGAGTATCAAAGTTTAAATATTGGCATTGGTTCATCCGACAATCCGGATAATATCGCCAAAAATCGTCAAATTGCCCGTGATGCCATCCTGCCAACGGCAAAAATTGCCGGATTATATCAAATTCATTCGGCCAATTGCATTACCATCGATGCGCAATATGATGTCAGCCAACGGCCACAGGGCGATGCATTGGTCACCAACAGGACCGATATTTTATTATCAATTTTAACCGCCGATTGCGTGCCCATTTTGGCATGTGATGCAAAAAAGGGAATAATTGGCGGCGCTCATGCCGGATGGAAGGGGGCAATTGGCGGCGTGTGCCAAAATATGATTGCCGCGATGATAGCATTGGGCGCACAGCAGGACAATATTGTCGCCGCCATTGGCCCCTGCATCGCGCAAAAATCATATGAAGTCGATGCGGGTTTTTACAAAATATTTTGTCAGGCAGACCCACAAAATGAACGATATTTTATCGATGGCAATGTAGGGCATTATATGTTCGATATAGAGGGATATGTCGCGGCGCAGCTGGCCCAAGCGGGCGTCAAAACAATCGAATGTTTGGGAATTGATACCTATAGCTTGCCGGATGATTATTTCAGCTATCGCCGCGCCACGCACCAATTGGAAAATGGATATGGACGGCAATTTTCAATGATTGGCCTGTGCGGATGACCCAAATTTTATCGGGTAAAAATTTCGCGCTTATCCTTGGCATTATGATTTTTATCATCATGATATTCATGCCGCCTTTGGGCGGAATGACATTGCCCGCATGGCGCGCGGCGGCGCTGGTCATTTTAATGGCCATTTGGTGGATGACACAGGCCCTGCCCCTAACCATTACCGCGCTGCTGCCCTTTTTGGTTCTGCCCCTGATGGATATTATGCCGGCCAAGGATGTGGCGGCGGAATATTATTCGCCGATATTATTCCTAATTTTGGGCGGCGCATTTATCGCTTTGGCCATTGAACGGGTTGGTTTGCACAGCCGCGTGGCGATATCCATGTTGAAATATAGCGGCAAAAGTAATTTTGGCATGTTAATCACATTTATGGCGGCCACGGCCTTTCTCTCCATGATTATTTCAAACACCTCCACCACGTTAATCATGATACCCATTGCCATAGCAGTATTGCGGGCGGGCGGGTTTAAATCGGGCGATACATTTGGCATGGCGGGCGCGTTAATGATGGGCATTGCCTTTTCCGCATCCATTGGCGGGCTTGGCACGTTGGTCGGATCGCCCACCAATGCAATTGCGGCGGGTTTGATAAATAAACAACTGGGCATGGATATTAATTTTTTACGCTGGGCCAGTTTCGGCATGCCCATTGTCATTATTTCTGTGCCCATTTGCGCGTTGATTTTGTCGCATGTGCAAAAATTATCGGCTGATATATTTAATGTTACCGCCGCAAAAAAGGCAATTGGCCATGTGCCGATATGGAGCATAGCGGAAAAACGCCTTATCCCCATTATCTCCTTGGTCATTATCGCATGGATATTGCAGCCATTTGCCGAACCCTATTTGCCCAAGGGGGCAATTACCGATGGCAGCATTGCGATTGCCGGTGCATTATTCCTTTTCATTGTTCAAGACGGCACGGGCCGCCCCCTGCTCATTTGGAAAGAGGCAGAGCGCGCGCCATGGGGCGTGATTATGATGTTTGGCGGTGGGCTGGCGCTCGCCGCCGGAATAACCGCCTCTGGATTATCCGATTGGTTGGGACAGGTGCTGCAACCATTGCAACATATTCACCCGTTAATTGTGGCGGCATTGGTCGTGGCGATGGTCATTTTAATCACCGAATTTGCCAGTAATGTCGCCACGGCAAGCGGCATCATGCCCGTCATCGCCAGCCTTGCCCTTGCCACAGGCATTGACCCTATTATTTTGGCCATGCCCGCCGCCATGGCAGCAAGTTGGGGGTTTATGTTACCATCGGGCACAGGGCCAAATGCATTAGCATGGGCCAGTGATCATATTGAATTACCCAAAATGCTGCGCGCAGGCGCATATTTAGATATTGCCGGAATTCCTATTATTGTGGGCGTGGTTTGGGCGGTAAATGCCATGATGTAAAAAAATTACGATGCGCGCCAATCCAATATGGCCCATCCTTTTTCAACCGCCAATTGATGTAATGGCCCATGCGGATTTGTGGCAAATGCCTCATCGGCAAAATCCAATAAGGGCGCATCGGATACATGATCCGAATATCCACGAATAAAAGACTGATTTTTATCAAAATTGCGCGATTTCATCCATTGTTCAATGCGCGGAATTTTTTCCATGGCATAGCAATTTTCACCCGCCAATTTGGCCAAAATATTGCCATGGCTATCGCGCTGTAACTTTGTGCCGATAACCGCGTCAAACCCCAATCGCCGGGCAATGGGATGGACATATAATTCAAAGGACGCGGTGGCCAGCACATGGACATAGCCCTGTTCCTTTTCTTCGCGCATCCGTTCGGCAATTTGCCAATAAATATTATTGGCAATTACTTTTTCGCCATAGCTTTCCAACAGGGGAGCAATTTTTTCCGGCGCAATTTTATTGCCAATCATGATGGCAAAAATAAATTGCTTTAATTCCTTACGCTGCCAAATTTTAAGGCCGTATAAAATAATGGCAAAAATCAATAAAGGGGAAAGGATGAAACGCCATGGCGCAAGATGCGTCACCATATGACAAATAAAATGGGCATAGGTCGCCTTGCGCGTTACCGTTTTATCCATGTCATATATGGCAATATTATGTTTCATATGGCTTTTTCTTTGTGATTTTTGGCAGCCTAATGCATCAATTTTGTATAAAATCAAAATATTATTTTTTAAAATCAATATATTTTACATTATAATGTGATGGATGAATAAAAAATTTATCGCCAATTATACTTGTGATTTATTGCAAATTGCTTCAACTATTTATCTATGACTGATCCCGCGCAATATATTGAGGAAATGACCGAAAGCGGCGAGCATATTGCCAAATTTTCCGGCAATTGGTCCTTGGCGCATCTTGGCGATATTGACGCACAGCTTCGCGCCGCCGATGGACCAAGCATATTGGATATTAGCGCGATTACAAGGATGGACACCATTGGCGCATGGTTAATATATCGCACGCAAACACAATTAAATGCGTCGATTTTGGGGGCCAGTGACGATGCCCAAAAATTATTAAAACAAATGGCCAGTCAGCAAATTGAAATTGCAGATGATAGGTACAAATCATCGCGTTTCGTCCAAATTTTGAACGATATTGGTTTTGGTGTTGTCGATGCACTGCGCACATTATTGCAATTTATTGGCTTTATTGGCGAGGTGGTTTTATCATTTTTATATAGCCTGCGTCACCCCAGCCGATTTCGCCTAAACGCGCTTGTTTCCCATTTTGAAAATGTGGGGTTAAAGGCGCTGGGCATTATCGGGTTGATGAGTTTTTTAATCGGCATTGTCATTGCACAACAAGGCGCGGTGCAGCTTCGCCAATTTGGCGCGGAAATTTTTACTGTTAATTTAATTGGCCGAATTACATTTCGTGAATTGGGCGTTTTAATGACCGCAATCATGGTGGCGGGCCGATCTGGCAGCGCATTTGCCGCAGAAATTGGCACAATGAAAATTACCGAAGAGGTTGATGCCATGCGCACCATTGGCGTTTCCCCGATTGAGGCATTGGTTATTCCGCGAACATTGGCCACATTTATCATGATGCCATTATTGGGATTTTATGCGTCCATTGTCGCAGTTACGGGCGGTGGATTATTATGCTGGATAATATTGGACATACCGCCCGCCGCCTATGTTCAAAAAATTCGCGAAGTCACCCCCATGACTGATTTTTGGGTCGGGATGATTAAAGCGCCAATTTTTGGCGCCATAATCGCAATGACCGGTTGTTTCCATGGGTTGCAGGTAAAAAGCAATACCGAAGAAGTTGGCCGCCGGACCACCGCCGCCGTGGTGCAGGCGATTTTCCTTGTCATTGTGCTGGATGCATTTTTTGCCGTATTTTTCAGCAGCATTGGTTGGGATTGACATTATGAATAATAGCCAAAACCAACGCGAAACCGTTATTGAAATTAACAGTTTAAGCAATAAATTTGGCGCGCATATGGTGCATGAGGATTTGAATTTAAACGTCTATCGCGGCGAAATTTTGGGCGTTGTGGGCGGATCAGGCACGGGTAAATCAGTATTGATGCGCTCTATCATTGGTCTGCAACAACCAAGCGCAGGGGAGATTAGCGTTTTTGGCGCCAATTTGTTGGACGATGACCCAAGCGACGATGCAACAGTGCGGCGCAAATGGGGCATATTATTTCAAGGCGGCGCATTATTTTCTACCCTGACTGTGGCGGAAAATGTTCAAGTACCCTTGCGCGAATATTATCCGCATTTCAGCGAAAAATTGCTGCATGAAATTGCCATGTCCAAAATTCAATTAAGCGGACTGCGGCCAGAGGCGGCATATAAATATCCATCGGAGCTTTCCGGCGGGATGAAAAAACGGGCCGGCCTTGCCCGTGCATTGGCGCTTGACCCTGAATTATTATTTTTGGATGAACCGACGGCGGGGCTTGACCCCATTGGCGCGGCAAAATTTGATGAATTGACCCTGCAATTAAAGGAAACATTAGGGCTGACCGTGTTTTTAATCACCCATGATTTGGATAGTATCCATGCCATATGTGACCGTATTGCCGTTATTGCAGATCGAAAAGTCATTGCCGATGGCAAGGTTGATGAATTATTGGCCGCCAATCATCCGTGGATAAATGAATATTTTTCCGGACCGCGCGGGCGGGCGGCAAAGCTGGTTTCACCATGAATTGGGGCAAATTTCATATGGCGGCTAGACATTCTATGCAAAAACAGGGCATAAGGTGAAATAATGGAAACCAAGTCAAATTATATATTCGTCGGCATTGTGACATTGGCCCTTTTGCTATCATTGGCGCTATTCACCATTTGGTTGGCCAAATTTAATGATGGCAATCAAAAACAATATGATATTTTCTTTAAACAGGCGGTTACCGGCCTGTCCAAGGGATCATCGGTTTCCTTTGCGGGAATTCAAAAGGGTCAAATTGATGAAATCAGCCTGTGGGATGATGATCCAGAATTTGTCCGTGTGCGTATCTCGGTTGATGAAAACACCCCCATTTTACAAGGCACCGTGGCTACTATTGCCAGTGTTGGTTTTACCGGCCCATCGGAAATTCAATTAAGCGGCGCGATTAAAGGTGCGCCGCCCATTACCTGCCCCAAAAAGGACGCAAAATTGGTCTGTCCAGCAGGGGCACCGATTATCCCAACAAAACCCGGCGCATTGGGCGAATTGTTAAACAGCGCGCCTTTACTGCTCGACCGTTTATCCACCCTAACCGAAAGATTGACCAATATTTTATCGGATAAAAACCAAGATTCCATTGAAAAAATATTGATAAATGTTGAAACGCTTTCTGGTTCATTGGCAAAAACAGGTCCGGAACTTTCCGCAGTTATCGGGGAATCGCGCCTCACCTTGCAAAAGGCGGGATTGGCTGCCGATCAAATGGCCGCCGTTGCCGCCTCTACTGGGCAGTTAATTGATGGCGAGGGTAAGCCGTTAATGGCCGAAGTGAACAAAACATTGAAACAAGCGCAGAAAAGCCTTGCCGCATTGGAAGATACAGCCAATGCTGCGAAACCGGCCATTGACGGGGTATCACAAAATACCTTGCCAGAGGTAAACCGATTGATGAAGGATTTGCGCGATTTATCCGCATCATTGAAATCTGTTACTGAAAAATTGGAAAATAATGGCGCGGCGTCGCTTGTCGGATCGCCCAATTTACCCGATTATAAGCCAAAGAAATAAGGCCTAGATGATGAATAAAAAAACCAAATATATGCTAAAATCAGCGCTTATTTTACCCGTTATCGGCTTGCTTTCTGCTTGTATCAGCCTTGGCACAGATCCTTTGCCAAGCATGTTGACATTAAAATCCAATCAGATGCTGGATGCAGGTCAGGTTAAATCATTAAATAATGAAAATGGGCTGGTTATCGCCTTGCCCTTATTACCACGAAAATTGGACACAACGCGAATTCCCGTGCAAATTGATGATCAAAATATCGCCTATTTAACCCAAACCGCATGGGTCGATAAACCCAATAATTTATTCCAATCTTTATTGATGGAGCAAATTTCCGCAGGCAGCAATTTTGTGGTGATGGATGAAGAACAAGGATTTGGCAAAAATATACAAAGGATAAGCATTAAATTTCATGAATTTGGAATTGATTCCCGTACCAATCAGGCCATGATTATTGCGGATGTCACCCGCCATCATCCGGTCAATATGCCCATTACCAAAAGATTTGCCGCAAATGTTCCGGTCGCCGAAATTGCACCTTCGCAGGCGGGATATTCGCTGAATAAGGCGGCAAATATGGTGGCCGCCGATATATTGACCTGGATTAAATAATATAGATTTGAAAACAGGCTGAATCGGCGCTAATTTCCAATCAACATATAATAATCAACCAAAACCCTCTGCGCGCGGCAAATCATTGTGCAGCACAGCCATCACCTTAAACAAACTGCCCATTTGTTCAGGATGTACCAATCTTTCTTTTGCTTGCATTATTACATCGCGCTGATCTGGATTGGCCGCGCTTAATGTTTCGGCGCGAATATCTGCGCCCAGATTTTTTAACCAAATCCCCTGTTCAATCGGGCCCTGCACCTGTAAATTGCCAATACGCGCAATATTGCCCAGCTCTAAAAAATTGACATGCGCGGTTATATCCATTGTTCCAGGTTCATTAAATGCAGATACTGATTTATGATTGGCCACTGCCTGTAATGTAGAACCCAATTGCGGTTTCATATATCCATAATCAATAACCAAAATCAAACCGCCCTGTTCCTTTACCCGGCGGGTCAATTCATACATGATATTGGCTGCATCGGGGCAATATTCATACAGGCTGTGCGGCGATGCGTTCTTAAACTCCTCTGGAATATAGCTGCCCGCATCCTTTGTGCCGGGCATGGCCAGAAATTGATTGCCCCTGTCCCGCGCAACCACAAACTCACGCCATCCACTATGTGTTTGGACTGCTTGGTTAATCGGCAGCGCATCAAAAAATTCATTGGCAATAATGAATAATGGTCCATTTTCGGGTAAATCATCAATTTTATCATGAAAAATCGCATTAGGGCAATTTTGTGTTTGTTTCACGCGCAAGGCGTCGCTGGTTTCCACAAAATGAACCGGTGGCGTGCATCCATAACGCGCGATAACGGATAAAATATCCTTGGCCAATGTTCCCCGCCCCGGGCCAAGCTCCACATAATTTATATTATTTTTTTCACCCGAACGCATCCAAATATCGGCAAACCAAATACCGACCAGTTCTCCAAAAATTTGGCTGATTTCCGGGGCGGTGATAAAATCCCCCTCTTTGCCCAATGGATCGGATATATTATAATATTCCTCATTTGATTGGCGCATATATTCGGCAAGGCTAATCGGCCCATTACCGCCAATTTGCTTGGCCAATTTTAACGCAAGAATATTTTGTTCAGGCAACGGATTTACCCCCAGCAATAGATTCTACACGCTCTCTCCTGCCCTTGGCAGTATAAACCAAATATAGACCGATGATTATCATCGGCATGGTTAAAAATTGTCCCATGCTAAACCCTGTTAAATCGACCAACCATTGCAATTGCGCATCTGGTTCGCGGAAATATTCTACGAAAAATCTTGAAAAACCGTAAATAATCGCCGCCATGCCAAATAAAAATCCTGGTTTATACCGCGCATCGCTTTTGAAAAATAATGGCCATAATATCGCGGCCATTAACAATCCTTCCAATCCCGCTTCATATAATTGGCTGGGATGGCGGACAATTTCGCCGCCAGCGGGGAAAATCATGCCCCATGCAACATCGGTTTCACGTCCCCAAAGCTCTCCATTTACAAAATTGGCTAGCCGCACCAAAAATAAACCAAATGGAATAACGCAGGCAATATAATCGCAAAAACGTAGGAAATTTAGCCCATGTTTTTTGGTGAAGAACCAAATCGCCAAAATAACGCCCAATGTCCCGCCATGCAGCGACATGCCGCCTTGCCACACCTTGAATATATCAATCGGATTTTGCAAAATAACTGGATTGTAAAATAAAATATATCCAATGCGCCCGCCAAGGATAATCCCCAATGTTGCGTATAAAATCATGTCATCGGCATGCGCCTGTGACATGGGGGCGCCTGGTTTTTTAATCAAACGGGAAAGCAGCCAATAACCCAAAATAATGCCAAATAAATAACCCAGCGAATAATATCTGATTTGAAATCCGCCAAGGTCAAGCGCGACCGGTCCAACGCCCAAATCGGTGAAGCGAATTGCCTCGCTGCTGCTGGCCAAAATTTCTAAAAACAACTTTATTCCCCTAACGTTTTTGACATTCCTTTATAGCGCAATAGAAGGGTAAATGAAGAGTATAAAGGAGAGATTCGTAATGCCCACCCAATTGGACATGGCAATTGAGGCAACAGTTGCCAAATTAATGAACAATAATGGCCCACTTTCAGTGAGTTATGTTAATAAATTTGGCGTCGATTTGCCCATGATAAAGCAGGCTCCGACAAATTTACGTGATTATTTTGCATTTTTCTGTGCCCAGCAAGGAGACAAAATTTTCCTTGTCGACAATGAAATTCGTTTGAGTTTTGCCGAAACCTATGCCGCCGCGCGCACCTTGGCCGGCGGTTTGGTTGCCGGACATGGCGTTAAAAAGGGCGACCATATTGGTATTGCGGCGCGAAATTCCGCCAATTGGATTATCGCGGAAATGGCGATTATTATGGCGGGCGGCGTTGCCACATTATTAAATGGTTGGTGGACAGGTCATGAATTGGCCGAGGGAATTAGGCTTGCCGAATGTAATATTGTGTTGGCGGATGAGCCGCGCGCCAAAAGATTGGCCAAAGAAGATATTGGCGGGGCAAAGGTCATTTTGTTCAAGCATGATTGCCCACCAACTGAGGGATTATCAGCCTTAATCGAAAAGGGCGGCGACCATGAAACCGCCCTGCCCGAATTAACGGGCGAGGATTTGGCGACAATATTATTCACATCTGGCTCAACCGGCCAATCAAAGGGCGCATATTCCGACCATCGCGGCGTGGTGCAAGGTGTGATGAGCTATGTCGGCCAAACATTGACATTTTTTGAATTAATGACCTCTATGGGGCAAGCCCCCACTTTACAGCCCGCAACATTATTAAATGTTCCATTATTCCATGTTACTGCCGCTGTGCCGGTTTTCATGCAAAGCTTTGCCATTGGCCGCAAATTGGTTTTAATGCCCAAATGGGATGCTGAGGATGCAATGCGCCTTATCCAAAAAGAACAAATCACCTATTTTGTTGGCGTTCCGTTGATGAGCATTGAAATTGCGACCCATCCAAAACGTAAAGAATATGACCTTACCAGCTGCACCGCCTTTGCCGCTGGCGGCGCGCCGCGTCCTGTGGACCATGTGCGTAAAATTAAAAAAGAAATGGAACATGCCTTTCCCCTGCTCGGCTATGGCTTAACCGAAACCAATGGCGTGGGCTGCGGTAATTTTACCGAAAATTATTTGGCCAAACCAACCAGCACCGGTCCTGCAACCAAACCAATTGTCGAAGTGGGCATAATTGATGATAATGGCAATCAACTGCCACAGGGGGAGCGCGGCGAAATTGGCATTCGTTCCATCGCCAATTTCCTTGGTTATTGGAATAATGAAGAAGCGACCAAGGCCGCCTTTACCAAGGATGGTTTCTTCTTAACCGGTGATATTGGATATTTGGATGAAGATGGATATTTATTCATCGTTGACCGGAAAAAGGACATCATCATTCGCGGCGGCGAGAATATTAGCTGTCCTGAGGTGGAGGCTGCCGCCTATGAGCATGACGCCATTGTCGAGCTTTCCATTATCGGAATAGAAGATGAAAAATATGGCGAAGTCCCCGGCATGATTTATGTGACCAAGGATGATACAGCATTGGATGAGGCCGATATTGCCGAATTTATCAAGGCAAGATTGGCGCCATTTAAAGTGCCAGTTCATTTTTGGCATCATGTTGGTTTATTACCCCGCCTTGGCACGCAAAAAATCGACCGTGTCTTGCTGCGTAAATTATTTAATGAACGGGTAAATGGCTAAATTGGCATAAATTTCGATATAAAATATCGCAAAGCATAATTTTTAGGAAATTTTTATATGTGGCAGGGCTCAATGGCCTTGCCCATCATGTCTTTGCGCCTATAATGAAATGATATGCAAAAAATTGAAAATCAACGCGCCATTATCGATCGAAAATCTATTTTCGAGGCACTGCAACTTATTCATGAAGAAAATAGTGCCAATTCGCGCGCGCAAATTTTATCACTTTTGCAACAATCATTGGAAAATGGGCGCAAAGAAATTGCCCATCGGTTAATGAATGCGCCTTCTGCGGGCCATGCCGCCGCCGCACAGCAGGCATTTTTGGTCGATCAACTGGTCCGAATAATTTACGACCATGTCACCCAAAATCTATATCCCGTGGCAAATCCATCCGCCGCCGAACGTATCGCCTTGGTCGCGGTCGGCGGATATGGGCGCGGCGAAATGGCGCCGCATAGCGATGTTGATATTGCCTTTATTACCCCGATTAAGCGCAACGCATGGGCCGAACAGGTGGCCGAGGCGATATTATATTGGTTATGGGATTTGGGGTTAAAGGTTGGCCAATCAAACCGATCATTGGACGAAACCGTTCGCATGGCCAAAGAGGATTTGACTATCAGAACCGCCCTGTTGGAATCGCGGTTCATTTGGGGCGACCGCGATATTTATGCCGAGGCACGAAACCGTTTTTGGGCCGAAGTTGTTGGCAAGACCGCCCCACAATTCATTGCCGACAAAATGGCCGAGCGTGAGGCACGCCACCAACGCATGGGCGATAGCCGATATGTGGTTGAACCCAATGTAAAGGATGGCAAGGGCGGGCTGCGTGATTTGCACACATTATATTGGATTGGGAAATATGTTCACCGTGTGCGTGTGGCCCGTGAATTGGTTGATTTTGGATTATTTACCAAGGCAGAACATAAAAAATTCTGGAATGCGGAAAATTTCCTATGGGCCGTGCGCTGCCATTTGCACCAAATTACGGGCCGAGCAGAGGACAGATTAACATTTGATTTGCAACGCGAAATTGCTGAAAGAATGAATTTCGCCGATAGAGAGGGGCAAAGCGCGGTTGAGCGATTCATGCAATTTTATTTCCTAAATGCAAAAATTGTTGGCGATTTGACGGGGTTATTCATCGCCCATTTGGATAATAATATGGCGCAAAAGGGCCGACGTTTCCTGCCCACCATCATGCGCCGCCCGCGCAAATTAAATGGTTTTCGGTTGGATCGTGGGCGGCTTGCCTTACCCAATCAAGATTTTTTCAAAGAAGATCCGGTGCGATTGATTGAGATTTTCCAACTGGCCGATAAATTTGAATTGGAAATCCATCCAGAGGCGATGCGCACCGCGCGAAGACAGGCAAAATTGATTAAGAAAATAACGCGCCTTGACCCAAGGGCAAATGAGTTATTCCTTAATATTTTATGCAGCGAACGCGACCCTGAAACCGTGCTGCGGTGGATGAATGAAGCAACAATATTTGGCCGTTTCATCCCCGATTTTGGCAAGGTTGTCGCCCAGATGCAGTTTGACATGTATCATCATTATACCGTCGATGAACATAGCATTCGTGCCATTGGCTTATTGGCGCAAATTGAACAGGGAAAATTGAAAAAAGACCATCCGCTTGCCGCATCAATTATGAAACAAATTTCAAGCAGACGGGTTTTATATGTCGCCACATTCATGCATGATATTGCAAAGGGACGCGGCGGCGACCATAGCGTTTTGGGCGCGGAAATTGCCGAAATTTTGTGTCCGCGACTGGGCCTGTCCGATGCGGAAACCGAAATGGTGGCATGGTTGGTCCGTCATCATTTATTGATGTCGGCCACTGCGTTCAAACGTGATTTATCCGATTTCAAAACCATATTGGATTTTTGCCAAATCGTGAAATCACCCGAAAGATTGCGGTTGCTGCTGGTCCTTACCGTGGTGGATATTCGCGCAGTTGGCCCTGCCGTCTGGAACAGCTGGAAACGGCAATTATTAACCGATTTATATGATGCCGCTGAAGAAGTGCTGCGTTTGGGCCATAAACAACGTGGCCGTGATGAACGGGTAAAGACCAAAAAGGCCAATATTCAAGAAAATATATCATTATCAAAAAGCGCCTATAATAATATTGCGCGTAAATTGCCCGATCCATATTGGATTGCCGAGCCTGAGGATATTATTGAACGTAATATATTATTATTACATGAAAATAAGGACACGGAATTGGCGCTGGATATTTGTTATTATCCCGAACGTGGCGCGACATTGGTTTCTATTATGGCTGCCGATCACCCCGGTTTATTTTACCGTATGGCGGGCGCCATTCATTTATCGGGCGGCAATATTATAGATGCACGTATCCACACGACAAAAGATGGGGTCGCTCTAGATAATTTTTTAATCCAAGATCCGCTTGGCCGCCCATTTCAAGAAGAAGCACAAATTGCAAAATTAAAGCAAACCATTGGCGACGCACTTGCCAATCGTAGCAAATTAGCCCCGAAATTGGAGGCAAAGCCGTTGGTCAGGATGCGTGCCGATGCGTTTAAAATTTCACCATCGGTATTTATTGATAATCAGGCATCAAACCGTTTTACCGTGCTGGAGGTAAATTCCCGTGACAGGCCCGCTTTATTAAGCAATTTGGCCCATGCATTGTTTAAATCCAAAATTATGCTGCATAGCGCACATATCGCCACCTATGGCGAGCGGGCGGTGGATACATTTTATGTCACCGATTTATTTGGCGCCAAAATTGACAATAAAAATAAATTAAAATCAATTGAGGAGGCATTATTAAAGGCCGCATTGGGCGAAAATGTGCCCGATGTCGGCATTGCTGCTTAAACATATATCGCCCGAAAAATTTATTATATCGGGCGAATGACACCGCATATGATGCGCGGGCCGCTATTGCCGCTGGGGTCGGTTTTCATATCATCCGGTCCGGCGTGAATGACAATTGATGTGCCGTCGGCATCATAAAAATCTTCTATTTTTTCTGCTTTGTCCAAAATTATTGTCTTTTTCGTCTTTCCCATTTTAAGGGTCATGATATTGGGCAGGTCGCCATGATGCGGTCCCATAGGATTTTCTGTGCCATGCCCGCGCCCTGCCGGATTCCAATGCCCACCGGCTGATGTGAAGTCGGGCCCTTCACATACACCCTTTTCATGCAAATGCATGCCGCGCAGCCCTTCTTCGCTTAATATAACGTCAATATGCATAATGACTTTGCCTGCATTCTGGCTAAATAATGCCTTTCCCGCGACATTATTTTTACCATCATACAAAATTGCCTGGGCGAAATATTGCGCGCTTTGTTCTTTCACCTTTGCCGCAATGCTTTCACCATTATTTTGCCCGCTTACCGGCTTATCCATCACCGCGCAGGATGAAAGCATCAACATCCCCGCCACAAATAGGATTTTTTGACCAATGGATTGATTTTTAATATTATCTATCATTGCTGCTGTGCTCCATCATCTAATATATTTTCTATCCGAAAGGCAGATAATAAAGGCGGATCCAATTTGACAAAGCCCTTTTCATCCATCAATTTTTCATTATCTAACTTCATTTTGTGAATAGCAGAAATTTCTTCATTGATAAACTTTACCCTATTTTTCCAACGATCATGCGTTGGTTCTGTAAAAATTCCTTGGCCATGCTCTTTGCCATATCTAATCCAAAAATTTATCGCGCTTTGCGGGTCATATCCGGCATTATATATTAACCAAATGGCCAGCCGGTCCGCCTGCTCCTCTGTCCCGCGCCGCAATTTCGCACTTTTACCAAAAATACGGCCAATCCCGTCGCTTACGCCATTTTCTTTTAAAAATTGGCGATGGCGCAATAAATTATGCGCCATTTCATGCGCCACCACCACCGACAATTCATCATCATTGGGTGCATAATTCATCAAACCCATGCTGATGCGAATTTTTATACCATTTGCCCCTGCGGTTAAATTTCCACCGCTGCTGACCTCAAATTCGCTAAGACAGACTTGTTCAGATTTAATCAAAAATTGTTGCCGGGTAACACCGCGTTGCAGCATGAATGATAGGGCGGCATTTTCATTAAATGCACCGCGTAAAATTTGTTTAAAATCGGCCAGCCGCTCAAAACCCTTTTGCCACGAAGTAGGCGCGGGATGATTTTCCCATTGCCACAAATTATCGCCAAAATTGATTACGCCATCTCCTGCTGCAATGCCGGCATTGTCGGCGGGACTGTCCTTTACAACGCCCGATATTTCAATTTCTTGGGTAAAGGGAAAAATATGCCGGATGAATTGCGGGTCGGCATATTGCGCAATATCATGCAGGATAAGGCCGCTATATTGCATTTTTTGCGAACAATATGCAGCATTTGCCTTGGCCAGCCGATATCCAATGCCTGCCAAACGGACATCTTGTGAAATTAAGTCGCGATAATCGTCAATTTCTGTTTGGCTTGGCTCTGCATCAATAACCGCATGGGCAGGATTAACCGGCGCAAATGCCAAGCATAAAAGCGCAAAAAGCAAAAGATGGGATATTTTTCGCATTATATTTACCGTGGCGCGGCGGCGCGTTGTAACCGATCATTTATCGCCGCGCCAATATCATCATCAAAAATCGGCGCGATGGCAATTGCATTTTTTTCTGAAGCATCAGCGCGGTGCAGCGCGGCATATAAATTTGCCGCCGCCTCCATCATATCGCCATTAACAGATAAATTTTCATCGCATTTCATTTTGCCAAAACCAATATAAAATTCATCCTCATTTGCCGATGTGGCATGTAATTTAAGCGGTTTATTAGGCGCATAATGACTGCTTAATTGCCCAGGTGCCGTGATAACTCCATCCTCATTTTTCGCATAAATTTTTACTGGCGCAAATGTTAACAGCATATTTCGTGTAATTGGCCCTTCACGAAGAATGAAAATTTGTTCATCAATCACCCTGATTATGGTGGATTCCAATCCTCGTTCACAATTTCCGCCATCCAAAATCATGTCCACATTTTGGCCAAGGCTGGCATCGACATGCGCGGCGCAGGTCGGGCTAATCCCCCCGCTTTTATTCGCAGAGGGCGCGGCCAAATATAGCCCGCTTTGCCGCAATAATGTTTGCATAACCGGATGGGCCGGACAACGAATGGCAATGGTGGGCAATCCCGCAGTCACTGCGGCGGCCACCCCTGCATCATGGCGCAGGGGCGCAACTATGGTCAATGGACCAGGCCAGAATTTTTCGGCCAATTTTTCGGCAATTGGGTTAAAATCAGCCAATTTTTGCGCCGCCATCATATCGGGCACATGCACAATTAACGGGTTAAAATCGGGCCGTCCCTTTGCGCGATAAATGGCGGCTACTGCTTCATCATCCTTTGCATTGGCGGCCAGGCCATATACCGTTTCGGTAGGCGCAGCCACCAAAGCGCCATTGCGCAATAAATTGACGGCGCGCGAATATGATTCGGCGCTGGGTGAAAAAATCTGGCTTTTCCCTTGGGGATTTGAGCGTTGCATATTAATGCGTTATATAGATGCATATTCAAAATTAAAAGGAAACTTCGCCAAAATGTCATTTACTGCGCCAACCCAAGAACAATTATTCGTCCTAAAACATATTGCCCAAATTGATCAATTGGCCGGCCATAATGCATTTAGCGACGCCAGCGAAGATATGGTGCAGGCAATTGTGGAGGGGATTGGCGATTTTGCGGCGGGTGAATTTGCGCCGTTAAACCGTGTTGGCGACATGGTTGGCGCACAGATGAAGGATGGCCGCGTGGTCATGCCGCAGGGATATCGCGATGCATATCAACATTATGTGCAAAATGGGTGGGGCACAATTAACGCCCCTGCCGAATTTGGCGGACAGGGCCTGCCCTTTACTTTGGCGATGGCGGCGCTGGATTCACTTGGCGCGGCAAATATGGCCTTTACCCTTTGCCCCATTTTGTCAGTAGGATCGATTGAGGCGATTTTGCATCATGGCAGCGACGCGCAAAAGGAAAAATATCTGCCCAAATTGTCCAGCGGTGAATGGACCGGCACCATGAATTTAACCGAGCCACAGGCCGGATCGGATGTTGGCGCGTTAAAATCCACCGCCACCCCGCGCGGTGATGGCACATATGCCATTGCAGGACAAAAAATTTATATCAGCTTTGGCGATCATGATATGGCCGATAATATCGTGCACCTTGTCCTTGCCCGCACGCCTGATGCACCAGAGGGAACGCGCGGTATTTCATTATTCCTTGTCCCGAAATATCGGGTGAATGATGATGGCAGTTTGGGCGAAGAAAATGGCGTAAAAACCATTTCAATTGAACATAAAATGGGGCTTAACGCCTCGCCCACTTGCGTCTTGCAATTTGGCGAAGATGGCGAAAGCATTGGTGAGTTAATCGGCCCAGAATTTGGCGGCATGCGGGCCATGTTCACCATGATGAATAATGCGCGGATAAATGTGGGCTTACAGGGCGTGCAAATTGCCGAGGCGGCGACACAGGCCGCCATTTCCTATGCTCAAGACCGCGTGCAATCGGCCAGAGCAGGCGCAGCCGACAAATCATCCGTCACCATTATTCAACATCCCGATGTGCGGCGCATGTTAATGCGGATGAAGGCGGGCACACAGGCGCTACGTGCATTATTATATTATTCGGCAAGCAAGGTTGATTTGGCGTCATTGGGCGATGAAGCAGCAAAGGAAGCAGTCGATATATTAACCCCACTTGCCAAAACCTATGGCACCGATTTGGGCAGCGAGATTGCCAGCCTATGTGTGCAGGTGCATGGCGGCATGGGATATATTGAGGAAACTGGTGTCGCCCAATATTATCGTGATATTCGTATCGCCGCCATTTATGAAGGCACAAATGGCATACAGGCCGCCGATTTAGTGGGCCGTAAAATGGGTATGCGCGGCGGTGATGCGTTGAAAGAGCATATTTCTCATATCATAAATGACGCGAAAAAAGACGGCCATGACGCGCTGTCCCGCTTGGCCGATGCCTGTATGCGCGTTTGCACTTCTATGGTGGAAAATAATAATATCGATGATCGCTTGGCGGGCAGCTACGCCTTTACCACCATGTTGTCGGTTGCAACGGCAGGCTGGTTAATGGCGCAGCAATTGGAGGCGGCAAAATTGGTTCAAAGCCAAGAAGGCGACAGTCCATTTTTGAAATCAAAAATCGCCAGCGCACAATATTATCTAAATGTGATGGTGGGTGAGGCCATGGGATTGGAACATAGCGCATTGTCGGGTGCACAGCCCCTATATGCCCTATCGGCAGAAGAATTTGCAGCCTAAGGCGCTGCAAATAATTGCATTACACATAAAAAAGGCCGCGATATGATATTATCTGCGGCCTTTATTTTATCCAAAATTATGGCGGTAATTATTTCGACTTTGATACCCGCCAGATAATATTACCCACATCGTCGCTGACCAATAAACTACCATCCTTGGCCATGGCAACAATGGTTGGGCGGCCCTTTGCCTTGCCATTTTCATCCAAAAATCCGGTCAAAATATCAATTGGCTTGCCCACTGGCTTGCCCGCCTTAAACGGGACAAAAACAACATCATAACCTGCGGCAGGTTCTCTATTCCACGAACCATGACGCGCAATAAATGCACCGCCCGCATAATTGGCGCCAAGCAGGCCATATTTTTCAAAAGCAATGCCAAGCGGCGCAGTATGTGCGCCAAGCGCATAATCAGGACGGCGTTCATATTGACGTTTTTCCGGCATTTCGGGCTGCACACGATAATCGGTATACCCACCCCAATAATGATGTGGCCAGCCATAATCAGCGGCAAATTCAACTGCGGCCAAATAATCAGGGACAAGGTCAGAGCCAAGCATGTCGCGTTCATTGACAACGGTCCATAATTGCCCCTCTGCATCCCAATCCATGCCAACAGGGTTGCGCAGGCCGGATGAATAAGTTCCCGCCTTTTTCTTTTCCAAATCATATTCGATAATCATGGCGCGGCCTTTTTCGCTATCCATGCCATTTTCGCCAATATTGCTGTTTGAACCCACGGCAATATATAATTTTTTGCCGTCCGGGCTGGCGATTAAATTGCGTGTCCAATGCATGTTGGGCGCGGTGGCATTTAATTTATAAATTTCCTCACCCTTGCCAGACAGGGCAGTATCGCCCTCTTTATAATCAAAACGCAAAATAGCATCGGTATTTGCGACATAAAAATTATCACCCACAACCGCCATGCCAAATGGGGAATTTAACCCGTCAACAAATTTGCTGCGCACCTCTGGCACGCCATCGCCATTTGCATCGCGCAACAAGGTGATGCGGTTGGCCGATGGCACGCCCGCCCCAGCCTTGCCCATTAAATATCTGGCCATCATGCCGGTTAAGCCGCCGCCATCCGCAGGTGGTTTATTGGTTTCGGCAACCAAAATATCCCCATTGGGCAGCACGATAATATTGCGTGGATGGTCCAAATCATCGGCGAATCTGGTCACGGTCAATCCCTTGGCCACGATGGGGGATTCGTCCTTTTTCCACCTATCAACATTGGCGACATTTATGGTGGGAAATGTTTGTTCACGCGCCTCGCCAATAATGGGCCGCTCGCCGCTTAAATCGGCGGTGCTATATTGCGCGACATCGGGTCGGGTCAACCACCATCCAAAAATCAGGGCCAATATAATGACCAAAATTGAAAGATTACGAATATGTTTCCACATTTTATGCCCCTTTATTCATGGCGCGGCCATCCATAATGATAGGCGCAGTCATGAGATAGATTATTTGCCTTTTTTCCACATGGTGAGCGCAATGATAGAGCCCAAAGCCATTCCGGAGAGAAAACCAATTGTCGGCTGGCCAAAATATATGCCGATAAAAGCACCCAATATCATGCCAATGGCAATAAAAATTCCGCCGCCCAATGGTTGTTTTGTTTTGTCATTTTCCATGATGTTATAATGTGCGCGATATGGCGAATATGCAAGTATCTATTGCGCATAAATATGGTCCGAATAAAAATAACTTTTTAATAACCATGAAAGTTGAATGTTCGTCCATATTGCCGCGCTATACATATTTTTACACAAAAAATACGCCAATATATTTTGACCAAATTGGCGTCATAAAAATAAAATGGGGAAAAAATTTGTCAATCAACCTGCCTATATTTGTGCAATCCAAAGACGCCATTATCGCGCAATCATTAATTGATGAAATGGGCATGTTGGCAAGCGTAGAGGCAAATGAACGCGCCCATAAATATCGCGATTTGGGCAATTATATTTTATTTGCCCGTTGGCGGCAAATTGAACGACTTATCATCATTCTGTCCAACAAGGTCACATTTGGCACTATTCATTAAATATCCAAATTATGGGGCGGCCATAAAAATATATGCCCAAATATATTCCCGCAAAAATGACCGACCAAAATAATGCCGGCCAAAATAATGCCGGCCAAAATAAAGGCCGGAAAGATTGCTCCCTCCGGCCATATTTTTACGCGCTAGCGTGGTGGAAAAAGGCTTAGAAGCCCATTCCGCCCATGCCGCCCATACCGCCCATGCCGCCCATATCGGGCATTGCAGGTGCTGATTTATCTTCGGGCAATTCTGCAACGGCAGCTTCGGTGGTGATTAACAAACCGGCAACAGAAGCGGCATCTTGCAATGCTGCACGAACAACCTTGGTCGGGTCAATCACGCCTGATTTGACAAGATCTTCATACACATCGGTCGATGCGTTAAATCCGAAATTCTCATCGCTTTGTTCCAATAATTTGCCAGCAACAACCGCGCCGTCAAAACCGGCATTGGTTGCGATTTGGCGAACTGGTGCCTGAAGCGCACGGCGAACAATGTCGATACCACGTGTTTGGTCATCATTTGCGCCGGTCAAACCTTCAAGAGATTTTGTCGCATAAAGAAGCGCAGTACCGCCGCCAGGGACGATGCCTTCTTCAACAGCCGCGCGTGTCGCATGCAATGCATCGTCAACACGGTCTTTTTTCTCTTTCACTTCAACTTCGGTTGCGCCGCCAACTTTAATGACTGCAACGCCGCCTGCCAATTTGGCAAGACGTTCTTGCAATTTCTCACGGTCATAATCAGAAGTGGTATTTTCAACCTGTGCGCGAATTGCTTCAACACGTGCTTTAATTGCTGGCGCATCGCCCGCACCATCAACAATAACGGTATTGTCTTTATCAATGGTAACGCGTTTTGCCTGACCCAACATGCCAACGGTTACATTTTCAAGCTTAATGCCCAAATCTTCAGATACCATTTCACCTTTGGTAAGGATGGCAATATCTTCAAGCATTGCTTTACGGCGATCACCAAATCCAGGTGCTTTTACCGCAGCAACCTTCAAACCGCCGCGAAGTTTATTAACAACCAACGTCGCCAATGCTTCGCCTTCAATATCTTCGGCAATGATTAACAATGGACGGCCAGCTTGCACTACTGCTTCCAAAATGGGGAGCATAGGCTGCAAATTGGTCAGCTTTTTCTCATGGATAAGGATATAAGGATTGTCGAGTTCGGTCAGCATTTTTTCGGTGTTGGTGATGAAATATGGTGACAAATAACCACGATCAAATTGCATGCCTTCAACAACATCCAATTCAAATTCAAGGCCCTTTGCTTCCTCAACAGTGATAACACCTTCTTTGCCAACTTTTTCCATGGCTTCGGCGATTTTTTCACCCACTTCGGTATCGCCATTGGCAGAAATAACGCCAACTTGCGCCACTTCATTGGTGCCTGCAACTGCTTTTGAACGACCTTTTAGATTTTCAACAACCTTTGCAACGGCCAAATCAACACCGCGTTTCAAATCCATTGGGTTCATGCCCGCTGCGACAGATTTCATGCCCTCACGAACAATTGCCTGCGCCAAAACGGTGGCGGTGGTGGTGCCATCGCCTGCGACATCATTGGTTTTTGAAGCAACTTCACGCACCATTTGTGCGCCCATATTTTCAAATTTATCTTTTAATTCGATTTCTTTGGCAACCGACACACCATCTTTGGTGATACGCGGTGCGCCATAGCTTTTATCCAAAACAACATTACGGCCCTTTGGTCCCAATGTTACCTTTACCGCATCGGCAAGAATATCAACACCGCGAAGAATGCGTTCACGCGCGTCGCGGCCAAATTTTACGTCTTTAGCAGCCATATTAAATTTCCTTTTTCTTAAACTATTTTTTGGTTACACGGCATGAAATATGCGTGTTATATGGAATAAATTATCCCAAAATCCCCAAAATATCGCTTTCTTTCATGATGATAAGGTCTTCACCACCGACTTTAATTTCGGTGCCTGACCATTTACCAAATAACACGCGGTCGCCGGCCTTTACATCAAGCGGCGTGACTTTGCCGTCTTCTGATTTTGTGCCTGTTCCAACGGAAACAATTTCACCTTCTTGTGGCTTTTCCTGCGCACTATCAGGGATAATGATTCCACCAGCGGTCTTTTCTTCTGCTTCTACACGGCGAACAAGAACGCGGTCATGCAATGGACGAAATGTCATATACGTGCCTTTCTTTCAATAGGTTATACATTGATTTTGGATGCGCTAACGCGAAAAATTCTGCGATACCGCCCCAAAAACAATATGTTGATTTCAAACTAGCACTCTATCATATCGAGTGCTAACATCGCCCATATGGCGTTTTAAAAATAAAGGTCAAGGGCCAGCAGGGATAAAAAAAATATTTTTTCAAAGAAAATTTGTAACCTTTTTCTCATTATCCACGAAACCCCTTATGACATCATAAATGGATGCGTAATTTGCGCCGATGATGGCAAGATTATAAATAGATTTTTTTTTGGAGATTAACATGAATAATATTTTGAAAATTACCGCCGCTGCTGCTTCTTTAACCGCTGCCGCAGCATTGATTTCAACCCCTGCGGTTGCCGCCGGTGCAAAGGAAAAATGCTATGGCGTTTCATTAAAAGGTAAAAATGATTGCGCCGCCGGTCCAGGCACAAGCTGTGCAGGAACATCCACCGTTGATTATCAAGGCAATGCATGGAAATATGTAGCAAAAGGCAGCTGCGTTAAAATGGGCGGTTCATTAAAAGCAAAAGCCGGCAATATGGCGCCAAAGCCAAAAAAATAAAAATTAAGTAATTTTGTAGATGAAGCCCACCGATCATATGGAAAGCAAATTAACCAATCCAGCCCCCCTGCCACATGATGTGGGGATTGGTTTAAAACCAGACCATTATGATAACCTTCTCCAACATTCCTCGGAATCAAATAAGGTCATATACTCACCCGCATGGGTGGAGCTTCATCCGCAAAATTATATCGGCCCTCATGGTATATGGGGTGGCGGCCCGTCACATAATTGGCTAGCCGCCATTGCCGAAATTTACCCATTAAGTTTTCATTCTGTCGCCCTGTCCCTTGGTTCTCCAGATGGCGTTGACCGCGAGGAACTGCGCAGATTAAAACAAATTTGCGCGCGATATAGTCCCGCAAGCGTTTCGGACCATTTAAGTTTTTCAGGCAATGCCCATGATCGTTTTGCCGATTTACTGCCCATCCCCTATACCGCCGAAATGCTGACGCATTTTGCCGCGCAGGTTGATATTGTGCAGCATGAGCTTGGCCGCAAAATTTTAATCGAAAATCCGTCACGTTATTTGGCATTTACCCATGATGAAATGGATGAAACCACCTTTATGGATATATTATGTCAGCTTTCCGGATGCGGCATGATATTGGACATAAATAATGTGGATGTGTCTTGCAAAAATTTGGGATTAAGTGCCTATGAATATTTGGGCCAAATCAATCCCGAACATGTCGGCGAAATCCACCTTGCCGGCCATTTTGTCGAACATCATGATAGCGGCCCATTATTGATTGACGATCATGGCCGCGCGCCCAATGATGATTGCTGGGATTTATTTTCATATTATCTGTCCAAATCACCTCCTTGCCCCATATTGATTGAATGGGATAATAATATCCCGCAATATGATATTTTAATGGATGAAGTGAAAAAGGCGCGGCGCATTATAGAGCAGGCAGTTAATAAGCAACAGGCTGGCCAAAATGGATAATCCGCCCAATTTCAAATATATTTTGGACAATATTGTCAATAGCATCAATTTAGGGCCAAATAGCATTGATGAACGCCTGTATAAAGGGCCAATAGACCGCGTATTTTTGGGCTTAATGGCTCATGCCAACACCATCAACCATGCGCGGTTGGTGGCATTGGAAGAAACTTTCCCCATGACCCGCACAGCGATGGGCGAAGATAATTTCAACCAAATTTCGCGAAAATATATTGAACTGCCGCATATACGCATATGTCATAATGGCGATATTGGACATGGCTTTGCAGATTATTTGCAGGAAGAAGGGCAAGATATTGCCATCATCGATCTGGCCAAAATTGAATGGGCCTGGCTCAAAAGCTATCATGCCATGGCCGATGACATTTTAACATTGGAACAATTGGGCCGGTTTGACGAAGCGGGCCTATTATCGGCCATGTTGCGAACGACATATTCATTTTTCCAAATCCCGCTCAACGCGCCATTACATGGTGATTTGCATGAAATATTGGGTGATATGAGCGCATCAGATGTTGCGGCAATCGCCGTTCACCGCCCCCATGAACAGCTGCTGTTTATCCCCTTAAATCATGTTCAATACCAGTTAATTAACATGATTGATAAGGGAACGAAAATTGAAAATATCCTATCCCATATTATTCAGGAAATGGGCTTTAATGACCCCCTGCCCATTTTAATTGACATTATCCAAATGCAGATATTGTCGATTGAGCCATAAATATTTTTAAGTCGCAATAAAATAAAATTACATAATTGTAACCTATTCATCCCTTCCCCCGAATATCAATATATAGAGATTAAATATTCAGGGAATATAAGATGATACATAAAATTCAAAATAGCTACCATCAATTTGCGGCATTTATATCTGGCCGCGTGCCAGAGGCGATGATGCTCTTATTTGTGCGTGTTGCCTTGGCGGGCATATTCTGGCGTTCGGGCCGAACAAAGGTAGAGGAAGGAAGCTGGCTACAGCTAAGTGAAACCACGACATTCCTGTTTGAGGAGGAATATGCAGGCGTCCCCCTGCCGTCTGATATTGCCGCCTATATGGCGACCTATGCCGAACATTTATTCCCCATTTTGTTAATTTTGGGATTGTTCACGCGGATTTCTGCTACAGCATTGTTAATCATGACATTGGTTATTCAATTTTTTGTTTATCCCGATGCATGGTGGCAGGTACATATTATTTGGGTCGCCATGGCTTTAACCTTGATTGTTCGTGGTGGCGGCCTATTCTCGCTTGACCATATTTTATCAAGAAAGAGTTACGCAGCATGATTGCGAGCGACAGTATATTACGCGATTTGATGATAAAGTCACAGCAGGGCGATAAAAGTTCCTATGCGGCTTTATTAAAAGAAACGGCCAAATGGTTGAAACGATATTATGCACAAAAAATTGCGCCCGATATGGTCGATGATTTAATTCAGGAAACATTGATGTCGGTGCATAAAAAAATACAAAGCTATGATAGCAGCCGTGCATTTCTGCCTTGGTTGGCCGCCATTGCCCGCTATCGCTGGGTCGATAAATTGCGGCAAGAATATAAACATGCGGCCGATGAAATCCCCGAAACCATTGGGGAAGATAGCCATGAAGAGGTGGTTATCGCCAATATTGGCATATCGCGTTTATTGGACCAAATCCCCCCTGCACAGGCGGAGGTGATAAGGTTAACCAAAATTGAGGGCCATAGCATTGCCGATGCCTGTGAACGAACAGGCCAAAGCGAGGCGCTGGTCAAGGTAAATGTACATCGCGGGTTAAAGAAAATGGCCGCGTTGATTGAATCGGAATGATTGAGAGTGAATGACATGAATGAGTTTAACTTTATTGACAATCTGGTTGATGATTTAAGGCCTGTTAAGCGGTTAAGCCGCCGTACCGGTTTTGCCATAATTTCAATTGTTGTCATTCTTGCTATGGCGGCGATTATTTTTGGCACAGGTATGCGCGGCGATTTGGCGGCGGGGCAACCAGCGCCCATGTTTTTGCTGCGTTCCGGCATGTTAATTTTATTGGGCGGGGTCACGGCACATGCATTATTGGCCATGGCATCGCCATCGGTGGGACGGCATAATAATGGCTGGGTCATTGCATTGGGCGCGGCGGCGTTATTTCCCATTGTCGGCCTTGTCCTTGCCGTCATTAACGGGCCGGGCGTGGCAGCAAGCATGGCGCAATATGGCGCAGAATGCCTGCAATTATCGTTAATTTCCGCACTGGCCATTTCTGTGCCCATGGTGCTGCACCTGCGCAAAGGTGCGCCAACGTCGCCCGAACGTGCGGGCTGGTTAACCGGAATAGCAGCAGGCGGGTTTGGCGGATTTGCGTATAATCTGCACTGCCCTTTTAACGATATTACCTATATCGGCCTATATTATGGATTGGCCGTTACCATATCGGCAATATTGGGCCGGATTATCGTCCCGCGCCTTATCCGTTGGTAATATGGATTTCAAAATAAAGACGGGGATATTGGGCGATTAAGACCGCGCAGATATTCCCGCTTTACGCAGGGCGGCCTTTGCCTCCGCGATGCTATATTCGCCAAAATGGAAAATAGATGCGGCCAACACCGCACTGGCATGTCCCTTTATCACGCCGTCAACCAAATGGTCCAAATTGCCAACCCCGCCGCTGGCCACCACGGGAATGTTCACCTGATCGGATATGGTGCGGATTAACTCCAAATCATATCCCGCCTTTGTGCCATCACCATCCATGCTGGTCACCAATAATTCCCCCGCGCCAAGGCGGGTTAGGTTCAATGCATGGTCCACCGCATCAATTCCCGTGGCCTTGCGCCCGCCATGGGTGAAAATTTCCCATTTGCCGGTCCATGTGCCATCTTCTTTCATACTGCGCCGCGCATCGACGGAGGCAACACAGCATTGGCTGCCAAATCTTTGTGCAATATCGCCCACCAATTCGGGGCGGGAAACCGCCGCGCTGTTCACCGCAACCTTATCCGCGCCGGCCAATAATAATGCGCGCGCATCATCATCGCTGCGCACCCCGCCGCCCACGGTTAATGGCATGAAACATACCTCTGCCGTGCGGCGCACCATGTCCAATAAAGTGCCGCGCCCGTCACTGGTCGCGGAAATATCTAAAAAGCAAAGCTCATCCGCGCCGGCATCATCATATGCCTTTGCCTGTTCAACCGGATCGCCCGCATCGACCAAATTTACAAAATTCACGCCCTTTACCACGCGGCCATTGGCCACGTCCAAACAGGGGATGATGCGTGTTTTAACGGTCATAATTTACACGCCCTTCGTTAATTACGTTCGGCCATTGCAATGGCGGTGGCAAGGTCCAGTCGCCCTTCAAAAATGGCGCGGCCTGTAATCACGCCCTCAATCCCCTCATCCGCGAAATTGGACAGCATGTGGATATCGTCAATTCCCTTTACCCCGCCACTGGCGATAACGGGCATGTTAATTTGCCGCGCCAAATCGACCGTTGCGTCAATATTGCACCCTTTTAACATGCCATCACGGCCCACATCGGTAAATAAAATGGACGCAACGCCCGCATCCTCAAATCGGCGGGCAAGATCAACCACGGGCATATCGGACACCTCTGCCCATCCTTCGGTGGCGACAAATCCGTCCCACGCATCCACCGCGACCACAATGCCGCCTTCAAATTCATGTGCCATATCTTTGACAAATTCAGGATCTTTTAACGCCGCCGTGCCAATAACCAAACGCGACACGCCAAGGGTGAACCAACGTTCCACCGTTTCACGATTTCTTATCCCGCCACCAAGTTGAATATGCCCATCAAACGCATCAATAATCGCCTCAACCGCGCTGGCATTTTCCGGTTTTCCGGCAAATGCCCCGTCAAGGTCAACCACATGCAAAAATTCTGCGCCCTGCGCGGCAAATGCCGCCGCCTGCTTTGCCGGATTTCCCGCATAAATGGTGGCGCGGTTCATATCACCCTCTGCCAAACGGACAACTTGGCCATTTTTCAAATCAATTGCGGGAAAAACAATCATGCGGTCCACTCCAAAAAACGGGATAAAAATTCAATTCCATAATGCTGGCTTTTTTCGGGATGAAATTGCACTCCCAAAATATTATCGCGCCCCACGGCGGCGACCAATGGACCGCCATGGTCGGTGGTGGCAATGATATGGGCGGGGTTTTCAGCATCAAAATGGAAACTGTGCAAAAAATATGCCTCACCCGATTGGATTAGGCCATTTTGCGTGGATAAAATTACATCATTCCATCCCATATGCGGCACTTTCACGCCGCGCGCATCGCCATCCAATTCGCGCACTTTTCCTTCAATCCAGCCAAGCCCCTTTGCGCCGCCAAATTCCAACCCCTCATCGGCCAATAATTGCATGCCCACACATATGCCCAAAAATGGAACGCCGCCATGTAATACGCGCTGGTTCAGCGCATCTTCCATCCCGTCAAGCGCGCGCAGCGCCGATGCACATGCCCCAAATGCACCCACACCGGGCAAGACAATTTTGTCCGCGCGCGCCACATCATCCACATTGCTGGTAATATGGACATTATCCGCCCCTGCCTTCACCAATGCGCTACGCACCGAATGCAGATTACCTGCGCCATAATCAATCAGCGCAATCATCAGCTTGCCAACATCCCCTTGGTTGATGGAATTGCGCCATTTTTACGCGGGTCAATTTCCACCGCTTGGCGCAGGGCGCGGGCCGTGCCCTTAAAAATACTTTCGGCAATATGATGATTATTTTCACCATGAATTAACGAGATATGCAGCGTCACCCCTGCCCCATCGGCAAAGCTGTGAAACCAATGCTTGAACAATTCAGTATCCATTTCGCCCAATTTTTCTTGGGTAAAGGCGGCCTGCCACACCAAATATGGACGCCCCGATAAATCCAATGCAACCCGCGATAATGTTTCATCCATCGGCGAATATGCATTGCCATAACGCATAATCCCTGCCTTATCGCCCAATGCCTTTGATATAGCCTCGCCAATGGCAATCGCGCTATCCTCTGCGGTATGATGTTGGTCAACATGCAAATCGCCCTTTACCCGCAAATCAATATCGATAAGCGAATGACGCGATAATTGTTCAATCATATGGTCCAAAAAACCAATGCCGGTGGACACATTATATGCCCCCGTTCCGTCCAAATTTACGGTCACGGAAATTTCGGTTTCCTTGGTGTTGCGTTCAATAGATGCTGTTCTCATATTATTTGCTATAATATGACCGCATAAATATACAATATTTCTTATTCCCTTTTTTGCACAAATCATACTTGATTTCATGGCGATGAACGTCCACCAATAGCGATTATGACACAAGATACCCCTGATAGCCTGATTCCCTATGATGATATTGTGCAAGATGCACTTCGCGCCGTGGTTGGCCGTGTATTGCGCGATATAGAGGCGGGCGGCCTGCCCGGTGATCATCATTTTTACATCACCTTCAAAACACAGGCACCAGATGTTGTCATCCCCACACATTTAATCGAACGTTTCCCCGATGAAATGACCATTGTTTTACAACATAAATATTGGGATTTAAAAATTGGCGACGCGCATTTTGAGGTTGGCCTGTCGTTCAGCGGCATTCCATCGCATCTTTATATTCCCTATTCCGCGATAACCGCCTTTGTTGATCCAGCAGTTGACTTTGCCCTGCAATTTCATGTTGATGCTGCCGTGGAAGAACCCGGCGCTCATGAGGCCGCACAAAATGATGAGGCGGAAACATCCGTAAGCAAAGACGGCCAGAGTTCAGATGGCAGGGGACCAGATGATAGTGGGTCAAATGTCGTCAATGTCGATTTTGGCAAAAGAAAATGAAAATACGCCCTATCACCTCTGCCATTATTGGTTCGGTCATTGCCCAAAAATCAAAGGGCAGCGGCATTATTGGCGCAGGTTTGGGCATGGTTGCGGGCCGCATCGCTTCAAAATCACTGCCTGGCGCGGCGTTAATTGGCGGTTTGTTAATCGGCAAAACAATTTATGATGCCCGTAAAAATAAACAACTTCTTTCACACGATAAAACTGACGCAAATATCGACGCCCCAATGATTGAAAATAGGGCTGATATAAAAGCAGCAAATAAACAGCCCAAATTAGAGACGAAATAAGTTTTCCTAAGAGGAATTTTTTTCGTATATTTCCCTTCCTTCCCTCTTGACGAGACCCGTTAATTTAGGGCAGGTGCGAATATGGCCGAACAGAAAAACATATCATCCAAATCCAGCGATATTATATTGGACCGGCGCGGTCTATTATTTGTGCTGTCCTCGCCCTCTGGCGCGGGCAAATCTACCTTGGCCAAGAAATTATTGTTAAGCGATGATAAAATCGGCCTGTCAGTATCCGCCACCACCCGCCCGCCCCGCCCGGGCGAAGTTGACGGCGTGGATTATCATTTTGTTGATGTTCCCACATTTAAACAAATGGTTGCCGATGGCGAATTTTTGGAATGGGCGCATGTTTTTGACCATCGTTATGGCACGCCAAAGGCACCGGTGGAGGCGTTGCTTGCCTCTGGCCGTGATGTGTTGTTCGACATTGATTGGCAGGGGACGCAGCAGCTTTTCCAAGAAGCGGGCAATGATATTGTGCGGGTTTTCATCCTGCCCCCCTCCATCGATGAATTGGCGCGGCGGCTGCGCTCTCGCGGCACAGATAGCGAGGAAGTGATAGAAGGGCGCATGGCGCGGGCAAAGTCCGAAATTGGCCACTGGGATGGATATGATTATGTGCTTATTAATGCCGATGTGGAAAGCTGTTTCGTCAAGGTTCAGCATATATTGGAGGCAGAGCGCCTGAAAAGGTCCCGTCAAAAGGGGCTTATAGGCTTTACCCGCGAATTGATGCGCGATTAAAATATCTGCATATGGTTAACATGATTTAAGCCATATTGGGTTACTGCTTTATAATCACCCTTTGGTAAAATGCCCCTTAATGACAAATTAGGGGTTAAAAAATGGCGTTGCTGAGACAGATTATTGCTTTGCCATTTACAGCAAGGGCAGCAAAAATTGCATTATCTACCGCAATTTTAGCGCCATTTGCTGTAGGCGGGTTGGGCCAGCAATCCGCCGCCGCTTCGGCATCATTAACCACCAATATCAGCTATGAAGAATATAGCGAAATTTGGGTAGAGGATGACAGCACATCCTATAGCAGCGATGAAACACAATTTGGCGAAGATAATGACGCGCCGGCCTTTAACGACTTTTCGCACGAAAAACCCATTTCAAAATCATATGGCCCATTTTACATGGTGACGGGCAACCGCGCCATATTAAATGGCGAAGTGGACAGCTATAGCCCCGCTTTATTCGCCGCGATGCTGCGCGATTATCCTGCGCTGAAACAAATTGATATGGTCGAATGTGGCGGCACAGTGGATGATGAGGCAAATCTTGCCCTTGCCCGTATGATTAGGAAAGCCGGCATCACTACCTTTGTTCCGGCGGGCGGATCGGTGCGTTCGGGCGGGGTGGAATTATTTTTGGCGGGCGCGGCGCGCAAAGCCGACCCAAAGGCAGAATTTGCGGTGCATAGCTGGCGCGATGAAGATGGGATGGAAGCGGATGATTTCGCCGCAAATGACCCCATCCATGCCGATTATATCAATTTTTACCGCGACATGGGGATGAGCGAGGATAAAGCCCGCGCATTTTACAACCTAACCAACAGCGTGGAACATGACCGCGCATTATACCTGCGCGGCACCGACATTGCGAGCTATATCAAGGTTGATTAAGAAATATTACTGCCATATAGTCAGTAAATATATTTACCAATTACTACCCGCTTTATTTAGAGCTTCTAAAATTATTTTTTTGGTTTCAGAGCGACGCTTGCCATTATTTCTTAAAATTTGAATTGACGGAAGCACGGCTTCTTTCTCTGCACGCAGACGCGCCAAACCTAGCCCAAAATCCTGAAATGAAACGGACTTATTTTTCTTTTTTGAGGTCTTCAATTCCATATTCATCATTTGTCTCAAAGCGAATCCTTAAATCCATATAATATAAATCAAGGTCTTTAGAAAGTGTAAACAATAAATATGCCTGCTGCAGCATTTCCGGAGCAGTCCCCGAAGCATATTGCCCCATACGGTCTGCAATCAAATCTTCTGGAGAAATTACAGCAAATTCTCTGCCTTTGGATACTTTAAATATTTTAATCCTTTCTCTATCCGCTCGGCCATCCAGCAATTGACTGCCGACAACTTCGAATGCCAATGCCAAATTACTATTAATCCAAGCAGGTGAGCAATGGCCAATACCATTGGGCCGCTCAAAGCCATGTTTCAGCATTATTTCTTCAAAAATATTCTGTCGTCCAGTTACAACATCAAAATCACCAGTAGCAATTTCACTTTGCGTATATAATTCTACTGCAGCCCCACCAACCAAAATTGGGGGTTGATAACCTTTTTCTGTCATATCCGTGCTAATATCCGCAAATATTAAAGCAGCATTACGAAACTCTTTACGGTACATATTTTTGTAACCTACAACATATCCTTTAAATAATGCCCCGTGTGGGATCGCGGTTCTTTCACCACTTGTTCCGGTGTGCCGGCGGCGATGATTTCGCCGCCCTTTACCCCGCCATCCGGGCCAAGGTCGATAAGATAATCAGCGGTTTTAATCACGTCCAAATTATGTTCAATCACCACCACGCTATTGCCCTGATCCACCAAGCGGTGCAGCACCTCCAATAATTTACGCACATCTTCAAAATGCAGGCCCGTGGTTGGTTCATCCAAAATATATAATGTTTTGCCTGTGGAGCGTTTGGATAATTCCTTGGCCAATTTTACCCGCTGTGCCTCACCCCCTGAAAGCGTAGTTGCCTGTTGCCCCACCTTTATATAGCCAAGGCCAACTTCATATAGCATCGCCATTTTGTCTCTTATGGGCGGCACAGCCTTAAATGTTTCAACCGCATCCTCCACCGTCATGTCCAACACATCGGCGATGGACATGCCGCGCCATTTTACCTCCAATGTTTCGCGGTTATAGCGTTTGCCATTACATTGTTCACAGGTGACATACACATCGGGAAGGAAATGCATTTCAATTTTAATCACCCCGTCGCCGCTGCATGTTTCGCACCGCCCGCCCTTTACGTTAAAGCTAAAGCGGCCCGGCTTATATCCCCGTGCCTGAGATTCGGGCAGGCCGGCAAACCAATCACGAATATTGGTAAAGGCACCGGTATAGGTGGCGGGGTTGGATCGCGGCGTGCGGCCAATGGGCGATTGGTCAATGTCAATCACCTTATCACAATGTTCCAATCCAGTAATTTTGTCATGCGCCCCCGCAATCACCCGCGCCCCATTTAATGAACGCGCGGCAGCGGCATATAATGTATCTATGGTGAAACTGGACTTACCCGATCCCGAAACACCCGTCACACATGTAAATGTGCCAAGAGGGATGGAGGCGGTGACATTTTGCAGATTATTGGCCCGTGCGCCATGGACGGTTAATTTTTTGCCATTGCCCTTGCGCCGTTTTTCCGGAACATCAATTTTGCGCGTGCCGTTAAGATAAGCGGCGGTCATCGACCCCTTTGCCTTTAATATTTTGTTGAGCGGTCCTTCGGCCATGACTTTGCCGCCATGCACGCCCGCCCCCGGGCCAAGGTCCACGACCCAATCGGCGGTGCGTATCGCATCTTCATCATGTTCCACCACAATCACCGTATTGCCCAAATCGCGCAGCCGCCGCAGCGTGGCCAATAATCGGTCATTATCTTTTTGGTGAAGGCCAATGCTGGGTTCATCCAGCACATATAAAACCCCCGACAGGCCAGAGCCGATTTGGCTGGCCAAACGGATGCGTTGCGATTCCCCGCCGGACAATGTGCCCGACGTGCGGTCAAGGTTCAAATAATCAAGGCCGACATTGTTCAAAAAGCCAAGCCGCTCGTTTATTTCCTTCAAAATCGCCTTGGCAATTTGTTGTTGCTGACTGGTTAATTTCTCCTCCAAATTGCCAAACCAATGCAGGGCGTCGGCCACGCTCATCTTCGTGGGCTGTGCAATATGGCATCCGGCTATTTTTACCGCCAGTGATTCCGGTTTCAACCGCGCACCATCGCATATTTCACATGGTTGAGATGTTTGGAATTTGCCCAATTCCTCGCGCATCCAATTGCTATCTGTTTGCAACATACGGCGGTTCAAATTGCCGATAACGCCTTCAAAAGCCTTCATCACATTATATGATTTACGCCCGTCTTTAAAAGTCAGCTCAATTTTCTTACCTCCCGTGCCATATAGGATGACAAGACGCACCTCGCCCGAAAGCTCATTCCACGGCGTTTCCATATCAAAACCATAGGCACGGCCAAGGCTTTCCAACACTTGCATATAATATGGGCTGGGCGGATTGGATTTTGCCCATGGAACAATTGCCCCTTTTTTCAGGGTAAGCCCCTCATTCGGCACAACCAATTGCGGGTCAAATTCCAATTTCTCGCCAAGTCCATCACAGGCGGGGCACGCCCCATGGGGGGAGTTAAAACTGAACAAACGCGGTTCAATTTCGGCAATGGTAAATCCGGATACCGGACAGGCAAAACGCTGTGAAAAAACAATGCGATTGGCGGGCAAGCCAGCACCCTTCATATTTTTTCCGGTGGATTCATTTTCTTCCCTGCCCTCCACCACAGCATCGACCAAATCAATATAGGCAAGCCCATCGGCCAATTTTAATGCGGTTTCAAAACTATCGGCCAGTCGCTGCTCTAAATCGCGTTTCACGACAAGCCGGTCAACCACCACTTCAATATCATGCTTATATTTTTTATCGAGCGTGGGGGCGTCCTCTATCGCATAAATTTCGCCATCAATCCGCACACGGGTAAAGCCCGCCTTTTGCCATTCGGCCAATTCTTTGCGATATTCACCCTTGCGCCCACGCACCACCGGGGCAAGCAAGTATAGCCTTGTATCATCGGGCAATTGCATCACACGGTCCACCATCTGGCTGACCGATTGGGCAGAAATAGGTTCACCCGTTGTGGGCGAATAGGGCACACCGACCCGCGCCCATAAAAGCCGCATATAATCATAAATTTCGGTGACAGTCGCCACGGTGGAACGCGGGTTGCGGCTGGTGGTTTTTTGTTCAATGGAAATGGCGGGGGATAATCCCTCAATATGTTCCACATCTGGTTTTTGCATCATTTCCAAAAATTGGCGGGCATAGGCAGACAGGCTTTCCACATAGCGCCTCTGCCCCTCTGCATATATGGTATCAAATGCAAGCGAGCTTTTCCCCGATCCGGAAAGGCCGGTAATCACAATTAATTTATCACGCGGCAGGTCAATATCCACACCCTGAAGATTATGTTCCCGTGCCCCGCGCACTTTAATATGTGTCAAACTCATCGAAAATTATTTCCTGCCTTGGATGAAAGAGAATTTAGTTTTTTTACTATTCGCAATATTGAGAGCCAAAGTCCACCGCCCTAAAAGGACAGGTGGACAAAATAAAACAGCACCCACCTCCCAAACAGGACAGATGGATAAATATAGCCCCCATTTTACATATTATTAGGGTCAATATTAAGGATCATTTTTATGTTCTTATTTTGTTCTAAATTTATATCGCCAATTTATAAATTTACAAGCATAAATATCCGCGCAGTGTCTATTTCTGTTTGCCCTCATCCCCCATCTCTGTATGCGCGGAAAAACGCCGAAATATGCGATAGATAAAATAAAGCCCCGCCGCCGCTATAAGGGTAAGGATAAGCGCGATGATAATCGCTGCCACCGGATTGGCCAGTGCAAGATATAATAACCCCCCCGTGGCCACATCCTCCGCCGATGACATAACAATATTGCTGACCGGTTCGGGGCTGCTATTTATGGTCGCGCGTGCGCCAGCCTTGGTCGCATGGCTGGCAAATGCAGCGCCGCCGCCCAATAAAAATGCCACAACCTGCCACGCGCCATCGCCGCTATCCACCACGGCCAGCGCCAATAATGCGCCGCCAATGGGTCGGATAAGGGTATGCAACCCATCCCATATGCTATCAAGCCATGCCACCTTATCGGCAAAAAATTCGGCAATTGCGCCCAATGCGCTTATCCCCAAAACCCACGGATTGGCCAAGGCGGAAAGCATTTGTAAATTTTGCGGCAAATCAATCCATCCGGTACGCATGGCAAGTCCGGTGGCAAAAATGGTCAAATATAATCGCCATCCTGAAAGCAGGCTGATACTGCCTGCCAATCCCAATAATTCAATCAAGCCCATATCGCCTCTCCCCCAATATCGCTGCATCCTGACATATTGGTTTAATTATGCAAGGCCGCGATCATTTTTTAGATGAAAATTTAACTGGATAATGAAGGCTTAATCGGCTTTATTCCTCGCATGACAATATCAACCCTGCACCCCAAAACGGGTGAACCCTTACCACCGGCCATCCCTGCGGCCACATTAATAATTTACCGTGATGCGCCGCATGGCCATCAATCGGAATTGTTAATGGTGGTACGCGCGCAATCAATGGCCTTTGCCGGCGGGGCGGCGGTATTTCCAGGGGGCAAGGTGGATGATGCAGATGTTGATTTTGCCTCCCATATAATAAAGCAGCAATCGCTTATCCTGCCTACGGATGAAATTGCCGCGCGATTGGCCGCCATTCGTGAAACATTGGAAGAAACGGGCCTTGCCCTTGGCATTGTGGGCGCGCATGACCCGCATCAGGTGGCCGAAGCACGGGCGATGGCGCATGAGGCGATATCCTTTGCCGATATTTGCGCAAAAATGCGCTGGCAACCCGATATATTGTCACTTACCCCATGGGCAAGGTGGCGGCCACCCTTATTGGAAAAGCGGGTTTTTGATACACGTTTTTACCTTATCAATGCCGGCAATGTGCCGATGGAGGCAAAGGTTGATGCAACCGAAAATAAATCCCTATTTTGGGGCAGCGCTGAACAGGCTTTGCACATGGCGGATAAGGGGGAGATAAAGGTTATTTTCCCCACCAGACGAAATTTGGAACGCCTTGCCCAATTTGATGTATTTGATGCGGCAAATGCCCATGCGCTGGACCATCCGGTTGAAATGGTGATGACATATATTGACGAACGCGCCGATGGCAAATGGCTATGCATCCCCGATGGGCATGGATATCCCGTAACCGAGGAACATTTATCAAGCGCGATGCGGGGTTGATTGATGAATATTTTTACACAATTTCAAGGCGTGATTGGCATCGCGCTTATCCTTGCCCTTGCATGGATAATATCCGAAAACCGCTTCAATAAACCCAAAAAAATGTGGATATTGGGTGCATTGGCAATTCAGCTTTGCCTTGCCTTTATGATTACACGCGTGCCCGTCATTTGGGATATTATCGCCTTGGCAAATCATGCGGTCAGCGCGGTGGAAAAGGCGACATTGGTCGGTTCATCCTATATGTTTGGATATATTGGCGGCGGCGAATTGCCGTTTAATGTAAAAGAGGGCCAGACCGCGCCATTGATAATCGCATTTCAAATATTGCCCTTGGTTATCGTATTTTCCGCATTGGCGGCGCTTTTTTGGCATTGGCGCATTTTGCCCGCCATTGTTCGCGGCCTAAGCTGGGCATTGCAAAAAACCATGAAGGTTAGCGGCGTTGTCGGCCTGTCCGGTGGGGCGAATATATTTTTGGGCGTGGTGGAATCGCCGCTTGTCGTGCGGGCATATTTTGCCAAAATGCCGCGCGGCGAATTATTTATGATTATGGTATTGGCCATGTCCACCATATCGGGCGCGATTTTAATCCTTTATGCCCAAACATTGTCAAAAACATTGGATAATGCCGTGGGCCATATGATTGCGGCCTCCATCATATCCCTGCCCGCCGCGATTTTGGTCGCGCGGTTAATCGTGCCCAATAATGATGAAGAAGGTGAGAATAATAATTTTCACCCCCCTGAAGCCGACCTAAAATATGATAATAGCATTGACGCCGTCATCAAAGGAACAATGGATGGGATGCAATTATTTTTGGCCGTAATTGCCATTATCATTGTGGTTTTTGCACTGGTCGCCTTGGCCGACCAAATTTTGGCCACCCTGCCCCATATTGATGGACAACCCATTACCCTGCGCGGCATATTCGGGTGGATATTTGCCCCGTTAATGTGGGCCATTGGCGTGCCGTGGGATGATGCGGGCAATGCCGGTGCGTTAATGGGAACAAAGGCGATATTAAATGAATATGTCGCCTATTTGGATTTGGCTGCATTGGGCAAGGACGCCTTTCCCCCGCGCTCCATGCTTATCATCACCTATGCGCTTTGCGGGGTGGCAAATTTGGCCAGCATTGGCCTGCTTGTCTCCACCATCGGGACATTATGCCCCGAAAGGCGGGCAGAGGTTGCCGCATTGGGCGTCAAAAGTTGGATAGCAGGTAATTTCGCCACCATGATGACGGGGGCGATTGTGGGTATAATTACACCAATTTAATATGTTCAATTATTCATAATTATATTATAGATATTCTATGGCTTTAGAAATACCTCATTGGGCATGTGCATGTGAAGACGCGGATGGCGAAAGGGCCTATGTCCATGAACCGGGCACTTTGGCCCAATGGGATGAATATAATTCACGCCCTCGTTATGTGCGTATAATGTTGGAATATAGCAGTTATGGCATTTACAATGGAGAGGGGGAAAGCACCATTGCCGATACCCTGCCCATATCGCCCTCCTTATGCCGCGATATTGAAAGATGGAATCACGATTATCAATATTTTGGGCAGGATATAAGCGAAGGTTATACTCTATATGAGGAAAGCCCGCTTTTCCCCCATGATCATTTTAACCGCAGGGGGGAAGCATTGGCCACCAGAATGCGCGAGGAACTTGGCCCTGAATGGGAAGTTTTTTATCAAAACACCTTTTTATCAGAGGATTAATCCTCTGGCGCAATTGTCACCGTCATCCCGTCAATCGCGTCCGACACCTCAATTTGGCAGGATAGGCGCGATGTCGCATTGCGGTGATCGGTGCTTTCCAACAAATCATCCTCATCTTCCTGCATAGCGGGGATTTTATCGGCATATTCCGCATCAATATATACATGGCATGTCGCACAAGAGCTGCACCCACCGCAAAGCGCCAAAAGCTCGTCAAAACCATTATCGCGAATAACTTCCATCACGCTGAGGCCCATTTCGGCTTCTACTTCGCGCTTTGCGCCGCTGCGGTCGATGACATTGATGGTCGGCATAATATACTCCAATAAATAATTACATTATCGCAATAGCCGCCCTGCCCCATGATGCAAATATATTATTTTGCCTATTTGAAATAAATCATATCCCTATCAAAACATATAAAGTCTTGGCGTGGGCGGCTTTGCTTCCTATGTCATAGGAAAAATAGATTCGCAGGATAAAAATATGACCGAAATTAAATCAGCCCCCGTTATCATTATTGGTTCTGGCCCCGCAGGGTATAGCGCCGCCGTTTACGCCGCGCGCGCCAATTTATCCCCTATGATTGTCACCGGAGTAGAGGTTGGCGGACAGTTAATGACCACCACAGATGTGGATAATTGGCCCGGCGATGATGCGGGTGTGCTTGGCCCGGAATTGATGGAAAGAATGCGTAAACATGCCGAACGTTTTGGCACGGATATGGTCAATGATTATATTGAAAGCGTGGATTTTTCCTCCCGCCCGTTCAAATTAAAAGGCGGCAATACCGAATATCATGCAGACAGCGTGATTATCGCCACGGGGGCAAGTGCCCAATATCTTGGCCTGCCTTCGGAAACGGCCTTTATGGGCAAGGGTGTGTCGGCATGTGCAACTTGTGATGGATTTTTCTATCGCGGCAAGCCTGTGGCCGTTATTGGCGGCGGCAATACTGCTGTGGAGGAAGCGTTATATTTGGCCAATATCGCAAGCCATGTCACATTGGTGCATCGCCGCGATACCCTACGCGCGGAAAAAATCTTGCAAGACCGTTTATTTGAACGGGAAAAAGAAGGCAAAATCACCATTAAATGGCATCATACGCTTGACGAAGTTTTGGGCGACAATATGGGCGTTACCGGCATGCGGATAAAGGCAACGGACGGCGCAGAAAATCCCGGCGCAACCGAAGATATTATATTGCACGGCGTGTTCATTGCCATTGGCCATAAACCCAATACCGCGATTTTCGATGGACATTTGGACATGGCCGGCGGATATATTAAGGTGCGTAGCGGTTTGGAGGGTCAGGCCACCGAAACCAGCGTGCCGGGCGTATTTGCGTGCGGCGATGTGATGGATCATATTTATCGCCAAGCAGTGACCAGCGCAGGCACAGGATGTATGGCCGCATTGGATGCAGAGCGCTTTATTGAAGCAAATGGCAGGACGGTTTAACCCAAATTATACGCAATATTTTCCATATTGACCCAAATATTATAATCACATAGGCTTTGTTTCAAAGGTCGCATCCACGCATATTTTGGCGTTCTTAATTTGACGCACATATTTTTGGGGAGGATGAGTCATGTTTCATGGTAATGTTAGTTTGGAAATTGCCGAAGGGTTAAAGCTTCTTCGCAAACGTATCAATGCGGCCAATATTCCCCCGTCAAAATTGGATGAAACATTAAATATTGCGACATGGAATATTCGCGAATTTGGCAAAAAGAAACGCAGTGATGCCGCCATCCATTATATTGCCGAAATTATCGGCCAATTTGACTTTGTCGGATTGGTCGAACTGCGCGACAATTTATCCGACCTAAACCGGATTTTACCGATTTTAGGGCCATATTGGGATGCGGTATATTCCGATGCCATTCCCGACGCAGGGGGCAACCGCGAACGTATATGCTATATTTATGACAGCCGCACCGTGCGATTTAACGGCATGGCGGCAGAGGCAAGCCCCCCGCGCAAGAAACGCGGCACCGAATATTTAAGCGCCGAAAGCTGGTGGCGCGCGCCCTATGTCGCGTCATTTAAATCGGGTAATTTTGACTTTTTGGCCTTTACCACCCATGTGCGATGGGGCGATGACTTAGCGGCAAGACAGAGCGAAATACAGGGGCTGGCCAATTGGGTCGGCGCAAAAATAAAGGAAAAACATGCCGAGGATAAGGATATTATCGTCATGGGCGACTTTAATATACCCAGCCGCAATGACCCGATGTTTGCCGCCATCACCTCCACCGGACTGGAATTACCCCATGCGTTAATCGCCGATGATTTTGGCACAAATTTGGCGCGTAATAAACGTTATGATCAAATATTACATTTGGCGCGTTATCCCGATAATTTTACCAATGCGGGCGGGGTTTTGGATTTTTATGCCAGCGATCATAAACCCCTTTTCCCCGATTTGGATAAACGCGCATTTACATATGAATTATCGGATCATTTGCCCCTATGGATTCAAATAAACACCGACATTGACGGCATCATGCTGGACCAAATTATCCAAAGGAAACAGCGTTAAATTGCGCCTTATGGGCGGTGAGCCATTTGCTTCAATATTGAAATATTCATCTGATTGTTTATGCTGTACAAAAAACGGCATAAGGATTTGAAATGCACATTCTCCCCAAAGCGGCCATCTCTGCGGCATATTTATCGGCATGTCTGGGCGCATTTTCATATAGCATACCCCTTGCACATGCTCAGCAAAGCCAAAATAGCACCGAGGATAAGGAAGAAAATGGGCAAGAAGCGCAAAAACAAGGCATAGAGGATATTTTGGATGCTGCCATTGCCGCCGATGATGAAAGCGCCGTTGACGCCATTGCCAAATATAGCAAAAATAACCCCAATATTACCAAAAAAGCAGAGGAGTATAAGGCCGCCAAAGCGGAAAAAAACCAATTGGCCAAGGCAGAGAAGCTTAAAGGCAATTTATTCCAAAATTGGCATGGAAGCGGGGAATTTGGCGCATTTCAATCCAGCGGGAATAGCGAAAATATAGGCATATCGGCGGGCATTAAATTATTAAAAGAAAGCAAAAGCTGGCGATTAAAATTTAACGCACAGGGTGATTTTCAACGCAGCAATGGCGTGACCAGCCGCGAACAAATTATTGTGGGTTTGGAACCGCATTATGTCATCAATGATCGGTTATTCGCCTATGGCTTGACCCAATTTGAACGCGATAAATTTCAAGGATTCTTGGAAAGATATACTTTATCCGGCGGTTTGGGTTATCAGATTATCAAAACTGACATCGTGCAATTGGATGTAAAGGCAGGTCCGGCATGGCGCGATACAAAATTCACCGATGGCCGTTCAGATGTCAGCATTGCGGGATTGGCGGCGGCCAATTTTAAAACCAATATCGCATCAAATATCATTTTTCGTCAGGACGCCTCCGCCTATGTTCAATCGGGCAATAGCAGCCTTGCCGCGTTAAGCGCATTGGACGCGAAATTAAGCGATAATTTAACCGCAAGGCTATCCTATCAGGTGAAACATGAAACCAACCCGCCCGCTGGACGGGAGAAAACCGACACCTTGTCACGTGTTACGGTGATTGTTGGCTTTTAATACAATATAATAACAGCTTATTTAATTGCTGCCGCACGGTCGCATGCATCCTTATACCCTAAATCACATGATTTTTGGTAATAGGTTTTTGCCAATTGTGTATTTTTGGTAACGCCCTGCCCTGAATTGTAAATAACGCCCAAATTATTACAAGCTGTGTCATTTTTTCCGTTACAGCTGATAATATAATCGGCAATTGCCCCATCAATTTTTATCGCCATGCCCAATCCCAATTGCTGTAAATATCCCGATTGAAAACAGCTATATGGATTTGATTGGTCGCACCCCTTGCGGGCAAATTGATATGCCTTTGCATATTCAACCGTGCCATATTTCACCATCCTTAAAACATAGGCAAGTGCACCGCATGATTCAGCATATCCTAAATTACATGATTTTTCGTAATTTGTTTTTGCCAGTGCATAATTTAACGCCGTTCCTTCGCCTTTCATTTGTGCCTGCGCCAAATTAAAACATCCATATTTATTATCACCATTACAGGCGGTTTGGAAAAATGTGCCTGCCATCGCTTTGTCCATCGCGACGCCAAAACCATTTTTATAAAATCGGCCCGTATCATTGCACCCTCTTGGGTCACCCAAATTACAGGCTTTTTTAAATAAACTTAGCGCCAAACTCTGATTTACCTCCTGCCCTTCGCCCTTTTCGGCCATGGTGCCAAGATAATAACAGCCCGATTTTTGGTTTTTTTGCCCATTACATGCCTTGGTATAATTTGCCTTGGCGTTAAAAATATCGCGTGGCCCGCCATTGCCATTATATTGCATAGCGGCCAAATCTGAACATGATATCTCATCGCCAATATTGCATCCTTGGGCATAGCTGGCCCGTGCCTTTACCGCATCCGCAGTACGCCCATTGCCCGATTCCTCCATCGACCCCCTTGCCCAACATCCAAGCCCATATTTGCGAACCGTGCATAATTGATCAAAACTGGAATAGGCGGCGGCATAATTGCCTGATTTAAAATTTTCCAGTGCTTCATTATAAATATCAATGTCTGGGCGCTGTGCCGTGCCCGATTGTGCGGGTGCTGCATATGCCAAAGCAGGATAGGCAAGCAGACCTATACTCAACATTATAATCGCCAATATTATGCTGATAGAAATTTTTTGCCCTTTGTTCATCCTATTTTGTCTTAATATCATGACTCGCCATCCTTTTTCCATTTCACTTTAAGAAAAACTTTATTTATATTTTTTCAAAACCTCGCACCCTGCTTCATGCTGCAAATCGCAAGCCTTTTGAAACCAGGTTTTTGCCATGACCAAATCCTTGGGTGCACCTTCCCCATTATAATAAATTACACCGATATTATAACAGGATGTATTTTCATTTTGTGCGCAGGATTTTTCATAATCGACCAATGCATTTTTGATATTCACCGCAGTGCCAATGCCTTTATGTTTCGCATATCCAGTTTGAAAGCAGCTTTTCTTTTCCCCTATATCACAGCCGATTTGTGCATATGTATATCCCAATTGCGGATTGACCGGCCCATATTTGCTATACCGCATCATTTCGGAATAGGACGCACAGGCGGTATAATATTTTAATATGCATGATTGTTTAAAACTAGCCCTTGCTTTTTCATATTCATCAGCAGTGACAGCTTGTTCTTTTAACAATATACCAAAATTAAAACATCCTTCGCTGGCTTTCAAATCGCAGGATTTTGCATAATATTGCCGTGCCATAGGCATATTTATGGCACCGCCAATTCCCCTTTCATACATAAACCCTATTGCACCGCATCCCTTGTTAAAATCACCATTGCATGATTTTTCAAATAAATTACGGGATAAAGTTAAATTTTCAGCACCGCCTTTTGCTTCTTTGTAGAAACCGCCCGCACGCCAACATCCCTCAGCATCGCCAAGGTTGCAGCTTTTTTCATATAATTTTCTTGCTTCAAATAAATTGATTATCGTTCCATGGCCAAATTCGTAAATTAAACCCAAATTATGACAGCCGCGTTTTTGGTTTTTTTTACCATTGCATGCTTTTTGATAATTTAACCGTGCACTCGTATAATCTTTTGGCCCGCCACGCCCATTAAATTGCATTAACCCTAAATAAGAACAGGAAAGTTCATCTGAAATATTGCACCCTTTGGCATAGGCTTCGCGTGCATTTGCATGGTTTACGGCCTCTCCCTCTCCCTTTTCCGCCAAATATCCCACACCCCAACAGCCAAGGCCATAATTTGCCGTGCACGCCTGCTGAAAGTAATTTTTGGCAGAAGAATAATTTTTTACCCTATATTGCTCTATTCCCTTTTTATAGGTTTCGGATGCCGCAATGGACACTGCATCATTGGTTTGTGCAAAGGCGGGAAATAGCAACGCCGTAATGCAAAATCCGATTATTAATAAAATTGCTAATGCTGATTTTGCCAATGCAGATTTTATTTGCGCCCTGCCCATAATATTCCCGCCATATTATTATAGTGAATAAGGCGTAATTTAAACAAAATCGGGTAAATCTGTCCAATGACAATGATTGTTAGATTTTCATGTGATGGTAAGTTGCGATGTCAAATGAAGGCGCAATTTAATGCGCCTCGCCCCAGCTTGCCCCCGTGCCAATATCCACGCCAAGGGGGATGGAAAGCGTTAAATAGGGCAAGGCCGCATTGGCCATGACATCATTTATCACCTTGCTGGCGGCATCGATTTTATCCTGCGGACATTCAAAAACCAATTCATCATGCACCTGCAGCAACATTTTGACATCACCCAATCCGGCATGTTGTAAAGCAGGAACCATTCGTGCCATTGCCCGTTTGATAATATCCGCGCATGTCCCCTGTATCGGAGCGTTTATCGCGGCACGTTCACTGCCCTGACGCTCTGCGCCATTGGATGAATTGATACGCGGAAAATGCGTTTTTCGGCCAAATAATGTTTCGGTATATTCGCATTCCTTCACCCTTGTCGTGGTTTCCTGAATATAGGCGGAAATACCAGGGAAACGGGCAAAATATATGTCAATCATCGCTTGGGCTTCATCGGGTGTTACTTCCAATCTTTTGGCCAATCCCCAACGCGATATGCCATAAAGAATGGCAAAATTTATCGTCTTTGCACGGCCACGGCTTTCGCGCGTCACCTCCCCGAACAGCTCCTGCGCGGTGCGGGCGTGAATATCTTCCCCTGCCTCAAACGCTTCTTTAAGCGGCGCAATATTGGCAATATGCGCGGCAAGCCGAAGCTCAATTTGGCTATAATCCGCCGCCAATATGACATTACCCTTATCCGCAACAAAGGCATGGCGTATTTGACGACCTATTTCAGTTCGTATCGGGATATTTTGCAAATTGGGATCGGTGGAGGAAAGCCGCCCCGTCTGTGCCCCGACCAAGCTATAGCTGGTATGCACGCGCCCCGTTTTGGGGTTGATTTGCGCCTGCAGTGCGTCGGTATAGGTGGATTTTAATTTGGCCAATTGCCGCCAATCAAGGATTTTTTGCGCTATCTCTACACCATTGCTGGCCAAATCTTCCAATACGGTGACGTCGGTGCTAAATTGTCCCGATTTTCCTTTTTTCCCACCTTTCAGGCCCATTTTACCAAATAAAATTTCGCCCAATTGTTTGGGACTGCCCAGCGTAAATTCCTCACCCGCAATCGCGTAAATTTCCTGTTCCAAACGCGCCATTTCACCGGCAAAATCATGGCTTAACTTTGCCAATTTTTCGCGGTCAACCAATATGCCCTCACCCTCCATCTTGGCGATGACATCCACCAATGGGCGGTCAACCATTTGGTAAATTTTGCTTGCCCCTTCGGCGGGCAAACGCAATTTCAAATGTTGCCACAGGCGCAGGGTCACATCCGCATCTTCGGCGGCATATTTTGTCGCATCCTCCACGGGGACTTCGGCAAAGCTAATCTGTTTTTTACCCGTGCCGGTAAGTGATTTATAGCTGATACATTCATGCCCCAAATGCCGTTTGGCAAGCTCATCCATGCCATGGCCATGTTTACCCGCATCAAGGTTGAAACTCATCACCATCGTGTCATCAATATTGTTGATGATAATATCATGCTGCGCCAAAACCAGCTTATCATATTTCAAATTTTGACCAATTTTCAAAACGCTATCATCGGCCAATAATGGACGAATAATGTCCAGCGCAGTTTTCATCTCCACCATTTCGGGACGCTGCGCCAACAAATCTGTGCCGCCATGGGCCAAGGGGACATAACATGCCTCCCCCGCTGTTATCGCCATGGAAAAGCCGATTAAATTGGCGGTCACTGCCTCCAAACTATCGGTTTCGGTGTCAAAGGCAAAATGGCCAATGGCGCGGGCGCGGTCCACCCATTTTTGCAAATCCTCCGCGTCCGTCACCATGACATAATCATCAATATTTATCGGCGGCATTTCGGGCGGCTTTGCAGCCTGTCCGGCCATTATAGCACCTGCCGCGTCAATTTTAACCTTGTCATGGTCAGCGCCTCTTGTCCCTGCAATCGCTTTATTAGCGGCGGAAACATCGGATAATTGGCCAATTCTTTTTAACAATGAATTAAACCCATGATAGGTTAAAAATTCGGCCAATGGTTCGGGCGGAATATCCCGCAAAGGCATATCTTCCAAAGCAATGGGCAGCGGGCAATCATCTTTCAACGTCACCAAAATTTTGGACAAACGCGCTTTATCACTATGTTCGATAAGGTTTTCGCGCATTTTGGATTTCTTCATTTCCGGCGCGGCGGCCAACACGCTTTCCAAATCGCCAAATTCATTGATTAGTTTTGATGCGGTTTTCGGCCCAACCCCCGGCACACCGGGCACATTATCCGCGCTATCCCCCATTAATGCCAGCACATCGCCAACCTTATCTGGCCCAACATCAAATTTGGCCCGCACCCCTGCATCGCCAATACGGGCATTTTTCATGGTATCCAGCATGTCGACGCGGCTATCCTCAACCGGTTCGATTAACTGCATCAAATCCTTGTCCGAACTGACAATGGTGACGCGCCATCCGGCGGCAATTGCCGCCTTGGTATAGCTGGCAATCATGTCGTCCGCCTCCACATTTTCCTCCTCAATTAACGGGAGGGAGAATGCGTTGGTTGCGTCGCGTATCATGGGAAATTGCGGGCGCAAATCCTCTGGCGCGGGGGGGCGGTTCGCCTTATATTGATCATAAATATCATTGCGGAAACTTTTGCTGGATTTATCCAGCACCACCGCCATATGGGTTGGCCCGTCGGCGGCGTGCAAATCATCCGCCAATTTCCACAACATTGACGTATATCCATATACCGCGCCCACCGGCTCACCATGAATATTGGTCAATGGCGGTAATCGGTGATAGGCACGAAAAATATATGCCGACCCATCGATAAGGTAAAGATGATTGGGGCGTTGGTTATTATTTCCCGCGCTGGATTCGTCTGTATCAATATTTGTCATGAAGCGACCATATCAATGATAGATGATAAGGTCAGCCTTTTTACAAAAAATCGAATAATTTTTTACGCGGCCGCCTCTTTGGCCAGAATATTTTTAATGATATTTTGAAAAACATCCGCATCCTGTGCGCCAGGAACCATATATTTTTCGGCAATGATAATGGCGGGCACGCCCTGAATATCGCGTTCGCGCCACATATGTTGCTCCGCCCGCACCGCCCGCGTAATTTCTTCATCCAACAAAGCCGCCCTTGCCCCTTCGCTTTCAAAACCCGCCTTCATCGCGGTGGCCAGCAAGACATCCATATCATCAATATTTTTACCCTCGGTAAAATATGCGTTAAATAATGCCAATTTCATGCGTGTTTGCGCCGCCGGACCAAATGATGCGCCCGCCCAGTGGATTAATTTATGCCCGCCAAAACTATTATATACGTGCATGTCATCACCATAGTTAAAGGTAAAGCCAAGCGCTGCGCCCTTATCCACCAAAGCCTGACGTGCTTGTCTGCCCTGTTCCACGGTGCGGCCATATTTACGCGCAATATGCTCTGCCGCATTTTCGCCGCCTGCGGGCATATTTGGGTTTAATTCAAATGGGTGCCAATAAAATTCCGCTTGAATTTTATCAGCCTCATCGGCGGCGGTATTTAATGCCGCAATTGCCTTTTCCACCTGTTTATAGCCAATAATACACCATGGGCAGACAATGTCCGACACAATGTCAAAACGTAATTTGCGCGTCATCCGCGTTTCTCCTTCATCATCCCTTCCCACGGATATGAAGCCAATAGCTTAACAGACTATGCGCAATTGCCAAGGGCGGCGGCGCAATAAAGGGCGCATTTTCATCACCGTTCATCGCGGCGCGGACTTCTGCCTCGCTTACCCAAATCGCATCTTCCAATTCTTCCACATCCAAGACAATTTCACGGCTGTCCGCTTGACCAATAAAGCCCATCATCAATGAAGAAGGAAATGGCCATGGCTGGCTGGCGACATATTGAATGGAATGAAGCCGCACGCCGGCTTCTTCAAACATTTCGCGGGCCACCGCCCCTTCCAATGATTCACCTGGTTCGACAAATCCGGCAAGGGCGCTATATCTTTTGGGTGGGAAACGCGGCTGACGCCCCAATAATATATGCCCATCATGTTCGGCAAGCATGATGGTAACCGGATCAACACGGGGAAAATGTTCCGCGCCGCATCCGCCGCATTTACGCGCCCAACCGCATTTTATCACATGGCTTTGCCCGCCGCAAACCGCGCAAAATTGATGCCGATTATGCCAATCAATCACGCTGCGCGTGCTGGCATAAATGGCGGCATCCTTTGCGGACAAATGGGCAATTACCTGCCATAATCGGGGATTTGGATAGGGCGCAGCCTCCACCTTTTCTATCGCGGCAAATAAAGGGACATCCCCATCTAGGCCAAGGAATAATGGCACGGCATTATCGGGTAAATAAGCAAAGCTCGTCCATGACAAAGCGCCATCATCACCAATGACGGGATCAAGCCCCTGCATCTTTAATAATCGCGCATTGGGCCGCATCATTGCAACGCGCAATTTTTCTTCGCTCACCCTAATTTGGTCGGCGCGATCAAAAATTTCGCCTGTAAAACCAGGCAGAGGAAGCTCTTTTGGCCAATTTGCATTTAACGATATTATTTCCGTCATATTAAGCAGCTGTCGCCATCATTTTTGCCCTTAAATCGGTTAATACCCAATCGGTCAATCCATTTTGGAAGGGGTTTTTTTCGGTCATTAACTGGGTCATCCCGACAAGGCGCATTCCCGATTTCGTGTCCACCGCCGCGACCGTTCCGGCCGCCCCGCCCCAGCCATATTGACCGGCATTTGCACCAATTCCCGCACGGCCACCCGCGCCAAATCCTTGGGGCTCTTCCTGATTATTAAACCCTTTATAAACCACCCCTTCGGGCAATAAATTGGACATACCCAATTTCACCATGTCGCTGTCCATCACCTGAACATCATCAAATTTTCCGCCATTGGCCAGCATCGTTAAAAATCTGTCAAAATCGCGCGCAGAACTTATCAAGCCTGCTCCGCCAAAGGCAAAGGCGGGTTTATCCAAATAAATGGACGCGGATGCCGGATCAATGGGGATGAGCGCGCCGTTAAATCCGGCATAATTATCAACAAATCTTGACACCTTATCCGCTGGTAATTGGAAAAATGTGCTGTTCATTCCCAATGGATTGAAAATATTTTCTTGCAAAAATGCCTCAAAACTCATCCCACTGGCAAGGCCGATGACATGCCCCAATAAATCAAGGGAGATTGAATAGGACCATTTTGTCCCCGGCTCTGCGATTAAGGGCAGCTTCGCCAACCGCTTGGCAAAGGTGGCAATGTCGGGAACGGGCACGGCATTTTCAAATCCGGGCAGGGGAAAACGGCTGACCACGCCGGGTAAAATTCCGTTTTTCAAATATTCCTGCAGCAATGGCCCTTTGGTAATGATGGAATAACCAAGCCCCGCCGTGTGGGTCAACAAATGGCGCACGGTAATTTGCGTTTTTGCTGGCACACTATCCAAGCTATTTTCTGGATCGGTTAAAACGCGCATTTCGGCAAATTCGGGGATGAAATCCGAAATGGGTTGGTCCAGCCCCAATTTACCTTGGCCAATTAAAATCATCGCCGCCATGCCTGTTACCGGCTTTGTCATTGAATATACGCGCCATAGGCTGTCCATATTGACCGTGGATGTATCGCCAAATGATCGCCCGCCATAGGCCAAAACATCACTATCCCCCGTGCCAAAGCCGATGGAAATTAACGCATTTGGAATTTTCTTATCCGCCACCAATTTGGCCGACATTTTGGCAACGGTGGGATAATCGCTAGCCGCCATGGCGCGGGCAGGAAATGGCATGGCAAGCATGGCCGCGCTGGCCGCCGATAATGCCAAAAATGAACGCCTTGCAAAAGCGCTGCTGCCAATGGATTCCCCCTGAAAAGATGCCTCAATATTTTGGCGATATTGCGCCCTTTGCAATATGAAGGGATGTTTGGGATCAATATAGGCATCCATATTGGGCGCTTTGCCATAATCCGCATTAATAAAATCCATCTTTTCTCTCCTAATTATGTCATGCGGCCATTATTTAAGATGATAAATGCCGCCTTATTTCCTCTACTGCCTTTGAAAATAGGGTCGGCAGCCCCGCTTTGTCGAGTGTTTTTAATTGCCACCAATTGCCTTTATCCGTGATTAACGGGCGCACATCCCCTTGCCGTAAGGGCAGATGCAAAATCGCAATGTCGATATTTAGAGTGAAATGCGTAAAAACATGCCGAACCTGCTTGTTCAATATTTGCCAATCCCCCTGTTTCGGGGCGACTCCATCGCCATCTGCCGCCTTTGACCACCCATCATCGGGCAATGCCATCATGCCGCCAAGCATCCCTTTCTCGGCACGTTTTTCCAACCAAATATGCCCATCGCATATAATCGCAAAAACACGGCCCTTCCTTTGTGGTTTATGTTTTTTTGCGGCCTTAACAGGTAATTTTTCGGCAATATTTTTCGCCCTTGCCTCACAATATTTCTCTAATGGACAAATATTGCATTTTGGCGATTTTGCCGTGCAAATAGCTGTTCCCAAATCCATTATCGCTTGTGCAAAATCACCCGAATTGTCATTGGGCGTCATCCCTTCAGTTGCGGCCTTAATCAGCGGTTTTGATACGGGCAAAGCCGTTTCAATGGCGCATAGGCGGGACATAACCCGCTCAACATTTGCATCAACAATCACCTGCCTATGCCCAAATGAAATGGCGGAAATTGCCGCCGCGCTATATGGCCCAATTCCAGGCAGAGTTAATAAAATTTCCGCAGATTGCGGTAATTGACCATCAAAATTTTCGGCAATGGTTTTCGCGCATTTAATTAAATTTCGTGCCCGCGCATAATATCCCAGCCCCGCCCATTCAGCCATCACCTCCTCATCCTGTGCACCCGCCAATGCATTAAAATCCGGCCAACGCTGAATAAATGCGGCAAAACGCGGCAACACCGTCGCGACCGTGGTTTGTTGCAGCATAATTTCGGACAACCAAACATGATAGGGATTGGGCATTTCTCCCATATCCCTTTGCTGCGGCGTTATACGCCATGGTAAAATCCGGGCATGTTTCCGATAATAGGATAAAAGCGCATTACAAATATGCACATTATTTTCGTTTTGATGTTGGACGCGGACCATTGTTCATGTCATGATATAAATTATGGACAGCGACAAGAGCGATAAGCCAGAAAAGGCAAAAAAAACCAGCGTAAAGCGGGACGGCAAGGCCGTAAATAAGGCCAATTCCCCAAAAAAAGGGCATGGCAAAAAAAATGAATATCAACGCCCTCGCGGCATGGGCGTTCGTCAAATATCCGATTTAATGCCCGATATTGGCCGCGCGGCATTTCGCCGATTTGGTTTTGTGCAAAGCAGTATCGTCAGCCGATGGGATGAAATTGTCGGCGAAAAATATGCCGCCGTCTCTGCACCCGAAATGATCCGTTTTCCGCGCGGGCAGAAATCTGGCGGAACATTGGAATTAACGGTCATTGGCGCACACGCTCCCATGATGCAACATGTCATCCCCGTTATCATGGAAAGGGTGAACCGATTTTTTGGCTATAACGCCGTGTCAAAGGTGAAAATTGCCCAAGGATATGTTGCCCCGCCCAACCCCAATGAACGAAAGGCGAAGGCCGCCCCTATATTAAAACCCCTAACCCCCGAATTGGGCGACGGGCTGCGCTCCATTGGTGATCCTGAATTATCGGCAGTATTGCAATCTTTGGCGCAATCATTGGAAAATGCGTCAGGCAATCAGGATAAGCCCAAAAAATAATCATATCATATTCACACTAGCGAAAGTTTGAAATAAATATATAGATTGGCTTACATTATTGGGTCGATAATTTTTATGAAAAAACATCTTTTATTTTTAATGGCAGCAAGCAGCCTTTGCTTTGCCTCAACAGCCTTTTCGCAAGAAAATTCAGCATCACATGATAATGGACTTTCTTCACCTATAAATGCTAATGCAGAAAAAGATTTACAAGCAGAGGCACAGGCAGGATCTGCGATTAGCGCGCCGGATAATATTGTTGAAACATCGCCAGAAAATTGGAGTAAAATGGTCAATATATCGGCCATTGGCGGGCATATATTGGGCAATCCCGCTGCGCCGACAAAAATTGTCGAATATGCCAGCTACACCTGCGGTCACTGCGCAAATTTTGAGGTGAATGACGCGCCGACATTAAAATTAAAATATGTAGCATCGGGCAATGTCAGCTATGAAATGCGCAATTTGGCGCGCGATGCCATAGATTTGACGGCTGCGGTCTTGGCGCGTTGTGGCGGGCCAGAGAAATTTTTTGCCAATCATTATGAATTAATGTCGCGTTCGAAAATTTGGGGCACAAATGCCGCCAATATTTCGGAAGAAACCAAATTACAAAGCCAAAATCGCAATGTTACCGGCATGATGATTGGCGTGGCCAAAGATGTTGGCATGTTCCAATTGATGCAGATAAATGGATATAGCGAGGGGGAAATTATGGCCTGTTTAACCAGCACCCCATCCTATAATGCGGTTATCGCAATGACTGATCAGGCCAATTATGAGAAACAAATTAACGCCACCCCATCATTTTTGGTAAATGAGCAGCATAATAAACAAATATATGATCTTGCCAGCATGATCCCTTTTCTGCCAAAAGAATAGAAATTAGGCAATAATCCTTGCATTTGGTATATGAAATATGCCCTATTATGCGCCATATTATTTACCAAATTAAACCCAAATTAAATTTAGCCTATATTTTAGGAGAATGAAGTGAAGAAAATTTTATCCCACACAGCCATTGCCATTTTGGCGCTATCCCTCGCCTCTTGCGGGGGTAGTGACCAGAATAACGCCACCCTTGGCAAGGGTGAAACCGCCGCAAAGGTAGCCGCACCAGCAGGAACAAGCTGGTCCACAACCGTCGCGGAAAGCGCGGATGGCGGATATGTTATGGGCAACCCAAATGCGCCGGTTAAATTGGTGGAATATGGCGCGTTAAGCTGTGTCCATTGTAAGGATTTTGAAATTGCCTCTATGGAAGAGATGAAAAAAATGGTCGATACCGGCCAAATGAGCTTTGAATTTAGGAACTTCATGCTCGGCATTCATGATTTACCATCATCAATTTTAACCCGCTGTAACGGACCGGATGCATATTTTGGATTGACCGAGGCATGGTATGCAAATTGGGATGCCAATATGGCCAAATTGAAAACTGTGGATCAAAATAAATGGGCAGCTATTGGTAATTTACCTCCCGATCAACGTTTTGTCCAAATGGCCGATTTATTGGGCGTTGGCGAATTTTTCCAAACTGTCGGCGTCTCGGCGGATCAGGCAAAGGCTTGCCTATCCGATACAAAGGCGATTGATAAATTGATCGCGGTCACCAAAACCGCAAGCAAGGATAAGGGCGTTACATCAACCCCATCATTTTTCATTAACGGCGTGAAATTGGACGCCGCCACATGGCCGCAGGTAAAAGAAAAATTGCAGGAAGCCGGAGCACGATAACCACCAATGATGGGGGCGGTATCAATTCAAATATTCGGCCTGCTATATTATATAGCAGGGAAATATTGCCGCCCTCTTTTTGGCCAAATCATCACGGGCCAATCCCTATTCTGGATCAATTTATCTGGCCCTGAATATGCAAATTAAACGGTTAAAGCTTACCGGTTTTAAAAGCTTTGTTGAGCCTGCGGAACTGCATATTTTAAAAGGGCTAACCGGCATTGTCGGGCCAAATGGATGTGGAAAATCCAATTTATTAGAAGCGATAAGATGGGTGATGGGGGAAAGCTCCCCCAAATCAATGCGCGGCGGCGGGATGGAGGATGTCATCTTTGCTGGAACATCGACCCGCCCAGCACGAAATTTTGCCGAAGTTGCCTTAACCGCCGAACAATATGTCCCCGATGGGAAGGATGGCAGCGCCGAGGATTTAGAAGTCATCCGCCGAATTGAACGCGGCGCGGGCAGCGCATATCGCGCAAATGGCCGCGATGTTCGGGCCAAAGATATATCATTGATTTTCGCCGACGCCGCCACCGGTGCACACAGCCCCGCATTGGTCAGCCAAGGAAAAATTAGCGCGATTATCGCGGCAAAGCCTGCCGAGCGCCGCCAAATGTTGGAGGAAGCAGCCGGCATTTCCGGATTACATGTGCGGCGTAAAGATGCCGAACAGAAATTACGTGCGGCGGAGAGTAATTTATCAAAGCTGGATTTAATTTTATCCGAAATGGAATTGCGGGCCAGCAATTTAAAAAGACAAGCACGTCAGGCCGAAAAATATCGCAAATTGTCCGATCAAATTAAACAGGCCGAAGCAAAATTGATTTTTGTGCGGTGGAAAGAGGCAAAGTCCGCCGCAGATATTGCCAAAGCAGAGGCACAGGCCGCCGCCATTGCAGTGGAGGAGGCACATGCCGCGCATCAAAAATTATCCGCCCAAAATGATGAGGCGATTAAAAATTTGGCCAGTCAGCGTGCGCAATCATTGGCTGCGCGTGATGCCGTCAATGATGCCAGCCAAAATTTGGTGAAATTACAAGGCGAGGCAAATTTAGCCGCGCAAAAATTAAATGATTTAGAACGTCAACAGTTAAGATTGCAGGACGAATTAACCCGCGATGATAAAATGACGCATGATGCGGCCCAAAATTTGGATGATTCACGCAGCATGTTGGCCGATTTGACCGATGATTTAAGGGCAGAAGAAGCTGCGCGTCCGGCATTTGAAAAAGCATTGGCCAAATCAGAGGAAGATGTGCGCAAATATGATTTAAGCCATGCCCGCGCATTGGCCGACCAAGCACGGGTGGAGGCAGACATTCGCGTTGCCGATAATAGGGTTACGACGCTCCGCACGCAAATGGACCGATTATATTCGGCGCAACAAAGGGCATTATCGGCCAAGGCCGCCCTACCAGATATAGAAATATTGTCCCAAAATATTCAAATATTTGAAACCAATGCCGCACAAAATGAACAGCAATTACAAATCATTAATCAGCAAATTGAAGATATAGCCCAAAAGCGTAAAATCGCCGATGAGCAATATTATGAGGCACAGCGTCAACGGTCCAGCGAAGATAGCATATTGGCCGCATTGCAAAGCGAAAATAACGCCCTGTCCAAGGAAATGGCCCGTCAATCGCATGAAGGCGGCATCGTGCAAAAAATAACCGCGCAGCCGGGTTATGAAACCGCCTTGGCCAGTGTGATGGGCGATGATTTATTTGCCGAAATGGACGAAATAGCCGATCGGCGTTGGAGTATTTTTCCACATGATGCAAATGCCCTTGGCGTTGATTTTAATAGCATTGGCGCGGACAGGTTAATCCATTTTGTTGACGCTCCGTCCATATTGCACCGCCGATTGGCACAAATTATCGTCGCAGAGCATGACGATGGCCGCATATTGGATCAAGGGCAAAGATTGGTAACATTATCGGGCATCATGCGCCGATGGGATGGATTTATCACAAAGGGCGATGGCGCGATTATTGCGCGCAATTTGCAACAGGCAAATCGGCAAAAAACATTGCTAAAAGAAATAGAAACTGCCCAAAAAAAGGTGAATTTGGCCGAACAATCATGTTCGCAAATGGGCGATGAAATTGGCAAATTGTCCCGCATGCATGGCGACATTTCTGCCCAGAAAAACCAATGCGAAAATTTATATCGCACCGCATTGCGCGATGGGGATAAGGCCCGGTTGGAACATGAACGAATGTCTGGCAATATTAAAAGGTTAGATGAAGAAATTGCAGGCATAAGCACGGATATTGCCCCGATGCAAAGCGAATATGAGGAAGCAAAAAAAGCAAGAAATGCCCTGCCTTCCGCCGATTATATTCACCAGAAATTGGCCGAAATTTCCGTCCAATTGGATAATGGCCGCGCGGATTTACTGGCCCGTCAGGCCGCATTATCATCACAGGAACAACGCATTGCGCAAATAAAGGAAAAACGCGCGGTAACACAGGCCAATATCCGCAATTGGCAGGACCGCGCGGGCGAGGCGGAAACACGCATTGCCGCCATGAAATCTCAACTTGCCGATATAGAGGTGGAACGAGATATTTTATGTGAACGCCCCGCCTATTTACAGCGCGACATCATTGCCGAACAAACAAAGATGGAGCAGCGTCAAGAAAAATTGACGTTAATTTTGGAACAGGAAAATATGCTCCAAATTGCGGTAAAATCCATTGAGGGTGATCTGCACAAGGCCGCAGAAATTTTATCCAGTGCGCGCGAAGCCCGCGCGGGGGCACAGGCACGCGCCGAAAATCAGGAAAGCCGCCGGATTGAAATGGGCCGCATATCGGGTGAGCGTTTTTCATGTCCGCCGCCATTATTACCCGAAAAATTGGAATTTGATGAAAATTTATTGCGCGATGCCGCACATGAATCCGCAACATTGGAAAAGTTACAATCCGAACGCGAACGCATTGGCCCGGTCAACCTTGTCGCGGCGGATGAATTGGCCGCATTGGAGGATGATCAACATAGGGGCCGCAGCGAGGCAGAGGAATTGACGCTTGCCATCAATCAATTGCGCGGCTCAATAGGGTCGCTTAACCGCGAGGGGCGCGCCCGTTTACTGGCCGCATTTGAAGCGGTAAATGAACATTTCAGACGTTTATTCACCACTTTATTCAATGGTGGACAGGCGCATTTGGAATTGATTGATGATGAAGACCCATTACAGGCGGGGCTGGAAATTATGGCGCAGCCGCCGGGTAAAAAATTAACCTCGCTTACCCTGCTTTCCGGCGGGGAACAGGCATTGACCGCGGTCGCGCTTATCTTTGGGTTATTTTTAACCAATCCTGCCCCCATTTGCGTGTTGGATGAGGTGGATGCGCCATTGGATGATGCCAATATTGAACGATTTTGCGACCTGTTGGACGCAATGACCAAGGAAACCAACACAAGATATTTAATCGTGACGCATAATGCCGTGACAATGAGCAGGATGCACCGTTTATTTGGTGTGACCATGATTGAACAGGGGGTCAGCCGTTTGGTTTCGGTTGATTTGGGGCAGGCAGAAAATTTATTAACAAGTAACTAGAAACAAAGAATAAATTCATTAGGGAGGTTTCAAATGGACTATATTAAATTTTTCTTTTTCGGTTTAGTGATGAATTTTGTCATTGGTTTTGCGGTAAAGGCATATGCGTTCCACAATGACAAGCCGTTAAAAAGAGCAATATTAACCGCGTTGATGAGCATGGCCATCTGCATCGCCATTGCCATATTTATCAGCATGAAATTTAATGATATATATTCGACGGGCGCTCTTTTAATCGGATTATTGGCGGCCTATACATTGCCCGCATTGGTCCATTTTTTCATCCTATATTATCAATTTCAAATGGCATGGAGGCATAGCGACGAAGATGATATAGTAGAAAACCCACATTTGGAAGAACGCAAAATTGCGACTTTAGTGGCATCAAAAAATGTTGATGAAGCGCCCGAACTTTTTAAGCAGACATCCCAATTGTGATGCAAGCAAGCGCCATGAATAGGCCAAGCCCCGCATTTCGGCGAAATAAAATAATCGCATTTCGGCCATCGACATGCAGATGCAATAATTGCCATATCATATGCAGTGCAGCGGGAATTAACGCGGCCAACACCAAAATATGTGGCCGCACTGTCCAAAATGCGCATACCCAACAAATTATCGCCGCTGCATAAAAAATCGCCACACCAATGCGGATATTGCCCCCCATGCGCAGCGCGCTTGATTTAATCCCGACCAGCGCATCATCCTCCCTGTCCTGCATCGCATAAATGCTATCATATCCCACTACCCATGCCATATTGCCCAGATATAATAACCACATGGCCGCATTTGGCGTGCCCGCAATGGCCAAATATCCGACCAAACTGCCCCATGAAAAAACCATGCCAAGCCAGATTTGCGGCCACCATGTTATACGTTTCATCATGGGGTAAACCGCCACGGGAATGATGCTGATTAAGGCGGCTATTTGCGCCTCCACCCTTAATTGTAAGAGTACCAACAAACCGACAAGGCATAAAACGCCAAGCCATATATAGGCCGCGCGAACCGAAATAGTCTTTGCCGCCAATGGACGCGCGGCGGTGCGTGCAACCTGTGCATCCAAATCACGGTCGATAATATCATTTATCACACAGCCCGCCCCGCGCATGGCCGCTGCGCCCAATAAAAACCACAAAATTAACGGCCAAGCCAGCGCATCATTTATACGCCCGCCGGCAAGCCCCCATCCCCAAATACAGGGCCAAAATAGCAACCAAATGCCAATGGGGCGATCAAATCTTGCCAATAAACCAAGCGAACGAAATGGTTCAGATAAAGCGGCAATCCATCCGCCATCTTGGCTATCCTGCGGCATGATATTTTGCGCCGCAGCATCTGCCTTAATCTTATTTTTTGAAATGCTATCATTCATGACGCCTCATTATCAAATAATCATATGGCCGTCATGTGCTTAGTTTATAGGGCAATAGGATTTGCGCAATAAATTGCCCGCTTGATTTGCCCTATAAATTGACATAGCCAGTTTCCATGCCGCACGATAAGAACAGCCCGAAAAATATTGCCCGTTCCACGCCGCGTTTATATGTGGAAACGCCCATCATCATTGGCGGTACGCAAATTATAGATGGAAATGCCGCACAATATTTATTCACCGTCATGCGATTGGACATTGGCGATGCAGTTAAAATTTTTGATAATATAAATGGCGAATTTTTAGCCCACATTACCGCCAAATCAAAACGTCATGGCGCGATGCAGGTAAGTGAAAAAATAAAGGATAGAGAAAATGTCGCCAATTTATGGCTGTGTCAGGCCGCGATAAAAAGGGATAAATTTGACCTTATCGCCGAAAAATCCTGCGAATTGGGGGTCGATATTTTTCAGCCCATCATCACACAAAGATGCGTGGTGGATAAAATAAAACCCGATCGGTTGGCCAGCCGGATGATAGAGGCCGCCGAACAATGCGAACGAACTGCCCTGCCTCAAATATCCGACATGATGAATTTGACCGATATGTTGAAAAATTGGGATATGATAAACCCCGCGCCGCGTCATTTATTTTTTGCCGATGAGCGCAGCTTTGATGGCGGGATGCAGGCCATGCCAATGTTACAGGCATTTGGTAAATTTACCGGACCAGCGGCGATTTTAATTGGGCCAGAGGGCGGGTTTACCGACAGTGAAAATGCGCTGTTACGCGCCCAAGCCTTTACCATTCCCATAAGTTTAGGACCGTTAATCCTGCGCGCCGAAACCGCAGCCATGTGCGCAATTTCGGTGTGGATGGCCGCGCAATAGAATAGGCCTTGCCCATATAATTTACAAAGCCCATATAATTTACAAAATTAACTAAATTTGACATTATTTACATCGCAAATGCCTAGAAACTTGCAATTTTTATAATTAATAAACCTTTTGATGGCATATGTCATTCAAGACATAAAATGATGAAAGAAAAAATTAATTCTATAAACCCCGCAATTGCGGCAGGTAATATATTCAGATTAAATGATTTTACATCATTTTTCGGGCGTTTATTCTCGCCAAAAAACCTTGTCTTATCATTTTTATTTTTCGGCCTGATATTTGGTATCATTTTCCGCGCAGATGCTGATTTACGCACACCGTCTCCGCCCGGTTGGTGGGATCCCGATGGTGTGGCCTCTGGTCAAGATTGGCATTACCGTGTGCCGGTTACCCTGCCCGCCACTTCTTCGGTAAACAGCACAGCAAAAGTGAATGTCGATTTTGCCGTTTTAATGGCGCAATTGAGTATTTCGGGAAGTTTTGACATTAATTCGGTTCGGGTTGTTCGGCCCAATGGCACAATTGCCGCGGTTCAGGAATATACCGATACTATTTTTAATAATGCCACCGATGCCGCATCAAATAATCGTGGTGAGGTTAAATGGATTGTTCAAGATGGCGGCGCGCAAACCTATTATATCTATTTTGACATCACGCAAAATGGCACAAAAAGCGCCAATGCGCAGCCCGTTATTAACGGCAATTTTGAATTTTCTGCCACCGGACAGGAAGATCCAACCAACTGGTCCGGCACAAAAACAAATGCCAATTTTGATGCGCAGGTTCGCCCGAATGAAACTGTTTCAGTCACCACCGATGGCGCAAACCAAACACGCAGTACCAACGGCAATGCCAATAGCGGTAATTTTTCCTATTTGCTTGGTGCGCGGACAAATAATGAACCCGCCGCAGGCGCGCCCGCAACAACATTATCCCGCACCATCACCGTGCCAGCCACCAATCCGGGAAATATTACCATAAGATGGAAACCACAGGGTTGGGACGGCAGCGTCAATGGCGCAACGACCCAATGGGATTGGATTCGCGCGGAAATTGTAAATGGCGCGACCACCAACGAACTTATCGGGCCGACAGCAGGAAATTATGTCACCAACCCATTTTCACCCAATATGGGAACGGGCGCGGTCAGCGCCTCCGCCCCTGGCTATGGCCAATATAATGGTTGGGACACAACATCAACGGGCACACATACTGCAGGCATGACCATCGCACAGGGCAGCGAAAATTGGTTTACCGCCAATTTCTCCCTTGCCGCCTATGCCGGACAAACAATTACCATACAATTTCGTACATTTAACGCGACATTATATAAAAGCTGGTATTTAATTGACGATATTGAATGGTCAATTGTCAATGGCACTTTGGGAACAGCAGAGGCATTTGGCACGGTGATAACCGCGCCAATAGCGGGGGCATCATTTTACCCCGGCACCAATATGACCATTACCGCTCAGGTGGATGCCAACCCAAGCGCCGCCACCAACCCCATGACAGCCAACGTCTATGATAATAGCGGCGCTCTGGTCGCATCAAACATCCGTTTATATAATGATGGCACGCATGGCGATGTCACCGCCAATGACGCAATATGGACCAATAATGGCAGCGATTCGGGCAATCCAACCTATACTATTCCGGTTGTTTCCCCATCATCAAATTGGACAGTGCGGGTTTTTGCCAAAGATGCCAGCACCAGCACAAATGGCGCTGCGAATAATGGTTTGGCCAAAAGAAATTCCCTGCCCACCGCTCAAATAGAGGCAAATTATTGGAATATAGATGAAATATTATTTAATGTCATCGCCGCCAATTTTAATGTCACAAAAATAAATAATGTGTTGAGCGACCCAGTAAGCGCCAGTAACCCCAAAGCAATTCCCGGTGCAGTTGTGCGATATTGCATCACCATGACCAATGGCGGCGCCGCACCATTAACAAATTTATCGGCAACCGATACGATGCCCACCAATGTGACATATGTTGCAGGGTCAATGCGGTCCGGCGCATCGTGCGGCGCGGCCAGCACAGTGGAGGATGATAACAACACCGGCACGGATGAAAGCGACCCATATGGTGCGTCCATTTCCGGCAATGTCATTACCGCCGTCGCCCCGACATTGGCCGCCAGTACATCATTTGTTTTAACCTATACCGTCACGGTAAATTAACCCCCTTTCATAGCGGTTAAAAGCAATATAAGTTTCAAAGCGCTATTTAATGCTGGAAACTGTCATATTTGCTGCTTACATATATGATTATGAGCACAAGAAACATTTCACATTCAGATGACCCCTTCATCGAAAGCAAGGCCGATTTAATACAACCCATGGCCAATGGCGAAAAACCAATTGAACGATGGAAAATTGGCACTGAACATGAAAAATTCGTTTATTGCCGCGAAACTTTTAAGGCGCCATCCTATGATGAAGAAGGCGGCATTCGCGATATGTTAATCGCGCTGGGCGAATTTGGGTGGAAACCGGTTGAGGAAACCGCCCCCGATGGCACAGTCAATATAATCGCCATGTCGGGCAGTGACGGCACGGTTAGTTTAGAACCCGCAGGACAATTGGAACTTTCCGGCGCTCCATTGGATAATATTCACGAAACATGCGCCGAAACGGGCCGCCATTTGGCACAGGTAAAGGCAATAGGCGCAAAAACGGGAAAAGGTTTTTTGGGCATGGGTTTATGGCCCGACAAAAAACGCGAAGAATTGCCCATCATGCCAAAGGGGCGATATAAAATCATGTTAAACCATATGCCGCGTGTTGGCAGCATGGGATTGGACATGATGCTGCGCACCTGCACCATACAGGTAAATTTGGATTATTCGTCGGAGGCGGATATGGCCAAAAAATTCCGTGTCGGCCTTGCCCTGCAACCGCTGGCCACCGCATTATTCGCCAATTCCCCCTTTTTGGAGGGGCAACCAAATGGATTTACATCTTATCGCAGCCACATTTGGTCCGACACCGACCCCCACCGCACCGGCATGTTGCCCTTTGTTTTCGAAGACGGCTTTGGCTATGAACGCTATGTTGACTATATGCTCGATGTGCCAATGTATTTTGTCTATCGTAATGGACAATATATTGATGCAGCGGGATTAAGTTTCCGTGATTTTATGGACGGAAAATTATCCGTCTTGCCGGGGGAAAAACCACGGCAGTCCGATTGGACAGACCATCTTTCCACCGCATTTCCAGAGGTTCGTTTGAAATCCTTCCTTGAAATGCGCGGCGCGGATGGCGGCCCATGGAACCGCATTTGTGCACTTCCGGCATTTTGGGTGGGGTTATTATATGATGGCGCGGCATTGGACGCCGCGTGGGATTTGGTCAAAAATTGGAGCATGGAAGAACGCGAAAATTTGCGTAATAATGTGCCTAAAATGGGCCTTACTACCCCCGTTCCTGGTGGCGGCACTTTGCGCGAATTGGGCGCAGTGGTGATTAAAATTGCAGCAATGGGCCTTGCCAATCGCAATAGATTAAACAGCAGCGGCGATCATGAAGGCGGCTTTCTTGATCCCCTGCGCGAGGTGATAGCCACGGGTAAAACCCCCGCAGATCAGCTTTTGCAACGTTTTCATGGGCAATGGCATGGCGACATCAGCCATATTTATGATGAAATGAGCTTTTAAATTTAACCCAAGCATTTTTCACATTTACTAAATGACTTATTTCCACATTTATTGAGTCACTTAAATGTCACAAATGGCCCAGAAAGTGGCTGTTTGCGGCGACCCTTAATTGACTCTTAATTTCTTTTCAACATATAGGCGCGCATGTTGAAATAACATATTTCTCCATATAATTTTTCTCTTCTCTCCCAATTTTTGGAGTATATCCTAAATGGCTAAATTTAATCATATTAAATCATCATTTACCGCAATGGCCGTGGCCATGACATTGGCGTCAACCATGCCTGCTTTTGCACAAAATAATGAAGATACAAATTCATCCGAAAATAATGGCCTTGGCCAAATTGTTGTTACCGCACAACGCCGCAGCGAAAATTTGCAAGACATCCCCTTGTCCATCGACGTGGTAAATGGCGATAAATTAGAAGCATTGGCCACTGGTGGTTCGGATATTCGTGGCCTTGCCGGACGTGTGCCCAGCCTTAATATTGAAAGCTCATTTGGCCGCACATTTCCCCGTTTTTATATTCGCGGTTTGGGCAATACCGATTTTGACTTAAACGCTTCTCAACCCGTCAGCTTGGTTTATGATGATGTCGTGTTGGAAAATCCCATTTTAAAGGGCTTTCCAATTTTTGACCTTGACCGTGTAGAGGTTTTGCGCGGTCCACAGGGAACTTTATTTGGCCGCAACACCCCCGCCGGCATCGTCAAATTTGACAGCGTGCGCCCCGATGAAGAAGGCGGCTATGCCAAGGGCAGCATCGGCAGCTTTCGTTCTTTAACTTTGGAAGGCGCCTATGGCGGCGAAATAAATGACGTTGTTTCGGCTCGTTTTTCTGCCATGTATCAACGCCGTTCTGATTGGGTGGATAATATTGAAAGCCCATTTGACAATGATTTGGAAGGATATGGCGATATCGCTCTGCGCGGCCAAATTCAATTAAAGCCAAGTGATGCGCTGACCATGCGCTTGACTGGACAATATCGCGATTATACTGGTTCGGCGCGTGTTTTCCGTGCAAATGTCTTTGCCGCTGGTTCAAATGAGTTAATCGGCCTTGGCGGCGCAGGCACAAAATTTGAACGTGACAAAGTGCGCACCGACGGCATTAACTTCCAAAAACTGCAATTATTTAATCTTGCCCATAATTTGGAATATGATTTCGGTCCTGTCACTTTAACCGCGGTCAGTGCATATTGGAACGGCAAATATAAAAGCCGGGGCGATATTGATGGCGGATTTGGCGCATCATTCCTGCCTGTTTCTGGCCCAGGTTTCATTCCATTTCCTGCACAATCGCAGGATGAAGTGCCAAGCCTAGACCAATTTACACAAGAAGTGCGCTTAGCATCAAATAGCGGCGAAGGCGAAATCAGCTGGCAAGGCGGCATCTTCATTTTCAACGAAAAATTGGATATTCGTTCATTCAATTTTGACACACCGCAAGGAACAAGCCCAAGCGTAACCGTTGACCAGCGTCAGGAATCATCTGCATTTGGTATGTTTGGTTCGGCCACCATTCCGCTTAGCGAGCAATTGTCTGTCACGGGCGGCGTTCGTTATAATAATGACAGACGCCGTTTTGACGTGACACGCTCTGGCTTTTTTGGCGCAATTGGTTCGGGCAGCGACCGTGTCCATGAAAGCAATGTGACATGGGATGTCAGCGCGGGATATAAAGCCAGCGATGATGTGAACTTATATGCTCGTGTTGCACGTGGTTATCGCGCCCCGTCAATTCAGGGCCGCGCATTATTTGTTTTTACCACTGTTCAAGATGCGGTTTCAAAGGCAAGCAGCGAAACCACCATGTCATATGAAGCGGGCATTAAAACCCAATTTAACGACATGGTTCGTTTCAACCTTTCCGGTTTTTATTATCGGATGAAGGACGCACAATTAACCGCAGTGGGCGGCGCAAGCAATGCGGCAAAACTTATCAATGTTAATGCAGTTGAAGGCAAAGGCTTTGAAGCTGAATTTGAAGCACGCCCATTTGACGCCTTAACCTTGACCGCAGGTATTGGCTATAATGACGCAAAAATTGACGATGCCAATGCATTTATCACCGGTTGCGGTGCGCCATGCACCATTACCGATCCGGTGCGTGCTGGCTCAACCGGCATTTACTCCATTGACGGCAATCAACTTCCCCAAGCACCAAAATGGACAGTCAATTGGACCGCGCGCTATGCAAGGCCGGTTGGCAATGGCGAAATTTACGCCTTTACCGATTGGGCATATCGTTCAAAAATCAACTTCTTCCTGTATGAATCGGTTGAATTTAGCGACGATAGCATGATTGAGGGCGGCCTGCGTATTGGGTATAAAACCGATAAATATGATTTTGCCTTTTTCGGACGCAATATTACCAATGATGTTTCCGCCGTTGGCGCGATTGATTTTAATAATTTAACAGGCTTTGTTAACGAACCGCGCATTTGGGGCGTTGAAGCGGGCGTTAAATTTTAATCCACGCCATTTTTATATGATTAGGAAAAGGGCGGCAATTATGTCGCCCTTTTTTATTGGGCAATGCAATAATATATATTCTCTGCCATCTTTGTCATTTGATGGGTTGCACAGGCCGTATAACGCCGCTAAAGCACCATCTGATTGATGAGAATCAATCTGCAGGAGTTTAGCTCAGTTGGTAGAGCATCGGTCTCCAAAACCGAGGGCCGTGGGTTCGAGTCCCTCAACTCCTGCCATTTTTTCTGATAAATATTTGAAAAAGCGGTCAAAAATTCTTGGCGCGCGGCTTAATATCTACGCAACCTAAAAATATTGGCGCTATTTCGGGCGCAGCTCTTTGGCGCAGCTATGCACCCGCATCGAAAATTGCCTTAATTGGACATATTCCTTTGCGGGCATTTAAAAAATATAATGCGGTGCGGCTTAATGCAGCTTAATCTAGCTCAATCCCAATATCAAAAAATGTCGGAACAGGGCCATTCCAGGCGCCATCTTCCTTTGCATCAATTTGTTTATAGGGGGCGGGCCTTTTATCCGATTGCATAGATTGATTTTCATCAGATTTATAACGGCGGCGATTATCCGATTTTTCCGGCTTTTCCGATTTGACCCTGCGTGATTTTGGCTTTTCCGCCTTAATATCATCGCCATCATTATCCAAATCTTCTTTGGCTTTTTTCTTTGCTCCAGGATTATAGGCAAAGCGCGGAATGTCCATTTTCAGCAATTTTTTAATCGCGTCAATCGCCTCATCATCTGCCTTGGTCAGGAAACTAAACGCCCGCCCCTTTGCCCCTGCGCGGCCCGTGCGGCCAATGCGGTGCACATAATCATCGGCATGCCATGGCGTGTCGAAATTAAAAACATGGCTGACATTTTTAACATCGATGCCGCGCGCGGCGACATCGGATGCGACCAGCAAATTTATATCGCCATTTTTAAACGCTTCTAATTCAGCCTGTCTTTGCGCCTGATCAATATCGCCATGTATTTCGCCCGAACGGAAACCATGGCGTTTCAAACTTTTATTTAATTCGCGAACCGTGGTCTTACGATTGCAAAAAATAATCGCATTTTGAATATTTTCGCTATTTAATAAATCGCGCAATAATTGCCGCTTTTTTATCGGCGCGACATCGACCAAAAATTGTTCAATATTATTATTGGCTGTGGCCGGACGTGAAACCTCCACATATTTGGGATTATTTAGGAATTTGTCCGACAATTTTTTAATCGGCGGCGGCATGGTCGCCGAAAATAACATGGTTTGGCGCGTGGCAGGCAATTTGGTGCAAATATGTTCAATATCGGGAATGAACCCCATGTCGAGCATCCGATCCGCCTCATCAATTACCAATAAATCACAACCGGTCAGCAAAATATTACCGCGTTCAAACAAATCCATCAATCGGCCAGGAGTAGCGATTAAAACGTCCACGCCGCGTTCCAATGCGGCAATTTGATCGCCCATCGACACGCCGCCAATTAACAACGCCATGTTTAATTTGGTATATTTGCCATATTTTTCAAAATTTTCCGCCACCTGCGCGGCCAATTCGCGCGTGGGTTCAAGGATTAAACTGCGTGGCATACGCGCGCGTGAACGCCCCTGCGACAAAATATCAATCATGGGCAATACAAAGGATGCGGTTTTACCCGTTCCGGTTTGTGCAATGCCAATTAAATCGCGCATCATTAAAATGGGAGGGATTGCCTGTGCCTGAATAGGAGTCGGCTCGCTATAGCCCGCATCATCGAGCGATTTTAGCAGTTCAGTTGATAGGCCGAGATCGGCAAATTTCATAAATATCCAATTGTAAGGAGAAAATGTAAAATATTATTCGCTTAATGAAATAATATTTATATTATTTTCGTTGCCCATTTTAACATCAAATGTCAAGATATTTACCGCATTACCCCATAATGTGCCGATAGCAGCACCTTAATTTTCCGGAACAAGCAAGCGCAATTTATCAATTTTGCACAATGTGCCGGTGCGTGAATGAATTTCATCACGGTCAACACATAATTTTCCATCCGCCGATCGTTCGACATAGGCACCTGCGTAAAAATCCCGCGCCGAACATTTATCGGCCAAATATGCCTTTACGCGGTGATTATCCTTGGTAATTATTTCCAAACTTTCATTCGGGCCGGGCACGACGCCGGCCAACCTGTCCAGCCACAGACATTTACCCACCTTTTTTTCTTTAAATTTTGTGGGCACTGCGTCACCTGCCCCGCCGGATGTCCGCACCATAGTGCTGGCTGGCCCCACCTTTGGCCGTGGGAAACGGATAATCACGCGCTGTTCAATCCGCACCTGATAAAATTTATCATTTTTCGCCACGTTAATATAAGGGAAATTCACCAATCCTGCATCATTATTTTGCATCGCATTCACGCCCACAGCGCCAATGCCGATGCATAAAATCGCCAAAAGGATGATGAAGAAATTCCGCATAATGATTAAAAAAACATCCTAAAATTATATAGGGGGAGATTCCCGCAAAAATCGATATTCTATAGTGCAAAATTAAATGAGAATTTGCAAAATGATTCTTAATATATCCTTGTTTAAGCATTGAGATTGAACAAAGGATGAATTACTTACTAAATGACACAATAATATATAAAGAGACATATTTTGACCGCGCAGCATGATAATATCGCCATGGAAAAATTATCCCAGATTTTGGGGGATAAAGCTTTTACCCAAAATATCGCGGATATTGAACCATGGTTGACCGATTGGCGCGGCCGATATACCGGCACGACATTGGCTTTATTATCCCCCGCGACAACGCAGCAGGTTTCTGAAATAGTCAAAATTTGCGCCGAACATAAACTACCCATTGTCCCGCAAGGCGGCAATAGCGGCATGGTAGGCGGCGCCACACCCGATAAAAGCGGACGGTCGGTTTTGCTATCGCTACGCCGGATGAACAAATTTATTTCAGCCGATCCGCAAAGCGGCGCGATAAAATGCGAAGCAGGCGTTATTTTGCAACATTTGCACGAACATGCCGAAAAAATTGGCCGCCGTTTCCCCCTTACCCTTGGCGGCAAAGGATCAGCCACAATTGGCGGGCTTATTTCCACCAATGCGGGCGGAACACAGGTTTTGCGGCATGGCACGATGCGTGCCTTGGTCGATGGGATTGAATTTGTCCTGCCCGATGGCAGTATATTTAACGGCATGGCCCCGTTAAAAAAAGATAATCGTGGTTATGATATTCGCCATTTAATTTTGGGCGCAGAGGGCAGTTTGGGCATTGTCACGGGCGCAACCTTGCGCACCGTTCCTGCCTTAATCGATCGATGCGTCCTTTGGTGCGGGACGGACAGCACGCAAAAGGCATATGATTTATTGATGATGATTGATGCCATGGCCGGACCTCAGTTGGAAGGATTTGAAATCATGCCCCAATCCGCCATTTCGGCGGTTATGGACCATATTCCTGCGATGAAAAGTCCGTTGGATGGTGAATATCCATGGCATATTTTAATCGAATTTGTTCGCGATCAATCAGACATGACTTCGCCCAATGATTTGGGAGAGAAAATTTTTGAGAAGGCTTTTGACGCAGGGTTAATTTCCAACGCCACCCTATCTCAAAATGAACAACATGTGCTGGATTTTTGGACTATCCGCGACAGTATATCGGAGGCCGAACGTAAAAAAGGCCCTGCCGTACAACATGATATCAGCGTGCCTGTGGTCGATATGCCGCGCTTTATTGACCAAGCAGGCGCAGCGGTTCAGCAAAAATTTGCAGGCTGCCTGCCCCTATCCTTTGGGCATTTGGGCGATGGCAATGTGCATTTCCATGTCAAAGCGCCCCCGGGCGTGGACGCCGAAAGCTGGTATAATGGCGATGCCCATGCCATTTCGGATTTTGTTTATGACATGGTGGAGGAATTTGGCGGGTCAATTTCCGCCGAACATGGCATTGGTCAGGTGAAAAGCGATTGTTTAAGGCGTTTATCCTCGCCCGCACGTATGACCATGTTGCGCGCAATTAAAACTGCCATTGATCCTGATAATATCATGAACCCCGGCAAATTAATTTCTTAATAAGTAAATATGGCAATCCGCCCCTATTTGCTTTGCCCTTGCCAGCGCGGCCTTGCCCACGTAAAGCAATGCTAATTTTTTTTTGAGTCACTATATAATATTGGAGAATTTTATGGCCACGGCCGCACCAGCGAATAACTTACCACTGCTTTATAAAGATTTAATGCCGTTGAACAGCAATGAACATGGCAAATATCGCACCAAAACTTTTGACGACGCAAAATTTATGGAAGGGCATCATGCCATCCCATTAACCATTGACGAATTTGCGCAAGCAGGCCGCCATTATCCGATTATTTTTTCGGACAGCGAAAACCCCGTGCCATTGGTGTTGATGGGCATGAATGAAGGCGTCAATACATTTATGGATGCAGACGGCAAATTCACCTCGCCTGTTTATATCCCTGCATATATTCGCCGCTACCCTTTCCTATTGGCGAAATTGTCACCCGAAAGCGAGGAATTGTCACTTTGTTTTGACCCAACATCAGATGGTATTGGCGCATATGAAACCGGCGACACATTATTTGAAGATGGCAAGCCAACCGAAACCACAAAAAATATTTTGAAATTTTGTGAAGATTTCGAAACAGCTGGCGCACGCACACAATCATTTGTCGAAGAAATTAAAAAATTGGGTCTGTTGATGGACGGCGAAGTCGCGATTCAACAAGAAGGCCGTGAGCAACCATTTGTATATCGCGGTTTCAAAATGATTGACGAAGAAAAATTGCGCGAAATGCGCGGTGATGAACTTCGCAAAATCAATCAAAATGGCCTTTTGCCTTTGCTTTATGCCCATTTATTTTCACTGCAGTTGATGCGTGATTTATTTGCCGCTCAAGTGGCGCAGGGCAAAGCACCACAGGTGACCGAAGCGCCTGCTGCTTAAATTATATTTTGGGGAGGCTATTTCATATGGCCTCCCTTAAAAAATTTGTTAATCTTTATAATTTTTAAGGGGGAGAGTAGAGAAATGACAAAATATAGTAAAATCGCCATCTTGCTTCATTGGATTATTGCTGCGGCAATCATCACCAATATCGGCCTTGCCGAATTGACCGAAGATTTAGGCAAGACCGCAAGAGCGCCCTATATGGATTTGCATAAATCATTGGGTATTTGCATTTTATTTTTCTCCCTCTTTCGCCTTTATTGGCGCGTCACGCATAAACGCCCCGCCCCCATGGAACAAATTTCCGGCTGGGAAACCAGCATGGCCAAGGCGGCGCATTTTATTTTTTATGCATTGATGATTGGTCTGCCGCTTGGCGGATGGTTGTGGATGTCCACCTATCCTGCGCCCATCAACATGTTTGGGTTGTTCGACATGCCTGTGCTGCCCGTTGTGGGCAATAAGGCATTGGCCGACATCGCGCATGAGGGGCATGAAATTGGCGGAAAGGCCATGTTAATATTGATTGTGCTGCATTTATTGGGCGCGTTAAAACATCAATTTATTGAACGTTTGCCCCTACTGCAACGTATGATGCCATAAAATTTATTTATTTAATCGGAGCATTTTTACATCATGACCCCATTTGATTGGAGCGATCCCTTTTTCATCAACGATCAATTGACCGATGATGAAAGGATGATCCGCGACACCGCGCATGATTTTGCGCAAAGCGAATTGCAACCGCGCGTTATTGCCGCCTATCGCGAGGAATTGGACGCGCCAGAGCTTTTCCCCCTAATGGGTCAAACCGGCCTATTGGGCGCGACATTGGACCCTGAATATGGCGGCGCAGGGGCAAGCTATGTTGCCTATGGCCTTGTCGCGCGTGAGGTGGAGCGTGTGGATTCCGGCTATCGCTCGATGATGTCGGTGCAAAGCTCCTTGGTTATTTACCCCATTTCCGCCTTTGGCAATGAAGAACAAAAACGCAAATATTTACCCGGATTATGTTCAGGGGAGCTTATCGGCTGTTTTGGCTTAACCGAACCTGATGCAGGGTCCGACCCCGCCGGAATGCGCACCGTGGCCAAAAAAATTGACGGCGGATATAGCATTTCGGGCAGCAAAACATGGATTTCCAACGCGCCCTTTGCCGATGTTTTTGTCATTTGGGCAAAATCAGAGGCACATGGCGGCGCAATACGCGGCTTTGTCCTTGAAAAAGGGATGAAGGGATTAAGCGCCCCAAAGATTGAGGGAAAATTGTCGCTTCGCGCCTCCACCACCGGCATGATCATGATGGATGAGGTAGAGGTGAGCGAAGATGCGATGTTCCCCGAAATTTCGGGATTAAAAGGACCATTTAGCTGCCTTAACCGTGCGCGTTATGGCATTAGCTGGGGTGCATTGGGCGCGGCGGAATTTTGTTTCCACGCCGCGCGGCAATATGGGTTGGATCGGCATCAATTTGGCCGCCCATTGGCCGCCACCCAATTATTTCAGAAAAAATTGGCCGATATGCAAACCGATATTTCATTGGGTCTTCAGGCGTCTTTGCGTGTGGGCCGTTTAATGGATGAACATAAATTTGCACCTGAAATGATTTCCATCGTCAAACGTAACAATGTAGGCAAGGCATTGGATATTGCCCGCCAAGCACGCGATATGCATGGCGGCAATGGTATTTCAGAGGAATATCAGGTAATGCGCCACATGACCAATTTAGAAACGGTCAACACATATGAAGGGGCGCATGATGTCCATGCGTTAATCATGGGCCGCGCCATTACCGGAATTGCTGCTTTTTGATAATCGGCATCATGTAAATCATCATTTGCTGTAAATTTTGCTGTAAATAAGGCAAAAAAATGGGCCATCTGCATAGTTGCAAATGGCCCTTTTGCTTTAACAAAAAGCGAGTTAGGGAGGAAAGTGTATCCAAGGAGATACAACAATTTCCTTTTAACCCAAATATGGTTAATTTTTGGTTAAATTTATATTTTTAATTAAATTAAATGCTTAACGGCAACTGGTCGACATATGCCGCCCCTCTGCGGCAAAGGAATAGGGCGCACCATTATGCACGCCTTGCGAATGAATATGCACCAATCGGCTATGCTCAATCCGAATGGTGGTAATTCCCTGCGCTGTCCCTGCACAGCTATAGCTATAGGTCATGCTATTTGCATTTGCGCGCAGGAAATTCGTGTCACACACCATATTGCCATGTTTTAATATTAACAATTTGCTTTGGTCACGCACACAAATGCTATTTTGATCCAAATTTCCAGATGTCATCTTAAATGACCATTTACCAATTGCCAAAGATGACAGTTTATTATCATCCGCCATTGCCAAAGCAGCTGCGGCCAATCCGGCGGTGCTAACCCCCAAAAAGGCCACAGCGCCCAAGACACATTGGATACGCCGCCATGCCAATGAAGTGGAAAGTTTCACCATATTTTGAAATCTGCCCCGGTAAAATTGCATATCAATATTTTCCTAAAATGATGGATATATGCGACTTTAATATTTTACTTATAACCGATTCTAATGGGCAGAATATGAACAAATTTTGTCATATCTGTGACAATATTTGGCTTATTTATATTGGGTTTAATTATTAAAACTGTTCAAAGACAAAGGGAAATCCTTTGAACAAAATTCGCAATGCACCAAAATATCGCCAGCATCATTGGCCATTTCGGCGCGTTCATCGGCGGGGAATTTACCAATAACATTGCGAATATGGCCAATGTCACAACGGCAACCTTTGGTCAAAAATGTTCCATTTTCGACCCGTATTTCGCTTTCATGAAATAAACGCCAGATTATATCTTGCATCGACAAGCCAGGGTCAACCAATTCATCGGCGGAAATTGTTTCGCCAAGCGCACGAACATGTTCCCATGCAGGATGATCCATTTTGGTGTGCAGGCGCTCACGCCCTTCTTCACCCTCTGCCAAATGTTGAACAATCATGCCCGCCGCAACACATTTTCCATCAACATGGTCCACCGCCACGCGTAATAAGGTGGGCAATTGTTCCGATTGCGCAAAATAATATTCGGTAGCATGGGCCAGCGATTCCCCCTCCAACGGGACAATGCCTTGATATCGCCCTTCGCTGCCCATTTGTTTTTCCTGATCAAAGGTAATGGCCAAGAACCCCTTGCCAAATAAGGCAAAAAGCGAAGTATTAACAGGCAAGGCGGCGACCGCATCTGCATCAAATTGCACATGGCCGCGCACGGTTGATTGTTTAAAATCACATACCAATAACCGAATTGGGCCATTTTCGGTTTGCGCCTGCATCGTCAATTGGCCGCCCGCATCTTTTAACAGTGAGCCAAGCAAAACGGCAATGACCAGCGCCTCTGCCAATAATTTCTCAACCGCAGGGGGGTAATTATGCGTTCCCAAAATATCGGCCAATAATGCATCAAGACGCACCAAACGACCCCGCGCATTTAATTCTGGCAGGGAAAAGCGCAAAGGCTGATCAACGAAAATGTCAGTTTCAGCCATTTATTTTTCCAAAACACCATAAAAGAACGGATTTTTGTGCATGCAGGCGGTTTTCTGCCTCATCAAACACAACCGATTGCACGCCCTCTATCACTTCTTCGCTAACCTCTTCGCCGACATGGGCGGGAAGGCAGTGTAGGAAAAGTGCGCCCGATTTTGCCTGCTTCATCAAATCATCATTAACCTGATATGGGGCCATGGCAGCCAATTTATTATGGGCATGTTCCTGCCCCATAGACACCCATGTATCGGTAACGATAATATCTGCATCCTTTGCCGCCTCGGCTGCATCGCGGGTCAGCAAAATCTCTGCTCCTGCATTTTTTGCCATGTCCATAAAGGCCGCATCGGGTTCATATCCCTGCGGCACGGCGATACGGACATTAAATTTCATTAATGCCGCTGCTTCCAATATGGAATGCAGCACATTATTCCCATCACCAAACCATGCAATATTTAAGCCGGGAAGCGATTTGCCATGTTCCACTATGGTCAACATATCGGCCATAATTTGGCATGGGTGCGACAAATCGGTTAAGCCATTTATCACCGGAACGCTGGCATATTTCGCCATTTGTTCAATTTTTTCATGATCATCGGTGCGGATCATAATGGCATCTACATAACGTGATAAAACCCGCGCGGTATCGGCAATGCTTTCCCCGCGACCAAGCTGCATCCCGCCCGCATCCATCACAATGCTGGTCCCGCCAAGCTGGCGGATGGCCATGTCAAAGGAAACGCGGGTACGGGTGGAGTTTTTTTCAAAAATCATGCCCAAAACATGGCCTTTAAGCGGCGCGTCATCATCCACCATACCTTTTGGCCATTCGCCGCCATCGGCAAATTTACGCGCAGCCTTTCGCGCCATCGCATCATTTATCATTGCGGCAATCGCATTGCCGCCCGCGTCGGATAAATTCAAAAAGTCACGTTTTTTTGTTAAACTCATGCCGCATCTGGCCGAATATAATCGGCGCTCCCTGCTGATAATTTTTCAATAAAGGTCGATATGTCGCCTTCTGTAATATTTAATGGTGGCAAAATACGCAGCGTATTATCGCCCGCCGCCACGGTAAGCAGCCCATGATTATCGCGCAAATGCGCCACAAAGGCACGTGCCTCATGCGTCATTTTAATACCCATCATCAAACCCATGCCGCGCACAAATTCAAATAAATCGGGATAATTGCCAATAAATTGTTCCAATGCACTGCGCAATTTCTCGGCTGTTTCGCGCACCTGTGCCAAAAATTCATCATTTGCCACAATATCCCACACTGCATTGCCCGCCGCCATCGCCAATGGATTGCCGCCATAGGTGCTGCCATGCGTACCGATAACCATGCCGCGCGCTGCCTTTTGCGTGGCAAGGCATGCGCCAAAGGGAAAACCGCCGCCAATGCCCTTTGCACTGGCCATAATGTCGGGGACAATGCCATATTGTTCATACGCATATAATGTGCCCGTGCGGGCCACGCCGCATTGCACTTCGTCCAGAACAAGCATCAAATCATGCTCATCCGCCAAAGCGCGAAGCCCCTTCATAAATTCAACAGATGCAGGACGAACGCCGCCCTCGCCTTGAACAGGCTCAACCAAAAAGCCCGCTGTTTTATCGGTAATGGCGGCCTTTACCCCTTCTAAATCATCAAAATCAACATATTTGAAACCATTTAATAATGGGGCAAATCCTTTATGCATTTTATCCTGATTTGACGCGCTAATCGTGGCCAAGGTGCGGCCATGAAAGGCATTTTTGAAAGTGATTATTTCATGTCGATCGCTGGCGCTGCCTTCTGGTCCATTTTGGTGATAGGCGCGGGCGGTTTTAATCGCACATTCCACCGCCTCAGCCCCGCTATTGGTGAAAAATACGGTATCGGCAAAGGTGGAATCAACCAACCGCTGGGCAAATTTTTCCCCCTGCGGGCTGCCATATAGGTTGGACACATGCATTAAGGTGGCGGCCTGTTCCTGTATCGCCTTGGTCAAATGTGGGTGGCCATGCCCCAATAGATTCACCGCAATACCACTGGCAAAATCCAATGCGCGGCTGCCATCCTCGCTTATCAACCATGCGCCCTCTCCTCGCACAGGACGAAAGCCACAACGCGGATAAACGGGCATTAATGGTGTAATAGTCATAAAAAACCTTCCTGTGCTTAAAGAAAAAATAAAAAAAGGCGGCCAGTTTCAGGGCCGCATCATCAATATATTTTTGCGATATATCGCCCGCATGACGCGGGGTCAATCTTTGTCATCATATATAAGCGGATATTGACCTCCCGCAAAAAAACTAAAAAAAAATCGCATTTTCAAATTTCTGTCACAAATGCTGCGCCACCCTGTCACATCCTATCGCTATTCACATTGTTATCGAAATAAAAATATAGGGGCATATCATGACGGCAATCGCAAAAAAATTTGCACATCAATTCGGCTTTGGCGTTGCAAAGCAAAAAGGCGGGAAAAGCTCCCTCCGTCATGAAGGCAGTGTGGGTTTTTGGCCCACGGGTAACCGTATTATTTTTTGGCTGTTAAGATAAACCCCATCTTAATCAGCCGACTCACTCCGGTCGGGTGAGCAGCACCCCTCCCTGATTGCTCACCCGACCGGATGTTTTTCTTTATTTTATAATATTATATAAGCTGGGTTGAAATAATAATCTGGTTCATCAAGGTGCGATGCACCGGGCATTTTTCGGCTATTTCAATTAAACGCGCGCGCTGCTGCTCGTTCAAATCACCTTCCAATGTAACAATCCGGTCAATCATATCGATCGGTTTGCCGTCATTTTCCTGTCCGGATGCGCCCTTGCGCACCTCGCGGCTATGCTCCAATATGACATGCACTTTTGTAAGCGGCCACCCCTTGCGCGCGGCATACATTTCCAATGTTATGGATGTGCAAGCACCCAATGCAGATAATAATAATTCATATGGTGTTGGGCCGTTATCTGTGCCGCCCAAACTTTCTGGCTCACCCGCATTCCAATGATGCATGCGCGATTTTATGGCCTGTGCATATTGGCCATCACTGCTTTCAACAATGGCGATGGGATTTGGATGATCGCTCATGCATCATCTTCTTTTATGCTGGCCTTTTTTATACTGGCTGAGCCTTCAATAATTTGCCCCCTTGCTTCGGCCTCTGCTGCATCTGCTTGTAATTCGGCCTGTTTTTTAATTTCGCGCATCACACGGCGAAACCGCCCATAAAGGAACAGATTAAATCCGATAAATAAAAGGATGGTGATGAGGATGATTTTTACTACTGGTGTCATAAGGGTAAAATTGACAGCCCAGACTTCCAAATGCAAGCTGCTTTATCAACGCCCCCAGCACTGACATTCGCATCATGTCCTTTTACGGCCAAATATTGTGGGTTTGTTTGGCAAATATAAACTATCTTTTTGCTCTGTCGTCACCTTATCATTAAAAGTCATTTTGGCCGGCTTTCTCTGATCTTCTTGGCTATAGAAAACCTCCCGCCACCTATCTTCATTGCGGTTTATATTGCTTTTTTGGCTGGGTTCTAAATCATGATAAACACTATATTTACTGGGCAGGTCATCCGAATTTATTCCTGCCAGTTTTTTCTTGCGACCCCTATCCGGTCCGGCAATGCAACCAATAATAATGGCCAAAAATAAATCGCTAAATACCAATAATAATATGAAAATACTTGGCGGGTTATCTTGCATTATATTGGGATCAAATGTTTTTTGCGTGACAAACCCCAAAAAAATTTGAAACCCACATGATATCCATACCAATTCCACCGGCCATCCAATATCGCGGCAGCGCCGCGCCATGATAATCCGAAAGTAAATACCCAAGGAGAATAAGGCCAATCCCAATATCAAGGTGAGCAATAATTCCAGACTGAGCAGGCAAAATATCATCCCGACAAGCAGCCCAATGCTAACTATGCCAATTGTAAAAAAATATTTCCAATATTCTCCGCGCCCAACATAGGCATATTCATCCTGCACCATGATAAACCTCGCTTTTGTAGAAATTTCCTCAATAAAGATAATTGGTAAAAATTTGCTAAACAAAAACGAAATTTATTCGGCTATCCCACAGAAAAATATAAATTTATTCTACCGTCACGCTTTTCGCCAAATTGCGCGGTTGGTCAACATCCGTCCCCTTGGCACAGGCAACATGATATGCCAATAGTTGCACCGGCACGGCATAGACCAATGGCGCAATTAACGGGTGAACTTTTGGCATTTCAATGGTGGCCATGCACCCCTCGCCCGCCTCGGCCAATCCTTCGGCATCAGAAATCAGCACAATTTTGCCGCCGCGCGCGCGAACTTCCTGCATATTGCTGACTGTTTTTTCAAATAATGGGCCAGATGGGGCAAGAACAATAACGGGCACAGCCTCATCAATCAGGGCGATGGGACCATGTTTCATTTCACCTGATGCATAACCCTCCGCATGAATATAGCTTATTTCTTTTAATTTTAACGCGCCCTCCAACGCCAATGGATAATCCGGACCGCGCCCCAAATATAGTACGTCACGCGCGGGCGCGATTAAATGCGCCATCGCCTCAATATCCTTGTCATGCGCCAATGCGGCGTTAAGGGCGGCAGGAGTTTCGGTTAAATGTTCCACAATATCGCGTTCTTCATCGCGGGTCATTTTACCTTTCACTACCGCCAAATGCGCAGCCAAAGCGGCCAATACCGCCAATTGACATGAAAATGCCTTGGTCGATGCCACGCCAATTTCTGGCCCAGCATGGGTGGGGAGCAGCAAATCCGCCTCCCGCGCCATTGAACTGGTCGGCACATTCACCACAACGGCGATTTTTTGTCCTTCGGATTTTGCATGGCGCAAAGCGGCCAATGTGTCCGCCGTTTCCCCAGATTGAGAAATGAACAGCGCCAAGCCGCCATCCTCCAACACCGGATCGCGGTAACGAAATTCGGACGCAAAATCCAAATCCACGGGCACACGGGCAAATGTTTCAAACCAATATTTGGCGACCATGCCCGCATAAAAAGATGTGCCGCACGCAACAATGGTTACCCGGCTGATACTGGATAAGTCAAAATCCATTTGCGGTAATGCCACTTGCTGTTCCAATGGGCGAATATAGCTGCGCAATGTTTGCGCCACTACAGTGGGTTGTTCAAAAATTTCTTTTTGCATGAAATGGCGATAATTGCCCTTTTCAATGGTGGCAGCCGAAACGCCGCTGGTGGTGATTTCGCGGGTAACCGCATTGTTATTTTCATCAAAAATTTGTGCGCCATCACGGGTGATAATCACCCAATCGCCTTCTTCCAAATAGGCGATTTTTTGAGTTAAGGGGGCAAGGGCAAGTGCATCACTGCCCAAATAGGTTTCGCCATCGCCATATCCCACCACAAGCGGCGAGCCAAGCCGCGCGCCAATTAACATATCGGGGTGCGAACGAAACGCAATGGCAAGTGCAAATGCACCGCGCAAAGTTGGCAATACGGCCTTTACTGCATCCTGTGGAGATAATCCCGCCTCCACCTGTTCAGAAACAAGATGCGCGACCACTTCGGTATCGGTTTCACTTTCAAAACTGCGGCCCCGTGCGGCCAACCCCTCCCGCAGGGGTTTGAAATTTTCAATAATGCCATTATGGACCAGCGCAAGCTCGCCCGTGGCGTGGGGGTGTGCATTATTGGTGGTTGGCGCGCCATGGGTGGCCCAGCGTGTGTGCGCAATGCCGACATTGCCCGCAGCATCATCTTGCTTCAGTACCTCGACCAGATTCTTTAATTTGCCTTCCGCACGGCGGCGGATAAGCTGGCCATCCTGAACGGTGCAAACACCCGCGCTGTCATATCCGCGATATTCCATCCGTTTCAATCCATCCACCAATCGATCGGACACCGCTTCTTTGCCAACAATACCAATAATTCCGCACATGATTTTAAGCCTTTTTTCTTATATTTTATAGGGGATTCGGATTCCCGGCATCTCTGCTGAAAAATCCTTTATATTACGGGTGATAAGAATGGAACCATTAACCTGTGCTGTGGCAAGGATAATCGCCCGTTGCAGCGCAATATTATTGCGATACATAATGGTTGCGGCGGCATCGGCAATGCGGGCATCCACCTCCACCACCTCAATCGGATATAATATTTTTTGTAAATTTCGCCGCGTTTCCAATGGCTCACATGCCATTAACTCGGTCCAACAAATGCGGCTCATCCTATGTTGTGCATATCGGGAAAGCTCCTGCTTTGCAGAAGGAACGCCGCGCAACCAATCGGTCAATATATCACTGTCAAAAAATGGGGCGCTCATATTTTATCCCCACTCATATTTTATCGCCATATGGTTTTTCATCACGGGCCATAGTTTCTGCCGGCGGCGCTTTACCCGCCCAATATGACGCCCCGTCCAAAATCCAATCGCGCATCATATCCGCCCGAAAAGCCGCCACCGCATCGCGCAATAATTGCGCGCGCGATTTTCCCTGTTGCTGCGCCATTTCATCCAGCCAGTTAACATCATCATCGGGTAAATCGGCTAATATTCTCATAACTGATATATGTATATCAACTTATGATATCATGTCAACCTATATCAAATATTTTTTGCCTTAGCTGCTATATAAATAGCCCGTCTTTACCTGCGTCCCAAGCGTCATTCCAACATTGCCGCCGTCATCCCCGTGAAAACGGGAATCCAGCTTTATGAGTATCGCTTTCCGCCCTCCAATTGCTTGGGGATGACGCCATTAGAAAAACACAATGCCAACTTAAAAAAAGCACGAACAATGGAAAGCCTAGCTCCTAACCGCCCTTTTTCTTGCGCATTGCATCATTAAATCGGTCGGCCCAGCCCGGTTTTACCGCTTGTTCCGCGCGGACAAGGCGCAGTTCCCCATCGCCAACATCGCGGGTGACGGTGCTGCCCGCCGCGACAATCGCGCCGCGCCCAATATTAACCGGCGCGACAAGGGCGCTGTTACTACCTACAAATGCCCCCTCGCCTATATTGGTCTGATATTTGAAATATCCATCATAATTGCACGTAATTGTGCCCGCGCCAATATTTGCGCCCGCGCCAACATTTGCATCACCAATATAGCTTAAATGATTGGCCTTTGCTCCTTTGCCAAGAACAGCCTTTTTCACCTCAACAAAATTGCCAACCTTGCTATCTTCCTCCATCACTGCACCCGGGCGCAACCGCGCATATGGCCCGACTTTCGCGCCCGAAGCCACTTTTGCCCCCTCCAAATGGGAAAATGCATGAATGGTAACTTTATCGGCAATTTCCACGCCCGCGCCAAAAACCACATTGGGTTCAATCACCACATCACGGCCAATTTTTGTGTCATGGGAGAACCAGACCGTGTCCGGCGCAATCATTGACGCACCATCGGCCATGGCGGTTGCTCGGCGATTTTGCTGCCATAATTGCTCCAGCGCGGCCAATTCCGCGCGGCTGTTCACGCCGGTAACTTCCTTTTCATCATCGGCAATGACCACTGCACTTGGCGGCCCAGGCAACATCACAATATCGGGCAGATAATATTCGCCCGCCGCATTATCATTATCAATTTGGTCAAGCAGGTCGAATAAATCAGCGGACCGCACCGCCATCAACCCGCTATTGCATAAATTCACCTTGCGCTCATCGCTATTGGCGTCCTTAAACTCCACCATTTTATGGATAATTTGATCCTCATCGGCGATAATCCGGCCATAGGCGGCGGGATCTTTATGGCGAAAGCCCAATACCACCGTTTGCGGTTTGTCCTTCGCCTCTAAACGTTCCAACATAATTTGCATGGTGGCTGCAGAGGTTAAGGGCACATCGCCAAATAATATTAAAATATTGCCTTCAAAGCCCGCCAATGCGCCGCTGGCCTGTGCCACGGCATGCCCCGTGCCCAACATCTCGCTTTGCTCGGCCAAAACAACCTTATGCTCGGCAATGCGGGGGGCAAGGCTGGCCTCCAGCTGTTCTTTGCGCGACCCAACAATAACGACCATTTTTTCAACGTTCAATTGTGAAACACTATCCAATAAATGATGCACCATTGGCTTACCTGCCAACGGGTGCAGCACCTTATGCAAATCGGACTTCATCCGCGTCCCCTGTCCTGCGGCCAAAATAATTGCGGCTAATGGTGTTTTGGACATGAATTTTCCTCTGTTTATATGGGGCATTTGCCTCTATTTTATACTGTTTAATATTTCTTTGCCATGACATGCTTGCAAATTCCAGCAAAGTTAGCGAGGATAACAAAATATGACAAATTTCCCCTATAAAATAATCGGATTTGATTTGGACGGCACTTTGCTAGATACCAGTCCAGAACTTACCGCATCGGTAAATTACACTTTGGCAAAGGCGGGCCGCCCCGCCCTGACCATGGCAGAGGTAAAGCCTATGGTCGGCCTTGGCGCGAAACATATGCTCACCGTGGGATTGGAAAAATCGGGCGGCGTTGATGATATGCTGATTGACGAATATTTGCCCATATTATTGGACCATTATGGCGAAAATTTGGGCAGCGGCTCTCCGCCATTTGATGGATTGGACCGATTCATGGACCGCTGCGACGAAATGGGAATCATCATGGCCGTGGTGACCAATAAATATGAACGATTCGCAGTCAAATTGCTGAACGAAATAGGCATGATTGACCGATTCGCCTGTATTATAGGCGGAGATACTATGGGTAAGGGCATGTCAAAGCCCCATCGTGCGCCCATTGATGAAATGATTAGCCGCTGCGGCGGCACGGTTGGCGAAACCCCGGCCGCCTTTATCGGCGATTCCATATATGATGTCATGGCCGCGCATAATGCGGGCATACCCGCCGTGGCGGTCAGCTTTGGTTTTTTGCATCAACCGGTGGAAAGTTTGGGCGCGGATGCGATTATTGATCATTATGATGAATTATTTGACACGCTGCGCGCCATTGCCGCTCGCATATAGGACGGTCAAAATATTATATTGCGGCAATATGCGGCAAAATATGCGAAAAATGGCCTAATTGCGCCCTGCATTTGGTTTTTTTCAAAAAAATATTATTTTTTTCGGCAACAAGTCTTGCCCAATGGGAATAGTTTCGATAATAGCCGCGCATTGGCGATATATATTATCTAATCAGGTAATGATATCGACCCTTGCTGGGGTGTAGCCAAGCGGTAAGGCATCGGTTTTTGATACCGACATGCGCAGGTTCGATCCCTGCCACCCCAGCCATTTTTTTCCATTATAAATTTATATTCGCTGCGGCATCATTTATCATATGGCCCTATTTGTCACATGGCCCTACCTGCATGCGCTTATATGCTTTGATATGATTTATTTTTAATCTGTATGTGGGAATGAAAAACGGCCCTTGCACCATGTGCAAGAGCCGTAAATTCTTCCCGACAGAGAGGGAGAGGAGGAGAGAGGAAAGTCTCTGTCAGGGCCAAGATGACCGTAGCCATCTGATGAACCTGATATGCAGCGAAAATGATTATTGTGCAATTGCGAAAAGATGATAGTGAATTGCAATATTTGCAACTTACTCACGATGTCAATTATGCGCATAAAAAATGCCCCATGCTGTGGCAATAGGGGCATTTATTTAACCTATTATATAATTTGGTTTAAACCGAAATTCCATTCCCCGGAAGGCTGGCATGAACAACCCCGCCATCACATGCAATTGTCTCACCCACAATATAATCGCCCGCGCGGCTTGCCAAGAAAATCGCCAATCCGGCCATATCTTCGGGCGTGCCAACGCGTGGAAATGGGATATTCTTGCCAACGGCATCGGCATGATCGCGCGCAACTGTGTTCATATCGGATTGAAACGCTCCTGGTGCGATTCCAGTTACCTGAATATTATCGCGAATCAACTCTGCTGCCAAACGGCGAGTCAAATGCACCACCGCCGCCTTTGATGCTTGATAACTATATGTTTGCCAAGGGTTAATTTTGAACCCGTCAATTGAGGCAATGTTAATCACTTTTCCGGGCCGTTCAAATGTAGCCGCCGCCTTCATCAATGGATGCAATGCCTGGGTTAGGAAAAACAGACCCTTTACATTTAAATCCATCACTCGGTCCCAGCCTGCTTCGGGAAATTCACCAAAGGGCGCGCCCCATGCCGCGCCGGCATTATTAACCAAAATATCAAGCTTATCTTCACGCTTGGCAATTTCCTTGGCAAGCGCATGGCAGCCATCAACCTTTGACAAATCAAAGGGCAGCCCGACAACCTTATCACCCAATGCATCGACCGTTTCTTGAATTTGATCCATTTTGCGTGCGCTGATATAAATACGTTTTGCACCTGCGGCCAAATATCCCTCGACAATCATCCGGCCAATACCGCGCGATCCACCGGTGACCAGCGCGGTGCGCCCTTCTAAATTAAATAAATTATTCAGGTTCATTTTTTTTCCTTTAACTTTTTATAAAAACAGCAACAATGCCGTCTTAATAGCCATAAATTTGGGCCACGCGCTGTACATGATAGCTGGCATCGCCGAAAAACTCGCTTAATGCGCGGTCGCGTTTCATATATAAACCAATATCATATTCATCGGTCATGCCGACGCCGCCATGCATTTGCACGCCTTCACGAACTGACAAATTGGTCGCCTTGCCCACTTTTGCCTTTGCCACTGAAATCATCAACTCGGCTTTCTCGCTGCCTTCATCAAGCAATTGCTGCGCCTTTAACACAGCTGCATCGGCAATTTGCATTTCCGAATATAAATGCGACATACGATGCTGAAGCCCCTGAAACTCGCCAATGACACGGCCAAATTGCTTACGTTCTTTAATATAATTAACGGTAATATCCATTGCGCCCTGGCCCACGCCGACCATTTCGGCCGCCGCGCCAACACGCCCCGCACGCAGCAAACGGTCCAACACATCTGCGCCTTGGTCCACTTCGCCAATGACGGCATCGGCGGTAATTTCCACATCGTTAAAATTTATATGAGCAGCCACCGCGCTGTCCACCAAACGAACAGCATTTATTTCCATGCCCGCTACATCTTTATCCACGGCGAATAAGGTTATGCCTTCACGGTCATTTACCCCGCCCGCTGTACGCGCGGCGACAATTACCATATCCGACGAGCCGCCATGAATAACAAATTTCTTTGCCCCATTTAGTTTAAAGCCATTGCCCGAACGCGCCGCCGACATGGCAATATGGTCTGGGCGATGTTTGCTATGTTCCTCAATCGCCAAAGAAAGCACGGTTTCACCAGCCAAAATACCCGGCACATATTTCTCGCGCAGATTTTTTGATCCTGCATTTAATGCCTCAATCCCCGCAATGGCCGTGGTTAAAAATGGCGATGGCGTTAAATTACGGCCAATTTCTTTTAAGATAATTCCTGCTTCTTGATGGCCAAGGCCAAGGCCGCCTTCTTCTTCAGAAACCAAAATTCCGTTAAAACCCATTTCGCCAAATTCGCGCCACAGGTCATGGCCAAAGCCATCTTTGCAATTTTTATCGCGAAATTCGCGCAAATGGGCGACCGATCCTTTGTCGGCAATAAATTGCTGGGCCGCATCGGCCAACATTTGTTGATCATCATTATGATATAAAGGCATGATATTTTCTCTTTTATAAATTCTTTGTCAAAAATGAAGGACGCTAAATTTACGCGCCCGGCAGGTCCAAAATGCGTTTTGAAATAACGTTCAGCATAATTTCGCTGGTCCCGCCTTCGATGGAATTTGCCTTGGTGCGAAGCCAACCGCGCGGTTTTGCACCATGATTGGATGCTTCACTTTCCCATTCCAATGCGTCACTGCCGCCTGCCGCCATAATCAATTCATGCCGTTTTTTGTTCAATTCGGTGCCCGCATATTTCATCATATTGGGCTGTGCTGGATGTCCCTTGCCTGCTTTTAACTCATCCATAAATTTCTCGCTCATCGCGCGAAACGCCAATGTTTCCACATCAAATGCGGCAAATTCGGCGCGTAATATGGGGTCAAGCTCCGCCACTTCGGCAAAGGCTGCACCAATGGATGGCATGTCCGCTGACAAACCGCCGCCCGAAATCATTTCGCGCTCATGACCCAGCAAATATTTGGCCACATCCCAACCGCGGTTTAACTCACCCACAATTTGGTCTTTGGGCACTTTCACATCATCAAAAAATGTTTCACAAAATGGCGAATTTCCGGAAATCAGCTTAATTGGCTTGGTGCTGACCCCTTCGCTTTCCATGTCAAATAAAAGGAAGGAAATGCCCTTATATTTGTCATTTTTATCGGTCCGGACAAGACAGAAAATCCAATCCGCCTTATCGGCATAGCTGGTCCAAACCTTTTGACCATTAACGACCCAATGGTCGCCCTTATCCTCGCCATATGTTTGCAATGACACTAAATCCGAACCACTGCCCGGTTCGGAATATCCCTGACACCAGCGAATTTCACCGCGCGCAATTTGCGGCAAATAATGTTTCTTTTGTTCTTCTGTCCCAAAATGCAATAAAGCAGGGCCAAGCATCCAAATACCGAAACTGGATAAAGGCGAACGGCATTTTAATGACGCCATTTCCTGTTTCAAAATTTTCGTCTCTGCCGGATTTAACCCGCCGCCGCCATATTCCTTTGGCCAATCCGGCACGGTCCAACCGCGCTGTGCCATGGTGTCGAGCCATAATTTTTGAGCGTCATTTTTAAATTTAAAATTGCGCCCGCCCCAGCACATATCATCTTCACCCTTAATCGGCAGGCGCATCTCGGCGGGGCAATTTGCCTCCAACCATGCTCTGGTTTCTGCTCTGAAATTTTCTAAATCGCTCATCATTTGCTCCTGAAATATAGCAGCAGGATTTATGGCCAAAATTTAAGACGGCCCTCTCCTGCTCGACTTCCCTTATCCTTATGACACCATATTTACCCCCCTTACGCAAGCGTCAACTTAACTTAGCGATTAAATTTATTCTTTTGCCCTGATGATAAGGCCGCGCGCCGTAACGTATTTTGCATGATGATTGACAGCAACCACGCTGCGCCTAATCCTATGCGAAGAAAAAAATATTTTTTCGTAATGATTCGCGAACAAATATATATTAAATATCAAGGTGTTCATGAATGCTGACAGCAAGAAAACTGCCCCAATCGTTAAAATTATTTCATGGCATGGGTGCAATTGCCTATGGCGTGAAGGACAATGGGTTTTCTGTTTTCCTGCTGATATTTTACAATCAGGTTTTGGGAATTGATGCTGGAATAGTCGGCACGGCGATTATGTGTGCGTTGATTTTTGATGCCTTTATCGACCCATTTATTGGCGAAATGTCGGACCGCACGCAAAGCAGATGGGGCCGACGTTTACCATGGCTATATCTTGCGCCCATACCGCTGGGCCTTGCTTGGCTGGCGCTATGGCACCCGCCCACGGCTGACCAAAGCCTGCAAATTGCCTGGTTAATCGGCTTTGCCATATTGGTCCGTTCATTGGTTGCGGCATGTGAAGTACCCTCCATTTCATTGGTGCCAGAGCTGACCGCCGATTATCATGAACGCACCGTTTTAATGCGATATCGGTTTTTATTTGGCTGGGCCGGCGGCCTTGTTTTAATGGTTTTTGCCTATGCGGTCATATTTACCGATGCCGCCAAATTAACCCAGCGCGAGGGATATTCGGATTATGCGTTTATTTGTGCGTCATTGTTAATCGGTTCGGTTATGCTGTCCGCGCTGGCACAGCATAAATATGCCGCAATTCCATCCCCTGTGCCCAGTGAACCGGCAGGTAAGCTACGCGATATATTTACCGAAATGAAAAAAACCTTATCCAATCGTCCCTTTTTAATTTTGGCATCGGGTGCGGTTTTTGCGTTTATTGGTCAGGCGCTGCAATTCTCCCTCACCAATTATTTAATGATTTTTGTGTGGAGACTGGACCTTGTTTCCATCCCCTTATTTGGCATGAATATTGCCGGCATGGCGGTTTATGGCCTTTCGCTATTTTTTAGCGTCATTTTAGCATTTTTAATGGTGTCGCCCATTTCGGAAAAATTTGGCAAGAAAAATGCTGCGATTATAATGCTTTGCCTATCATTATTCATTTTCATCACACTTTATTGTGCATGGTTATTGGATTTAATGCCGTCCATTACTAAAATGCCCAATCCGTGGTTATTATTGCTTATTATCAACATTGCCAATGGCTGTTCCATCGTCACAATGATATTGAACAGTTCAATGATGACCGATGTGGTGGAGGCATCACAGGCTGAAACAGGCCGCCGATCAGAAGGGTTATTTTTCGCGGGATATTTTTTCATGCAAAAATGCGCGGTCGGTATTGGAATATTTATCAGCGGGTCGATTGTCAGCATGTCAAATTTCCCCGAAAAAGCAGTTGCGGGCAAGGTAGAGCAAGGATCTTTAACCGCTTTAGTTCTGGGTTATATGGCGGCAACGGTAATTTTGGGCATTGCCTATGCGATGCGCATTAACAAATTCCCCATTACAAAAGAAGAACATGATGAACGGTTAAAACAGCTTGCGAGCCGTAACGTCAATGATGATTCCATATCGGAAATTGTAAAATAAACTTAAATCTGAGCTGGTATTTTATGGGACATTCTGACAAATTAGCTAAGTGATTAAATATAAGAAGAGGAACAGGACATGGATTTTGAATTAAGCGAAAAGCAAAGCTATTGGCGTGACCGCGTGCGCGATTTTATTGAAAAAAATGTCCGTCCCCGCCAAAAAGATTATTATGCACAGCAAGCAGAGGGGGAGCGTTGGAAGGTCCTGCCTGTTATTGAGGAGGAAAAAGCCCGCGCCAAGGCAGAGGGCATTTGGAATTTATTCATGCCGCCCGCAAATCCAAATTTGAGCCATGTGGATGATAGTTTCCAATTTGAAGGACCGGGGCTGAACAATTTGCAATATGCCCTTTGCGCCGAAGAAATGGGCCGCATTGGTTGGGCGAGTGAGGTGTTTAACTGTTCCGCGCCCGATACAGGAAATATGGAGGTTTTCCACCGTTATGGCACGTTGGAGCAAAAGGAACAATATCTGCGCCCGTTAATGAATGGCGATATCCGTTCTGCATTTTTAATGACCGAACCGCGCGTGGCATCTTCCGATGCAACAAATATTGAATGTTCCATCAAACGTGATGGCGATGAATATGTTATCAATGGCCGTAAATGGTGGTCTTCGGGTGCGGGCGATCCGCGCTGCACCATTTCCATTTTAATGGGAAAAACCGATTTTGAGGCGAAACGCCACCAACAACAATCAATGATTTTAATGCCATTGGACGCCCCCGGCGTCACCATAATGCGGCATTTGCCCGTCTTTGGATATGATGATGCACCGCACGGCCATATGGAAATTGATTTAAAAGATGTGCGTGTTCCCGCCAGTAATATTTTGTTGGGCGAAGGACGCGGTTTTGAAATTGCACAGGGCCGCCTTGGGCCAGGCCGTATCCACCATTGTATGCGTACCATTGGCGCAGCCGAAGAAGCGTTGGAGGCAATGGCGAAGCGTCTGCTTACCCGTGTGGCATTTGGTAAGAAAATTGCCGATCACAGCATTTGGGAACAACGCATTGCCGATGCACGTATCGACATTGAAATGACCCGTCTGCTGTGCCTAAAGGCCGCCGATATGATGGACAAGGTGGGCAATAAAGCCGCCGCAGGTGAGATTGCGATGATTAAGGTCGCCGCTCCACGCATGGCATTAAAGGTGATTGACGATGCGATACAGGCGCATGGCGGCGCAGGCGTGTCCAGCGATTTTGGCCTTGCCAGCAGCTATGCCGGCATCCGTACATTGCGCCTTGCGGATGGGCCAGATGAGGTCCATGCCCGCGCCATTGCCCGTATTGAATTTGGCAAATATGCCGATATGGCAGCGGGCGGTCATAGCAGCGGCGATATGGGCGCACCCCGTTGAAGGCTGCAATATTCCACGGCGTTGGCGAACCACTTTCGATTGAGGAAGTGGACATCGCCGCGCCCGGACCGCGCGAAATTTTAATCAAAACCGCCGCCGTGGGGCTTTGCCGTTCGGATTTACATTTCCTTGATGGCGCATATCCCCACCCAACGCCCGTCATTTTGGGGCATGAGGCATCGGGCGTGGTGGAGGCAGTGGGCGATGCCGTAACCGCCTTTGCCGTGGGCGACCATGTGGTCACATTCCTTGCCCCATTTTGCGGGACATGCCGCCTTTGCACATCGGGCCAACATAGCCTGTGCCAAGATAGCTCTACCAAAAGAGGCAAGGATGAGCCGCCGCGATTATCGCTTAATGGTGAGGCATTGCCGCAATTTTTGAACATTTCCGGCTTTGCCGAAAAAATGCTGGTTCATGAAAATGGCGCGGTGAAAATTGACAAAAAAATGCCGCTGGACCGCGCGGCGTTACTTGGCTGTGCAGTAATTACGGGCGCAAGCGCGATATTTAACGAAGCAAAATTAATCCCGGGTGAAAGCGTGGCGATTATTGGCGCGGGCGGCATTGGGTTAAGCGCGATTAACGCCGCAAAAATTGCAGGCGCAGGCACGATTATCGCCATCGACCCCCTGCCCCAAAAACGTAAATTGGCGTTAAAAATGGGCGCGACCCATGTTGTGGATGCCAATTTGGATGGGGCAATTGACGCGGTGATGGACATTTGCCCCGGCGGCGTGGATTATGCGATAGAGGCCGTGGGCCGTCCGCAAACCGCCGAAATGGCGTGGAATATATCGCGGCGCGGCGGCATAGCGATTATTTTGGGCATGATTGCGCCGGGACAAAAATTGTCGATAAACGGGCCGACACTGCTTTCGGGAAAAACATTAAAGGGCAGTTTGATGGGCGGGGCAAAGTTTAAAACCGACATGCCGCGATTGGCCCATTTCTACCTAAATGGTCAATTGGACCTTGATAATGTCATTGCCGAGCGGATTAGCCTCAGCAAAATTAACGAAGCATTTGACACATTGCGGCGTTCCGAAAATGCCCGCAGCGTCATTATTTTTGAATGAATGAATGAAGGATAATATCATGAACCCCGATATTGATATGGTTGGCACAACCAGCGTGTCCGAAAAAGACAAATTAAATGAAGAAATTTTGTTGCAGTGGATGACCGAAAATGTAGCCGGATTTTCAGGCCCAATGACTTTGTCGAAATTTAAGGGCGGGCAATCAAACCCCACCTATTGCATTGAAACGCCAAATGCGGATTATGTTTTGCGCCGCAAACCATTTGGTAAATTATTGCCCTCTGCCCATGCGGTGGACCGCGAGCATAAGGTAATTGCTGCCCTGCACCCCACAGGGTTTCCGGTCGCAAAGCCATTTGGCCTTTGCACCGATGATGATGTCATCGGCACGATGTTTTATGTGATGGAACGGGCAAAGGGCCGCAATTTATGGAATGGCACATTGCCCAATATGCAGCCCGCCGAACGCACCGCCATTTACAACGCCATGATTGACACATTGGCCGCGCTGCACAAAATCAAAGTGGATGAAATTGGCCTATCCGATTATGGTAAGCCGGACGATTATTGTGCGCGGCAAATTGCCCGTTGGTCAAAACAATATAAATTATCCGAAACCGAAACCATTGATGAAATGGACAATTTAATCAATTGGCTGCCCACATCCATTCCAGCGCAGCATTATAGTTCGATTACCCATGGTGATTTTAGGCTGGATAATATGATTTTTGATGCCAATGACGCGCGCGTTATTGCGGTGTTGGATTGGGAATTATCCACCCTTGGCGATCCAATTGCCGATTTTACCTATTTCTTGATGAGTTGGATTATGCCGCCCGATGGGCGCAGCGGCATTGCCGGATTAAACCTTGCCGAATTGGGCATTCCCAATATGGAGGAAACCATATCACGATATAAGGCGCAAACCGGATTTGAGCATGTCGGCGATATAAATTGGTATTTGTCATATAATTTATTCCGCATTGCCGCGATTTTACAAGGCATAGTTAAACGTGTGGCCGATGGCACAGCAAACAGCCCGCAAGCCGCCGAAATGGGCAAAAAAATGAAACCTTTAACACATATTGCATGGGGCTTTGCCCAAAAAGCAGGAGCATAAAATGAGTGAGGAATTAAAAGGGCGCGTTGCCATTGTCACCGGCGCGGGTAGCGGCATTGGCCGCGCAACCAGCCTGTTAATGGCAAAAAATGGCGCAATTGTCATCGCCGCCGACATAAATGATGGGGCGCATGAAACCGCAAAGATGGGCGGTGATAATGTGCACAGCGCCATTTGTGATGCGGGTGATGAGGCCGCGGTTGAAAAATTGGTAAATGACACAATATCCGTACATGGGCGGCTTGATATATTTTATGCCAATGCCGGTATTTCTGGCGGATTTGCAGGAATTTTTGACCAAAATGCCGATGATTGGGCCAATTTATTACGCATCAATTTAATTGGACCTTTTCTGGCAATTAAATATGCGGGTAAAGCCATGGCGGAAGCGGGCAATGGCGGGTCAATTATCGCCACGGCCAGCGTTGCGGGATTAAAATCCGGCGCAGGCGGACCTGCCTATGCCGCATCGAAAGCGGGCGTTATCAATTTGGTGCGGATTGCTGCACAGCAATTAACCGGCAGCAATGTGCGCGTAAATGCCATTTGCCCCGGCTTAATCGAAACAGGCATGACCAAACCCATTTATGATGTGGTTCGCGCACGCGGCAAAGAAAGTGTGATAGGGCAGCTTAACCCCTTGAAACGCGGCGGAGAGCCAAATGAAATTGCCGAGGCGGCATTATTCCTAGCATCCGACCGATCATCCTATGTCAATGGCCATGCATTGGTCGTTGATGGCGGCTTGACCAGTTCCATGCCATATTCGCGACAGGAATTTGGCCAAACGGCAAGTTAATTTTGCGCACGCACATATGACAAAAAAGGGCGCATCACACCGGACCGCGCCCTTTTTTATTTTTACCGATATTTGTGAGAAAACTATCTATATTGCACGAAATCAACCCGTCCATTGGATGTGCCGCAAATGAATAAATCGCCTCTGTCGGATGATATTTCACCCTCCACACGCCATCCATTGCCATCACGCTGCGCCATGGTGATGTTGTTAATTCTGGCCGAATTTTGTTGTTCCACTGCCCTGCTGCATGTTGAAATGGCATCACCTATTTCATTAGAGCTTTCTTCATATGGCGCATTATTTTGTGAACGATTATCATATCGGTCATTTTCATTTGGATAATCATATCTATCATCGGGATAGCGCGGTTCGGATTGGCGTTTATTTTTGCCTGAATTGGCCAAAATCGCAATGCCGCCCAAAATAATCGCCCCAGTGATAATATCCCCCGCATCAATCCGGTCACGGTGATGGCGATGACGATAATAGCGGCGATGATAATCCGCATCGCTGCTTTTTGTGTTTAATATTGGTTGATAATCGGATGATTGAACGGCGCTTTGCATTATATTTTCCGCCGCAATGGCCGGTGTCAATGGCATAATCGACATGGATGATGCCGCGAATATAAGCGAGATTTTTGAAAATTTATGCATATTCTACCCCTTTATAAATATTTGCGCATACCGCCCCCGCGCCTTAATTTATTCACTATAAAAGGTTCAGCCTGTCGCCAAGCTGAACCATTTTATAGTTATTTTATCTCCAATTATCTAGGCCGCTAAAGCGCACATCTGTCACGCGGCCCTGCTCAACATAACAGGTGAAACGCCCCTTATCATATCCACGGTCATAATCACGATAGCCATTATAACGTCCATTATTATATCTGCCGCGACGTTTTTCCTGAACCACCAATTTACCCTTAATTTTATAACCATAGCGGGTGCGGTCAATATCGCTAATTTCGGTCACATCTGAACGATTATATCGGTTTGAATAATTTTCCACATGCCGAACACATGCATCAACCGCATATCTTCCATTTCCGCCGCGATTATACCCATAGCGGCTATCTTCATAACGGTCATATCCGCCGCGCCGATAATCATAACCATCGCTGCGTTTATTTTTACCCGAAGATAAAATCGCTGCCAAGCCGCCCAAAATTACTGCCCCTGCGATAACTTCGCCTGCGCTGATCCCATCATCATTGTTACGATGCTGTGCAAATGCCGGCGTCGCTGAGACAGCCATCGCTCCGGCGGCCAATGTTCCTGTTAAAGCCTTTCCTAGCTTTGTCATATTTCGTCTCCTTATCTGCCGGCGGCGGGTTATTCCGCTACCGTTGATTAAGGTTTAGATGATATAGCGTGATTATTTGCTGAACTAAGCTGACAGCATTTGTTCATAAAACTATTGTTTATTATGAACACTTACTCTAACTATCTGTAATATAGACTTCTCCGCCCTCTATCCAGCCTGCAAATTTGGGTGTTTTGGGCAAATATCGCCCCTGAACATCGCCTAATTGAAATCCTGCATCTTCATAGGCACGGCCAATTTCACGAGTCAAATGACAATTTCCGGCAATATGTTTCCATATAGGTTCAATCCGATATTGCCATTTTTGCACATATATGTCGGGCGCGCGGCCATGTTCCAAAAATATTATTTTACCATCACGCCGCAGCACGCGGCGCATTTCGCGCAATGTTTGCGCCTGATTGTCCACCGAACAAAGAGTAAATGTAATGATGATGCAATCAAAGCTATCGTCCTGAAAGGGCAATGCCTCCCCAACGCCGCCCAGAATTTTTGCTTCAATACCCCTTGCCTGCACCGCCCTATAACTGGCTTCTAATAAGGCGGGAGACGGATCAATTCCGGTAAAGCTGTTAATTTTGGCGGGATTAAGAAATTGGATATTGATACCGCCACCACATCCAATTTCCAATATATCGCCCGACGCATTGGGCACAATTTGGCTACGCGCTTTTAATATTTGGGGCGCTGCACAGGCGCAACCAATAATTTTCGGCACCATCACCCTATCCCACCAATTGGCGGGACGGGGTTGCCATGCATCAAATTCATGATGCCCATTCATATGATACAGATTATCCAATTATTCGCCCTATTTGCCTTGCTCTTGGTTGTCCATATCTTTTGCCTCCTCTGCATCATCCTCAATCGTCAACCCTGTATGATGGGCAAGGAAGGCATAAATATCGCTATATTCCTCAATCAATTTATCCGTGGGTTTGCCCGAACCATGGCCCGCACGGCTTTCAATACGGATGATTTTGGGTGCATCGCCGGTATCGGCGGCCTGTAATGCGGCAATATATTTGAAACTATGCCCCGGCACAACGCGGTCATCAGTATCGGCGGTGGACACAATGGCTGCAGGATATTTCACGCCATTTTTTATATTATGATAGGGGGAATAGGTAAGCAGATTTTTGAAATCCTCTTCCTTTGCCGGAACACCATAATCATCCACCCAATAACGCCCTGCGGTAAAGCGATCAAAACGCAGCATATCCATAACACCCACGGCGGCATGTCCAGCGGCAAATAAATCAGGCCGTTGGTTAAGCGATGCGCCAACCAACAAACCGCCATTGGAACGGCCCTCAATCGCCAATTTGCCCTGTGCGCTAATTCCATTGGCGATTAAATATTCACCCGCTGCGGCAAAATCATCAAACACATTTTGTTTATTTAATAATCGGCCACCATCATGCCATGCTTTGCCATATTCACCGCCCCCGCGCAAATTGGCCTGTGCATAGACCCCGCCAGATTGCAACCATGCCATACGCGTCGCGCTATATCCAGGGGTAAGCGAGATATTAAACCCGCCATAGCCATATAATAAAGTAGGTGCGCCCTGGCTTAGGTCCAGATCCTTTTTATGGACAATGAACATGGGAATTTTGGTGCCATCCTTTGATGGGTAAAAAACCTGGCTAGTCATATAATCAGCAGGGTTAAATGCCAAATCTGGCTTGGCGAAAAGCTGTGTTTCATTGCTGGCAGTGTCGAAACGATAAATTGCGCCAGGTTGGGTGAAACTGGAAAAAGCGTAAAAAGTCTCGCTGTCGCCGGGCTTGCCAGAAAAACCAGATGCCGTGCCAACTTCGTTCAAATTAACCTCGCCGGTTTTTTTGCCTGCTAAATCATAAATCTCGGCCAGTGATTTTGCATCCTCCATATAGGATAAAATCATTTTATCACCCACAATTTGCGCGCGGGTTAATGTTTCGGCACGTTCGGCTATCAAATCTGTAAATTCTGGCTTTTTGGCGGAAACATCGACGCTTACCACCTTTAATTTCGGGGCATTTTTATTGGTAACAAAATATAATTTGCTGCCCATGCCGTCAATTAATTGCCATTCATAATCAAATCCCGACACCAATTTTGTTGGCGTCCAATTGGGATTTTGCATATCGATGATGGTCAGTTCATATTTTTCATCCGTGCCGGATGATGATGTGATGAGCATATAGCGTCCATCATGCGTTAATTCTGCGCTATGGTTTAATTCCGGCTTTTCTGGTGTGGCGTAAATTAACCGATCCTCGCTTTGGTCCGTGCCCAATTTATGATAATATACCTGATGATTTAGGTTAAGCGATTGAAATGCAGCGCCTTCCTCTGGCTGTGGGAAACGGGAATAGACAAATCCGTCTTCATCGACCCAATCGACATTGGCAAATTTCATCCATTTTATTTCATCGCTGCTATCTTGGCCTGTTTCTACATCTAATATTTTTATCGTGCGCCAGTCCGAACCGCCATCTTGAATAGTGTAAATCAGTTTTTTGCCATCTTTTGATGGCACCCAACCGTCAAGCGCGGTCGCTCCATCGGCGGCCCAGCCATTGGGGTTAATCAACTCGCGACCTTCCCCGTCCAATCCTTCACGAACATATAAAACAGATTGATTTTGTAGGCCGTCATTGCGCGTATAAAAATAATATTTGCCGGCCTTTCGCGGCAAACCAAAACGTTCATAATCAAATAATTTTTCCATGCGCGACGCCAAAATATCTCGTCCCGGCAAGCTGTCTAAATAGCTATCAGCAACTGCATTTTGCTGTTCCACCCATTGCGCCACCTTGGGGTTGACGCGCACATCATCTTCTAACCAGCGATAGGGATCGGCCACCTTTACCCCAAATTGTTCATCAACCACATTTTGTTTTTCTGTCATGGGATATTTTAATTCAGGCATTTGATGCTCCGCTTCAGAATGTTCGGCATGTTTTTCTGTATGATTGCTGCCGCCATGATGGTCAAATGCCATGGCCGGTGCGGCGGTGGTTGATGATAGTAAAATAGCGATAAATAAACTGCGTCCCATAATAATCTCTCACAAATAATAAACAGGCCAGAAGCGTAACGCTTCCAGCCTGCTTATCAATATAAAATTTCGCGAAATTGAAATTAAGCTGCTTCTGCTTCTTCTTCCATTTCAACCGGGCCGCTATCTTGGCCTTTGGCTGATGTATCACGATCCACCAATTCGATAACGGCCATCGGGGCAGCATCGCTTGCGCGGAAACCAGCTTTAATAACACGGGCATAACCACCATTGCGGTCTGCATAACGTGTTGCAAGCGTGTCGAATAATTTAACCAATTGCGTTGAGTCCATCAAACGGCTTTGTGCCAAACGACGGTTGGATAGACCACCTTTTTTCGCCAATGTAATCAGCTTTTCAATATAGGGGCGCAATTCTTTTGCTTTTGGAACAGTGGTTTTGATTTGCTCATGCTTAATCAAGGCAGCTGCCATGTTACGCAAAAGCGCAGCGCGGTGGCTGCTGGTGCGTTGTAATTTTCTTTTACCAATTTTATGGCGCATTTATTTTACTCCGTTCGTAATGAGGCCGTATGAGGCACCTCAATCCAGGCCGATAAAAGAGGGTCGGCCCATCCCCCAAAAAATTGCCGCGCGGCGAACATTAATTGCCGCGCGTCAATGATAGATTAACCCAAAAGCTCTTGCTCAAGCTTTTTTGCCATTTCTTCGATATTTTCAGGTGGCCAGCCAGGAATGTCCATTCCCAAACGCAGCCCCATGGAAGATAATACTTCCTTAATCTCGTTCAATGACTTGCGACCGAAATTCGGTGTGCGCAACATTTCTGCTTCGGTTTTTTGAACCAAATCACCAATGTAAATGATATTGTCATTTTTCAGGCAATTTGCCGAACGTACTGACAATTCAAGTTCATCAACTTTCTTAAGCAGATAACGGTTAAGTTGATTTGCATCGCTTTCTTCGCTGCTTGCCGCTGCGGCCTGACCAATTGGTCCGGTTGATGCAGCAAGGGTTTCTTCAAAGTGAACAAATATTTGTAATTGATCCTGAATGATACGCGCAGCATACGCCACCGCATCTTCGGGTGATACGGTGCCGTCGGTTTCAACGGTTAATGACAATTTGTCAAAATCCAATTCCTGTCCAACACGGGCATTATCAACCTTATACGCAACTTGGCGAATGGGTGAATAGAGCGAATCGACGGGAATTAAACCAATGGGCGCATCGGCAGGACGATTGGCAACCGCAGGAACATAACCCTTGCCGGTATCAGCGGTCAATTCCATGTTCAATGTTGCGCCATCATCCAAATGACAAATAACCAAATCAGGGTTCAAAACCTCAATATCACCCGAAACAGCGATGTCACCTGCGGTAACTTCGGCTGGACCAGTCGCAGAAAGCTGAAGCCGCTTTGGACCTTCGCCTTCCATTTTCAGGGCAATTTGTTTGACGTTCAAAACAATGTCGGTCACATCTTCGCGAACACCAGCAAGTGATGAGAATTCGTGAAGCACATTTTCAATTTTGATCGAGGTAATCGCTGCACCTTGCAAAGAAGAAAGCAAAGTACGACGCAATGCGTTGCCTAATGTCAGACCAAAGCCACGCTCAAGCGGCTCCGCAATCAAAGTGGCTTTGCGTTTTGCATCACCACTTGTTTTGAGGTCCAGGGCATTAGGTTTTTTCAGTTCCTGCCAGTTCTTAATATTGACGGACATGGATATCCCCTAGTCTTTGGGCGGGATCAGAATATTTGGCGCCATCCGATCCGGCCGATTGTAAAAAAGGAAGCATCACGTCTGATGCCCCCATAGCCAAAAAAACGCGGTCGGTTATACCCGACGACGCTTTGAAGGACGCACCCCATTATGCGGAATGGGGGTTACGTCACGAATGGATGTGATGTTGAAGCCAACTGATTGCAATGCGCGCAAAGCAGATTCACGACCAGAGCCGGGACCTTTTACTTCTACTTCCAAAGTACGAACGCCATGTTCAGCTGCTTTTTTACCTGCATCTTCCGCACAAACCTGTGCGGCATAAGGGGTGGACTTACGAGAGCCCTTAAAGCCCATCATGCCTGCAGAAGACCAGCTAATCGCATTGCCTTGTGCATCGGTGATGGTGACCATGGTGTTGTTAAAGCTGGCGTTAACATGTGCTACACCTGCTGAAATATTTTTACGCTCGCGCCGTTTAATGCGTTGTGGTTCGCGTGCCATATGATGTTATCCTATCTGAAACTTAATGATATGTCGGAATTAACCGGCTATCTTATTTCTTTTTACCCGCAATTGCTTTGGGCTTACCTTTACGGGTGCGTGCATTGGTGTGCGTACGTTGACCACGTACCGGCAGACCTTTACGATGGCGCAAACCACGATAGCAGGCAAGATCCATCAAACGCTTAATATTCATGGAGGTTTCGCGACGAAGGTCGCCCTCTACGGTATGATCGGCATCAATGGTTTCACGAATTTGCAAGATTTCTTGATCGGTCAAATCCTGCACACGGCGAGAATGATCGATTTTCAACTTGTCAGCGATTTCAACAGCTTTGGTACGACCAATGCCGTGAATATATGTTAGCGAGATAATTACGCGCTTATTTGTTGGGATATTGACCCCGGCTATACGTGCCACTTATTCTTACTCCTTGCTCCACAGGGCTCCGGGATTGGGCCCTATCTCAACGCTTTGGCATGGCGATTCGCCACGACCCCGAAACGCAGAAAAACCAGCGGACGCACTAAATGCGCTGCTGGCTCAAACCGTTTTGGGATAGGACGCTATTAAACATAAGCAGCCAATGTGTCAACATAGGGATTTTGATATATGTATAGATTTTGATATTCATAAATTTATCCTTGCACATATCGCTATATTGGCTAGTTATTATCGCTCCTCCCCAGGGCACTTAACTTAAATTTTAATTTGACGAAGGACCCTGACATTATGACGCAATATGTAAATCGCGCTTCGCTTTGTGTTGATTCATCACTTGCCGCCTTTTTAGAAGAAAAAGCCATAAAGGCCACGGGAATATCCGCCGATGAATTTTGGGCAGGATTTGCCGATTTGGCGGAAAAAATGGCGCCTATAAACCGCGCCCTTGTTCAAAAACGCGCTGACATTCAATCAAAATTGGATGAATGGCACCGTGCCAATCCAGGTCCAATTCAGGATCAGAAATCTTATCAATCCTTTTTACGCAGCATTGGATATTTGGTTGATGAACCCGCGCCATTTCAAATCAGCACGCAAAATGTTGACCCAGAAATTGCCACCATGGCCGGCCCGCAATTGGTTGTGCCAAGTCTGAACGACCGATTTGTCCTTAACGCCGCCAATGCCCGTTGGGGCAGCCTATATGATGCATTATATGGCACAGACGCGCTTGATGCAGCACCAGCAAAGCCAGGCGGTTATGATGAGGCAAGAGGCGCAGCGGTCATCAAGGCGGCGCGCGATTATCTAGACCGGCTTATCCCGTTAAAAAATGGCAGCTGGACCGATTATGAAGGCGGTATGCCCCAATTGGCAAATGCCGAAATGGTCGGCACAAACGGCGATAATTATTTAATTCGTCATCATGGCCTGCATCTTGAAATTATCATTGATAAAAACCACCCCATTGGGCGTGGGGACAAGGCAGGTATTGCCGACATATTGGTCGAAGCCGCGCTGACCACCATAATTGATATGGAAGATAGCGTCGCCGCCGTGGATGCACAGGATAAGGTTTTGGCCTATAGCAATTGGCTTGGCTTGATGCGCGGGGATTTAAGCGCAAGTTTTTCCAAAGGCGGCAAGACGATGCAAAGGCATGCAAATCCTGACCGTCATTATAAATCGTTAAATGGCGAAGCATTTACCCTGCCCGGCCGTTCATTGATGTTTGTGCGCAATGTGGGCCATTTAATGACCAATCCCGCCATTTTATTATCCGATGGCAGCGAAATCCCCGAAGGCATTATGGACGCCGCCTTTACCAGTTTAATCGCCATGCATGATTTAAAGAAATTGGGTAATTTGCAAAATAGCCGCGCCGGATCCATTTATATTGTAAAACCCAAAATGCACGGGCCAGATGAAGCCGCCTTTACCAATAATTTATTTAATGCGGTGGAGGATATATTGGGTTTAGAACGCCACACAATTAAGGTTGGCGTGATGGATGAAGAACGCAGAACATCGGCCAATTTGGCAGCATGCATATATGCGGTGAAAGAACGCATCGTCTTTATTAACACCGGATTTCTGGATCGCACTGGCGATGAAATGCACAGCGCAATGCATGGCGGCGCGATGATACGCAAAGCCGATATGAAAAATAGCGGGTGGATTGCCGCCTATGAACAGCGCAATGTCGCCATCGGCCTTGCCTGTGGCTTATCTGGAAAGGCACAAATTGGCAAAGGCATGTGGGCCATGCCCGATTTAATGGGCGCGATGATGGAACAAAAAATCGGTCATCCAAAAACGGGGGCAAATACTGCGTGGGTTCCCTCCCCCACTGCCGCGACATTGCACGCCCTGCATTATCACATGGTCAATGTGTTCGACATTCAACAAATAAAGGCAAAAGAAGCGCCCGCTTCGCTTGATGCATTATTGACTGTGCCATTTGCGCCATTGGACCAAAAATGGAGCGAGGAAGAAATTTTGGCCGAGCTGGAAAATAATGCACAAGGCATATTGGGATATGTTGTGCGCTGGATTGACCATGGGGTTGGGTGCTCCAAAGTTCCAGATATAAATGACATTGGGTTGATGGAGGATCGCGCAACCCTGCGAATCTCTTCCCAACATATGGCAAATTGGTTGCTACACGGCATTTGCACAATTGAACAAATTGACAGCTCATTTGAAAAAATGGCGGCAAAGGTTGATGCACAAAATAGCAGCGATCCTGAATATCAAAAAATGAGCGGAAATTTGAAAAATAACCTTGCATATCAAGCAGCAATGGCATTAGTATTAAAAGGAACGGAACAACCATCAGGATATACTGAGCCGTTATTACATCGCTATCGCTTGCAGTTTAAGGGGACTTAAACTGCGCTAGGCGGCATTTCACATCACGTAAAATGTTGTAAACAGACGGCTAAAAAGCCGCTTAAAGCTATGATTTGCGAACTTATTGGATTAGATGGCTCCTTAAATATTGCAAAAAGGGGAACAGGACATGCGGGTCGCAATCGCCGATGATCAAGAAGATGTCGTCACATTTCTATCTGAAATAGTTGAGAGTCTTGGGCATATTGTTGTAAAGTTTAAAGATGGGGTCGCATTGACCCAATCTTTACGCCGTGATGTTTTTGATCTTATAATCCTTGATTGGACCATGCCGGGAATGACCGGCATGGATGTCCTTAATTGGATGAAAGAAACATTGGATGAGCGCCCGCCGGTCATCATGCTAACCAACCGTTCGGCAAAGCAGGATATTGCCGCCGCATTAAATGCTGGCGCAGATGATTTTATCATAAAGCCTGAGGATCGCGGCGTTATTTCCGCCCGTGTCAACGCGATGCTCCGCCGTAATGTTCCATCGGGATCATTTGATGCAGAGGCAAAATATGGCAAATATACCTTAAACCGTATTGAACAGCATATCAGCTTTGACAATGAACAGGTGACCTTAACGGCCAAGGAATTTGAATTGGCCGATATTTTATTCCGCAATTCGGACCGCACATTATCGCGTTCTTATTTAATGGAAACCATTTGGCGCACCAATGCGGCGTTAAGCACGCGCACATTGGATATGCATGTGTCGCGGATAAGGTCTAAATTACAATTAGGGCCAGAAAATGGCTTTCGAATTTTCACAGTTTTCGGCTATGGATATAGGTTGGAGACGCTGTCATAATTGGCTTCTTCATTAAAAATTGGAGGATATGGCCGGTGAAATTTTTTTTAAACAGCATTTATTGCGCGTTTTTCGGGCTATTTTTTGGGATAATATCATCTTCATCGGCGCTGGCCAATAATGCCGATGGTCAAATTATATATGATGTGAAGCCCGGCGATACATTAATCGCCATTGCCAATAATTATATGGTCAAATCGGTTTCTTATCACAATCTGCAAAAATTAAATGCGGTTCAAAATCCTCGCCACCTGCCCATAAATAAAAAAATCATCATCCCGCGCGCATGGTTAAAATATCAAAGGGTTGACGCACAAATAATCAGCTTGCGGGGCAATGTTGTCCGTATATCACAGGGAACAGCCAATAATTTGGCGGTTGGCGGCATATTAAGGGAGGGCGATATTATCCGCACCAATAATGCCAGCTATACAACATTGATGCTGCCCGATCGGACCAAATTATCAATTCCATCAAATAGCGAAATTCGCATTTCCCTGTTGCGCCAATATAATCTTGGCAAATATGTCGATATTGATTTTGATATAATAAAAGGCGGCGCAAAAACCAAAGTAACACCGCTGAAAAGTAAGCAAGATAGATATCGCATCCGCACGCCGCGTTCGGTATCGGCAGTGCGCGGAACGGAATTTCAAATGCGCGCCGAAGATGCAGATGCCTCCATTGTGGAGGTGTTGGAAGGCGGGGTCAGTGTTGATTTAAACGCCGTAAAGAACAGCGATGCTGATATGGAAAGCAGCGCAGAAAATAACGCCGATATCGCGCAAAATATATTGCAATCTGGATTTGGATTAAAACAATTTGCCGATGGCCGCAAAATTACCGAAAATCTGTTAGCTGCGCCAAATTTGAATGAGGCATCATTTCTGCAAAAGAACGAAAAACTGCAATTTTCGGCAATCCCTCCTTCACAGTGGAAGGGCCTGCGCGCCGAAATTTCCGCCGATTCCGGTTTTACCGACATTATATATGATGGATATTTTGATAAGGAAGAAATTATTACCCCATCATTGGAAGATGGAAATTATTTCATTCGTTTATCGGCAATATCAGATAATAAAATCGAAGGAATACCGGGCATATATGGCTTTAAACGCCGGCTTCATTCGTTAAGCGCAAGCGGCGGCAAGGACGCATTTGGATATAAATTCAAATGGGCCATATTGGGCGCGGGTAAAATGACTCAGCGCCTACAAATTTTTAAGGACAGCAAAAACAACATCCCCTTTGTTGACGAGGCAGGGTTGACCAGCAATGAAATCACCATTTCTGACCTGCCAAAGGGGGAATATTTTTGGCGCGTCGGGTCCAACCAATTTTTGGACGGCGAATTTTCAACCAGCTGGACCGAATTTGAGAAGATTGTCGTAAATTGACGGATGATAAGATTATTTCTCCACATCAACAAAGCGCTATAGCGCCAGTTAAAAAAAGCCCTGTGCTATACCGCCGTTTAATGATTGAGTGGTTGCTCGCCATCATCTTCATCATTTTAATGGCCTTTATTTTGCTGCGCAGCGACATTATGCACCGCGCGGATAATATTATATATGATGAAATTATCTCATTGGATGCCCCTGCCCCCAATGAGGATATTTTGTTAATCACCATTGATGATCACAGCCTGCAAAATTTGGGTCAATGGCCGTGGGACAGGCGCACCCATGCGCGGTTAATTGATAAATTATCTGCGATGGGCGCAAAGTCGATTAACATGGATATATTATTGTCAGAAAATAGCGACGATGCCGCCGACAGCCAATTGGCACAATCGTTAAAGAACAGCAAAGCCGCCACCGCCATCCCCCTGCATTTTGACTATCCAGGGGAAAATGGCGCGCCATATAATTTAATCCCGCCAATTGATATAATTGCAAATAGCGCGGATTATATTGGCCATGTTGAATTGATTATCGATGATGATGGCATTGTCCGCCGCCTGCAAATAAATAAGAAATCAGCACAAAATGACGAATATTATGGCCATTTAATCCTGCCAAGCTTAAAAAACATATCGCCGGAAAATCATGCAAAATATACAATGGAGGAACAAGCATTGCTATTCGCCTTTGCTCCATCATCCAGCTTTGCCCAAATTTCCTATGTTGATGCATTACAAAACCGATTATCGTCAAAAATAATTGCAGGAAAACATATATTCATCGGCGCAAGTGCGGCAGGTTTGGGCGATAATTATCCCGTGGCATTGGGCGGCGGCGCGACCATGCCTGGATTGGAAATTATTGCAAATTTTGCAAATAGCCTGTCTCAGGGCTATATTTATAAAGATGCGCCGACAATATGGCTTTATATTTTTACCATTTTACCCGCATTCATCCTATTATTAGGATATTTAAAATGGACCCCGCGCACCGCGCTTATTGCGTCAATCTCTGCGATTTTCATCTTATTGGCTATTTCCTTTTTGCTGTTAAAAATGGGCATATGGCTGCCCCCCTCCCCCGCCATGTTAATCATGCTGCTTATCTATCCTTATTGGGGGTGGCGGCGGCTGCAAAGCGCAAGCGATTTTATGCAATTTGAAATGGCGAAATTGCATGGAACAATTGCCGATAAGGTGGGCGATGCAGTTAATTTGCGTGGTGGTGATTTCATTGAAAAACAAAGCCGCGGCCTATCCTTTGCTATTGAAAAACTGCAATTATTGCGTAAATTTATCGATGATATTTTGCGCGAATTGCCCGACCCCATGTTTGTCACCGATGAACAGGGGCATATTTTAATGACCAATGATGCATTAAATATTTTATGGCCGCATCATCACCAAAATCCCGCCTTGTCTGATTTTGTCACTGATATTTTACCGCCCGATGATCATGCAGCGATGGACGCATTTTTGAACAATGTGGTTGATGAGGAACAAAGTTATCGCCTGCAAACAATGAATGATGAAAATTTCATCTTGCGGCGCTCCACCCTTACCGGCCCAGAGGGACAGTTAATTGGATATATTTACCATTTAACCGACATTACTGGGTTAACCCGCGCAGAAATGCAAAAAGAAGACGCCCTGCGTTTATTATCGCATGATATGCGCGCGCCGCAATCGGCCATTATTTCATTATTAGACCAGGTTACCAATGCCGATTTACGCAGTAAAATAGAGGATAATGCCCGCCACACCATAAGATTGGCCCAAAATTTTGTGGATGTTGCGCGCATGGGGGAACAAGATTTGGAGCTGTTGGACAGCCATATTGAATCGCTGGTCATAGAGGCGACCGAACAGCTATGGCCAATTGCACAGCGTAAAAAACTGAAATTTGAGATACAATCCGACAATGATGAAATTTTCGCCATTGTCGATCCGGCTTTATTATATCGTGGGCTGATCAATATTTTGAACAATGCCATCCGGTTTAGCCATGTTGGTGGCACAATTTATATCCATATTGGGACCAGAGAAATTTCAAATGCCCAATATTGTGCGATTGAAATTGCCGATGAAGGGCCAGGATTATCAAATCATCATGCAAATAATGAAACAGGATATGGCGCAGCGTTAAAAGTAAAATCACATCCACATGCAGATAATGCCGAACCACCGCCAATGGGCATAGGGTTAAATTTTGTTGCCGCCATGGTGGGGCGTCATCATGGCCAATTAAACAGCCATAATGGCAAAGAAAAGGGCGCGGTCTTTACAATGATTTTGCCTGTGGATGGTCCAAATATAATGTAACAAAATATAGCCCATTTTTGGCCAATGAAGCTTTTGGCCAATGAAGCTTAGGATATTATAAACCCGTTTATTTTTTCCTGCTGGAAATGCGTTTACCCTTTGGCGCGCCAAAATCTGACATCGCCATATTGGTCAATATTGTTATATTTTTCTCTATATTGTCGTCGCAATGCTGTTCGCTGGCCTCCCCACGATATTGCAGTTCACCATTTTTCTGGTCGATAATTTCAATGATAAGGCGATGTTGATAAAATTCACATTTTTTATCAAATAACCCCAATTTTCGGCCTTTGGTAGCGCGCGAATTTGCCGCATCCTGATGCACAATATTATATTGCCCTGGCCTGACGCTATAGGAATAATGCACTATTTGTGCAGCATCTTGCAAATTTTCAGCTGGGGCTGCGCCCTTATCCTGCATCAATTCATGGATATGTTGCGCGGTTTTTTGCCTAATTTGCAGGCTTCCCAGCTCATCTGCATCGTCAAGAATGAAATAGCTGGTGAATTTTGCCTGTTGAATGCCAGCCGAATTTACCTCTCCCATAATGGGCGGGGTGCATCCGCCAATGGCCAGGGGCAGCGACAGGCAAAATATCATATTAAAAATTTTCATATAATATTTGCCCATCATGCCATTTAGAAGTCAAGAATAGAATATGCCGCGATTATTTACGCCGCCTTTTTATCACGTTCCGACAATTCCTGATTCAACATTTCGGCCAGCAAAAACGCCATTTCCAACGACTGCGCCGCATTTAAGCGCGGATCGCAATGGGTGTGATAGCGATCGGCCAAATCATGATCGGTAATGGCAATACCGCCGCCGGTGCATTCGGTGACATTTTGGCCGGTCATTTCAATATGAATACCCCCGCCAAAAGTACCCTCTGCACGGTGAACAGCAAAAAACCCGCGCACTTCCGCCAAAATCCGTTCAAATGGACGGGTTTTATAGCCACTATCTGATTTAATTACATTGCCATGCATGGGGTCACATGACCAAATAACAGGATGTCCTTCGCGTTTTACCCCACGGACCAGCTCCGGCAGGCCAGATTCAATCTTATCATGGCCATATCGGGTGATAAGGGTCATGCGGCCTTCTTCACGATTTGGGTTTAATGTGTCCAACATACGGATTAACGCATCGGGCTCTAATGATGGGCCGCATTTCATACCAATGGGGTTGTTAATGCCGCGCAAAAATTCGACATGTGCCGAACCTTCAAAACGGGTGCGATCCCCAATCCATAGGAAATGGGCGCTGGTATCATACCATCCACCGGTCAGGCTGTCCTGACGGGTTAATGCCTGCTCATATGGCAATAATAATGCCTCATGGCTGGTGTAAAATTTCGTGCCCTTTAATTGCGGAACAGTGGCGGGGTTAATCCCGCATGCTTCCATAAATTCCAACGACTCAGAAATACGGTCCGCCATTTCGGAAAATTTCTTGGCCCAGGGGCTGCGTCCCATAAACTCAAGGGTCCATCCATGAACCTGTTTCAAATTGGCATATCCGCCCTGGCTAAATGCCCGAAGCAGGTTTAACGTGGACGCCGCCTGGCTATATGCGCGGACCATGCGCTGCGGATCAGGCTCTCTTGCCTCTTTGTCAAAGGCAATATCGTTAATAATATCCCCGCGATAGCTGGGTAAGGTGACATCGTTAATGGTTTCATCATTGGCCGAACGCGGCTTTGCAAATTGGCCCGCCATCCGGCCCAATTTTACCGTTGGCAATTTGCTGGCATAGGTCATGACAACCGCCATTTGCAAAATCACCCGAAATGTGTCGCGAATATTATTGGGGTGGAATTCGGCAAAGCTTTCCGCGCAATCGCCGCCCTGAAGCAAAAATGCCTTACCACGTGCAACCTCGGCCAATTCGGATTTTAAATCGCGTGCTTCGCCGGCAAAAACCAATGGCGGATAATTGCTTAATGTTTTTTCCGCAGAAGATAATGCATTAGCATCAGTATAGATCGGCATTTGCCGTCCATCATGTGCGCGCCAGCTTTCCGGCTTCCATGTCGCCGCCATAATATACTCCAATATTTACTATTCAAAAATTCAGCCAGCCCTTAAGACAGAAGACGCGCATAGAGGCAAGAAAAACCCGACCAACTAATATCCAATGAAACCTTATAAACTGTCATAAAGATGATGTTATTGGCTTTTTTCCATCTCTTTTTTGGGCGCATTCTCTGTCTTATTGGCCGCCTGTGCTGGCCCATTTATGCCGCGCTGTGTTGTTAAATATGTCGCAAAACTGGCCAGCCAATGCCCACCAGAATAAAATTGCCCCGACACATTTTGCAACGCAGTATCTGCATGGCGGGTTAAAGCAGCGGATAAAGTCGCCCTTTTGGGATGGTCGGCGGGCAAGGCGGAAATAATCCCCTCCAGCGCCCATGCTCTGGACAGGTTCAATCCATCCAAATGCACCAATTTGCCATCGCTGCGATCATTTACCACGCCCATGGGCAACCAGTCATCATTATCCGCATCAGGTATATTGGGCAAAAATTTGTCAAACCATGCCACAAATTTATCCTGTGGCATGATACGGCGCATTAAATCCGCCTCCATCAAACATGGGGAAAGAAAATCCTCGCCCGATGGTTCATATGCCAAGGGACAGGCTTCATCCTTTGCATAAAATTTCATGGATGTGTCTGCAATCATTTTGGCCATGCCCTCATCCTTGGCAATTTTTGACCAATCATGGATTAAACCAAAAGCAAAGGCGCTTTGCGCATGTGTCCCTTCCCGAATGGGATAAGCCAATTTGGGCAACCACGCCTTTAACTTTTCGCCGATAATCGCCTCCAATGGGGCAAGGCGCTTTGCATATATTTTGGCTTTATCCGCCTTTGGGCCTTGGCCCTGGGATATTTCGCGTAATTCGGCGCTAAGCTGCATCAACCATGCCATGCCATATGGCCTCTCGAAACTATCTCGGTCTGCCTCCATAAAATATTGTCGTTCCCCGGCAATATTCCCATCGGTCAGATTTCGGTCTAAAATGGCCTCAATCTCTGCGTCTAAATTAGGGACTTCATCGCGCCCCCATAAACGCACCAACATCCAATGGCCGTGAACTGCACTGTGCCAATCAAAACAGCCGTAAAAAGATGGATGCAATTGTTGCGGCGATTTAACGTCCTGCTGGCTATTTAAAACATGGCTGATTTTATTGGGATATTGTTTGCTAACACAATCAATCGCCAATCTAGCAAAATTTTCCTTACCCGTTTCTGCGGCATCTTTGGGCAGGGATGTAGCGGGCTTCATTTGGCCCTTTTCCACCTTATTATCGACAATTAACCCACCCTTATTTTCTGTATCATTACAGGCGGAAAGCGTGGCAAGGCATAAAGCCAAGCTGATAGTCAGACGTGTTGAGATTAACTTCATAATATATCCTAATTTTTAATCATTTGGCGTCAATAAGGTTGGATAGTAAACCATAATCTCCATTTAGCAAAAATATATCGCCAATTTTATCCCGCCATCGTCTATTTTTCCGCCATTATTTTACATTTGCAGGCGTTAATGAAATTTTGCTGCACTGTCCCAAAGTGCAACAACGCAAAATTGGCCAAAGCATAGCCCTGTTAAACAGAGTATAAAATGACAGGAGCAATAAAATAAATTCACCATGCTCTGCCCTGGGATTAAAAATATGAGCTTAACCGAACAAAATAATCAATTTGAGGATAAGGCCGTGGCCTTACCTTCATCTAATGATAATGTCATTATGCTCCCGACAGAGGCATTAAGTAACGGTAATAAAAACAATAAATTTCAACCAGCCGCAAAACGCCGCATCATTGGTGCGCGCGAAATTATCATCATTTTAATCGCGGTGACTTTATTATCATTATATCCCAGCGCGGCCCAATGGGTGGAGAATCGCGACTCGGTTAATTTGCAAAATATTGATGTGACATTGGATTCTGCGGAAAAAGCAGATGAAAATTTCCCTGGCTCAGCATTTTATTTTCAACAACAAGAAGAGATTAAAACGGCATTACAGGCCCCGTCTGATCCCTATTTAGAGGCAAATGTAACAGACTATCAAAGCGCAGCCGCAGCCGAGCTGACCGGCCTATATAGTAGCTCAGGTCTTGCCCCCAAATTTAACATCGCCGCGGGCAGTGTGGATTATAGCCGCGCCCTGCGTTGTTTAACCGATGCCATTTATTATGAAGCCGCGACCGAACCAGAGGTTGGCCAATTGGCCGTCGCACAGGTTATTTTAAACCGTGTGCGCCACCCTGCTTATCCCAATAATGTCTGCGGCGTTGTATATCAGGGCAGCGAGCGGGCAACAGGATGTCAATTTAGCTATAGCTGCGATGGATCAATGGCGCGGCGTCCCTCTGCTGTTTTTTGGAACAGGGCGCAAAAGGTCGCCGCATCAGCGCTTGCTGGCCGTGTTTTACCACAAGTTGGCACCGCCACCCATTATCACACCACCGCCATTTATCCCTATTGGGCGCCCAGCCTTGATTTCATCGGCGTTATCGGGGCGCACCGTTTTTACCGGTGGAAAGGAAGCGCGGGGCGGCCAACTGCATTTTTCCGCCGCTATGCTGGGGCAGAGCCTTTTCCAGGACCAAAGCCGCGTGCATTTACCCCTGTACAAAAAGATCTTGATCCCATTAAATTACAGGCATCTTTTGAAAAAGAATATGCTTTGGCAAAGGCAAAAGCCGAATTGGAAGCTGCAAAAAATATAAAAGCGACACAAAGTGCGCAGCTGCGCGGTATGGATGGCAATATCGGGATTTCCCCCGCGCTCAGCAATCCGCGCGCAGTAGCGACGCCCAAATATGATACCCCCAATTATAGCAATGCCGCAAAAAAAGCGGGCGGGGAGACAAGGTTTAAGGCGGATAAGCTGCCTTCAAATGGTAATATTAAGGCTGAATATCAACAAAGCGGCACATGGAAACAAGCACCTTCGGGAAATTAATTTTACGAAAATTATTAATTAAAATGTTATTTTTCAGCTATTTAATAATGAATCAAAATTATTATGTAAAATCATATAAAATAGTTTTGGTCATGTCCGTTACTTAATCTATCAACGCACAAATTCTTCTGGTCCTTTATTTGTGTTGCTGATTAACCGCTATTTGGTCCTATTGGCGGTGAATGAAATAGGCGCTCCGGCATCGCATTTACGAATGCACCCCCCACATAAATGCCGGAGCAGCCATTCTTCCTTTTATATTTCAAATTAAAATATATCGGTCATTATGATTTATGCGGCAGGTATAATATGTGGCAGATAAATTGCAGCGCGCAGCCCGCCCTCTTTCCTATTGCTCAAACTTAATTTACCGCCATCCAATTCAATTATTGATTTTGATATTGTCAGGCCAAGGCCCGCCCCGCCCTGTGCCTTATTCCTTGATTTTTCTGCTCTGGTAAAGGGATTAAACATCGCGTCTATATCGGCTTCATTTATTCCATTGCCCATATCATCAATAAATATTTCAACATCATTATTGGACATTTGTTGCAAGGCGATATTTGCCTGAACCCCATATTTTAACGCATTATCAATTAAATTGCGAATTGCACGGCGCAGTAAATTTGGCCGCACATAAATTTTCACATGGCGCGGTATTTCATCAATATTCACCGGATGGTCTAACAATGCATATTCATCGACAATATGTTCCAAAAATGCGGATAAATTGACCAGCTTTGCCGGCTCGGCCGAATGCCCCATTCGGGCAAGCATTAAAATATCATCCAACATTAAATCCATTTCGATGATGGATTGTTCAATTTTTGCCCGTTCTGCAGGTTCATCGGCGGATTCCAGTCGCACCCGCATCGATGCCAATGGTGTTTTTAAATCATGGCCAATGGCGCCCAACATCATGTCTTTTTCACTCAATAATGCGGACATACGCGCCTGCATATCATTGACTGCATCGATTAAAGAACGAATATCCTGCGGTCCTTCGGCGGGTATCGGTTGCGGCAATTCATGTCCCGAAAATGCACTGACCCCCTTTGTTAACTGGGTCAGGGGCCGCGATATTTTCCGCATGATAAGCGCCAAGGGGATAAGCACCAATAAATAAAGCAGTAATGTTTGGCCCAATAATATTAAAATCGCATTATTGGGCGGCTCGCGAACAATTTGCGCGCCCGATATCCAAATATTATCTCTCGTCTGGGCAACCAAGATAATCGCCTCCTTTGGGATATTATTTGGATTGCGCGGATTAACAAGGTTATTATCACGTTCTTTCAATCTTTGTGATAAATTGTCAGGCAATTGGCCGGTGGGCGCAATATATATTTTGACCGATGAAAATTTAACTGGCCCCATCATTAAATAATCATATGCGCGCGAAGAAAGCTCCTCACGATAATTATATGCCGCCTTAATCGGCACAGGCTTGGTGCCAATATCTATAACCCCAAATCGCCTTTGTATATTATCATTTCTACGGCGATTATTGCGCCTTTGTCCTTGGCCAAATTCACCTGCAGTCGGCGTCAAATTGGGCGCGGCATTTTCCATAAAATCACGCGATAATTGCCGGTCCAACCGGCCAATTAAAATTGCCGCTGCATCACCATATTGACGGGCCTTTGTCGCCTGAATCAATAAAATCGCATTGATTAACTGGGCCAAAAATAATGCAATGGCGGCCATCATCAAAATTTGCCCAGAAAGGCTTTTTGGCCATAATTTGGTGAAAAATTTCCTTGGCTGCATCATGTCATTGTCACATCAATGCACCATCGATAGCCGCCGCCCCAAATGGTTTTAATATATTGCGGATTTGCCGGATCATCCTCAATTTTCTTGCGAAGTCGGCTTATCTGATTATCAATGGATCGGTCCAATGGCCCTGCCTCCCTGCCCTTGCTTAAATCCAATAATTGGTCACGGCTTAACAATTGGTGCGGCCGCTGGGTTAATATTTTAAGCATCGCAAACTCACCCGCCGACAATGCAACCTCTGCGCCATCGGGGTCGATTAAGCTTTGTTGTTTTAACAATAAAGTCCACCCGTTAAAGGATAGGCTTTCTGCCTCTATTTCCTCATTCTTATTTGGGCCAATTCGGCGCAATACCATGTTAATCCGCGCAACCAATTCCTTTGGCGAAAATGGTTTTACAATATAATCATCCGCGCCCAAATTTATGCCTTCTATTCGGTCCGCTTCTTCGCCCATTGCGGTTAATAAAATTACCGGAGGCCCTTCATTTTTGGTTATTTCACGTAATAAAATTAACCCATTTTCTTCAGGCATCATAATGTCGAGCAAGATTAAATCGATTGAATAGCTGCTAATCATGCTTCTGGCGACGGCGGCGCTTTCACTGCTGCTGACACGAAAACCCTGTTTCACCAAATATTTGGATAATGGATCGCGAATTGATGGTTCATCATCGACAACCAAAATATGAAAACGTGTTTTTTGCATAATGACCAGCTTATCATGAAAAAGCGGAGGCGCAATGCGCCCCCGCAAGTAATATAGCCCATAAAATAGGGGGAGAGAAAAATGGGCTATAAGTTAAAACATTTTATCCCGCAGGTGGTGGCGGAGGACCGCGACGTTTACCGCGCATGCCATCTCCCTTTCCTTGACCATCGCCCTTGCGCTCGGCTCTGCGCTCTTGCATTTCTTCGCGGCGCTCTTCCTTGCTGATAACGCCATTTCCGTCACTATCTGCCTCTGCAAAGCGGGCGGCGGCAGCGGCCATAAATTCCGCCTTTGTTACAATTTTATCGCCATTGGTATCGGCCAATTCCATGCCTTTACCGTGCATGCCTTTACCGCCCATGCCTTTACCACCCATGCCTTTGCCGCGCTTACCGCGCATGCCATCCTCATCATCGGCTTGTGGTCCATCGCCCATTGCGCCGCGCTCTGCCCTGCGCTCCTCACGCTCTTTTTTGCGTGCTTCGGCAGCGGCCAAAAATTCTGCTTCGGTTACCGATCCATTTTTATCGCCGTCCATTTCGGCAAATTTTTCTTTTTGTGCGGCAATGCGGTCAGCCTCTGATAATTGGCCATCGCGATTTTTATCCATTTTGGCGAACATTGCCTCTGCGCCTGCAGTTGATTCAGCTTTGCTGATTTCACCATCGCCATTGCTATCAATTGTCATCATGCGAGCATTTTTACCCGGCGCGGCATAAACGGCGGTTGCGCCAGCCGTGGTTAATAATAGGGCGGCGGCCAATCCTTTTTGTAATTTGGTAAATGTCATTTTTTCTTCCTTCTTTTCCATTTCAATTTTGGGGATCAAAAATTCTAATCCTCGATTGCCCTTGAAAATAATATGGAAGAAACAAACCGATTTAGGAAGATCGCAAATTGTCATCAAATGTATCAATGAACCATTTTGTTCATATTGATGACAGAATAGCTATAAACAACCTTAATATTGACATGAAATCAATAATTTACCATTTTCATTTTGGCCAATATCAAATTTTGTTTCAAAAATATCTTCCAATATTTGCGCCTGCATTACCTGCGCCGCCGTGCCAGATGCGGCAATTTCGCCATTTTTTAACAAGATGATATGATCAGCAATCGCCGCCGCGGCTGTTAAATCATGCAATATGGCAACCACGCCCTTGCCATTTAATGTTTGCTTTTTTAACTGGCGCAAAATTTCGATTTGATAATGCGGGTCCAAATTGGCCAATGGTTCATCGGCCAATATCCAATCGGGCGTTCCGGCCAATATCCGCGCCATCAGCACCCTTGCCCTTTCTCCGCCGGAAAGCCGCGCGACATTACGGTGCATGAATATTTCGGTTTTGGTCGCGGCCATTGCGTTGTTAATCGCTATTTCATCATCCTTGCTTAGTCCCCATCCGCGTTGATAGGGATATCGGCCCAAAGCAACCAACGCCCCTGCATCAATGTCCCAATTCACTTCTCCCTCCTGCGGCAGGAAGCCAATTTTTCGCGCCCGAATATTGGCATTCATATCGGCCAATGGCGTATCATCCAACATCACCGACCCGCTATCTACGCGGCGCAGCGCGGCCAAACAGGATAATAGGCTGGACTTACCCGCACCATTTGGGCCAAGGATGATGCTCATTTTTCCGGGCGCAAAATTCGCGCTGATATTATGCAGAACCTGCCGAGATAAAAGCGTCAATGAAATATTTTGTGCAATCAACATCACATAATCCCCCGGCGCATTTTAAATAATAAAAATAGAAAAAATGGCGTGCCTAACATGGTCATGGCAATGCCAAGGCGCAGCTCACTTACCGTGGGTAAGATTCGGACCAGCGCGTCCGAAGAAATGATTAAAATTGCCCCTGCCAATGCAGAGGGTAATAATAATGCCGATGGCCGATGCCCGACAAAGGGACGGATGATATGCGGCACCATTAACCCCACAAAGCCAATAACCCCCGCCGCAGCAACCGCCGCGCCAACGCATATTCCCGTTCCCAATATCACCTGCCATTGCAGGCGGACCATATCCACCCCCATGGAACGCGCCACCACATCGCCCAATGTCAACACGTCCAATGCGCGCGCGGTGGCGAATAAAATCATCATGCCAATAAATATTAAGGGCGCGGCTATATATACATCGCTCCAGCTTCTGTCCGACAATGCCCCCATCAACCATGTGATGATTTGCGATGTGGCAAAGGGGGTTGGCGCCAATGATATGACCAATGCGGTCAAAGAACCGGTTAAAGTGGATAACATCACCCCGCCCAGCGTAATCAAAATTAAACTACCCGAACGACCCGCCAACATGCCAAGCAATGCCATGCTGCCCCCAGCGCCGATTAACGCAAATAGGGGCAATGCCCAAATTTCACCCGCCAATCCCCAAAATATTGCAATAACCGCGCCCAATGCTGCGCCCGATGATACCCCAAATAATCCCGGATCGGCCAATGGGTTGCGCAAATAACCCTGCATCACCGCACCCGATAGGCCAAGTGCGCCGCCAATTATCACGCCCAATATAATACGCGGCGTGCGCAATTCGGCAATAATCAATGCCCCCCGTCCGCCGCCAAATATCTCATCAACAGGGACCCAGATTTTACCGGCAAATAATGCCGCCAACATCGCCAATATTAACAGGGAAAATAGACCAAGGTTCAGCTTCATTTTAACCCCTCATATTTATTTCGTGCATCCCGAAAAACCGCCATAGCCTCAATGATATTCGGGCCACCACAGGAGAGCAATTTGGGCTCAAACCGCTCCACCTGCATTTTTGAAGCAAGCATATTGAGCACCCGATGCCCCGATATTCGCGCGGCGTCATCTTGTCCTATTGTGCCATTTTGTCCTGTCTGGCCGCGCTGTTTCGCGCTGTTAAAAAAAATGGCTGGTGGCTGCTGGACCAGATATTCCAACGGCAATATGTCCCATTGGTCCAGCCCATATTGGCTGCTATAATTATTCAACCCCGCCTTTGCCATCATATCGTCAATCAATGTGCCCTTGCCCGGCACCAATCCGCCACCGCCCCATATTAACGCATCAATATGTTTTGGCGCATCCTGGCCATATGCAGCCATACTATTGGGTGCGGCGCTGGCAATGGCATCATCAATTTGTTTAATGACCCCCTCCCCGCGTGCTTTACCATGCACCGCATCGGCAATTTGCCTAATCTGTTCTTTGCTTTCATCAATGCTTTGCGGAATGGAAAGCGATATAATTTTTATGCCCGCTTTGGACAGCGTATTTTCCATTTGCGGGCTGGCAAAAGTGGCGAATACCATATCTGGTTTCTTCGCGATTATCTCTTCTATATTATCGCCAATGGCGGGATATTTTGCTGCATCTTGCGCAGAAATTGACGATGAAACAGGATTCTTCGAATAATGGCTAATCGCGGCAATTTGCGATGGTTCAGCAACCTTTATTAAAATCGCATCAATACACGGATTTATCGATATTATTTTTTGCGGCTTAACCGCATTTTCACTGACCACTGCCGTTTTAGGAAGGGCCGCGTCATTTGGCGCACCACATCCCGATAGACTGATACAGCCTATAAAGAATAGAATGTGGCGGCCAAATGTCATATTTTGTCCTTTATAATTTATTTTAATATTTCAACCGAACACCTGCAAAAATATTACGGCCCAAAACATTATATCGGCGCACAACTTCATAATCGCTATCGAATAAATTATCTACACGCCCGAAAATTTCAACATTATCGGTCACGGGATAGCTGGCCCGAATTCCGGCCAATATATATCCATCAAGACGCGGCGCGGTGGGCGCATAAATATTGGGCAGGCTGTTAAAACTATCCCCTGCCACATAAATATCCCCGCCAATATCCAGCCCCAATGGGGTTTGCCAATCGGCAGAAAAATTCACACTATGTTTTGGTCGGCGCGGCAATTGCGCCCCAAATGACACGCCCGGGGTGCGGTCCTGCGCGTTAACATAGCTATATTGTGCGTTAATGGTAAAACGGTCCGATGGCCGCAGGGCCAATGTTATTTCCGCCCCCGTGGCACGCACCCGCGCCACATTTTCCGATTGGAAAGTCACAAAGGAGTAAATAATCGCATCCTTGCTATCACGTTTGAACAAAGTAGCGGCGATGGTCGCATGACGGCCCAAGAAATTTTGCTCAACCCCAACATCATAACTTTTTGCTGTTTCAGGACGCAATGCTGCATTGCCAAATGGCAATAAAGCCTCTGTCAATGTTGGTGCACGAAACCCCTCAGCATAGGTTGCGCGAAATATGGTGTTGCCACCATTGGGGCTATAGGCCGCATTTGCGCCAAATGTGGTTACATCGCCATAATCGCTTGTATCATCATAACGCACACCTCCAGTTAAGGTCAGGCCAGTAAAAGGACGAAGCACCGCCTGCGCATATCCGCTGGTCACTTGTGTTTCTGCCTGATTTGGGGCAGCCCCCCCGCCAGCAGGGAAAAATGTGCTGGCTGTGCTGCTTTCATGCTCCACACCAAAATTTAAATCAATTTTGTCATGCGGCGATGCCGACCCGCGATAGGCGAAACGATCAATCGCGCCTTTTAATATATTAACGTTAAAGCTGAATGGAACATTTGGTTCTGTGCCAATGCGGGTTAAATCGGTGCGGGTATAGGAAAATATATTTTTCACCGCGCCATCAAATAAATTTGCATTTAAACCAATATAACCGACAAATTGTTCGTTTTCATTTTCGGGATATGTATCGGCCGTTGCACCAAATGGATCGTCAAATTCCACGCGGCCTTTATTATAATATCCGCGCAAATCAATGCCGATATTATCGGTTAATTCCAACCCCAATTTGCCATTGGCAGCGAAATTTTTATATCCGTCACGCTCCGTCCCCGTGCGCAATGCCGATACACCATCTGTGCGGTAATAGCTTGCCCCGATGCTGCCCGATATGCGGCCCGTTGTGCCGGAAATATTTGCGCGCGCCTGCCCGCTATTCAAACTGCCATATTCGGCCATAGCCTGCACCTCAAATGCTTCACTGGTCGGTGCGGTTTGAACGTTGATAACACCGCCTATTGCTTGGCTGCCCCAAATCACAGAATTGGGCCCGCGTAAAATCTCCACCCTATTTAAATTGCCCGTCATCAACGCGCCAAAATCAAATGAATTATTGGGGGTTGAAGGGTCGTTAATTTTCACCCCATCCACCAATACCAAAGTTTGGGAACTTTCACCGCCGCGAATGAAAACGCTGGTCTGGCTGCCCACGCCGCCGCTGCGTGCCACGGCCACACCGGGTACTTGGCGCAATAAGTCACTTATCGACGCCTGCTGGCTTTGCTCAATATCTTTTTTGTCTAGCACGGTAACGGCTTGCCCGCTTTCATGGCTGTAACTTTCGCTGCCGGTTGCCGTGACAATAATATCGCCGCGAAATTCGGCATCATCTGCATTATCTTGTGCATAAAGGGCATGGCTGGGACAAAGCGCAGCAATAGCTGCACTAAATTGCAAAATATTTTTTAACATTTGGGGTCTTAACCTTTCATATAACGACCATAAAATGCCGTTACATGGAAGCATATGCTCCAATCATATCGGTACACCTCGCCCGTATGATGAACGACAGCAAATGGCAGGTCTCCTGACTTCCGGGTCAATGCAGTTAATCCGCCTTCCCAGAATGACCTCCAGTGGCATGTGGACCAAATACTATCCGGTTACAGTTGCGAGGGCAGTGCGGGATTTGGCCGCAATAATTGCGCCCTCACCTGCTTCCCTTTTCATCCCTTGTTACAGAGAACCATTTACCTAAACGCCGCATTAGTGCGCAATTTTTCGCGCGTCAAACATATTTTTATGAAGGAAATATTAGGACAGGCAATGGGACGCAGAAATTGGATTAGGCAAAACCGAAGACAATCTTGCCAAGCAAGAATAACATGAATTTCCAGTATGAAGTTGGAGCGGGTAAGGGGAATCGAACCCCTCTAGCTAGCTTGGAAGGCTAGTGCATTACCACTATGCTATACCCGCTTCATGAAAAGCAACTTTATTGGCTAATCATCTGATGAAGCGGCTATTGCCACTGTGCGGCCGCGCTGTCAATCACCTGAATCATTATCTTGCAATAATCTGTAAAAAAAAGGGCGCCCATTGGACGCCCCTTTCCCTTATTTTTTAAAGCCTGTTTGACCTTAACCTTTTTGGCTTAATCCTTTTGACCGGCCCAAATGCTGCGATATGACATATAGGTAAGAACGGTGAAAAATAGCAAGAAACCTAATGTGGCCAAGCCACCAGATTTGCGATTTTCCATTTTTGGTTCTGCGGTCCATGTCAAAAATGCCGAAACATCTTTCGCCATTGATTTTACATCATTGGGCGCCCCATCATCAAAAGTGACCTGCCCATCATTTAATGGTTTGTTCATGGCAATGTTAAGATTCGCAAAATATGGATTATAATGAAGCCCCTTACCTGTTTTTGAATCAGGAAATTGTTTCACCAATTCGGCTGGCTGTGCCTGATATCCGGTCAATAATGAATAAACATAATTTGAACCATCATGACGCGCCTTTGTAATCAATGACAAATCAGGTGGCAGGGCATTATTATTTGCCGCGCGCGCCATTACTTCATTGGCATAGGGCGAAGGAATTTTATCAATCGGCAAAGATTTACGCGTTGTCGCTTCACCCGTATTGGGGTCGATTGATGGTGTTTCGGTTGGCCATGCCGCAGCAATCGCCTTTACCTGACCCTCATCATAACCAAGATCGGCAAAGTTACGAAATGCCACCAATTTCAATGAGTGGCATGCAGCGCAAACCTCCTGAAACACTTTCAAACCACGTTGCAATTGCGGCCTGTCATATTTCCCCAATGGGCCGTTAAAGGAAAAATCCACCTTTTCCGGCTTTTTGTGGAATTCATGCTCCGCCGTTTTTGCCGCAGGTTCGGTAATTCCCAAATAAATGGTGTTTCCCAAAGCCAATAGCAACATGAGCGAGAAGAATCCGCCAACAAGAAATGCGATAATACGTACCATGATTATATACTCCGAATTCTTATGCCGCGTTCATGTCAAGCGGCTTGCCGGTTACAGCTTCGGTAATCGAAGCAGGTAATGGCAATGGCTTTTCAATTTTTGAGATGATTGGCAAAATGATCAAGAAATGGGCGAAATAATATACGCCGGCAATCTGGGCCAAAATCAACCAAAATGTTTCTGCTGGCATCACACCGCAAATTCCCAAAATGATGATGCTAGGAATTAAGCCAAAGAAGAAAAACTTCTTAAACAAGGGGCGATATGTACCCGAACGCACTGGCGAATCATCAAGCCAAGGCAAGACAAATAATAATGCAATCGAACCAAACATCGCCAACACGCCCAATAATTTCGCAGGGATGATGGTCAATCCACCAAAGCTGCCAATGGCAGGAATGCCAAAATCAACGGTGAAAGCACGCAAAATTGCATAAAATGGCCAGAAATACCATTCAGGAACAATATGCGCCGGTGTTGATAAAGGATTTGCAGGGATATAATTGTCCGCATGACCCAAGAAATTGGGGATGAAGAATGTCACTGCACAGAAGAAAATTAAAAACACGCCAAGCCCAAAGCCGTCTTTCGCGGTATAATAAGGGTGGAATGGCAATGTATCTTGCTTCGCCTTTACACTAACGCCTGTTGGGTTTGAAGAACCTGGAATATGCAACGCCCAAATATGCAGGATAATCACACCCAAAATCACAAATGGTAATACAAAGTGAAGCGAGAAGAAACGGTTCAACGTGGCCTGATCAGGAGCAAAGCCGCCCAATAACCATTGACGCAAAGGTTCACCCACCACAGGAATGGCAGAGAAGAAACCTGTAATCACCTGCGCGCCCCAAAAGCTCATCTGCCCCCAAGGAAGCACATAACCCATAAAGGCGGTCGCCATCATCAACAAGAAGATGACAACACCAAGCAACCATACCATTTCACGCGGCGCTTTATATGAACCAAAATATAAGCCACGGAAAATATGGATATAAACAACAATGAAGAAGAAGCTTGCCCCGTTCATATGCGCATAGCGGATGAACCAGCCTGATTGCACATCACGCATAATATGTTCAACACTGTTAAATGCAACGCTGGTTTCGGCGGCATAATGCATTGCCAAAACGATACCGGTGATGATTTGCACCATCAACGCAACGCCCGAAAGCACACCAAAATTCCAGAAATAATTTAAATTGCGCGGCACAGGATAACCCGCGCCAACCGCATTAAAAACCAAACGCGGCAGCGGCAGACGCTCATCCATCCACTGCATGAAAGGATTTTGCGGCTTATATTGCTCAGCCCATGGAAAGCTCATAATCCTGCTCCTTAACCTATTTTAATCACAGTGTCAGACACAAAGGTAAATTCCGGCACCACCAAATTGGTTGGCGCGGGACCTTTGCGAATACGTCCTGCTGTATCATAATGCGACCCATGGCATGGGCAGAAATAGCCGCCATATTCGCCCTTAACCTCACCCGCAGCTGCGCCCAATGGCACACAGCCCAAATGGGTGCAGACGCCCAAAGTGACCAACCAATTTTCTTTATTTGGCTGTGTTCTTTCGTCCAAAGTTTGCGGATCGCGCAAACCAGCAACATCCACTTTTTTGGCCTCAGCAATTTCTTCTGCGGTCAAATTACGGATAAAAACCGGTTGCTTACGCCAGCTGGTTTTAATTGCCTGCCCTACTTCAATTGATGCAATATCAACCTCAATCGATGCCTGTGCCAATACATCATCACTTGCGCTCATTTGGCGAACCAATGGTAATGCAGCTGCTCCTGCCCCCACGCCCGCAACACTTACCGCAGCAATATTGATGAAATCACGACGCCGAACCGTGCCCTCTTGTGCATCGGTATCATGCGGCAAATTTTTTTCTGCCTCAGCCATTTCCCTGCCTTTATCGTTCAATTGGGGACTATACCCCATATTATAGTAAAATATTCCATCTTGCCCATAAGCTTTTGGCTTAAAATTTTGATCTTCATCAAAGACAGAATGATTCAGCCGTCCTACTAGCCGTCTTTTAGATGATTTCCAACCCGTTTTTGGCACAATTTTTGATTTTATGGGTTGAAGGGGTAAAGCACGTAAAGCTATGGCAGAAATATGAGACTATCCTTATTCCAACCCGATATAGCCGGCAATGTCGGCACTATGATGCGTTTATGCGCCTGTTTTGGCCTTGATTGTGATATTATTGAGCCTTGCGGATTTGCATTTGGAGAGCGTGCATTGCGCCGTTCCGGCATGGATTATGCCGAAAAAGTCAATTATCACCGCCATGCCGATTGGGATAAATTTTGCGAATTTTTGCACATGAATGGCAAACCAAGAATTATCGCCATGTCCAGCAAAGCCGCGACCCCGTTGCATTTATTTAAATTCAGGCCCGATGATGTGATTTTAATGGGCCGCGAAAGCGCCGGCTTGCCCGAACATGTCCATGCCCAGGTTGATGAACGAATCATCATTCCTATGCAGCCGGGATTTCGGTCATTAAATGTGGCGGTTGCCGCATCCATGGCCATGTTTGAGGCGATGCGCCAAACCGACCAAATCCCAAATTTCCTATCAAATAATGAAGCCGGAGTATCGTAAAATGGCAAATATGACCCCCAATGTCCAAGGGCTAAATTTAGATAATGAACAGCAAATAGCCAAAAATTGGTTTGAAAGCCTACGCGATCAAATTTGCGCCGAATTTGAAAAAATCGAACAAGAAGCAGGCAGTGATACCAAATTCACCTATACCCCATGGGATAGGCAGGATCATCAAGGCGCAGCAGGCGGCGGCGGTGTGATGGGGGTGATGAAGGGCAAGGTTTTTGAAAAAGTCGGGGTGAATATTTCCACCGTCGGCGGAACATTTAGCCCAGAATTCGCCGCAACAATCCATGGTGCGGATGAAGACCCAAAATTTAGCGCCACGGGCATTTCATTGGTCGCACATATGGCCAACCCCCATGTTCCTGCCGTGCATATGAACACAAGATTTTTGACCACATCAAAAAAATGGTTTGGCGGCGGCGCGGATTTAAACCCGCCCTTGCCCGACCAAAATGATGTGGATGCATTTCACGCCCGTTTTCGCGGCGCATGTGCGCCCTATGGTCCAGAGGTTTATGATAAATATAAAAAATGGGCCGATGATTATTTTTTCATCCCGCACCGCAATGTACATCGCGGATCGGGCGGCATTTTTTATGACCATTTGGAATGCCTGGACGATGCCAGCTTTGACCGCAATTTCGCCTTTACACAGGATGTGGGCAAGGCATTTTTGGATGTTTTTCCCAAAATTGTGCGCGGCAAAATGAATAATGAATTTTCGGCTGAGGAAAAAAGAGCGCAGCTTATCTGGCGCGGGCGATATGCCGAATTTAACCTGATTTACGATAGAGGCACATTATTTGGATTAAAAACGGGCGGTAATATTGATGCAATATTGATGAGCCTGCCGCCGGAGGTAATTTGGGAGTAGGCCGCCCTACCCCCCATTTAGATAATTTTATTGTAAAAACCCTGCTTATGTGGGGTTTTTTACAAAACACCTATTATCTTTAATTGCCTATTTTCTTTAGTTGCCTATTTTCTTTAGTTGCCTATTTTCTTTAGTTGATTGTAAATTGAAACCCCCAATGCGGACATGAGGATGACCAAAACAGCTTGAAACACTGAATCCAATGCCACCAATAATATCTTACCCGAATCGCCCAGAATAAGGTTAATCATCAGCCCAAAAAGCAACATGATGACAGATGACGCCACAACGGCCACAAAGGCAACAACAAATACCAAAAATATAATGGACCAACCGCGACCTTTGGTCATTTCCCAACTTTTTGATATCGCACCAATGATGCCGTCATGATCCTTATTTGCGACAATGGCCGCCAAAGGATAAAGCCTGCCCGCGACATAAAATGCAGGGATTATGAAGAATAATGCCGCTGCGGCCACCATGAATCCGCTTAAAATACTTACCAAAAAATATGGTATAAATATTGCCGCCGCGCCGGACAAAACCTCCCCTATGGTACGGCCATTGCCCCTGACCAGTAAATGATAAACTGCCAATCCGCCAAATATTCCCACAAGGGTCATGGGTAGGATAAGCCATAAATTCTCATTAAAATAAACGCCATAAATCTGCACTATTTCTTTTAAGCTCTGTGCCTCTGCTGTGTCTGGTTCAGGGGCAAAATATCCCAAAATTAAATTGGGCAAGAAAATAAAGACCGCAGCAATGGGAAATAACGCAGATTGATATTTTTGTAATAATGACATCGCGTCATCCCAAATCACCATATAATCAAATTTATTTGATGCGCTTGCCATGATATTTCCTTTATTCACCGTCATTCATTGCTTGAATGATAATTACATCCTAAATAGCATTTTAGGTTAAAGCAATAATAGACAAAATATATTTGGGGCAAATAAGTGGCCGTACAAAATGATAATATAAAACAAGCAGATAATATTGTCTGGCAAATAAGCAAGGGACTAACCCCTTATGAAGCCGCCTTGGCCGAAATGGAAGCGCGGCAGGCGGATATTTTCACCCAAAATGCACCCGAAATGATATGGTTATTGGAACATCCCCCGCTTTATACCGCAGGGACAAGCGCCGATCCAGCCGAGTTATTAAACCATGAATTTCCCGTTTTCAATGCAGGGCGCGGCGGGCGATATACTTATCATGGGCCGGGCCAGCGTGTGGGATATGCGATGTTGAACCTGAACAGACGGGGCAAGGACGTAAGGTGCTTTGTGCATCAATTGGAAGGATGGGTGATAAACGCCCTGTCCGAATTTAATGTGCCTGCATATCGTGCGGAGGGGCGTATCGGCATTTGGTGCGAAAATAAAATGGGGCAAGAGGCAAAAATTGGCGCCATTGGCGTGCGTGTGAAAAAATGGGTCACCGCACATGGATTTTCCATCAATGTGAACCCCGATTTATCCCATTTTGGCGGCATTGTGCCGTGCGGCATTGCCGAATATCCAGTCACCAGCCTGTCCGATTTAGGCATATCCGCCAGCATGGAGGATGTGGACAATGCGCTTTATAAATATTTCCCGCAATTTATTGCCAATTTGGGTAATTAAACGCCCAATTCCCACTCAACTCTTGCCAAATTATGATTATCAGGCCAGCATATCGGAAAATGAACAGGACAAAACGCCCATGACCAAAAAATTACATCTTATCGCTTTATTGCCGCTGACCCTTGCCGCCTTTTCACTTGGCGGTTGTGATAAAATAAGCGGAATTTTCGGCAGTGATAAGGAAGATAGCGCCGTGACCGAAACCCGTTTGGACGATTTGGACAATATGGATGGGTCGATAAGCGATGATATGATTGCCGCCGATGAAGATGTAAATGAAGGCGCAGAAACCATAGAAGAAACCCCTAAATCAGGGGCAAGTTCCGCCAAATCAGACGAAGATGACGCGCCCGATGCCGGCCCAAATGAAAGCGCAGAAGGTGAAGGCGAATAATGGTCGCGCTGAACGATAATATAAGCCTACCCTGCGGCGCGGTTGTTAAAAACCGTTTGGCAAAGGCCGCGATGACCGAGGGATTGGCCGATATTTATGGCGCTCCTACCCCCGAATTGGAAAGGCTTTACCGCATTTGGGCACATGGTGGTGCGGGTTTATTATTATCCGGCAATGTGCAAATTGACGCAGACCATTTGGAACGCGCGGGAAATGTGATTATTCCCGAAAAACCAAATGCCGATTATATTTCCGTCATGCAAAAATGGACCTCCGCAGGCGCGGCCAATGGAGCGCATATTTGGGCACAGATAAGCCATGCCGGACGCCAAACAATGAAGACGATTAACCCCGCACCGCTTGCCCCATCTGCGGTAAAATTATCGCTGCCCGGCGGTCAATTTGCCATGCCAAGGGCGATGAGTTTGCAGGAGGTGCAGGCATTGCCCGCCCGCTTTGCCAATGCCGCTGCCATTTGCAAAAAAGGCGGTTTTACTGGCGTGCAAATTCATGCCGCCCATGGTTATTTATTATCCCAATTTTTAAGCCCGCATAGCAATAAACGAAGCGATATTTATGGCGGCTCTTTGGAAAATAGGGCGCGTTTATTATTGGATGTGGTTGCCGCCGTGCGCGGAGCAGTTGGCAAAGATTTTCCCATATCGGTAAAGCTGAACAGCGCGGATTTCCAACGTGGCGGCTTTGCCTTTACCGACAGTTTAACCGTCGCCAAATGGTTGGAGAAATCCGGCATTGATTTGATTGAGATAAGCGGCGGCACATATGAACAGCCCAAATTATTGGGATTGGAAGGGATGGAAGCCGAAGAGGAACAGCATATTGCCGCATCCACCATCGCGCGGGAGGCTTATTTTGTCGATTTCGCCATTGAAATGCGCAAACAACTTTCCATCCCGTTAATGGTGACGGGCGGTTTCCGCAGCAAAGCCGCGATGGAAAGCGCCCTAAACCAAGGGGGCGTGGACATTATTGGCATTGGGCGTCCCATGTGCGTTGAACCTGACGGCCCGCAAAAATTATTAAATGGCGCGGCGGCATTGGCGCGGCCTGAACATGGCCTTGCCCTATTGCCCAAATGGCTATCCTTTTTGAGAAAAATCAAACTTATCCGCACCATAGATGGTTTTGCCGGACAATATTATTTTTACGCGCAAATTTACGCGCTGGGCCGCACGGGTAAAATTGACCCAATGGCCACCCCATTTAGCGGATTATTGTTGATGGGAAAAACGCAAAAATCATGGTTAAAGGCGCGGCGGGCTGCGCTAAAACGTTAAAAAAGGCCCAAGGCGTAAAATGAAAAGGGCCGCCATGAAAAGCAGCCCCTTAAATTTTCAATTATCCGCCAAATTACTTAAGCCACGCCTTCTTCCGCGCGAAGTGCCTTGCGGTCCAATTTACCAATCATGGTTTTGGGCAGTGCATCACGAATGACCACCTTATCCACCCGTTCATGCTTACCCAATTTGGCGTTTACCCATTTGGTCAATGTTTCTGCATCCACATCCGCCCCGTCATTTAAGGTGACATAGGCACGCGGACTTTCGCCGCGATAATCATCGGGCACACCAATGACCAGCGCCTCTTTCACTGCCTCATGATGGTAGATCACATCTTCAACCTGACTGGGGAAAACCTTAAACCCACCAACGGCAATCATGTCCTTTATCCGGTCAACAATGAAATAAAACCCATCTTCATCGCGCGCGGCAACATCGCCTGTGCGCATAAATCCATCGGCAAATATTTCCGCATCGGCATCGGGCCTATTCCAATAACCCTTCATAATTTGCGGACCTTTAACTGCCAATTCGCCCGGCTCTCCTTCGGGTGCAAATTTGCTGGGGTCTTCTTTATCCAATAAACGCACCTCAGTTTGGGGGATAAGCTGCCCAATGCTGCCCAATTTATTTAATCCCTCATATGGATTGCACGACACCACACCCGATGTTTCGGTAAGGCCATATCCCTCTATTACCTTTGCCCCACTGGCGCTTTCAAAACGTGCCTTTAACTCGGCCGCCAAGGGCGCACCGCCCGAAATACAGGCGCGAAGCGAGCTGAAATTGGTTTTTCCAATATTGGGATGGTCAAGCAAAGCCTGATACATTGTGGGAACGCCCGGCATAGACGTGACATGACGGCGGTTTACAGCGGCCAAAGCCTGCCCCGCGTCAAAACGCGGCAACATGACAATTTCGCCGCCATTCATAATGGTGCGGTTTAGCACGGTCGCATTGGCAAATACGTGGAAAAAGGGCAAAACGCCCAATATGCGGTCTTCCTGTGCATTTTCACCCGCATTGATGCGTGATCGCGGGTCCAATAAATTCACTTGCGCGGCATTTGCTGATAAATTGGCATGGGTTAACATTGCGCCCTTTGGCGTGCCGGTTGTCCCGCCCGTATATTGCAGCAGCGCAACGTCATTTTTCACATCGCAATCATGCGCGGTATAATCGCCCTTATTTTCCAAAATAGAGGCAAATATTTTAACATCATCCTGTTTTGGTATGGCGATATATTCGCTGCGTTTGAACAAACGATATAGAATAGATTTTACCAAAGGCAGACATTCAGCAACATTGCCGACAATCAATTTTTTAAGGCTTGATTTTTTCAATACCTTTAACGCGGTGGGCAATAATGCACTGGCCGACACGGTGACCAAAATATCGGTGCCGCTATCCTCCACCTGATGCGATAATTCATCCACGGTATATAGGGGGGAAAAATTCACCACCGTCGCACCTGCGGCCATCGCCCCATAATAAGCAATAATATAATGCGGCACATTGGGCAGGAATAGCCCCACATGGCTACCCTTACCTATTCCTAAATCCTGCAGCCCCTTGGCAAATTGACGCACCTTGTCCGCTATATCGCCATAGGTGAATTGGCGGCCCATAAAATCGGCAATATAGCTGTTGGGCGCGCGCCCCGCCGAACGGAAAAAAACATCATGCAAAGGCATTTCATCAATTGCGATATCCCAATCACTTGGATGTAAATATTGCTGCTTAGTATATTGGGGGGTATTCGTCATAATCTATTTCTATCGAATAAAGGTTAAAAGTTATTTGCGCCGCCAAACCATTGCACATTGTCGATTATTTTAACGGGAATACGGCCTGATTTTTCCAAATATTGCAAATGCGCCATTGCCTCTCCCGTGGCCAATCCATAAACGCTATCGTCAATATCACGGTCGAATAATATGCCAAAACAATCAACGGCGCGGTGGGGACGCTGCTTTAATGCCGCCTCTAACTTATCCAGCCGATCATAATGCCCCTTGGCCAAATAATCCAAACGTTGTTGAACCCCGTGAAATGGTTCGCCATGGGCAGGCAAAACCAATGTGTCATCATGCATGCGCAATTTGAATTTTTCTATGCTTTCTAACCATTCGGCAAGGGGGTTGGCCTCTGGCTCGCTTGCCATCATGGAAACATTGGATGTTATGCGCGGCAAAATTTGGTCGCCCGCAATGATGATTTTATTATCCTCATCATATAAACAGCTATGTTCCGGTGTGTGGCCGCCGCCGGTTAATATCCGCCATTTGCGGTGGCCAATGGTCAATAATTGTTCGTCAAATAAACGCACATGACCAAGGGGAAGCGGGCTAACCGCCTTGGCAAAATTGCCCCATCCTTTTTGCCGCATATTTTCCAACCGCGCCTCATCCCATCCGGCAAGGCGCATTTGACCAATCGCCTCCTCTGGTGGAGCATTTCGGATATCGGCGGTCAACATGCGTGCCATCAACCATTCGGTACGGTTCATCCATAAACGAACGCCAAATTTCTTACATAGCCAACCTGCCATGCCCACATGATCGGGATGAAAATGCGTCACAATAACCCGCGTAACCCGTTTATCCTTTAATGGTCCGGCAAATAATTTTTCCCATGCCGCAATGGTATCGGGCAATTGCAATCCGGTATCGACAATTGCAACCCCCTCGCCATGTTCATCCTCATCGGCCAATAACCAAATATTGATATGCCGCAAATTTCCTGGCACCGGCAATCTGGTCCATCCAATATCGGGCAATAAATGATATAATTCACCAATTTCGGGTGCATGTTCCCCCAAGGGATAGGTTAAACCGCGATATTCAGTCGCGTCAAATCCATGATCGGCAAGCGACATGTCATAGGATGGGGGATTAAATTTTTTGGCCATTTTTATAGGATGCAGCAAAGATGCATCACGCGCAACCATGACGTTGCGTCAACCAAGACGAAAAAATTTCAAATGAAATTATTACGCGCCAAATCTGCAATACGTGAATTTTGACGCGCATAATAAAATCCCCCCAAAAATGCATAAATTCATGCAAAAATGGAGGGATATTTATGTGATAATTAAATAAATTATTTTTTGAACAGATTTTCAGCTGTTAATTCTTCACCCTGTGGCGCTGTATTTTCTGCGTTCAAAATCGCCTCCGCCCGTGCGGCAGCCTCGCTGCGTTCTGCCTGCAACTCACGGATTAACTCATCACGGCTTGCGCCCTGTTTCAAATCTTCCTCTGGCTTGGTATCAATGCCGGCTTTTTTCGCTGCCTTGGCCACCAATGCGTCCAATTCACGTTGCGAACAAAGCCCCAATGTCACAGGATCCTTTGGTTGAATTTCCGCAATATTCCAATGGCTGCGTTCGCGTATCGCGCCAATGGTATTGCGCGTTGTACCAATTAATTTACAAATTGCGCCATCGGAAATTTCGGGGTGGTTACGAAGCAACCATGCAATGCCATCGGGCTTATCCTGACGTTTGGAAACAGGGGTATAGCGCGGCCCTTTTGTTCGGCGCACCTGCTCTGGCCCTTTTAACATGGTCAGCGCATATGATGGGTCATTTTGCCCTTTTTCAATTTCTGCATGGCTTAATTCACCGGCATGAACGGGGTCACGTCCGGTATATTTTGTGCTGGTCATGTCATTTGCCATGGCTTGCACTTCCAAAATATGCAGACCGCAAAATTCGGCAATTTGCACAAAACTTAATGCGGTATTGTCCACCAACCATGCGGCAGTCGCATGGGGCATTAACGGCGTGGCTTTGGCCTGTGCCATAATATGCTTCTCCAAAAATTGAAAGGGCCACCCCTTGCGGGATGGCCTGTAAAAACTCCCTATAAGCCAAATTCTAATAATGGGCAAGAGGCAAGACTATTTTCGCTGACTTTATAAATATAGTCTTTTTATAATGACAGGATGATTTTCCCCACATGATCGCCGCTTTCCATATGGGCATGGGCCTTTGCGGCTTCTTCTAATGGGAAAATTTGGTCCATTTCGGGCTCTAAATCACCCTCTACCACAATGGGCCAAACATTTGCGGCGATTTCATCAAATAATAACCCCTTAAATTCATCGCTGCGCGCCCGCAATGTTGAACCGGTAAGGGTCAACCGCCGCATCATGACATAGGCCATGTTAATTTCCGCCATCGCCCCGCCCTGTATCGCAATGGTCACATGCCGGCCATCGGGCGCCAAACATTGCAAATTGCGCGGCACATAAGAACCTGCGACCATATCCAATATTAAATTCACGCCCTGACCATCGGTGATTTTGGCGATTTCGGCGACGAAATCCTGGCTTTTATAATTTATCGCATGGTCAGCCCCAATGGCCAATGCCGCCGCGCATTTTGCATCACTGCCGCATGTAACAATAATATTTAAATCAAATAATTTTGCCAATTTTATGGCCATTGTGCCAATGCCGCTCGTCCCCCCATGGACAAGCAGCCTTTCCCCATCACGCGCATAGCCACGTTCAAAAATATTATGCCACACGGTCAATAATGTTTCGGGCATAGCGGCGGCTTTTTCCATGGATAGGCGCGGGGGTACAATTAAAAAATGCCCATCCGTCACCGCCACATATTCACCATATCCCCCGCCCGCGACCAAGGCGCAAATATTTTGGCCAATTAAATCGGCATTTACATTTTTGCCCGCCGCAACAATCCGTCCCGATATTTCAAGGCCGAATATATCCGTTGTGCCGGGCGGCGGTGGATATAGACCCATGCGTTGCACCACATCGGGCCTGTTCACACCGGCAAAGGCGGTTTTGACCAAATATTGATTATCCGCAGGGGTGGGAATGGGCCGCTGCGCGATTTTCAGCACCTCTGGCCCGCCTGGACCGTCCATAATTACTGCACGCATCATTTCACTATTGCTCGACATATTGCCCCCTCGCCATAAATGACATTAACCTGCCTATAATTTATAGGTAAATTTAATGATATAGCGATTTTTAAGACAGTATATTGACAGTTCACCGACAAAGGTCAACTATGTCATTATGGATGAAGATGAATTTTTACGTCATGATAAAAGTGGCGCGTTACAAAAGCTTATTTTAGAGGATTTAGACCCGCTGTCGCAGGATGAATTAACCATCCGCATCGCCATTTTGGAAAAAGAAATTTTAAGGTGCCGAGACAAAAAAGAAAAAGCGAGCGATTTTCGCAACATCGCCGATGCCATGTTCAAAAAATCGTAAAAGCACGCTTTATAGCCCGATAAATTCATTAAATATTAACCATAAAAGGCCGATATTATTTATAATAAATGGTGACTATGCCGTTATTAAGTGCAGATATATGCATCAACAAATATTGACAAAGCCTATGTTGATGCCAACATCTATCCTATGGAATGGCGCAATTTCACGCCGGCCATAATATTTGGAGTACCGATTTACATGCCGTCATTTGCACAATCTTTGGAAACAACATTGCACAACGCATTGCAAAATGCATCCACGCGCAAACATGAATATGCGACGTTGGAACATTTATTATTGGCATTGATTGATGATAAGGACGCCGCTGCTGTCATGCAGGCATGCGGGGTTGATATGGGCGAATTATCGGCAACTGTTACCCAATATTTGGATGAGGAGCAGGAAAATCTGCGCGTGGCAGAAAGCACCGACCCATCGCCCACCAGCGGTTTTCAACGCGTGGTGCAACGCGCAATTTTGCATGTTCAATCTTCCGGAAATGATGTGGTGACAGGCGCAAATGTGTTGGTCGCATTATTTTCTGAACGGGAAAGCTATGCCGTTTATTTCCTTCAACAACAGGATATGAGCCGTTTAGACGCGGTAACATATATCAGCCATGGCGTCGCCAAAAATGGCGTTAGCATCGACAAAACCCCTGAAGGCAGCGGCGATGATAATGACGCATCATCCAATGCAGAGGGTGAGAAAAATAAAAAAGAAACCGCGCTTGACCAATATACCGTCAATTTGAATGAAAAGGCAAAGGCAGGGAAAATTGACCCTTTAATCGGCCGCAGCGCAGAGGTGGACCGCACGGTTCAAATTTTATGCCGCCGTTCAAAAAACAATCCCCTATATGTTGGTGAACCGGGCGTGGGCAAAACCGCAATTGCAGAGGGACTTGCCCGGCGCATTGTGGAAAAAGAAGTTCCCGAAGTGTTAGAGCCAGCGATAATTTATTCTCTCGACATGGGCGCATTATTGGCCGGAACAAGATATAGAGGCGATTTTGAAGAAAGATTAAAAGCGGTCGTGTCGGAACTTGAAAAATTACCCGATGCCATTTTATTTATCGACGAAATCCACACTGTTATTGGCGCGGGCGCGACCAGCGGCGGGGCAATGGATGCATCAAATTTGTTAAAACCGGCGCTTTCTGGAGGCACTATTAAATGCATTGGATCGACCACTTATAAGGAATTTCGCAATCATTTTGAAAAGGACAGAGCATTATTACGCCGGTTCCAAAAAATTGATGTGAACGAACCCACTATTGAGGACACGATTAAGATTTTAAGCGGGCTTCGTTCTGCCTTTGAAGAACATCATAAGGTGAAATATAGCAATGAGGCGCTGAAAACTGCGGTAGAGCTGTCCACCCGATATATAAATGACCGCAAATTGCCCGATAAGGCGATTGACGTGATTGATGAAGTTGGGGCGATGCAAATGTTACTGCCCCCCGAAAAAAGGCGCAAAAAAATCACTTCAAAGGATATTGAGGCGGTGATCGCCACCATGGCGCGTATCCCCGCCAAACAAGTATCTAGCGATGATAAAGCATCATTGGCCAATTTGGAAAGCGATTTGAAACATGTGGTTTTTGGTCAGGATACGGCGATTACCACATTGTCCAGCGCGATAAAATTATCACGAGCTGGCCTGCGCGATCCCGATAAACCAATTGGCAATTATCTATTTTCCGGTCCTACGGGCGTTGGCAAGACTGAGGTGGCCCGCCAATTGGCCGATATTTTGGGAATTCCGTTAAAACGTTTCGATATGAGCGAATATATGGAGCGCCATTCGGTCAGCCGCTTAATCGGGGCGCCGCCGGGATATGTCGGATTTGATCAGGGCGGATTATTGACCGATGCGGTCGATCAAAACCCGCATTGTATATTATTATTGGATGAAATTGAAAAAGCACATCCAGATTTATTCAATATCCTATTGCAAGTCATGGATAATGGCCGATTGACCGATCATCATGGCAAGACCATTGATTTTCGTAATGTTGTTTTAATCATGACAACCAATGCCGGCGCACAGGATATGGCGCGAGAGGGTATTGGTTTTGGCAATAATATTGATAAAGAAGATGCAGGTGATGAGGCGGTGAAAAAATTATTCACGCCAGAATTTCGCAACCGTTTGGATGCCATCATTCCCTTTACCTATTTGCCAGAAGAAGTCATCGCCATGGTGGTTGATAAATTCATCCTGCAATTGGAATTGCAATTGGCCGACCAAAATGTGCATATAAAATTTGATGATGATGCCCGCACATGGATTATGAAACGCGGATATGATAAATTATTCGGCGCAAGGCCAATGGGCCGCGTGCTGCAGCAACATATCAAACAGCCGCTGGCAGAGGAATTATTATTCGGTAAATTGGCCAAGGGCGGCGAGGTTGCCGTTCATATAAAGGATGACAAACCGGTATTTGAAATAAGCCCTGCCCCACCCAAAGAAGTGAAAAAGGCAGCTGGAAAAAAAAGAACCTCTCCCAAAAGCACAGTCAGTAAAAAAAAGGCCGTGCCCAAAAATGCGGATGAAAAGAAACAAACCGATTGATAAATATCGCGTCATTTGGTGACGGGTAAAATATATAAAAGCCGCGAATAGCACCCAATTGGACGTTATTCGCGGCGATTTTTTAAACTAATAATTATCAGCAATAAATTTGTGCCAAAATTAAAGACCGGTTGAAGATGCCCCCGCAGCAGTTGTTACGCCATCTGCCGAATTGGGTTCATATTTCATCCGCCATTCGGCCAAGGCACGTTCATATGCCACATATGAATCATAAAAACCGGTAAATATCGCATCTACTTCGGGCAGCTTGGCAATTGAATAAGCCTCAAATTGTGTCGCGGGCAGGCTTTGCCAATCATAGGCAACGGCCAACATTTTATCACAAAATGGATCTGATACCGATGGCAAAGAGAAATAATTATATAAATTGGTCATATCGGTGTCACGCGCGCGCAGCCCCGCATTACCCGGAATGCGCGATTGATATACTTTATCAATATTTTTGCTAATCCCTGCCATATATTTGGAATGTTTTTTGATAAATTCATTGTAAAGCGCGGTGAAATTTTCATTCGCGCCGCCCCGGCAGCCCACCGCCGCCACGGTATAGGCGGAACGTAAATTCCAAATGATTTCATCAGGGGTCAGGTTTTTATTTGGGCTGGACCTTGTGCCATCTGCGTCCAATGGGGGGATTGTCATTCCAGCATATGAACCCGCCGGCGCAATGGGCCGTGGGGGAATAACCACCGCAGCAGGCGGAATAGCAACGGGCGTGGTAGCAACCGGTTTTACCGGTGCACATGCAGCAATAGCCAACACCGAAATCATTAAACCTGACGACTTTAAAATTACATTCTTCATTATGATGATAACTTCCCTCTTATCCACTTAATTACCCACCCGTTTATTCATTATTTGATGGATAAATTAACAAGGCCGCATCATGCCTATTTTCTTATCCAAGGTAAAGCCTTGGGCGGTGAATTGTATAAAAAAAGGGGCGGAAAATCTTCCCGCCCCTTCTTTAAAAAAACAAAATTAAAATATTATTCTGAACTGCCCATGAAATTAAGCAAGAATTGGAACATATTCACAAAGTCAAGATATAGGTTCAATGCGCCCATAATCGCGGCCTTGCCCACAAATTCTGTGCCAGCCAATTGCAAATATGTATTTTTAATTTGCTGCGTGTCATAAGCGGTAAGGCCCGCAAAAATCAAAACTCCCAAAAAGCTGATCGCCCATTGAAGGCCCGATGATTGCAAAAAGATGTTAATCAAAGAGGCAACAATTAAACCGATAACACCCATGATTAAGAAACTGCCCATACCGGACAAATCCTTTTTAGTGGTATAGCCATATAGGCTAAGCCCCGCAAAGGCCGCCGATGTTGCAAAGAAAGTCCGCGCGATTGACGTATCGGTAAAGCGTAGAAAAATCGACGCCATGGAAAGCCCCATTAACACCGCAAAGGTCCAGAACATGGCCTGTAATGTGCCTTGGGACATTTTGTTAATGCCAAAGCTTATCGCGAAAATCATGATAAGAGGTGAGAAAATCAACACCCATGTCAATATGGATGGATTATAAAATAAATTTTGTCCAAATTCGCTTTGCGCGAATAACATGGCCACAATGCCGGTCAACAAAACCGCGCTAGCCATATAGTTATAAACTTTCAGCATGTGCGAACGCAGCCCAGCATCCACTGCCGCGCTTTGCGATACAGGGTTGCCAGCAAGGTCATAACCGCCCCGACTGCTATTTTGATTAGGCCATTCAGCCATTTTAATTCTCCTAAATAACAAACTAGGTGAAAAATATCACTCTATTTATGGAATATCGCCATTATTATCGAAAATTTCAAGCAAAACCGAACAAATTTTCTTTGAATATAATAAAAAGATTGACTGTAGGCCAATTGCCCTGATTTAATTAACCAGAGAAATAAGGGGGAATATTATGGAAATGACGACGCAGGATGAAAAGGCCGAAAATCATTTACCCCCACATTTCACCCCACCTGGCAAATTATATAGCAGTTATATTTTATTATTGCTGGTTTTAATCTATGCTTTTAACTTTCTCGACCGGCAAATCATCACCATATTGGCGCCATCTTTAAAAGAGGATTTGGGCGTCACCGATGCGCAGCTGGGTTTATTATTTGGCACAGCTTTCGCCCTATTTTACGCATTATTTGGCATTCCATTGGCAAAATTGGCCGATGGATGGAGCCGTGTTCGCACCATCAGCTGGGGGTTAAGTTTTTGGTCAGGGATGACAGCGGTCAGCGGCTTTGCGGGTAATTTTGTGCAGCTTGCCCTTGCCCGTGTCGGGGTTGGCATTGGCGAGGCAAGCGCCTCTCCGGCCGCATATTCATTATTGCAAGATTATTTTCCCAAGGAAAAACGCGCCACCGCCTTGTCTATTTATTCCAGCGGGATTTATGTTGGCGTTGGTGCTTCGCTTATCTTTGGCGGGGCGGTAATTGATTATTGGGCCAATAATTATACCCCCGAAACACAGCCCTTTGGCCTTGCGGGATGGCAGGCAACATTTTTGGCATTTGGCATTCCTGGTTTAATCCTTGCTCTTTTAATGCGCTTTACCGTGAAAGAACCGCCTCGCGGATTTTTTGATGGGATAGAGGGCAAAAATGATCCCCACCCCTTTCGCGCAGTGTTTCGCGAAATGGGCGGCATGTTCCCGCCATTTAGCATGATACGCAGCGCCAAAGCGGGCGGTAAAATATTTCGAAATAACGCCATAATGGCGATGTTTGCGCTAATATTGATTATTGCATTGGTCAGTTGGACTGATAATTTATTGGCGGCTGAAAAACGCGCCATCATTGCCAATTTTGGCAGTTTCGCCCTTACCACCAATATGGTGCAATGGACCGCCATCGGCATTGGTTTATATTGCAGTTATAGCTGGCTGCAATCTATACGTCTGCGCGATAAACCAACCGCGCAGTTAATTGGCAATATCAGCTTTGCCAAATTGGCGTTAATTGGTGGCATTGCCTCCTTTGCCAGCTATGGCGTGTCGCCATTCATCTTTTTATTCGCAAAAACCGAATATGGCGTTGGGCCAAGTGCGGGCTTAACCCTTGGTTGGATTTTGGCAGTATCTGGCGGGCTTGGCACGGTGGCGGGCGGGATGATTTCTGACCATGCCAAAAAATTCCATGCGGCGGGGCGGATATATGTGGTGATGATTGCGCTGGCTTTGGCGGCAATTTTCACATGGCTGCAATTAACCGCCACCGATGCTACCACATTTTATATATTTTTGGGATTAAGCAATTTTTGCCAGATTATGTGGCTTGCCCCCATTGCCGCGTCATCGCAGGATATTGTATTACCGCGAATGCGCGGCACGGCAACGGCGGTATTTTTCCTTGGCACAAATTTAATCGGCCTTGGCATGGGACCATATGTCATTGGTTTAATCAGCGACATTGTCGGTGACCTGCAAACCGCTTTATTATGCGTTTTAATATGTTATCCAGTGGTCATCATCATGCTTTTATCCTTAATCAAGCCATTGCCTAAATTGGAACAAAGCGTCGTGGAAAGGGCAAGAGAAGCAGGCGAGCCGATATAAACCTATATAATATACGCAGATATAAACCAACATGCCGCAATATTTATTGCAGCATTTGGATTTAAGATAATATTTGGATTTAACGCGGCATTTGGATGGATGCAAAGCAGGTAAAGCCGCTTTGCCCAGCCTGTAATTTGCGAATATAGTTCACATATGCGCGGCTTTCATCATAGCTTGTGCCGGGCAAAGAACGACCGCCAAGCGCGGATTTTACCTGTTCGCCAGTATATTTGCGGCCAGAGGGGGTGAACGAACCCGGCGTGCCATATGGCACCAATTTACCATCGGCGGCAATTGATTGGCCCGAACCATGCGGCCCTGGAATGGGGATTTCGCAATTTAAAACCGACCCTGCCGCCTGTGCAATGGCGGGACGTATCGTCACAATCATCGACGATCCGACAATTGCACCGGCAAGTAATTTGCGCCTTGAGGCGACATGATTTGCAACCTTATCAATTGGGGCCATGCCGCCATTTGTCGCAAAATCATCATTATTTGCAGTATCTTTATTATTTGCTTCTTCGCTCATATATTAAATATGCACTATAACATCGTAAATACTCAACCAAAATCGTCATTTATCCTTGTAAATATTGCCGTATGACGCGCCAATGGGTGATAATATTTGTTACCGTCCATGATCGGGACAATCGCCGCCCCTTTGTTTAACGAAAAAAGACAATAAAGATGATTGCGGCGCAAATCGCTATCACCTATCCACTATTTCATGATTCACTATTTGAACTGGCGCACTTTTGCTGCTTTATTGATTTGCATCGCCGGAGCGGTCAGCGCATCTGTGCTTAATACGCATATTGAACGCATCATCATCATGCTGGTCTGCGCGTTAATTTCGACATTTATTTTTACCTATGAGGAGGGAAATGTCGCCCGCCGTAAAAGCAGCATGCTACATAATGAAAATGATCGATATATTACCAATCATCCCGATTTTGAACTTTTCATTCAAAATAGCGTCGATCCTTTATTGATTGTAAATGGCAACCGCGTCAGCCACGCAAATAAAAGCGCGCTGCTTTTATTGGGGGGGCAGCTTGTCGGTATGAATATTCGCGGGGCATTGCGCCATGCCGGCGCGATAGAGGCAATTACCGATCCCCAAAAAAGGGAGGCCGCATCGCCGCTTATCCTAACCGGAATTGGACGCCCACATCAAATATGGGAATTGCGCATTGGCCAATTATATGAAAATCAATTGATTATTCGCCTTTCCGATCAAACCAGCCGCCATGCTGCGGAAAAAATGCGGGTCGATTTTGTCGCAAATGCCAGCCATGAATTGCTGACCCCGCTTGCCTCTGTCAAAGGATTTATTGAAACCTTGCAAGAAGGCGTCCCGGCCAAGGAACAACAGACGAAATTTTTGAACATCATGTCATCCGAAACCATGCGGATGGAGGCGTTAATCCGCGATTTAATGTCGCTATCGCGCATTGAGGCGGAAAAACATGATTTGGCAACCCAAGAAGTAAATTTGGAAATTTTATGCCAAGAGGTTTGCGACATTTTAAAAAATGGATCAAATCCGCGCGGCAATGATATTATTTTTGTGCCGGAAATCACCAATCCCATCATCAGGGGCGATGCATTTCAATTGCGCCAAGTGGTCAATAACCTGCTTTCCAATTCCATGAAATATGGCAAATCTGGCACTTTGGTTGAATTGAAATTGCAATCATCCCGTTCGGATTCGATGATAATTTTATCGGTAAGTGATAAGGGGGATGGCATCCCGCCTGAGCATATCCCGCGATTAACCGAAAGATTTTACCGTGTTGATGCAGGGCGCAGCAAGGCATTGGGCGGCACCGGATTGGGCCTTTCCTTGGTCAAACATATTGTCGATCGCCATCGCGGCTATCTTGATATTAAAAGCGAACTGGGCGTTGGAACAACAATTTCCGTTTCTTTTCCGCGCCAATATCCCAATTGATAATATCATTTCCAATTTTTCGGTTTCCCTTTATTTTACCCCCTAGCTTTACCTCAATCATTGTCACGAAAACGTCACAAAAGAGTCACGCCCGCGCAATGCCCCCCCTTTAATAGCCATTTGACGCTTAAATATTGGGGGCAACCACAATAGGGCGCACATTATTTTAAGATATTGGCCATGCGCCAGAAAATAGGGAATTTTTTGATGTTAAAGAAAACTTTGCTCATTGCTGCAACCGCGCTTACGCTTGCTGGTTGTCAAGATCAGGCTAGCCAAGGTGGCGCAGGCGGCGGCAACCGCAGCGAAATCCGTATCGTTGGTTCGTCAACCGTTTTTCCATTTGCCAAAGCTGTGGCGGAAAAATTCACCCAAGCTGATACCAGCCGCACCAACCCCGTTTTGGAATCAACCGGCACCGGCGGTGGCATGGATCAATTTTGTTCAGGCGTTGGCATGAACACCCCTGATATTACCAATGCGTCACGCCGCATTAAAAAATCCGAATTTGAAAAATGCCAGGCAAATGGCGTTACCGACATTGTCGAAATACAAGTTGGCATAGACGGCATTGCCATTGCGCAATCAATTGGCGGCAAAGAATTTAAATTAAGCCCTGCCATTGTTTATAAGGCATTGGCCGCAAATCCATTTGGCAAGGCAAATACTGCCAAAAATTGGTCAGATATCGATCCATCATTGCCCAATATCGCCATTGCAGTATTTGGCCCGCCGCCAACATCGGGCACACGCGATGCATTTGAAGAATTGGTGATGGAAGCAGGCTGTAAAACCGACGCCGCAACCAAAGCGTTAAAAGACAGCGACAAAGAAAAATATGAAGCCATTTGTAAAGAATTGCGCACCGACGGCGTATATCAGGAACAGGGCGAAAATGACAATTTGATCGTTCAAAAATTGGTCGCAAACCCCAATATGCTAGGCATTTTTGGCTATAGCTATATGGAAGAAAATGCCGATAAGGTTCGCGGTCTTGCCATGGACGGCATTGCCCCAACTTATGAAGCAATTGCAGGCGGCAAATATCCTGGTGCGCGTCCATTATATATTTATGTGAAAAAAGCACATATGGACAAAATTCCAAATATGAAGGAATTTATCGCTGAATTTATGACCGGCAGCGCAGATGGCGGATATTTGGCGAAATTGGGTCTTATTTCCATTGCCAAAGATAAACGCGCAAATGTTGAATCCATCGTATCTGCATTAACCCCATTGGATGGTAAAGATTTGAAATAATCCCCGTCTATGCAGAATGTTAAAGGGCGGGCATTTTATGTGCCTGCCCTTTTTTTCAACCAAATGAGATAATTTTATCGGGCTTTCATCCCGTTAATTTTTTGGGCAATGCTGCTAAAAAAATTCTATTTTGGGGTTTTCCACATATAGATTGCGGCAATAGCTTCATTGTCACATAACTGAAATATATCACTCATAGTAGGATTTTCAGGTAGAATTACATTCAAAAATCTTACACGTTATTTTCTTTGAATATATGGTCTCATCGGCCGAATCGAATATATAGGCGATAATATTATGACAATAACAGCGATGCTGTTCATGCTTTTGGGATTGGGACTTATTGCCTGGTTAACCGGACGCGCCCGCGCCATTGCGTTGGCAGGCAATGGCAAAAGCCGGCTGAACAGCCTGCCCAATTATCATGGTTGGTATGTTTTGGCATGGGTCATTATTCCTGCGGCCATTTTTACATTGGTTTGGCAAAATATTTCGCCCGTTTTAATTACAAATAATGTGTTGGCCTCCCCCGATGCGGTTTCCTTGCCAAGCGACGCTGGTGCACGCGCCGCCATTTTATCCGAAGCACGCAATATCGCCAATGGCGTGCAGGATGTTGCCTTTCAGGATGGTTCAGAAAAATTGGTTGATGATTATCGCCAAGCGACCAGCCTTTATAATTTGATCCAATTGATTATTTTGGGCATTATCATTTTTGCATGTGGGGCATTTGCTTTCCTGCGTATTAAGCCTGATTTTCGCGCCCGGTCAAAGGTGGAGCGGTTGATGCTTGGCGTTTTGCTTGCCGCATCGCTTATCGCCATCATCACCACATTGGGCATTGTTGCCTCTTTAATGTTTGAAACATTCCAATTTTTTACCCATGTGTCGGTTTCCGAATTTATTTTTGGCACAGAGTGGAATCCGAAAAAACATACCACGCCCGGCGAATATAATGGCTATGGCGCCATCCCCCTATTTTGGGGCACGATTTTCATCGGCGCGATTATCGCCATGATTGTCGCCATCCCATTGGGATTGATGAGCGCAATTTACCTAACCCAATATGCCAGCACAAAATTACGCGCATGGATGAAACCTATATTGGAATTATTGGCAGGTATTCCCACCGTGGTTTATGGATATTTTGCGGCTTTAACCATTGCCCCTGCGGTGCGTGATTTTGCCGTCATGTTGGGCGTTTCCAATGCCGCATCCGATAATGCAATGGCCGCTGGTTTGGTAATGGGTGTGATGATTATCCCATTGGTTGCATCCATGTCGGATGACAGCATCGCCGCCGTGCCAAGCGCCATGCGCGATGGTTCGCTGGCCATGGGCGCCACCAAAAGTGAAACCATTAAAAAAGTTTTATTACCTGCTGCCCTGCCCGGTGTGGTCGGCGGCATATTATTGGCGGTCAGCCGCGCCATTGGTGAAACGATGATTGTGGTGATGGCCGCAGGCTATACCGCAAATTTAACCGCCAATCCCTTTGCCAGCATCACCACCGTAACAGTACAAATTGTGGCATTGTTAACCGGCGACCAAGATTTTGGCAGCCCGCAAACATTGGCGGCATTTGCCCTTGGTCTTTTATTATTCTGCGTCACGTTGATGTTAAACCTTATCGCGCTGCGCATCGTTAAAAAATATCGGGAAGAATATGAATAAACATTCTCAATATATATTCGGAGCAATCCTATGAGCAACGCACAAATTTTGCGCACCCCAACGGATTGGAATAATCCCGATATGCAAAGGCGCATTCAAAAACGCTATGCCTCGGAAAAAAGATTTCGTCTTATTGGATTGGTATCTGTTGCTTTATCGGCGATATTCCTTGCCTTTTTATTGTTCAACATGCTGGGCCAAGGTTTTAAGGGATTTTTGCAAACCCGTGCAGAGGTGACCATTGACATGCCCGCCATGACCGGCGGGGCCAGCGTCACATCGATTAGCGGCCCAAATGCAGAAGCAGCCATTAACGGCCTTGACCTTCAGGGGGTGGCACAAGCGGCCATAACGCAGCAATATGGCAATGATCAGGGCAAAATTTTTTCCTCCAGCGTGGGTAATTATCTGAAATTACAATTATTGGACAATCCAGAGTTAATCGAACAAAAAACGACATTTAACCTTCCGGTGAATAGCGAAATTGACATTGCGAATAAGGGCGATGGAGACGCAGAATCCGAAGCCATCGTCGCCAGATTGGAAAAAGCAGGGACGATTTCTACCGTTTTTAACATGGATTTTTTAACCGGCGGTGATGCCACCGATCCATCGGAGGCGGGCATATGGTCTGCATTTAAAGGATCGTTAATGACCATGGTAATCACCATGTTGTTGGCCTTTCCTGTGGGTGTGCTGTCCGCCCTTTATTTGGAGGAATTTGCCCCTAAAAACCGGCTGACTGATTTTATTGAGGTATCAATTAACAATCTTGCCGCCGTGCCATCGATTATTTTTGGTTTATTGGGTTTGGTGATATTTTTAAGCTGGTTCGGGATGGCGCGTTCATCCGCTTTGGTGGGTGGTTTAACTTTAGCATTAATGACCATGCCTGTTATTGTTATTGCCGGACGCAATGCGATAAAGGCTGTCCCTCCATCAATTAGGGAAGCAGCAATGGGCATTGGCGCATCACCGATGCAGGTGATTTTCCACCATGTATTGCCCCTTGCTTTGCCGGGTATTTTAACCGGGACCATCATTGGCATGGCCCGCGCCTTGGGCGAAACTGCACCATTATTGATGATTGGGATGCGGGCATTTGTGTCCACGCCGGCATCTGGATTTGGTGATCCATCATCGGTTTTGCCAGTGCAAATTTATTTATGGTCAGACGAGGTTAATCGCGGATTTGTTGAAAAGACAAGCGCGGCGATTATCGTTTTATTGATATTTTTAATGGCGATGAACGCCACCGCAATTTATCTGCGCAACCGTTTTGAAAATCGGTGGTAAGATGGATAATAATAATATGAAGGAAGCTATCATGTCATCGACGACAGCAACGCCCAAAATTTCCACCCGCTCTGTCAATGTTTTTTATGGCGAAAATCAGGCGATAAAGGACGTGTCCATCGATGTGGAGATGGACAATGTTACCGCATTTATTGGGCCATCGGGTTGCGGAAAATCAACATTTCTTCGTTCATTAAACCGTATGAATGACACCATTGTCGGCGCACGAGTAGAAGGCAAGATTGAGCTGGACGGTAAAAATATTTACGACCCCAGCATGGATGTGGTGCAATTGCGCGCGCGCGTTGGCATGGTTTTTCAAAAACCCAATCCCTTCCCCAAATCCATTTATGATAATGTCGCCTATGGCCCGCGCATTCACGGGCTTTGCGCCAATAAGGCGGAATTGGACATGATTGTGGAAAACAGCCTGCAAAAGGCGGGCCTGTGGGATGAGGTGAAGGACCGCCTAACCAATAGCGGCACGGCATTATCCGGCGGTCAACAACAACGTTTATGCATTGCCCGCGCCATTGCGGTTGATCCAGAGGTTATATTGATGGATGAACCATGTTCCGCGCTTGACCCCATTGCCACCGCAAAAATTGAAGAGTTAATTCACGATTTGCGCGGAAAATATGCTATCATCATTGTGACCCATAATATGCAACAGGCCGCGCGCGTATCGCAACGCACGGCATTTTTCCATTTGGGAACATTGGTCGAATTTGGCGAAACATCGGAAATCTTCACCAATCCACGTGAAGAAAAAACAAAAGATTATATCACTGGCCGTTATGGCTAAAAGATAAAGGAAAATGGCATGAATAGCGGCAATAAACATACGCTGACGGCATTTGATGAAGAAATGGATACCATTCGCGGTTTAATCAGCGAAATGGGCGCGCGCGCGGAACAGGCCGTGGCCGGTTCTATGAAGGCGCTGCTTGAAAATGATGAAAAACTTGCCAAAAAAGTGCGGCAAGAAGATGTCATTATCGACCAATTGGAAACCGATGTGGAAAAATTGGTGGTGCGAACCATTGCGCTGCGTGCGCCAATGGCCGATGATCTGCGCGAATTGGTGGCCGCAATGAAAATGTCTGCGGTGATTGAACGTATTGGCGATTATGCCAAAAATATCGCCAAAAGAGTGGGCCAATTGGGCACGAGCGAATTTTTACAACATAATAAGGGTATTGCCAAAATGGGCGATATCACCGTTGAAATGGTGCGCAAATCGATGGAGGCATATGCCAAACGTGATATTGATATGGCCATTGCGGTCACCCGCCGCGACAATGATGTTGACCAATTATATAAGGATTTATTCGTCGATTTTATCGGCTTTATTGCGAAACATCCCGCATCGGCCACCGAAGTCGCCCATTTATTGTTCATTTCCAAAAATTTGGAACGCATTGGCGACCATAGCACCACCTGTGCTGGCATGATTTATTTTACCGAAACCGGCGAAAACCTTCCCGACGATTAATGTTGGTAACTTACATAAAAGTAATAAAGAGAAATTTATATGCAAAATGTCGACCTGTTACTTGTAGAAGATGATGAATCGCTGGCGGAGCTGGTTCGGTATAATTTCGAGCGCGAGGGCTTCACCATTCGCCATACTCCCGATGGGGAAGAGGCGCTTATCATGGCTGCAGAGCACACACCCGATATTGTCCTGTTGGATTGGATGATTGAAAATCTATCGGGTATAGAGGTATGCCGGCAATTGCGCCGTAATGCCGCAACATCGCAAATCCCTATCATCATGTTGACCGCGCGCGGTGAAGAGGATGATCGGATTAGGGGCCTTGAAATTGGGGCGGATGATTATGTCACCAAACCATTTAGCCCGCGTGAGTTAATTGCCCGCGTTAATGCCGTGCTGCGCCGATTGCGCCCTGCTGTTGCGGGTGAAAAGTTAAGCTTTGCCGATGTTGAAATGGACACATTGGCGCATAAGGTAACGCGCGGTAATGTTGCCGTTCCGCTTGGCCCGACCGAATATCGCCTATTGCGCCATTTTTTGGAATATCCATCCCAAGTGTTTAGCCGAGAGCGTTTATTGGACCGTGTATGGGGCCATGATAGCGATATTGAACTGCGCACCGTTGATGTGCATATTCGGCGCCTGCGCAAGGCATTGAATAAGGGCGGAAAGGCAGACATCATCCGCACCGTGCGTTCGGCGGGTTATTCATTGGATGCCAATGCGGTTTAACCAATAATAAAGCGCTCACTTCATAGCTGTCATATAATTTATTATCGCGGCATAGCAGTTGCGGCCTATATGGTCCGTGCTTTTGGCCTTTGCAGCTTACATTATCATCTCATTTTTTTGCTTTATAAATGCATAAACGGGGGGGCAAGACCATCGCCCTGCCCCCCCTTTTATAATCTCGTCAATTTATTAAAAACTAATTTGAGAGCGGAAGCCCAGCACATTCACACTATAATCACGATTTCCCCCTGCGGCCGCGATTGCTGCATCGCTATAGTCCATTTTGGCATAGTTAATCATGAAACGAACATAATCAATCGGGGTCCAAATTAACGATGCTTGATAGCTGTCTTGTTTACCGCCAAATACCGCATCACCAGCATCGGTTAAGTTTAAACGGTCATAGCGAAGGTTGAATTGCAATGCGCCAAAACCGCCTTTGCCAACAGGATTGCTTACTTTCACACCTTTAAAAACGCCGCCCTTATATTCGCGTTTATCATTGGTTAAAAAGACACCTGCTTCGATTGATTGCCCATCAAAGCTGGGATCTTGTAATCCTGTGCGGTTTAGCTTCAACCAATGTCCTTCGGCGACGGCATGGAAACGTCCCGAAATAACCGCTGCTTCCAAACCATAGCTGGATTCGGTTGTCGCATTATTGATAGTGCCCGTGTTGATAAATCGTACATCGGTTGAATGAACCAATGGGCGTTGGCGATAACGCACAGATGTTACAGTGTCACCCAATTCACGCACATGAACCGATGCGCCCAAATGTAATTGATTGCCTCCAATTTTCGGTGCCACAACAATGCGGCCGTCCAAACTGCGGCTATTATTTCCATCTTCGGCCAAATCATCCACATTATCGGTAAAAACACCCGCCTGTAATAATAATGGTCCATTATTATATTCTGCCGAAATACCCACTTTGCGTTTAAATCCAAATGCGTCGGTAAAGGCGGCGCGTTCCTTAAAGCTGGTGTCATTGCTGCTGGACAATTCTTCCAATCCTTGGAAATTATTATGTTGGCCAACATTGATGGTCACATTTTTGCCGGCATATGCCAAAAATGCGTCGGTTAATTCAACGCCGCCATTGGCGAAATCACCTTCAAATTTATATTCAAAGCCGCCTGGAATTGTCCCCTGAACGCCCAAACGCGCACGGCGCACTTCGTTGGAAAAGCCAAGCCCATTATCGGTTATGCCGCTGGGCGTGGAAACTGTGGCCGCATCATATAAAATCCGTCCGCGTGGTTTAAATGACCAACCATCATCATTGCTAAATTCTGGTGCGCCCTTCCATTTTACTTTTTCTTTACTTTGCGCGGGTTTTTCTTGTGCCTTTGCTTCATTTGCCTTTGCATCTTCGGCCTTTTTCGCATTGGCATCGACCTTATCGGAAAGCACGGCAAGCTGGGCCTTTAACGCCGCGATTTCAGCCTGTAATGCTTCTACATTTTGGCTTTCCTGCGCTGCTGCGGGGTTGATTGATAAGAATAAACAGCTTGCTGCCGCGCTGCTGCTTAATAATAATTTGCCAATATTTTTCTGCATTACAACTTTCCTTAAAAATGATGGCCAGCATGAACGGACCGAAAATGTGTTTATTATATGGATATTTGGCGGAAAATTTTTGCCCGATTACCCAATATGAAACGTCAAAAATGCTTAACCAGCTTTCTGTGACGCAAACATGACTCAAATATTTCAGAAATATTTCATTCATTATAATGTCATAAATTTGACCCTAATGTTTAATCGCGCGGTTAGTTTACGCTTGCGTCAACCTGAATATCATGCGAGATAGTGGCAAATTCAAAAAAATTTAGGAGAATGAATATGTCGATTGATTATAAGGGCAAGGTTGCCATCGTCACCGGTGCAGGCGGCGGGCTTGGCCGTGCATATGCGCTTGAATTGGCGCGGCGCGGGGCAAAGGTTGTGGTGAATGATTTGGGCGGCGCACGCGATGGCACGGGTACATCCGATGCCGCAGCTAAAGTGGTCGCAGAGATTGAGGCATTTGGCGGCGAAGCAATTGCCAATGGCGGCAGCGTTACCGATTATGGCCAAATGGTCGATATGGTCAATCAAGCCAAGGAAAAATGGGGCGGCGTCCATATTGTCATCAACAATGCTGGCATTTTGCGCGATAAAAGCTTTGCAAAAATGGAACCCGAAGATTTCAAATTGGTCGTCGATGTGCATTTGAACGGTTCAGCCAATGTGACCAAGGCCGTGTGGGACACCATGCGTGAACAAGCATATGGCCGTATTTTGATGACCGCATCCTCCACCGGCCTATATGGTAATTTTGGACAGGCAAATTACGGCGCGGCGAAATTGGGCCTTGCGGGCCTTACCAAAACATTAAATATTGAAGGCGCAAAATATAATATCCGTTGCAACACCATTGCGCCGGTTGCCGGCACCAGAATGACCGAAGATATTTTCCCGCCCGAATTATTTGAAAAATTCACACCCGAAAATGTTGCCCCCGCCGCATTATATTTGGTGAGCGAAGACGCACCGTCAAATATGATTATTGGCGCGGGCGCAGGCGCATATCATGCCGCCTATGTCACCTTAACCCCCGGCATTGCCTTGCCAGAGGGCGAACGCACCGTGGAGGCAATTGCCGAAAATTTTGCCGCCATTACCGACCGCGCGGGCGAAATTGTGCCGCAATCGGGCAATGAACAATCAATGGTTGTTTTAAACGCCCTCAACGCCTTGGCGAAATAGGGTTAAAGAAAATAAGGCATAAATTATAATCCTTTACGGGACATTATTTATAACATAAAAGGCCTCTTGTTCATATGAGCAGGAGGCCTTTATGTATAGCAATGGGGACATTTAATCGGCTGTTGATGCTGGAATATTATCAAAAGAAACCGCCCTTGCCCTTCGCGCCCATGTTGAGGAACAACGCGCCATCCCAGCGGAGGGACAAGAACAATTCCGGTTAATTACCAATTTTCAGGATATATTTGTTGCCGTCGCCATTCTTATCATCCTTTCTGCGACTATCATTATCGGCATTGTTTTTATTCCGGTATTTTCAACAATATTTGTCTCTTTGTCGAGCTGGATTCTGGCAGAATATTTTACCCGTAAAAAGTTAATGGCGCTGCCCTCTATCATTTTATCGATTAGTTTTGTCGGCTCAATCGCTGCATTTGGCTTTCATATAACTGGCTTAGGCTTCACGTTTACCGACCTATTTGATCCGAATTTTAATAAATTATTAGTTGTTGCTGGATTTTTTGGTTCTTTGGCCGCATGGGGACATTGGAAAAGATTTAACGTGCCCATTTCCTTGGCCTTACTTGCGGCATCACTAACGCTGGCTATCACCGCTTTAATTTCATCAATTTTTAGCACTATAGTCTATGAACATATAAAAACCTTCCTCGCTTTGGCCGGCATTATTATCTTCATCATTGCTATGCGATGGGATATTGCGGACAGAAAACGCCTTACTATAAAAAGCGACGTTGCATTTTGGTTGCATTTATTGGCCGCCCCTTTACTCACCCAGCCATTATTCATATTGGCCGGGTTATTAAATAGCCAAGGCGCTGATTTATTGCCCATTCTTACTATATTTATCACTTATTTCATATTCGCAATTATATCTTTGATGATTGATCGCCGCGCCTTATTATTATCGGCATTATCATGTGTTTTAATCGCCCTTTATTATCTTTTTGATAGCTTCGGCATGGTGGAGTTAAACGTCGCGCTAACTGCTTTAATCATTGGCTCGGCATTATTAACCCTATCCGTTTTTTGGACAAAATTACGCGCGAATATTGTAAATTTATTGCCCGCTAAGTTTCAGGAATATCTGCCGCCCTTAACGGAATGAATAAGCGGCAAATATATCTTAACCGTTTATCGCCTTAATCAATTTGCGTTCCAATGGGGCCAACACACCGGAAAGTTCAGCCCCGCGTTTTAATATCATGCCATTTTCGTTAAATAACGCCCACATTCCCTGTTTCATATGCAGGGAGGGGCGTTTTTCCACCCGATATTCCGGATTTTCCGCACTGCGCCGAAATGCCGAGAAACTGGCATAATCACGTTCCATCACAATGGCATAATCGCGCCATTTACCCGCCGCCACCATGCGCCCATAAATATCCATTATTTTGGACAATTCCTCTCGGATAAACACCACCTGATTTGGGCCATTATGTTGGGGAAATGGCGCAACAACACCCATTAGGCAGCGTTATTTTTCTTAACTGATGCAGGCTTTGCAATTTCATTATTGCTAAACAGGTCATTTTGCTGAGCCTTGGCCAATTCGCCATTTAAGCGGCCAATTTCCTTTTTCATCATGTCAATTTGACATTGCAACAGTTCAAATTGTTGGGTTGTGGGGTCAAAAATTTCCTCACATGGCGTGCCATAGGGCATAAATTCATCACAGCAATTTTCAATATCGGCTTTGCTGGGCTTTTCCTTTTGAATAGGCCGCGCCTTAATTCCCACCATGGTCGCGCCTGCATCGACATCGTCCGTCACCACAGCAGCCGCGCCAATACGCGCGCCAACGCCGACATTTATAGGCCCCAATATTTGTGCGCCCGACCCAATAATCACATTGTCCATGATGGTGGGATGTCGTTTCCCGCTAATCCCATTTGTGGGATTTGTCCCGCCCAAGGTGACATTTTGATAAATGGTGACATTATCGCCAATCTCTGCGGTTTCGCCAATTACACTAAAGCCATGATCAATGAATAAATTTTTGCCAATTTGGGCGCCGGGGTGAATATCTATGCCGGTTAAAAAACGGCTGATATGGTTGACCAGCCGCGCCACAAAAAATAATTCGCGCTGAAACAACCAATGGGCAATATGGTGCAGGAAAATCGCCCATAATCCGGGATATAGCAAAATTTCCATCCGTGAACGCGGCGCGGGATCGCGCGCAATGATGGAATCGATAAAGGAGATGATTTTTGCCATATTTCACGCTTTTATAACATTATTATCCATAAATACCGCCGGTATTAAAATTTAATATGGGGGCATTGCCCGTTGGATGCAATGGTGGGATATTATATTTGTGTTTATTATATATTGCGGCACGGAACGAAAAAAGGTTACATTGAAAAAATCGATTATAAATTTGTTTTTAACAGGCACAGCCGATTATGAGTAGCTATTATCCCAGCATTAAACAATTGCAATATTTGGTCGCGTTGGAGGAATTTGGCCATTTTGGCAAGGCAGCAGAGGCCAGTTTTGTTACCCAATCCACCCTATCTGCCGGGATAAAGGAGTTGGAGACTTTATTGGGCATTATTTTGGTGGAACGCACGAAACGCACCGTGCGATTTACCCCTTTGGGCCAAAAAGTAGTGAAAAAGGCGCATGAAATTTTGCGCGAGGCAGAGGCGTTGACCGATTTGGTGCAAGCAGAGGGCAAGCCCCTTGCCGGAGAACTGCGCATGTCGGTTATCCCGACTATCGCGCCATTTTTATTACCAAAATTATTACCGCAGCTGCGTGAAAATTATCCTGAATTAAAATTATTCCTGCGCGAAGAAACCAGCAGTGATGCATGCAATGCATTATCGCATGGACAGGTGGATTGTGTTTTATTGGCCCTGCCTTATAATATTGGCGCGGTGCATAGCGAATTTTTATTTGATGATGCGCTGCACATTGCCTTTGCGCATGGGCAAGATAATAATCCGCCTGCGGTTATAACCCCGGAAATTATCGACGAAAGCACACTATTATTATTGGTCGATGGCCATTGTTTAAAAGATCATGCGCTTTCCGCCTGTAACCGCCCGGAAATAAGCGCATCGGCGATGATGATGGGCACATCACTGCACACTTTGGTGCAAATGGTGGATAATGATTTGGGCACAACTTTGCTACCGCAAATGGCGATAAGTTCCGGATTATTAAATGGCACAAATGTGCGGGCCAGACCATTGGACGCGAAAAATGCCCTACGCAAAATCGCGCTTATTTGGCGGCATAATAGCCCGCGCCATGACGAATTTTTATTATTGGCTCAGGCGATAAAAAAATTACCGCGATGAAAAGGCAATATGGTCAACTATAATTTGCAATAATTTGCCGCAAATCAATCCATATGCCGCACACCAATGCGCAGATAATCCCAACCAGTAATCAATGTTAAAACTGCCGCCCCCCACAGGGTAAGCAGCGCCGCATCCTTTAAAATTTCATATTGGGGCAATGCGCCGGCCAAAATAATCCCGCCAAGGGCCAATAATTGAAAGGTGGTTTTCCATTTTGCCAAATTGGACACGGGAACGGAAACCTGAATACCCGCCAAAAATTCGCGCAGCCCCGACACAATGATTTCACGCAGCAAAATAATCAACGCCGCAATAACATGCCAATCATCGATATCGCGAGTAAATACCAACATTAAAATGACCGCAGCAACCATGATTTTATCCGCAATCGGATCTAAAAAAATGCCAAGCCGCGATACCGCGCCCTGAGCCCGCGCCAAATATCCATCAAAATAATCAGTAATCGCCATTAAAGCATAAAGCAGAAAAGCCAGCCCATAATCCACGCGGAAGAAATAACCAAAATCGGGCAAGCTACCCGGCCACAGCAGAAATACCAAAATTGGCACAGCAAAAATACGCGACAGCGTTAAAATATTGGGTAAGCTTAACATAGTTTATTTAACTAGCGTGATTTGAAATGAAAATCACTACACAATTTTATATGGCCGAATTTATGTAATATTTTGCCTATATGCCCTTATCAAACAGCCGATATTGGCATTTATTATATTGATGGAAAATGCAATATATGATTTGCCATTGCGAACATGATGTCTATGGTGCGCGCAACATAATGCATCACAAAAAACGCTTATTCAATTGCAATAGAAAAGGCCCGCCACCCGCATGAAAAGTATCACTTCACTGCTCCGCAGCCGTTTTTTCCTGCCGCTTTTTATCACGCAATTCTTAAATGCCTTTAACGATAATTTTTATCGCATGGCCATGGTCATCATGGTTACATATACCATTTATTCCGACCCCACGCAGGAGGCACAATTTAACGCGCTGGCGGGCGGGTTGTTAATGCTGCCTTTCTTTTTATTTTCCGCCATTGCCGGACAATTGGCCGATGGCATCGACAAAACCAAAATCATTAAAATGGTGAAAAGTGCGGAAATATTCATCATGCTATTGGGGGCATTGGGCATCCATCTGCACAATATTCCCATTTTGTTGGCCGCCATGTTTTTAATGGGCCTGCATTCCACATTTTTCGGGCCGATTAAATATGGTATTTTACCCCAACATTTAAAGGAAGATGATGTTCTGGCCGGCACCGGATTTGTGGAGGCGGGAACATATATTGCCATTTTGGGCGGCACCATATTGGGCGGCATATTACAGCCCGATGACGCAGCAATCGGCATCATCATCGTTGCCATAGTCGGCAGGATAAGCGCACAATTTGTGCCCCCCGCCCCGCCAGAGACAGGCCAAGCGCCATTGAAAATTGATTGGAATATTTTTCGGGCCAGCTGGCGTTTAATCCGTGATACCATGCATGTGCGCCGTTTATTTTTGGCGATTATGTCGATTAGCCTGTTTTGGGCCATTGCCGCCATATTGGGCGCACAATTTCCGCCCATGGTGAAAAATGGCCTGCATGGCGATAATACGGTTGCGACTTTATTTACCGCCATTTTTTCCATCGGCATTGCCATTGGATCGATAATAATCAGCAAATTGTTAAATGGTAAAGTATCGGCCAAATATGCGCCAATATCGGTTATTGTCATGGGTTTATTCGTGCTGGATTTATGGTGGTCAATTGGCAATTGGCAAATTATTTCGGGCGATGCGTTAAATTGGCGGGAATTTTTATCCCTGGCCCAGGGGGACAGGATTTTAATCGCGCTATTGGGGATTTCGGTTACCGGCGGTATGTTTGTTGTGCCATTATATGCATTTTTGACCACCACGGTTGAACGATCCAAAACAGCCAGCACCATCGCCGCCAATAATATTGTGAACAGCGGGTCTATGGTTTTGGGCGTTGTGACTTATGGTCAAATGGCGGGGCTTGGCGTGCCGATTACCGACACATTATTCCTTGTCGCGGCCATGTGCATTATCTCTGCATGGCTGGCGTGGAAATTGCATAAAGCATGTGATTAAATATGCGTAATTCAAAAATCGCGCGATTAAATAGCACAATGAAAATTAACATAATTACGCGATAAAGGTAATGAACACAGTAAAAAATGCGACAAAGCTAATCGTGAAAAGATGAACATCTTCATCCTGCCACCAGCTTTGCTTTTTTGCCTTTGGTGGGGTTTCCACAAAAATGGCAGGATGCATGCTGGAGCGGAACGGATGGCGAAATTGTTCGCTGGTCAAGACAAGATTATTTTTCCTCATACATAATCATTAACGATTTATTAAACATATTTGCTAGGGTAATTCATGGTTAACAAAAACCTGTCCCATGGTGAAACATTGAACAGGCTGTATAAGCTATAATTTGCCTAATAATTCAGCATGAGAGGGGAAATTATCCGCATGGTCGGCCAGAAAATTTTCGATTTCTTGCATATCATAATGGCGAATATCATCCCCAGCGGGAATCATTTTATCCTCCATTGGGAAAATTCCATATCCGCTGAACAGGCAATGCCAGCTTAATGACGAATAATAGCTAGAAATATTTTGCCGCCCAATTTCGCGTGTCAAATCACCTGCGGTAAACCATGTTGTTATTATTTGTTTTAACGATGGCGACAAATTTTGATTTTGCGCATTGTCCCGCCAATATTGGGTGTCATGACGTTGGTTTAATTTATAATGCGCGACAATATAATCACAAATACCGTCATAACGGCGGCCTATATCTTCGTTAAAAATGGCCTGCGCATCCGCAATATCTGTATTTTCTGGATTATTATATTGCGCAATGAATTTTTCCATGGTCGCCAACACAATATGAATTGCCGTCGCCTCCAATGGCTCTAAAAAGCCTTGGGACAGGCCAAGGGCCATGCAATTTTTGACCCAGCTATTTTCAACACGGCCCACCTTCATCTTTAAATGGCGGACATGTCCCTTATCCTCCAACGCGCCAATTTCTGTTCGAAATTCAATTTCGGCTTTATCATCACTTTGATAATGGCTGGAATATACATAACCATTGCCCGTCCGATTGGTCAAAGGGATATTCCATAACCAACCCGATGATAATGCCCGCGCACCTGTATAATTATTTGGCCCTTTATCCGCCGCCATTGCGGGCAATGTCGGCATCACCACCGCACTGTCATTAAACAACATATCGCCATAGGATATGAATTTCTCGTTCAAACTCTTCTGAATTAACAGGGCGCGAAAACCCGAACAATCGATAAAGAAATCGGCCCTATATTCACCACCATCTTCATCAATAATCGCATCAATTTCTCCCATGGTGTTAAGTGATGCGCTGTTTATTTTACGGTCCAAATGGCGAACACCCCGATCAAGCGCCAATTTTTTCAAAAATTGCCCCACCAAATGAGCATCAAAATGATAACCATAGCTTAATTGATGTGGATAACCATTTTTGGCAATCGGCCCATTGCCCATGCGGGCCAATTTTGTGGGCAAGAAAAATAAATCAGGATGAGCGGGCACATTGCGGGCCGTGCGCCGCGCCAATGCATTATAATAAAATGCAGGCAATATTTGCCCATCCAATTCAGATTGAAAGGGATGAAAATAGCGGTCAAACCCATGCCGATTTGACCATCCTTCAAAATTTATACCCAATTTATAGGTCGCATTGCATTGCGGCATCCATTGCCGCTCCGTCACGCCCAAAATATCAAAAAACGCCTTTAATTGGGGGGTTGACCCCTCCCCCACGCCAATAATGCCAATATCAGCGGAGTCGATAAGGGTGATTTTCACCCCCCTATCGCTCCAATGATGGGCAAGCAAATTTGCCGCCATCCATCCCGCCGTGCCGCCTCCCAATATGATAATGGATTTTGGAGGCGTCATGGACATTAGGGTAGATATTCCAATTGAATGGCAAATCCACCCGCCGGCGCAATGCGCAATTTCAATAAATCGCCGCTTTCGACTATTTTACTTTCCTTGACCATATTATGGCGCGTTTTATCAAGCCCGCTAGCTCCATCACCATCGCGGTAAATGGTCGCACGATATTTACGGCCTGCCTCCAAAAATGATAATGCAACATTGACCATGCGTTCATGTTCATCGGTAACACCGCCAACAAACCAATTTTTGCTTGCCTTATCTTGGCGTGCTTGCACCGCATAATCGCCAATTTCACCCATTAAAGTGATGGTTTCTTTCCAATCCACGGGAACTTTTTCAACAAATCCCAATGCATCGGGATAGGCCGCCAAATTTTCCGGCAGGTCCGCCGCCATTTGAATGGGCGAATAAATGACCAGATATAGCGCCAATTGCCGGGCCAAGGTTGATTCAATATCACGGCCATTTTTACCCTTTAATGAAAATACACCTGGTGTGTAATCCATGGGGCCGGATAACATACGGGTAAAGATTAAATTGGGAACATGTTCAGGAATATTGGCCGGTTCGCCCCATGCCTGATATTCCATGCCGCGCGCGCCCTCGCGGCTGACCCAATTGGGATAGGTGCGGCGAAGTCCGGTATCTTTAATCGGTTCATGTGGATTGACGGCAATTTTATTTTTCGCCGCTTCTTCTACCACCTTTAAATGATGCTGCGCCATTTTTTGACCATCATGCCAATAAAATGCTTCATCTTGCATATTTTCACCCGGCCCAATAATGCCGCCCGCATCGGCAACATAGCCGGTTTTAACAGCATCAATGCCCAATGACGCATATAATTTCATGGCGTTTGATAATTGGGCTTCATAAATTTTTATATTACCGCCGGTTTCATGATGGCCAATAATATGCACACCCTTTTTACGGGCATAATCGGTAACTTTTTTCAAATCGAAATCGTCATAGGCCTCGGTAAAGCTGAAATCGCGGCCGCTGCCAAACCATTGGCCATCCCACCCCTTATTCCATCCTTCGATTAAAATTCCGCGAAAGCCATGCTTTGCCGCAAAATCAATATGCTTGATGGCATTTTGGGTTGTTGCCCCATGTTTCGCGCCCGATGCCCAACTGCTGCCATCCAAATGCATTTCCCACCAAATACCAATATATTTATGTGGTTTAAACCAGCTGACATCTCCCAATTTATTGGGTTCATTTAAATTTAATTCCAAATCATTATCATATAATCCTGGCGCATTATCGGCAAATCTTATGGTCCGCCACGGGGTGGTAAAGGGCGTATCACGCAGCACCTTTGGCCCGGATGGGGATGGGGACAGGGTGGCGCGGAAATTATTCCCCTCCATCCTTTTTAACCACATGGCCGAATAATCAACCAATGCCGCCTCGTGAAAGGCAATATATGTGCCGTCGGTCAATTTCATGCTTATCGGGGAATGGGCGGTGGACACGGCATTGATTGCCGATTTTTGATATAAATATTCATATCTGTTCCAATCACCTGCCTGTATCCACCATGCATCACCATTTTGCGCAATGTTAAATTCGGTCAACTCATCGGCGATTTTCGCGCTTTGCAGCCCATTTTGTTTCGGCAATTCATATCGAAAGCCAAGGCCATTATTAAATAAACGAAAACGCAGCGTCATGGTGCGCCCATCGCCATTTTGCGCATTATTTCCCGTTAATTGATTATCTTTAAAAATAATCGATATTTCATTATGATTATTGGTGACAAATTGTCTTTCGCCCCATGGTAATTCCCATTGTTCATCCACCGTGGATTTTTGGCTGCTAATCATGGTAAAACCACGATTTAATGGGTTATTATCGGTGAGTAAAAAACCCATTTTTGATGGTGCGATAATCGCCGCGCCATTACGATCCAGCCGATATGAAATTCGCCCATCACCATCCAATGAAATGGTCAAAACCGCCTTTTCGTCCGGTGATTTTATGGTTTCAATATCCTTGCCCCACGCCATTTGCGGCAGCGAAATTGAAACCATAATCACTGCCAATATTGTCTTGAATTTTCTTACTTTCATTTTCTCTCTCCGCCCCAAATACATTAAATATTCGACATAATCATCGCGCCATATGCACCGATTTGCCATGATCCGGCCTGTGATATATTGCCGCCTTCATTATATATTATCTGCCATTTTTCCGGTTTCACCGGCATATAGTGCCGCGTTTCCATGCCCAGATTGAAAATGCATGATATGCATTGGCCCTCTGCATGACGTTCAAAAACCAATAAATCATCATTGGCGATAAGGATTTTAATTCCGCCATGACGCAGCGCGGCATATTCTTTACGCAGCCTTATTGCCTTTCTGGTCAAAGAAAGAATTGAATTTTCGTCATTATTTTGGATATTAACCGCCATTGCGCCATGATCATCGCCAAAGGGCAACCATGGTTGAACCGTGCCAAAGCCAAGGAATTCGCGTTTATCATCCCATGGCATGGGGGTACGAACGCCATCACGGCTAAGCGTTAATGGCCAATTGGCAATTGCTTCGGGATCTTGCAACATATCAAATGGTATATCCACCTGCGTCAGGCCCAATTCTTCCCCCTGATATATAATGATATTTCCGCGCAAACATGCCAATAACATTATCTTCATCGCCGCAAATTCATGTCGATATTGCGGCGCGGCCCAGCGCGAAACAGCGCGCGGCGCATCATGATTTTCAAATGCCCAACTTGGCCAGCCAATATGCGTTTCTTCGGGCCATTGTTCCACCGCCTCACGAACCAAGGCCGGCGTTAATTTTTCGGCATAAAGGAAATTAAAACCATAGGCGCTGTTCAACCTTTGGTCGCCATGGGTGAATAATTTCATCTCGCGCTCTGCATCATCACCGCCCACTTCGGCCACGGTGAAAATACCGTCATATTGGTCCAACAATGCGCGAATACGTTCAATAAAAATTGGGATATCCGGATGCGATTGATTAAATTGCCGCAATTGAAAATCAAAAGAACGGGTCCGTTTTTTATTTGATGGCGGCGCAGGCGGGTTATCGCGCAATTGCGGATCATGCATGGCAAAGTTTAACGCATCAATGCGAAAGCCATCAACCCCGCGGTCAAGCCAAAATTTAGAGACATTTAATAATGCATCTTGCACTTCAATATTATGCACATTTAATTGTGGCTGGCTGGACAAGAAATTATGTAAATAATATTGGCCGCGCCGCGCATCCCATGTCCATGCCGGCCCGCCAAAAACTGATTGCCAATTATTGGGCGGCGAACCATCGGCCTTTGCATCGGCCCAAACATACCAATCCGCCTTGTCATTATCGCGGCTTGACCGGCTTTGCGTGAACCATGAATGAATATCCGATGTGTGGGAAAATACCTGATCAATAGTGACTTTAAGTTTCAATGAATGGGCACGGGCAACCAAATTATCAAAATCATCCAATGTGCCAAAAATGGGGTCCACATCGCAATAATCGGCGACATCATATCCAAAATCTTTCATCGGCGATGTGAAAAATGGCGATATCCAAATCGCATCTACGCCCAATGAAGATATATGCTCTAAATTTTGGGTTATACCTGGCAAATCGCCAATGCCATCGCCATTGCTGTCGGCAAAGCTGCGCGGATAAATTTGATAAATCGCCGCGCCCCGCCACCATGGCTGGATTATTTCATGCGCTGTTTGTGCCATTATTTCATGTGTCATATTTTAAAAAACTTATTCCAATTTTCGTTTATTTTATTGTTATTCTGCACCAATTATCGCGCGGCATATTGCAAAACTTAACGGCGCCATCTGCACTTTAATGCTTCCTGTTGTGCTTATTTTTTTGGGGCAACTTCCTGTAATATTTTCAAAATTCATCGATGCGCCATCAACCTCTACATTGGCAGTTATGTTTTCATTGGCGCTGTTAAATAATAATAAATATTCGCTGCCATCATCTGGATCAAAACGCGATACAGCGATAATTCCCGATTTTTCGCCATAAAGACGCAATTTCTGATCTCCTGAACGCAGCGCCTTATGCTGGCTTCGGATATCGGCCAATGACGAAATCAATTGATAAATTGGGTGACCCATATCAAAATTACTATCCGCTGTTGTTGCATTTGTTCCGATAAGGACATTATCATTATAAACCGCCGTTTTTGATGGGAACATATCTTCGCGCGCATCTTGATCATTTCCATCGCTGACAAATCCTTGTTCGTCGCCGGAATAAATGGTTGGCACGCCGCGAAGGGTCATCAACAAAGCATGGGCCAATTGCACCCTTTTTAACAATTCTTCGTTTGAAATGCCGGGGCGATCTTGTTTAATCATGCCCGATAATCGGCCCATATCATGATTGCCCAAAAATGTTGGCAATGCCTTGGCCGCTATATCGCCGCCTTCATATAAAATATCTTGGCTAAATAATGTGCGTAATCCCGTGCCGCCATCATCCTGCCCCACGGCCTGACGCACCGCCGCCTGAAATGAAAAATCAAGCAATGCAGGAAAGCCGTCACGGCGCGAAAATTGTGCCAAATATCCCGGATTTACACCATCGCCATATACTTCACCAAAAATATGGAAATTGGGGATGCCCTTATTTTTTGCCTTTTCCAAAATAGCCGGAATGAATTTCTGCCAAAATTGGTGGTTCACATGGCGGGCAGTGTCAATGCGGTATCCATCTATGCCATATTTTTCAATCCAATCGGCATAAACATCTATAAAACCGTCCACCACAACTGGGTTTTCGGTCATAAAATCATCCAAGCCAACAAAATCGCCATATTGGCTGGATTCATTTTGAAATGTCGTATCCCCGCGATTATGATAATATATCGGGTTGTTCATCCAATCGGGTTTTTTAATATTGGCTTCTTCTTTGGCAAGCATCACCGTTCCGGCATAATTGGGGTTGGTCAGCTTTTCAAAATTTTCTTTTGTTTGAATATGGTCGCCCATAAATCCTTCATTAATGGCTGGGCCATCCACCCCGCCCAATGTGGTATAGGGATAATCGGCTTTGCTGCGATATTCACATTGATTTTGCTCTGCACATTCCTTGGTTTTCAATACATCCGCGCTATGGTTGGTAATGATGTCCATATACACTTTCATGCCCCGCGCATGGGCCGCATCGACAAAGGCTTTAAATTCTTCATTACTGCCAAAATGCGGATCAACAGAGGTAAAATCGGTTACCCAATAACCATGATATCCTGCACTTTCGCCATTTTTGGGACCCTGAACCGGTTTATTTTTGAAAATGGGGGCAAACCAAATGGCGGTCACGCCCATGCCTTGAATATAATCCAAACGGTTAATCAGGCCCTTTAAATCGCCACCATGATAAAAACCCTTATGCGATGGATCAAATCCTGTTTTTAACCTGTCACCCTTTATCCCGCCATTATCATTGCAGGTATCACCATTTTCAAAACGGTCGGGCAGGACAAAATAAATTACCTCATCGCTTTGCGGTCGGGCGCGCAAATCTTGCAGAATATTTTGTGTTTTTGCGTCATATGTTTTTATGTCATGACCCGCCGCCATGGCGCCATGTGATTGTCCCATGATGGCAGCAGAGGATAAAAGCCCCAATAGTATCAATTTAGTCATTCTCATTTTCTCACTCCTCCATCATAGATGACCTGTAAATTTAGGCTCTATTTTTCTGTCCAATAATAAATTTATAAATTCGCGATGATCCACCATTTTGCCGGCAATATCGCGCGCATGGGCGCCGGAAATATTGATAAACTCGGCCAATTGGGCATCATCCAATTTATTGGCAAGCGGGTGATAGGCGCGGGGCATTATCCCCTGCCCGACCATCAATTGCACCCAACCAGCCTCGGTAAATAATTCCTCATCATGGCGAAAAATTTGACCCGATTGCTGAAATAAATTTATCCTGTCTTTTAAACTTTGCGGAATTTCCAATGCGCGACATCTGGCCCAAAATGGCTCTTTTCGTTGATTTGCATAATAATGCAGGATTAAAAAATCCCGTATCCCCTGCCATTCAATCTGACTTTGTCGTTCAAATTCCTGTGCCAAAATTTCGCATTGCGGCCCGCTGGGTAATAGAGACAAAAATCGCGCAATCGCAGTTTGTATTAAATATATTGATGTGGATTCAAGCGGCTCCATAAATCCACCTGACAGGCCAAGGGCAAGGCAGTTTTTAACCCATTGACGTCGGCGGCCCGTTGTAAATTTTATATGGCGCGGTTCTTCATATGGTTCGCCGTCCAAATGGGCCAATAATATCGCCTGCGCCTCATCCGCACTCATATATTCGCTGCAAAAAACATGGCCATTGCCCACGCGGTGCTGCAACGCAATGCGCCATTGCCAACCTGCTTTATGCGCCTTTGATATGGTATAAGGTTTTAATGGCCCATTATCCGCGCAGGGCACGGTCACCGCACCATCACATGGCAGAAAATGCGACCAATCATCAAATTTTGCGCCCTGATTTTCACCGATTAACAAAGCGCGAAATCCGGTGCAGTCGATAAAAAAATCGCCGCTTATCTCATCACCATTTTCAAGAATTAAGCTGTCAACATTGCCATTTTGGCCATTATTATTGACCTGGACTATCTTACCCTCAACACGTCTTACCCCGCGACTTTCGGAATATTCGCGTAAAAATTTTGCATAAAGGCCCGCATCAAAATGATATGCCCATGCCACACCGCTATGCCCGCCATTTTTTAATGCCAAATGGCTGTATAAATTTTGATATGCGGCCTGTGCGCTGGGGCTGGCATCCCAAAGCGTGGATATATTGCCCGCCAAATTGGCCCGCAGCCAATATTGATAATAGCTGATAAGGCCAAGCGGCCTGCCCATATCACCAAAGGCATGAATATATTTTTGGTCGGGCCGTCCCCAGCCATCAAATATAATACCCAGTTTGAAACTGCCCTTTGTTTTTTGAATAAATTCGCGTTCATCAATGCCCAATCCTGCATTAAATGTGCGGATCGGCGGAATAGTTGCCTCGCCCACGCCGATGGTGGAAATATCATCCGATTCAACCAAAATAATATTATAATTGGGCGAAAGAAAGCGGGCAAATGCAGCAGCCGCCATCCAACCAGCGGTCCCTCCGCCGGCAATGACAATATTTTTCATTGCCGCCTCCTTCCATAGGCTTTTGCGAATTTACACCAGATTATCAGCCCCCGCCCCATTTGGAAATAGAGCGGGGATCGATAGTTTATCTTATCAAAATTTATAGGTAAATCCGGCCAAGATACGGCGGCCATAAATTTGATAATCAAGCGCTTTTAAACGATTTCCATCACCATCAATTGATGCAAAACGCTCATCAGTTAAATTTTGCCCCTGAACATATAGCGACAATCCTTGCAATGCGCTGCCATCTTGGAAGTCATAGCCGATTTGCGCATCGACAATAAATTCACCCAATGCAGTGCGGCGTGCCAAATTCCCGCCGAAACCGGAAAAATCACCAAGGAAGCTTGAACGATAACGACCGCTTACCCGGCTGTTAAAGCCCCATTTTTCAAAATATACCGTGCCATTGGCAACCCATTTTGAATATCCAGGGATCTGATCAACATTACCGCCTGCATCCTTTACCTTTGTGTTGGTATATCCAACGCCGCCAGTAAAACCAAATCCATCCAAACTGCTGCTGATATTATTAAATGGCAATGTCATGGACAATTCCGCGCCATATAATGAACCGCCACCTGTGTTAAAATTGGTTTCCAATAAACCAATATTTGACGTTGGCGTTTGGCCGGTTGGTGTTGGATATCCAGTATAATCAAAGATTAAACGGGCACGATCAATATAGGATTTTATATCTTTATAAAAGAATTGTGCCGAAATAATGCCAGAATTTCCGAAATATTTTTCAAAATTTACATCAATTGCATTGGCACGATATGGCCGCAAAAACGGATTGCCGCCGCCGCCATTGATAAACGGACCATTTGCCCCTGTGGGGTTATTGGCCGCATTTGTATCAATGCCATAGGATACAGCCGCCCGCAAATCATCCAAACGGGGACGTTGAATTTGACGAGAAGCCGCCACACGAATTACAAAATCGCTATCAAAACGCAGCGACAGGTTCATGCTGGGCAACACATCCCAATAATTATCACCCAAGGTAACATTTTGGGCAACATTGCTGGCAAAAACTATACCTGATGATGATTGATCGGTATTTATCGCCTGAACCCCGAAATTACCGGTTAAGACAGCAGATGTCATTTCATGCTCAATATCCGCTTGCACATATATGGTCATCAAATCTTCTCTAATTTGATATGCCTTTGCCGGGATATCGGGTGATAAATTGCGCTCCAATGTCAACACACCGCTTGCGATTAATTCACGCGCATCATAGCTAACAATCGGACCAAGACCCAAATAAGACAAATTGGTCGGGCGCAATAATGCCGATGTTGGAATGACACTTTGTGTTGCAGTTCCCGCCAAACGCACCAAAAATTCATCAGGGGTCAAGCTTTTATCACGGTCGGTATAGCTCCATCCTGCTTTTACAGCAGATAAAAATCCGTCCAATTCTTTTTCAACGCCAACACGATATTGTTTCAATTCATCTTCGACAATACGGTTATTATAATAACCCGCTTGCGGCACTGTGCCGCCACCCCAACCCAATGGGTCGGTTAAGAAAATGCGTGTTGGGTCGCTATAATTTAATGAGGGACTAAACACTGTGCCGGTTTCATTTGATGTAAAACCAATGGTCGCAGATGCGCCATTTGATGTGTCATCACCATTAAATCCTGTGCCAGCATAGGATTCAATACTTAATTCATTGCGGTCTGTTTTGGAATATCCAATGTCCAAAAATGCTTTCCAGCCATCATCGCCTTCATATTCCGCATTATATCCAAATGAATATTGATCCGCCTTGCGTTCAAAAATATCATTACGAATAACGCCCCGAACATTGGTAAATGTGCCTGCGGTTGCAAAACCATTGGTCACTGTTGCCGTTGCCGGATTAAATCCAGTGCCAAATGCACCAAAACCAAGTGGCAATTCGATGCCGCGTTTTGATTGATCATCGGTGAATTTTGAATAAAATCCATCAAATGTCATCATCAAATTATCAGTTACCTGATATTGCAAAGTGCCGTTAATACCAAAACGTTCCAATTGGGTGGAAGTCACAAATGACTTTGATCCACCAATAACATTGGGGCTGGCCGTTGTGCCTGCGCCTGCATATCCCCATGCGTTAAATTCTTGTAATTGATATGGCTCATCAACATAGGCAGCGGCCAAAGAAATGCCAATTGTATCATCGGCAAATTGGTCCACATAGGTTGCATTAACACGGTAACCAAAATCTTTTGATCCGGCGTTTAATTTACCCAAATCGGCATAGCTGCCGCGTGCGCCAATGGCCAAAATTTGCTTACCTGCTTCCAATGGGCGGATGGTGCGAACATCAATTGTACCGACAAGCCCCTGTCCCACCAATGATGCATTTGGAGATTTATATACCACCACCTGATTGACTATTTCGGATGGATATTGGTCAAATTCAACCGCGCGGGCATCGCCCGTGCTGGTTTGTTCACGGCCATTTAACAATGTTTGCGAAAAATCCGGACCAAGACCGCGAATGGCGATGATATTTGCACGCCCGCTAGTGCGCTGTGATGTTAAACCGGGCAAACGCGCAATGGATTCACCAATGGAAGCGTCAGGCAATTTACCAATATCTTCGGCAGAAACCGATTCCACAATTTGATCATTATTCTTCTTTTCTGCGACCGCATTTTCAAGGCTGGCCTGAAATCCGGTAACAATAATGACCTGATCTTCGTTTTGTTTTTCTTTATCCTTATCTTGCGCATACGCAGGCGCAATCATCAGGCCAATTGCCATTGATGCGCCCATGGCAACGCGGCTTGTTTGGGACAGATGCCTGCCCAATAATAAATTGGATTTCTTCATTATATACTCCCTAGCCAACATCGCGCATATTATAATTTGACGATATTCTCTCTCGCTAATTCTCTCACGCAATGTATTGTTATTTTTTTACCGAATTCCTCGCCCGGTATGTTGTTACATATTTATCATTTGCCAATTGCGATAGCTCAATGCATACGTATTCAATTATGCATAGCTTTTTTCCTTTGTTTTTGACTTTCGTTGTCAATTAAGATTTTATATGACCAATCGTCCAACCTCTTTTGATATTGCACAATTGGCTGGCGTGTCACAGCCCACGGTTTCACGTGCTTTAAGCGGCAATAAGGCAGTGAGTGAGACAACAAGAAAGCGGATTGAGGCCATTGCCGCGCAATTAAATTATCGTGTCGATAAAAATGCGTCTTCGCTTCGCAAACAAAGCTCCAGCACCTTGGCATTATTATTTTTTGAAGACCCCACCCCAGATGATAGTTTAATCAATCCATTTTTCCTGACCATGTTGGGGTCGATTACGCGGACCTGCGCGGCCAATGGATATGATTTGTTAATTTCAATGCAGCAATTATCAAATGATTGGCACACCGATTATCAAGATACGCATAAAGCAGACGGTATAATCCTGCTGGGCTATGGCGATTATGAAGATTATCAGGAACGCTTGGCACAATTGAAAAAACATCAAACCTGTTTTGTTCGTTGGGGCGCAGTGGAACAGGATAGTGCAGGATATACTTTGGGTTCAGATAATCGGGGCGGCGGGCGAATGGCCGCGCAGCATTTACACAATATTGGTCGGCGCAATATCGCATTTTTGGGCAATAGCAGCCATCATTATCCTGAATTTAGAGAGAGGTTTCAAGGTTTTGAGGAGGCATTATTGCTTTGCGGCATATCGCTGAACCCCCAATTGCAAATTGACGCAATAACGACCGAAGAATCGGGATATGATGCGGCATGTAGATTGATTGCAAAAGGCATATTTTTCGATGCAATATTCGCCGCAAGTGACTTAATCGCCATTGGCGCAATGCGCGCATTAAAGGAAAAACAAATTAACGTGCCTCAAGAAGTCGCCATTATTGGTTTTGATAATTTACCCAGCGCCGCCATGACCAACCCATCGCTGACCACTATATCACAGGATGCAAAGGGCGCAGGCGAAGCATTGGTCCTTTCCCTATTGGGTCAAATTAACAAAAAGACGCAACAGGTCATCACCCTGCCCACAAAATTAATGATGCGGGATTCGACCAATATTTTGACGTAAGATCATCCAATTTATGTATCATTTTACGGCTAATTATATTTTTATTATAATGCATACGAATACATAAATATGCATTCTTGCCTAAAGGGGTAAGATACGCGCACTATAAGTTTAACAAAATAATCTGATTAAATAATAAGTGCGGAGGGGATATTATGGCACAGGTAAAGCCAATTCAAAATTTTGCAGGTTTATGGAATATTTCATTTGGCTTTTTTGGAATTCAAATTGGCTTTGCCCTGCAAAATGCGAATATGAGCCGCATTTTCCAAACATTGGGTGCGGATTTGGACAATTTGGCCATTTTATGGATTGCGGCCCCGCTGACCGGTTTATTGGTTCAACCGATTATCGGCCATTTTAGCGATCGAACATGGCTTGGCAAATTGGGCAGACGACGGCCATATTTCCTTGCTGGATCAATTTTTGCTGCATTGGCGTTAATCATCATGCCGCATGCTGAAATTTTATGGTTTGCCGCGATGATGCTGTGGATTTTGGATGCCTCCATCAACATTTCAATGGAACCATTTCGTGCATTTGTTGGCGATATGTTGGATAAAAAACAACATACAGCCGGTTATTCATTACAAACCATGTTCATTGGTGCGGGCGCGGTTATTGGCTCTATCTTCCCCTATGCCCTGACATGGTTGGGGGTATCGGGCGAAGCCATGGGCAATAATATTCCAGATACCGTTAAATATAGTTTTTATTTTGGCGCAGCCGCAATGTTTTTTTCGGTTTTATGGACCGTGGTTTCGACCAAGGAATATAGCCCAGAAGAAATGCGCGCCTTTAACCAAAATGATCCCGCGCATAGCAATGCCGCCCATTTAGATGATAATGTAAGCGCACTCAGTCAAAAAAAATTACATTCCTCTATTTTATGGATTGCGGCGGGCGCAGCCATTGTCGCCATGGTCACGCCATTGCAATTGAATAAGGAAATATTCCTGCTGGGCGGGTTGATTTGCGGATATGGCATTATCAGCATGGCCGCAATAATCATGGCGAAGTCAGGACAACAAAGGGATAAGGATGATAATTTTTTAAGCCATATTGTCGGTGATTTTGCCGGAATGCCGCCCATTATGAAGAAATTGGCATTGGTCCAATTTTTCAGCTGGTCCGCGCTGTTCACCATGTGGATTTACACCACACCCGTGGTAGCCCAATATTTTTATGGCAATGCCGATCCGCAATCCGCTGCATATCAACAGGCGGGTGATTGGGTTGGCATTTTATTTGCATCCTATAATGCCGTTGCTGTTTTTGCCGCATTGATATTTTTGCCGATTTTATCCAAAAAACTGGGCAATATTAAAACATATATGGCGGGGCTGATATGCGGCGGCGCTGGTTTTTTAAGCTTCTTTTTATTCACCGACCCCATAATGTTGTTATTCAGTGAAATTGGCGTCGGCATTGCATGGGCCACAATTTTGGCAATGCCTTATTCCATTTTGGCATCGAACCTGCCTGCGCAAAAAATGGGCGTATATATGGGGCTTTTCAATATTTTCATTGTTGTGCCGCAATTATTGGTGGCCACCATTATGGGATCAATAGTCAACGCATTTTTTCCAAATGAACCCATTTGGACAATGGCCATTGCAGGCGGCACATTATTTTTGGCCGCAATTGCAACATTGTGGATTAAAACCGAAGATGAGGGAATGAAGGATTAAGTAATTTATTACGAAAAAATAGCCTTAATAAATACTTAAAGGATTTACGCAAAGAAGGTTAACTGTTGCTATGATGCCACAACAAATAAATAATCTTTGCTTAAATGGCGTAAATGCTTTGCTTCTTCCACCCTCTTTACTTTAACGATTGTCTCAACTCTATAATTGACGCGATATGTTTGGAGCATATTGCCTGAATTTGGGGGAAGATAAATCCGCATTATCCTTAAACATTCATGGTTGTTTCGACTGCCTATATGCTTGTTTAGAAATGCAAAATTAAGTAGGGGCTGATAACGTGAATAATATACGTCTAAGCAATTTGAAATATGCCGCCGCGCCTTTGGCAATCGGTTTGGCATTAATTTCCACTCCATCTTTCGCACAAAATGCTGATGAAGATACAGCATCAAATCCTGGAATCGTTGTGACCGGTTCTCGTATTGTGCGTCCAGATTTGGAATCAACAAGTCCTGTGACTGTTGTTGGTTCAGAAGAAATCGCCGCAACCGGTACAACCCGTATCGAAGATCTTGTTAACACACTTCCAAGTGTTGTTGGCGGTCAAAACAGCTTTATTTCTAATGGCGCATCAGGAACGGCTACCGTCGATCTTCGCGGCATTGGCACAACCCGCACCTTGGTGTTGGTAAATGGTCGCCGTTTGCAACCTGGTGATCCAACCTTACCTGTAGCTGACCTTAACCAGATCCCTGCTGCATTGGTAGAGCGTGTTGAAGTATCAACCGGCGGTGCGTCGGCTGTTTATGGTGCCGATGCTGTTGCTGGCGTTGTTAACTTTGTGATGAAAACCGATTTTGAAGGTATTCAATTAAATTCACAATATGGTTTCTATCAACATAGCAACCGTAACAAAGAAGTTGTTGATACCGTTGGTGGCAGCGACTTAACCATTCGTGATCGTATGGACCAACGCGGTTTTTCATACCCAACAGGTAATGTTGTTGATGGTCAACAATGGGATACCAACCTAACCATTGGTGGTAATTTCGGTGATGGCCGTGGTAACTTTGTTGGTTATTTGGGCTATCGTCAAGTTAACCCAATTTTGCAAGGCAGCCGTGATCACTCATCATGCGCATTGTCACGCAGTGCATCATCCAACCGCGTAACCTGCGGTGGTTCTGCAACTGCACCAAATGCAACCATTGCCGATTTGGCATTTGGTGATATCGTATTTGGTACAGCGCAATCTGACGGTTCAATTGGACCCTATGGCGGCGCATATAACTATGCTCCAATTAACTATTTCCAACGTCCTAACAAACGCTGGACAGCTGGTTTCTTTGGCAATTATGAAATCAATGACAACATTGATGTTTATGCAGAGTTCATGTTCATGGACAGCCGCACCGTTGCGCAAATTGCGCAATCTGGTACATTCTTTAACCAATATGACATTGCATGTAACAGCCCATTGTTAAGCGCTGCAACCGGTGCGTCTTTGTGCTCACAGCTTGATACAGCTGCTGCTCAAACCGCTGGTTTGGACTCAACAGCTGGTGATGGCATTGTTTCATTGCTAATCGGTAAGCGTAACGTAGAGGGCGGCGCACGTCGTGATGACCTTCGTCACACAACTTATCGTGCTTTGACCGGTGCTCGTGGTGAAATCACTGGCAACTGGCGTTATGATGTTTCTTTGCAATATGGTACAACCGTATTCCAAGAAACATATTTTAACGATTTGTCATCTTCACGTTTGGCAAAAGCGTTAAACGCAGTAAATGTTGGCGGCAACATCGTTTGTGCCGTTAACGCCGATGCAATTTCGTCAAATGACGATGCAGCTTGTGCGCCTTATAACCCATTTTGGGGCCAAGGCATTGTAACCAACGCAGCAAATGGCATCACTCAAGCAGCGATTGACTATGTAAACGTTCCTGGTTTCCAACGTGGTACAACCGAAGAATATATTGCTTCTGGTTATGTCACCGGTGAACTTGGTTCAATTGGCAATGCAAGCCCAATTGGCTTAGTGCTTGGTACCGAATATCGTAAAGTTCAAATCGACCGTTCGGTTGATGCGGCATTTGCGACCGGCGATTTGGCTGGACAAGGTGGTCCTCAACAAAATATTAACGGCGAATTTTCAGTAAAAGAACTTTTCACTGAATTGCTTGTTCCTATTGTTGAAGATGCTCCATTTGCAAAATCATTGTCGTTGGAATTGGGATATCGTTATTCTGATTACACCTCAATCGGCAGCACCCATACCTATAAAATCTTGGGCGAATGGTCTCCTATTGATGCATTGAAATTCCGTGGCGGCTACAACCGTTCGGTTCGTGCACCAAATGTGGTAGAATTATTCTCACCAAATGTTATCGGTCTTTGGGGTGGTTCTGACCCATGTGCGGGTGCAACACCAACATTTACCGCAGCACAATGTGCCAACACCGGCGCCACCAACTATGGCGGCATCGCGGCAAGCCCTGCTGACCAATATAACCAAATTGGTGGTGGTAACCCCAATCTGTTCGAAGAAACAGCTGATTCTTGGACCGGTGGTGTGGTTATTGACGGTTCGTCATTCTTGCCAGGTTTCACCGCAACTGTTGATTATTTCAACATCAATATCAAAGACGCGATCCAAGGAATTGGCGCTCAAACGATTTTGAACACTTGCGGCTTAACCGGAGATGCGTTCTTCTGTAGCTTGATCCAACGTGATCCAGTAAGCCAAAATCTGTGGGTAGGTAATAATGCCTTTATTACCAATACACAGCGTAATATTGGTGGTCAGAAAGTTGACGGTATTGACGTAGGTGTTAACTATTCACGTGAACTTGGCTCAGGCCGCGTTAGCTTGAATATGAACGGCACATGGTATAACAGCTTCCGTGTTGATACCGGAGTTGTTGTTCCTGCTCAAAATCTTGACGGTAAATATGACTGCGTAGGATTGCATGGTTCGGTTTGCGGAACTCCGCTTCCTGAATGGCGTCATACTGCACGTTTGGGTTACAGCATGGATAATGGCATCGGACTTTCTGTTCGCTGGCGTTATGTTGGCGCTGTAAAAACAGACGGCAACAACCCAGATGCAGATTTGGGCGGTTCAGTTGATCCACGTTCAGACATCAGCGCTCAAAACTATTTTGACTTGACCACTGATTTTGACATCAACGATACATTCAGCATCACCGCTGGTGTAAACAACATCTTTGATCGTGACCCACCATTGGTTGACGGCCGTTTCTCATCAAACGCCAACACCTATGTTGAAGTATATGATCCAGCAGGTCGTTATGTATTTGTTGGCGCGAAAATGAACTTCTAAGTTTATTTTTAGCTTAAATGTTAAGAAGGCGGTATCTTCGGATGCCGCCTTTTTTATGCTATTGACTCAATGATATTAAAATGGCCAATATGTCCGCAGTTAAACATTTAAAATAGGACATATAATATGCCACCCTATATCCCCCATCTCACCCTATGTGCTGCGGCATTGCTATTCTCTGCAACCCCCGCCGCCGCACAGCAAGCCGGCAGCGAAGCTGAAAAACAATCCATGTCAGCCAATGCGCCAGCAAAAACAGATAAAGAAAATGTAAAAAACGCATCTTCACCCGAAGATCCCAATGAAATTGTGTGTAAAAAATTTCCGCCACCAGTTGGCACAAGGGTAAAGGGACGCAAAATTTGCAAAAGCAAGGCTCAATGGGCGGATGATGAGCGCGAAATTCAACAAGATTTGGACCGCCGCCAAACCCGAATGGGCCATCAATCGGGTTAAATGATGAATTTACTTGAGGTCCAGTGCGCTCGATATTGGCAATATATGAGGCTACTAAGACATAGCAAAAATGCTCTCGTAAGACGGGCAGTTCTAAAGAAAGAGCTGCCTAATTTAGCTAAAGCCACTCCCTTTCATATCTTAAAAAAGAGAATATTCTCTGAATTAAATAAGGGATAATAATTGTACAAAAATTGCACAATTTTATTGTAAAATATGGTGGGTGTGAAATGCCCGCCATTTTTTGTATAAAAATGCAGCTTTTTTGCACATTTAATGATGAACACCCCCCTTGTGGGCTTTGCAAATAGTTCAACATGGTTTAAGGGCGTGACTGTAAGATTAAACAAACCTCCGATTGACGATCCAGCTTGAAACATAGGTAATTGCTGCGTTCGCCATTCCCCAATCGGCCAGTATATGTAGAATGGAACACAGATGACCGCACTTGGCAATGATAGCTTAAACAGCCGCGACACGTTAAACGTGAATGGCACCGAACTTCACATTTTTTCATTGAAAAAAGCATCCGAAAAATTGGGTGATATTTCACGTCTGCCCATGACGTTGAAAATTTTGTTGGAAAATATGCTGCGTTTTGAAGATGGCGGTTTTACCGTTGCTGTTGCCGATGCTCAGGCGGTGGTTGATTGGCAAAAAGAACAAAAATCCAGCCATGAAATTCAATATCGCCCTGCGCGTGTTTTGATGCAGGATTTCACCGGTGTTCCTGCCGTGGTGGATTTGGCCGCCATGCGCGATGGCATTAAAAAATTGGGCGGCGATGCGGAAAAAATCAACCCACAAGTGCCCGTGCATTTGGTGATTGACCATAGTGTGATGGTCGATGAATTTGGCACTGCGCAAGCATTTGAAGACAATGTGGCATTGGAATATGACCGTAACAAAGAACGTTATGAATTCCTAAAATGGGGCAGCAAGGCATTTGATAATTTTAAGGTTGTTCCTCCCGGCACGGGTATTTGCCATCAGGTTAATTTGGAACATATTGCAAAGGCTGTATGGACCTCTAAAGGCCCTGATGGCGCAATGATTGCCTATCCCGATACCTGCGTCGGCACGGACAGCCACACCACCATGATTAACGGCCTTGGCGTTCTTGGCTGGGGCGTTGGCGGGATTGAGGCAGAGGCCGCCATGCTTGGCCAACCTGTTTCCATGCTTATCCCCGAAGTGGTTGGATTCAAACTAACTGGTGAATTGGCAGAGGGTATTACCGCGACCGATTTGGTTTTGACCTGTGTTCAAATGCTTCGTGAAGTGGGCGTTGTGGGCCGCTTTGTTGAATTTTATGGCCCTGGCGTTTCTGCTTTGTCACTTGCCGATCGCGCAACCATTGCCAATATGGCGCCCGAATATGGCGCGACCTGCGGATTTTTTGGCATTGATGATAAAACGCTTGAATATATGCGCCTGACAGGCCGTGATCAGCAGGATATTGACGTTGCAGAGGCATATGCAAAGGCACAGGGTTTCTGGCTTGACGATAATGTAGAGCCCATTTTCACCCGCACATTGGAATTGGACATGTCAGGCGTTGTTCCATCGCTTGCCGGTCCAAAACGTCCACAAGACCGCGTAAAATTATCCGAATTGGATGACAGCTTTAATGGCGACATGACCAAGGTTTTTGGCCGCCCAGCCGAAGGCGCACGTGTCGCCGTCGAGGGACAGGATTATGACATTGGCGACGGCGATGTCACCATTGCCGCCATTACCAGCTGCACCAACACATCCAACCCATCGGTTTTAATCGCCGCTGGCTTGGTCGCGCAAAAAGCACGCGCCCTTGGCCTATCGCGTAAACCATGGGTGAAAAGCTCGCTTGCCCCGGGAAGCCAAGTTGTGACCGATTATTTGATTGAAGCTGGCCTTCAGGATGATTTGGACGCCATGGGCTTTAACCTTGTCGGTTATGGCTGCACCACCTGTATCGGCAATAGCGGCCCATTATTACCCGCCATTTCAAAGGCGATTAACGATAATGATTTGGTTGCGGCATCCGTATTGTCGGGCAATCGTAACTTTGAAGGCCGCGTCAGCCCAGATGTGCGCGCAAATTACCTTGCTTCACCTCCATTGGTTGTTGCCTATGCGATTAAGGGAACAGTTCGTGAAGATATTTACGCAACCCCCATTGGCGAAGGCACAAATGGCCCCGTATTCTTAAAAGATATTTGGCCCAGCAATGCCGAAGTTGCCAACGCAATGGCCGGCGCGGTTAACCGTGAAATGTTCGCCGCACGCTATGCCAATGTTTATGATGGCGGCGATCGTTGGAAAGCGATTAGCATTACCGGCGGCGATACATATAGCTGGCAATCAGGTTCAACCTATGTGCAAAATCCTCCCTATTTTGATGGCATGGAAATGACCCCTGCCCCTGTTGGTGATATTGTGGATGCAAAACTTTTGGCCGTATTGGGCGACAGCATCACCACCGATCATATTTCGCCTGCCGGTTCGATTAAGGAAGATTCGCCTGCGGGTGAATATTTGCGCGATCATCAGGTCGCCAAGGCTGATTTTAACAGCTATGGCAGCCGTCGCGGCAATCATGAAGTGATGATGCGCGGCACATTTGCCAATATTCGCATTAAAAATGAAATGGTCGCCGGTGTTGAAGGCGGCATGACCCGTTATAATGGCGAGGTCATGTCCATTTATGATGCCGCCATGCGTCATAAAGCAGATGGCAATGGCTTAATCGTTGTTGCGGGCAAGGAATATGGCACAGGTTCTTCACGTGACTGGGCCGCAAAGGGCACCAATTTATTGGGCGTTAAGGCGGTTATCGTGGAAAGCTTTGAACGTATTCACCGTTCAAATTTGGTCGGCATGGGCGTGTTGCCTTTACAGTTTGAAGAAGGCACAACACGTGCAACTTTGAACATTACCGGCGATGAAAGCTTTAGCATTAAGGGCGTTTCAACATTGAAACCGCGCCAATTGGTTGAGGTTGAAATGACCAGAGCCGATGGCACAAAGATTGTATTTAATGCCGTTTCGCGCATTGATACCGCCAATGAAATGGAATATTTCTTAAATGGCGGCATTTTGCATTATGTGCTGCGTAAATTGGCTAGCTAAGCCTTTTTACCTATAATATTCATAAGGAAGCGGGCCATTGTCGCCCGCTTTTTTATTTGGCGAAGTGGCATAAAGGCGATAAGATAATTGCCGCAATAGGGAGGGATATGTTCACATGAATAATAATATCGAACATCAAATTTTTGCGCCAAATCAACATAAATAAGAAAATATCATGACCCAAATAACCGACAAAAAATCCATCTCTCAAATAATGCAAAGCTTAATCTTACGTGCCAAGGCGAAACAGCGCCAATTCACCCTATGGTGGGATAAAGCAGAACGAGAGGTGGACCAATCCAGCGTCATTGCAAAAATTAAGGACGAATCCATTTATTCGCCGCGATATATTTTCATGACATGCATGTCGGCGGGCATTGCAATTTTGGGATTATTGCTATCTTCGCCAGCGGTGGTTATTGGCGCCATGCTTTTATCCCCGTTAATGGGGCCGATTTTGGGTGTTGGATTTGCGCTGTCCATTGGTGATAGTGATTGGATGAAACGCGCCGGGGCGACATTGGCCATTGGCACCATTGTGTCGATTTTATTTTGCGCCTTCATCGTTTTCATATCGCCATTGCAAACCGTGACATCGGAAATTGCGGCGCGGACACGGCCAAATTTATTGGATTTCGGCGTTGCCTTATTCTCCGCCGCTGCCGGTGCCTATGCCATGATAAAAGGGCGCGAGGGCACCATTGTCGGCGTGGCCATTGCCACCGCGTTAATGCCGCCATTGGCCGTGGTTGGCTTTGGCCTTGCCACATTAAATTGGACGGTATTTTGGGGTGCATTATTATTGTTCATCACTAACTTTGCCACCATTGCCCTGACCGCTGCGGTCATGGCGCGCATTTATGATTTCCGTTCATCGCTCTCGCCCCGCCAAACCCGTGCACAAACCATTGGCATCATCATCAGCTTTTTTATCTTTGCCCTGCCGCTTGGCCTTACCCTGCAACAGGTTGCGTGGGAGGCATCGGCCACCAGAGAGGCGCAAAAGTTAATCCGCGCAGAATTTGGCGAGGATGCCCGTCTTTCCCAAATGGAGGTCGAATTTGATAGCGAGCAGGTTTTAATTCGCGGCACTGTTTTTACATCATCCTTGGATGTTGAGGCGGAACAACGGGCATTAAATGCCCTGCAAGAATATTTGGATAGACCGGTGGCGTTGGATTTGGACCAATTTCATGTTGGCACGGAAAGCAGCGCGGCCGAGGCAGCACAGCTTGCCGCAGCAAATAATCAAAAAAGAGCGCAAGATCAGGCGGCATTGGACCAAAAATTAAGCCAATTATCGTTAATTTCCAATATTGCGGCCAATCAAATCATCATTGATGAACAGAAAAAATTGCTATTGGCACAGGCAAAACCAATTTCCGGTGCGGGAATAGAGGTTTATTTTGTCATGGAAAACCGGATCAACCAGACAAAATCAGATTGGACTGCCCATATATTGCCGCCATTATCGGCATTGCCCAATTATAATTTGCCCAATATTGAACAAGCACAATTGCCCGCCGCGCAACAGGGTGCAACGCAGCAAGGCACAGCACAGCAACTCAAACAAAGCCAAGCCGTGCCTGCTTTATGGATTTGGGCCGCAAAAAGATTGAACATGCCGCTGATTATTTCTGGACGTGAAGCGGATTTGGCCAGAGTGCGTGCAGCATTAAATGATGCAGCTATTGCTTATGAAACACGCCCCACTTCCTCTGCTCAAGCGGGCATTATTTCGGCAAGCTGGAAAATCGCGGCCGCACCTTAAAATAATTAGGATGAAGATTTTTCAGGATTCAGTGCCGAATGATAGATTATATTTTACAATAATATTATTCATTTCATCGACAAGTAATGCTATTTGTTCATCTGTTAAATCTGGCCTTAATTCATCACAAAGATTATGGCCATTTTTACTTCCCAACTCGCCGCCTATGCAAAAATAAGCGAGCCCTAAAAGTTGATCTATTTGAGTGCCCTGTCCATGAAAATAAATCCTTCCAATATTCGTAAATGCCTCATTACTAGCTTTGGATGCGGCAATCTCATAATATTCTCGTGCTTTGGCATAATCCTGCCTTACGCCGCGCCCATTTCCATACATAGCGCCCATGCTTACAGTGGCATCAATTGATCCTGCCTCAAATGATTTTTCAATCCATTTAAACGCCTCAACGGGATCTTCCGCCCCACCTAATCCGCTATCCAACATAACCCCATAGCACCATTGGGCATAAACATTGCCTCCTATGGCTGCATTTTTATAATGGAACCGCGCCAATTCTAAGTTGATTTCAGTACCTTTGCCATTATCATATGACCAAGCAAGATATACTTCTGCTTCTATATCGCCGCTTTCGGTCTGCTTCTTGGCCAATGCAAAGGCGGCATCATAATCACCATTATGTGAATATTTATAGATTAAATCTATTGGCTTTTCGCTAATGCCTTGCCCATCCAAAGGAATTTGGATGGTTTCAGCATTATTTTCATTTTGTGAGATAGCAGCCGAAGCAGGATAAGCAGCGGCAACTAAAAAAGCCGCCGCCTGTAAATATAATATATATTTAATAAAGCCTCCTAATATAAGCTGATATTTCATCACCTTATATTATGCCCTTAAATAAATATTATGCAATAATTTTATGCGGCGAAACGTTGCCCCAATTCATAAAGCGCAATGGCAGCCTTGGCCGCCTCACCGCCCTTATCCTTTTCATCCGGCTTTGCGCGGGTCAGGGCCTGTGCCTCATTTTCCACCGTTAAAATACCATTGCCGATTGCTACACCGTCCATGGTAAGCGCCATGATACCGCGCGCGCTTTCGCCCGCCACAATTTCAAAATGATAGGTTTCACCGCGAATAACAACGCCGACGGCGACATAGCCATCAAATTCGCCGCTTTCCACGGCCAGCGAAATTGCACCGGGAATTTCCAATGCGCCGGGCACAGTTAACACCTCAAATTCATGGCCGCTGCGCTTTAACTCTGCGGTCACGCCCTTTATCATCAAATCGTTCAAATGGTCGTAAAAACGCGCCTCTACGATTAAAAATTTGGCCATATTTTTTTCCTATTTCAAATAAATTTACGGTAAATCAATGGGCCGTTCACCCACAATTGACAATCCATATCCGGCAAGCCCGACAAGGCTGTGGCTGCTATTGCTTAACAATTCCATATCATGAACGCCCATTTCGGCAAGAATTTGTGCGCCCACGCCATAATCGCGAAGCTCGCCCATATCATCATCTTGTTTCTCACCCGCCTGCGCCTTTACCACGCGGGTAAAGCCATCGGGCAAGGGACGGTTAATCACAACAATAATGCCCGAACCTTCTTTCCCAATAATTTCCATGGAACGCGACAATATTGACCCGCGATCCCCCGTTTCGCCAAATATATCGGCAAAAGGTGACAAAGCATGCATCCGAACCAAAGTCGGTTTATCGGGGTTTACATGCCCCTTTTGCAAGGCGATTTGTTCGCTTTGTGTTGCCTTATTATAAAAAGTAAAGACGCGCCATTCACCGCCCCATTTACTGGTAAAGCTGGCCTCTGCGCGTTTTTCAACCAAATGATCATATTGGCGGCGATAGGCGATAAGGTCACGTATCGTACCAATTTTCAAACTGTGCAAATGGGCAAATTCGACCAAATCATCAAGCCGCGCCATTGTGCCATCTTCGTTCATAATTTCACATATAACGCCCGATGGGTTTAATCCGGCAAGGCGTGAAATATCAACCGCCGCCTCAGTATGGCCGGCACGGACAAGAACCCCGCCCTCCCGCGCGACAAGGGGGAAAACATGGCCCGGTGTGACAATATCATCCGCGCCCTTTGCCGGGTCAATCGCCACAGTAATGGTGCGCGCTCGGTCCGCCGCCGATATGCCGGTGGTCACGCCTTCGCGTGCCTCAATCGACACGGTAAAGGCGGTTTCATGGCGGGTTTCATTTTTGCGGCTCATCAAATCAAGGCCAAGCTGCCCCACACGTTGTTTTGTCATGGACAGGCAAATTAACCCACGGCCATATTTGGCCATAAAATTAATTGCCTCAGGAGTGGCCATTTGCGCGGGGATAACCAAATCCCCCTCATTTTCGCGGTCCTCATCATCAACCAAAATAAACATGCGGCCATTGCGTGCCAAATTGATGATTTCTTCGGGCGTAGCCATGACCGATTTGCCATCACGCGCCAAATATTTTTCCAGCCGCGCCAAAGTATCGGCGGTGGGATTCCACTCATCCGAACCAATATGGCGCAGGCTGTTTACATGCAGGCCCACGGCGCGGGCAAGGCCCGCTCGGCTTATTTCTCCGCTCTCAACAAGAGCAACGACTTTTTCGATTAGATTTTGACTCATTGCTATAAAATATCTTTTTATAATGTGATTTCAAGTTATTTCTCACATTATGATGTGATTTTTATGCATAATAACAGCCTTGACCCCATATAAATAAAGTTTAATCATATAGTTAAATTAAAATAAATGCCTCCAAAATGATAGGATAAAATATGTCATATATAGCCCCAAATACCCCCGTCATTATTGGTGTAGGGCAATATAATGATAATATAAATGGTTCAAATTATCGCGCCTTATCCCCCGTTCAATTGGCGGGTGAGGCGATGAAATTGGCCATTAATGATTGCGGGGCGGCGCAAAATGTGGCGCAGCACATCAACCTTATCACCGCCATCAGGCAATTTGAGATTTCAACGCCCGTGGCAAAGGCCCCCTTTGGCACATCCAATAATGTGCCGCGTTCCATTGCCAAAATAATCGGCGCAACCCCCGAACATGCGATATTGGAGGTTGTCGGCGGCCAAGGTCCGCAAAAAATGGTGGGTGAAATTGCCACCAATATTTCCACAGGGGAAATAGAATGTGGCGCCATTGTGGGATCAGAGGCGATTTCCACCATGTTGGACCTGATGAAAAAGGGCGAAAGCCCAAATTGGGGCGAAGATATTGGCGGGCAATTGGACGATAGAGGCTATGGCATGTCGGGTCTGTTCGATGCCACCATGTTACCGCATGGCATTATGTCGCCTATCCCGGCCTATGCCATATTTGAAAATGCACGAAGGGCCAAATTGGGCATGAACGCCGATGATTATCGCGCAGATATGGCCGCATTATTTGCCCCCTTTACCAAAATTGCCGCCTCCAATCCCTATGCCGTAATGCGCGAAGAACGAAGCGCACAGCAGCTGGCGCAAATTGACGCGCGTAACCGCCTTGTCGCATCACCCTATCCCCGCATGATGGTGGCGCGGGACCAGGTGAATTTGGGCGCGGCGATTATCATCAGCAGCTATGCTAAGGCGGTGGAAATGGGCGTGCCGCCGCATAAAATGATTTTCATCCACGCCTCCACCGATGCAAAGGAGGCAAGCTGCCTAACCCGTCCTGATCTGTCCGATATGCCGCAAAGCCGCCATGCTATACTTAAAGCATTGAACATTGCGGGTATAGAAGCACAGCAAATCGACGCATTTGACCTATATAGCTGCTTTCCCTTCCCAGTATTTTGCGCGGCAGAGGCGCTTGGCCTGTCCAAAGACGACCCGCGCGGCCTTACCCTGACCGGCGGGCTGCCCTATTTTGGTGGGCCGGGCAATAATTATAGCATGCACGCCATTGCCGAGGCGGTTCAATATTGCCGTACCAATATGGGTAAATATGCGCTTGTCGGGGCAAATGGCGGCTTTGCCAGCAAATATTCGGTGGGGATATATTCCACCTATCCGGCAAATTGGCAGGATGGCGATAAATGGCAAAAAATTGACGATGAGGAAGGCAATATCCAATTATTAGATAGCCATGATGGGCCGGCCATTATTGAAAGCTATACCGCCCAGCCAAAGGGGGATGGAATGGCCGTCACTATCATTGCCCGCACCGATGATGGCGCGCGTGTTTGCGCGATTATTGACAAGGCGCAGGCAAAGGCGGCGGCCGAACAGTTGGATAGGGCGGAATTCAACCTGCCCATCATGATAAAGCCGCATGAAAAAGGCCGCAATATCGCGGCCCTTTCCTTCACATAATTTAGATTTCGCACATCAAAAAATTTAACGGCTTAACATCTTTTTTTCACGCGCAACTTGCGCGGCGAAGCTGTCACGCGCCAAAACCCGCTTCAACCATGAGGTAATTTTTGGATATGTCGCTGCGTCCAGCTCTACCCCGCCATGCGACAGATTGATAAACACGCCCGCCAACGAAATATCAGCTAAGGTGAAATCTTTGCCCAGCAAATAACCCTCATCTGGGACTTCGCTTTCCGCCCATGCCAATAAGGGCGGCAGGTCATTTTTTTCTGCATCATCGGCGGCGGCCATATCGCCTTCCCTGCCCATAAATTTCGGCGCAACCACACGGTTAAAGAATATTTTACCCAATGTAGCGGCAAAGACCGTATCTGCCACCTCGTCAAACCAAATTGCCTTGCCCCGCAACTGTGCATCATTGGGGATTAAGGCCGCGCCATATTTGCCTTCCAAATAATGCACAATGGCAGAGGAATCGGCCAAGCAATAATCACCATCCTGTATGGCGGGCATTTTACGCAGCGGCGATGCGGCAAGAAATTCTGGATCTTGTGAACCAAGGTTAACGGGGCGCAGTTCAAAATCAATTTTGCGTTCTACGCAATAAATCATCACCTTGCGAACAAAGGGCGACAATGGTGCACCAAAAATTATCATATTATTCCTCCAAAAAATTATTGCGATAAAAAAGGGGGCATATCGCCCCCTTCTCCATTAAGTTTTTAATCTTTTATACAACCGGTCCGCCATCAACGGGGCGATGTGGTGCATCATCGTCAAGGCTATGCACCTCAACTATGCCCTTGCCCACATGGCTGCGGCTATATCCATATAGGAAATAAATCACCATACCAATGGCCGCCCATGCAGGAAGCACAATCATCGCCTCAAATGGTAGATTTAGGAATAGGAACACACAGCCAATAATGGTTGCAGGACCAACAAACCACAGCATCGGTGTTTTAAACGACCGTTCGCGATTTGGATCACGCTTACGAAGCAACATCACCGCAATGGCCACCATCATAAAGGCATAAAGCGTGCCTGCATTGGCGATATCGGCCAATTGACCCACGGGCAAAAATGCCGCTGCAAATGCAACCACTGCGCCAGTAATCGCGGTCACCACATAGGGCGTGCCCCATTTTGGGTGAATTTTTGACAATGATTCCGGCAGCAATCCATCACGCGCCATCACAAAGAAGATACGCGTTTGACCGAATAGTAAAATCAAAATTACCGAAGGCAATGCAATAAATGCCGCATAGCCAAGCATGTTGCCAATAGTGCCAAAACCAATTTCACGCAGCACATGGGCCAATGCCTCATTTGAACAAACCAATTTAGCCGAATGTTCCGCCATTGCACATTGACGTGCCAATTCTTCTGAACCAGCGGGGAAAGGAATGCCATTTGGCCCCATAATTGGTTGGCCGCCAATTGTGCCCACTGCACCTGCCGCGACCAAAATATAGAAAATGGTGCAAATTAACAATGAACCAATTAAGCCAATGGGCACATTGCGTTGCGGGTTTTTGGTTTCTTCCGCTGCTGTGGAAACCGCGTCAAAACCAACATAGGCGAAGAAAATTGTCGCCGCCGCGCCAACCGCGCCAATGCCCGAACCCAAACCGCCAAATACGCCAGCAGGCAAAAATGGGTTGAAATTGGCCATTTCCGATTTTGGCAAAGTAAGGATGATAAAGGTAGTTAATGCAGTAACCTTAATCGCCACCAAAATGGCATTTACCTTTGCCGATTCACTGGTGCCAATCATCAACAACCATGTCACCAATAATGCGATGACAACAGCAGGAAGGTTAATTAAACCGCCCTCTATCCCGCCAAGGACCAATGGGCCGCCCGCCAAAAATGCAGGCAATTGCACCCCAAAGGTTTCCTGTAATATCGTTCCGGAGAAATATCCCGACCAGCCCACGGCAACCGCAGACGCCGCCACCGCATATTCAAGCACCAAGGCCCAACCGACCGTCCATGCCAAAATTTCACCCATTACTGAATAGGTATAGGTATAGGCCGAACCCGCCACCGGCAGCATTGATGCAATTTCAGCATAGCAAAGCGCCGCCACAATGCAGATTAAACCGGCAATTGCAAATGCCAGCATCAGGCCAGGGCCTGCCTTTTGTGCGCCGGCAGATGTCAGAACGAAAATACCCGTCCCGATAACACAGCCCACACCAAATAAAGTTAATTGCAGCGCACCCAATGTGCGCGGCAATGCCTTTTTCTTTGCCGTCGCGAGAATATCGTCAATCGGCTTTACCCGTCCAAATATCATAAAAACTCCCCTTAAATCCCAATTGGTCGATGCCAATGGGTCTTCGTGCCTCTAAACCTAGTCAGAAAATAATCCTGCGCAACTATATTATGTCTCTTTTTGCCGCATTTTGTGTATTTTCCAGCGAAAGACAAAAATTTTATCGCGCCAACATCGGGCCAAGTGGGCGCCCCGCCAAAATATGAACATGTAAATGCGGCACTTCTTGATGGGCATCTTTACCAATATTGGCCAATAGACGATAACCGCTATCGACCACTCCGGCATCACGCGCCACCATGCCCACTGCGCGAATAAATCCCGCAATTTCAGCATCGGATGCATGTGCTGTAAAATCATCAAAACTGACAAATGCGCCCTTTGGTATCACCAAAATATGATGCGGCGATTGCGGGTTAATATCATGAAAGGCAAGCGCAAATTCATCTTCAAAAACCTTATTACACGGAATTTCCCCGCGTAAAATTTTGGCAAAAATATTTTGTTCGTCATAGGCCGCGTGCGGATCAACCATATTATTCAACCATCTTTCCTATTTGCTTTTTCTTCCAATCCCGACATCCCCTTGCGCGATTCCAATTCGGCAAAAACATCATGTATAGAAAGCCCCATATCAGCGAGCAGCATTAAATGGTGGAACATCATATCGGCGGATTCGGCGATAACCTGTTTTTTCTTTCCCAACATGGCGGCAATGACCACCTCAACCGCTTCCTCACCCAGTTTTTTGGCAATTTGCTGCCTGCCTTTGGAGCGTAATTTGGCGACATAGCTTTTCTTTGGCGATTCCTTGCGCCTTATCCTGATGACTTCTTCCAACCGATCAATTGTCTCACTCATTTTTTCAGGCCCATTCTTAAAAATAAATTTACGCGATTATATATTTTGCAGCTCATTCACCAATGCCTTATCCGCATTGGGGATTAAGGCATGGAGAACTTGCCAAAAACCACTTACCGCCTCTTGCCCCGCCTCGCTATATGCCAGCGACATTTTTTGCTTTAACCGTTCAAATAATTTTTGTTCCATCGCCGCGCCCTCATTGGTCAAACGCAATAATTTTTGACGGCGGTCCTTGTCTCCGGGGCGTGTTTCCACCAAATTTCTCTCGATTAACTCGTTCAGCACACGGCCCAATGATTGTTTGGTAATCGCCAAATAAGCCAATAATTGCCCCACATTTATATCGGGCTGGCGGGCAATAAAATATAATGTACGGTGGTGCGCACGGCCCAAACCCTGAACATCCAATAATTCATCAATTGAACTGGTAAATCGGGTATAACCAAAAAATAAAAGCTCAGCTCCGCGCCGAACCTCCTCCTCCCGCAGGAAAAGCGGCGATGCGGTAAATTGTCCATTTTGCGAAGACGAAGAACCACGCGATGCGCCCTCCAATTTGCTTTTGCCAATTGAAGACAAGGGACCGGATGGATATATTTTTAATGGGTCAACCATATTGACGTATCTTGCCATTAGATTTATGCATCTGCAAGCAATAATGATGCAACATATTTTCAAATTAAGTAATTATATATTTTTGCATTTTATATCGTCAAAAATATAGCTGGCCGGAGTAAATAATAGTGCGCGATCAACATGACGGGTTTAACATCCAACCATCAACCAATCCCACATCAGCCGAAGCACGCACGGCCAAAATTGCCGATCCCGGCTTTGGTAATATTTTCACCGATCATATGGCCGTGATAAATTATAGTCAGGATAAGGGATGGCATGATGCCCGCATTGTGGCGCGCGGTCCATTGTCGCTTGACCCTGCAACCGCCGTTTTGCATTATGCACAGGAAATTTTCGAAGGAATGAAGGCATATCGATTGGCCGATGGTTCAATCGGCCTGTTCCGGCCACAGGAAAATGCCGCGCGGTTTAATTTATCGGCGGACCGTATGGCAATGCCGCAAATTGATGAAAATCTGTTTATTGAGGCAATTGAGCAATTGGTGAAAATTGACATGGACTGGTTCCCCAATGTCGATGGCGGGTCATTATATTTGCGCCCATTCATGTTTGCGAGCGAGGTTTTCCTTGGCGTGCGCCCTGCCAAAGAATATATGTTCATCGTCATCGCCTCCCCCGTTGGTGCATATTTCAAAAAAGGCGCGGATGCCGTGACCATTTGGGCGTCCGAAAATTACAGCCGCGCGGCAAAGGGCGGCACGGGCGCGGCCAAATGCGGCGGAAATTACGCCGCCAGTTTAATCGCACAGGCAGAGGCAGCCAAAAATGGATGCGATCAGGTGGTGTTTTTTGATGCAGCCGAACATGAATGGGTGGAGGAATTGGGCGGCATGAACCTGTTCTTCATTTTTGATGATGGCAGCATCTTAACCCCGCCGCTTTCCGGCACTATTTTACCCGGCATTACGCGTAAATCCATTTTGCAATTGGCCAAGGACCAGGGTTTGCGCGTGCGTGAAGAACGTTATAGCCGCCAACAATGGGAAGATGACAGTAATTCAGGCAAATTATTGGAATGTTTTGCATGCGGCACCGCCGCCGTGGTTAGCGCAGTGGGCAAAGTAAAATCTTCACGCGGCGAATTTACCATCGGCAATGGCAGCACCGGCCAAATGACCGTAAAATTGCGCCAATTATTGGTCGATATTCAACGCGGGAATAGCGATGACAGCTATGGCTGGGTTAAAAAAATCACATAATCGTCGTTTATATAATGATGTTCTGCTTTTCACTTACCTATTTATAATCTAGGCCATATTCATGTTACGCAAACTTTATGATTGGACGATTGAAAAATCGGCCCACCCCCATGCAGAACGCTGGCTTTTTGCGATTTCCTTTATGGAAAGCAGCTTTTTCCCGATTCCACCCCATCCATTATTGGGTTTAATGTGCCTATCCAATCCGGATAAGGCATTGCGCTATGGCGTGATTTGCACATTATCGTCGGTTTTGGGCGGTTTATTTGGTTATATGATTGGCTATCTTGCCTATGAAAGCATAGGCATAGCGTTGTTAAAGGCGCTTGGCCTATGGGAAAGTTTCCCCCAAGCGGCCTGTTATTTGCGCGAATATGGCGCTGAGATGATTTTGATAAAGGGTGCAACGCCCATTCCATTCAAACTTATCACCTTAACCGCTGGCTTTATTCATATGGATTTATGGACCTTTATATGGTCCAGCATGATAAGCCGTTCGGTGCAATTCATGCTTGTTGGCTTTTTATTCTGGAAATTTGGCGCACCGATTAAGGTTTTTATTGAAAAATATTTAGGAATTTTAAGCGCGGCATTTTTAATTTTGGTGATTGGCGGATTTATTATTGTTGGTATGTTGGGCGGCAAAGGTTCATCCAAAGAAAGCCACCTTTGCTCAAATGTCACATCAATTGAACAGGTGATGGGGAAATAATATATTTTCTTCTTAAATAATGTTTTTAAGTCGCAAAAATCATATCATCATGGGCAAATGCCTTAAACTCCAATGCATTGCCTGCCGGATCGGTGAAAAACATGGTGGCCTGTTCTCCTGCTTGCCCCGCAAATCTTATGGTTGGTTCAATCGCAAATTTAATACCCGAACTGGTTAAACTTTCGGCCAATAACTGCCAATCATCCATGGTCAGCACCACGCCAAAATGCGGCACGGGCACTTGATGCCCATCCACCGGATTATGTGCCATATGGCGCTGTTTATCTTCATCCAAATGCACCACAAATTGATGGCCATATAGGTTGAAATCAATCCATTTGTCGCTGCTGCGCCCCTCTGCACATCCCATAATCCGTCCATAAAAATCGCGCGCATCGGCCAAATTATCGACCGTCACGGCCAAATGAAAGGGACGAATATTCATGGATTAACTTCCTCTTCATGGGCCAATGCATCGCCCGCAGCTTCATTTTGCGCCTCAATCTGCGCCTGTATTTCAGCATCACGGGCCAAATCCGTGCGCATCAATTTGGTGCATTTGTCCATTTGCCCATCCAAATATGCCTGTGCATTGGCGTTATCAATGCTTGTGCGTTGCAGATGCTCGGCCGCTTCCTTAAAATATAGCGCAATAATTTCGCGCGGCTCACCGGTTTCCCGCATCAATTCTTCACCCGCAAAACCAATCCATTTTTTGCCTTCGCCGCGCATATCATGATATTTTAAGGCGCTGGCAATGCCTCTATCCTGCTCTGCTGCGACCAATGCAATGCTTGCCACGCAATAAATTTTTTCCTGTTGCGCCGCGGTCAATGGCTTTGATATAATTGGCGCCGCATCGCCAGCTGTCTGATTGGATTGCATCGCCATTGGAAATAATGACAATGCCGCGATAAATGTCTTTAATATCATCATAGCAGGCAGTTTATCGTAAAGCAGCGCTTTGGCCAATTGCTATTTTGTCTATATTTGGGCAAGAGTTTATCCATGGAAAAAATCACCCATATTATTGCCCGCCATCCGCATATATTTTTGTTACTTATCGGGGCGATATCCGCCACGGGATTTGCGCCATGGGGACTATGGCCGTTCACCTTAATGGCCTTTGCCTATTTAATCGCGCATATTTATGCCGCCGTCTCCGCGAGGCAGGCATTTGGTGCCGCATGGATTTTTGGCGTTGGACATTTTACCATTGGCAATAATTGGATTGCCACCGCCTTTACTTTTCAAGCAGCAATGCCCGCTTGGCTTGGCTGGATTGCGGTGGTCTTGCTTGCGCTTTATTTGGCGCTATTTCCCGCTTTTGCATCGCTTGGCAGCTATATTTTGGGACAAAAGCTAAAACAATATTTTACCGTGGGTTCGATTCCCACCCTGTCTTTCATTTTAATATTTGCCGGTTTTTGGACGATATTTGAATGGCTACGCGCCACTATTTTCACTGGATTTGCATGGAATCCATTGGGCGTTATCTTGGTTGATATTGGCGGCATAGCGCAGCTTATCGGCACATATGGCCTTTCATTATTGATGATATTCATCGCCGGCACTTTATGGATATTGGCGCGGCAGCAATATCACCATGCCATGATTATCGGCGGTTTCAGCATGGCGATGCTCGCTTGCTCTGCATTTTTAACCTATATTGGCGGCACATCATTACAAATTGCGCCCAAAATTGCCCAATATATTACCGTGGTGCAACCCAATATTCCGCAATCCAATAAATATGAAGCCAGCGCCGAGGCGATAAATTATAAAAAATTATCGACGCTTTCCACCGCATCCAAAAATGCACCGCCGCGCCTTATCCTATGGCCAGAGGCGGCCATTCCATGGCAATTGGAATCGGGCTATCCCTATTATGCCTATCGCGGGCAACCCGGCGACAGCGCGGTGGCAAGCCGCATGCTGTTAACCCAATTGATGAATAAGGATGATGTGCTGATTACCGGTTCTGACCGATTGGAATTTAACGCGCAGGATGATGTGATTGGCGCGCGCAACAGCATTTTTGCCATTTCCCAAAATGCTGATATTTTGGGGAAATATGATAAGGCCCATCTTGTCCCCTATGGTGAATATTTGGCGCTTCGGTGGTTGCTTGAACCATTGGGGTTAACCCGATTAGTCCCCGGCGCGATTGATTTTTGGCAGGGGCCTGGACCGCGCACATTGGATTTGGGCAGGGATAGCCACGGTCTTCACCGCCCCAAAATGGGCGTGCAAATATGTTATGAAATTATATTTTCCGGCAATGTTATTGACCGAAAAAACCGCCCTGATTTTATCTTTAACCCATCAAATGACGCATGGTTTGGCACATGGGGGCCGCCGCAGCATTTGGCACAGGCCCGCCTTCGCGCGGTTGAGGAGGGGCTGCCCGTAATCCGGTCCACCCCCACGGGGATAAGCGCGATTGTCGCGGCCAATGGGCGTATAGTTAAATATATTAAGCCCGGGGTTGCAGGGCGAATTGACGCGCCCCTGCCCCCGCATAATGCCGAAACATTTTTCGCCAAATGGGGTAATATAGTGCCACTTATTCTTGCCCTATTGATAATATTTCTTGGCTCATTTTGGGTTGTCAGAAACAAATATTCGGTTTAAGTGCAGCGCACATAAACTTTTCTTTATATCTTTTCAACGGATTCAACATGCCCTCAACCTATTTATTCACATCTGAAAGCGTATCCGAAGGTCATCCTGACAAGGTTTCAGACCAAATTTCGGATGCTATTGTTGATTTGTTTTTATCAAAAGATCCCGAAGCGCGGGTGGCATGTGAAACCATGACGACCACACAGCGCGTGATGTTGGCCGGCGAAATTCGCGGCAACAATATTATGGATGAATATGGCAATTGGGCAGACGGTATTCAGGCTGAAATTGAACAAACCGCGCGCCAAGTGGTCCGTGATATTGGATATGAACAAGATGGATTTCATTGGGAAACATTTGAATTTTCCAACCATCTGCACCCGCAATCGGCCCATATCGCACAGGGCGTTGATGCCGCAGAAAATAAAGATGAAGGCGCAGGCGACCAAGGGATAATGTTCGGATATGCATCCGATGAAACCCCCGATTTAATGCCCGCGACATTGGATTATAGCCATAAGATTTTGGCCCAAATGGCCGCTGACAGGCATAGCGGGGCTGCGCCATTTTTGGAACCAGACAGCAAAAGCCAAGTAACATTGCGCTATGTTGACGGTGTGCCAATTGCCGCAACCGCAATTGTCGTGTCCACCCAGCATAAGGAAGGATATGATGCCGGCGATAAAGAGGCCGAACTTCACACCTATGTCAAAAATATCGTGGCGCAAATTTTGCCCGCGCATTTATTATCCGACGACACCCAATATCATATCAACCCAACGGGCAGCTTCGTTATCGGCGGGCCAGATGGCGATGCGGGCTTAACTGGCCGTAAAATCATTGTTGATACCTATGGCGGGGCCGCACCGCATGGCGGCGGCGCATTTAGCGGCAAAGACCCCACAAAGGTTGACCGCAGCGCGGCCTATATCACCCGTTATTTGGCAAAAAATATTGTTGCCGCCGGATATGCAACAAGGTGCACCATACAATTGGCCTATGCTATTGGGGTGTCGCACCCCCTATCATTATATGTTGATACGCATGGCACCGGCACAGTGAGTAATGAGGCGATTGAAAATGCCATAAATAGCCTTGAATCCCTAGGCGGTTTAACGCCCAAGGCAATTCGAACCAAATTACAATTGAACAAAGCTATTTACCGCAAAAGCGCAGCCTATGGCCATTTTGGCCGCAAGGCAGAGGGCGATTTCTTCCCATGGGAGAAATTGGACTTGGTAGATGAGTTGAAAAAAGCCATTGGATAAATAATCCAATAACATAATTATAGTGTCGATATGCATGGAATATAGGGTTATTTCATGCATATTTTTTGCGCATTTTCAAAACTCTCTGCGCAGATTTGGGTTATGATTGATGCGCCATACCCTTTACCGAGAATGAAAAATCCACCCGATCAACAATCACTTTATTGCGGCCCTGTGATTTTGCACGATACATCATAAAATCCGCGCGGCGCACAATGCGCTTTATCGCCTCGCCCTCTTGGCCAATGGCCGCGCCGATGCTGACCGTTACATTTTGCCCTCGGCCCAACATATCATGTTTCAACATGCCAATGGCAACCCGCACATTTTCGGCCAATTGTTCGGCAATGGGGCTGCTATTTTTATTCAACACCACCATAAATTCCTCACCACCAGTCCGCGCCACCTTGCCATGCATTTGCAAAACATTTTGCAATATCTGGCCAATGGATGCCAAAATGCGGTCGCCTACAAAATGCCCATATTGATCGTTAATCGCTTTAAAATGGTCAATATCAATCACCAATATGGCGCGGCCTTCCCAAATCTCCCCCCCATATTCATTTTCTTGTTCAGAAATAAATTCGGACATGCCCCTGCGGTTTAACAATGATGTTAATTGATCGGTCACCGCCAATTGATGTTGGAAATTTATTTTTACCGACGCCATTAAAAATAAATAAAGATTGGATGCCAATATCGCCATGAACGCGGTGGAAAAATAAATTAAATCATGATGCAGCATATGTGCCTGTGCATCGGACATGCGCGACATATTTATATAAACCACCAACACGCGCAGCAAATTTATACAGGTGACCATGCATAAAAAACTTTGCAAAATACGGTTTACAAAAGTTTGATTTCCCAGACGTAAAGTACGTAATCCAGACAGGATTATCGCAGCGGAGCATAGCTCAAAAATTAAAAATAATCGCGGCGCATCTATGGCAGCCTTTGATGCAAAATAAACGCAAAACCCGCCCGCAATGCTGATAATGCCAATCATCTTAAAATCCAGCTTCACCTTGACATAGGATGCAGCAGACAGCGCGATAGCCACGCTGGAGAACCAAAAAAGCCCGCCAATGGCAAATAAGTCAAGCGAATGTATATGCCTTAAACCAATGGACGTTTCCTGCAAAACGGCCAAAACGGCGCATAATAATGTCGCCGATAAAAATAACGCAGATCTCTCCCGCGTATATGCATATAGCGCAGCAAAAACGCCGGCGAAGCTGAAAAATAGCAAAAAGAGGAATAGTTGAAACTTGTCCATGATGATGATTTAAACTCAAATGCCGAAAATAAGGTTAATGCAAATGTAAATTTTGCTTGCCAAAATTGGCGCAAAATGGTTCGACAAATTATGTCTGATAAATATGAAAATGAAGCCGATATTGCGGTCGATCCGCTTTCCCTAAACCGTCTTTATGGTCGGTCAAAGGGTAAAAAATTGCGCGAGGGTCAGCAATATTTGCTTGATAATCTGCTGCCACAAATCAGCGTGCCAGAACAAGGCGACATTAACAGCAAAATATTATTTGGCGATGAACGCCCCTTGCATTTTGAAATTGGATTTGGCGGGGGCGAACATATGGCATATCGCGCCAATATGTTACCGGATCATGGTTTTATCGGTTGTGAACCATTTATCAACGGCGTGGCGCAGCTTTTGCCGCAAATTGAAAATTATGACAATATGGGGCCATTGGCCAATATTCGCCTGCATATGGGGGATGCCTTATCAGTATTGAAAAGGTTGCCGGATGAAAGCCTGTCCTTTGCCTATTTATTGCACCCCGACCCATGGCCAAAGGCACGTCACGCGAAAAGGCGGATGATGAATGACGGACCAGTGGGCCTTATCCATCAAAAATTAAAAGCCGGCGGCGAATTTCGGTTTGGCACCGATCATCCCATTTATGTGCGCCATGCATTGATGGTAATGCAAAGAAACCGCGATAAATTTATATGGCTGAATAATGGGCCACAGGATTTTCAAAACCGCCCCTCTGGCTGGCCGCAAACCAGATATGAGGCAAAGGCACGTCGATTGGGCCATGAAATATGGTATTTTAGATATCAAAAACCGGCATGAAATAATTTTCAAGGGCCAGATTTTTCAATCCATTCGGGATAGAAACTAGGCTCGCGCCGTGACCAACCGGTTGCAGTGGCGGCGGCTTCGCTAATCGATTGCAGCAATGTTTTTCGCATATCGGGGTGCAAATGCGGCAAAGATGCCGCCGCGCAAAAAATTGCAGGCAGCCATGGCCGCGCCTCTGCGCCGATTAACCGTTCATATAAAAAACGAAAAGCCGAAAAACTATTGATACGATTTTGGCCAAGGTCAAATGCCGCCAAGGTTATAAGCGGGCTTAAAAAAGTTTCGCTTTCCTCAATTGATGCACTGGCGGGAATTAAGGCGCGAATTTCCGGCAATCGTTTATAAATGCTTTTTTGAGCGCTGATACTGGCCGCCTCTTGCCTATCGCGCGACCATAAAATAACTGCATCATGACGTTCAAATGCAACATCAAGGGATCGGCGAATATATCTTTGCGTTGCCGCAGCAAAGGAAGCAAATTCCTTTATTTCTATCAATGTAACCCCGCCTGTATTTTTTTCCTGACGTTTTTGCATATCCCATCCTTTTATATCGATGAAATATGCTTATCGCTTAATATGATTAGCATTTGGTTAACCATTATTTTTTGCCGCTCATGCCTGAATTTCGTTCAATGTTTCGACAAAGCCGGACAAATGTTCGACCAGCATATGTGAAAAATGCATATTTTTAGAATTTTTCTTTTATAGTCGCCATTATGAACAAAATTTTATCCAAATTGGAAAAACGCACGTCGAACAGGCCATTGGTTGACAATAAATTGGCCTTGCTGACCATTATCGGATTTTGGTTATTTTATGCGTTAATCGTCTCTTTGCGCTCTGCGGTGATGGATTTTCCGCAACAAGGTGAATTGGCCATGCGCCGTTTTACCGTTACCGCCGTGGGTATTATTTTGACATGGATGCTATATTTATTTTTGCGGCTTTTTGACCGCAAGGCAATAAATGAACGTATTTCGGCGGCATTTATAGGCGCCATTCCCTGTGCCATATTGATTGCAGTGTTTAATTATTGGGTGTTTAATATTTACGATCCGGTCAGCCTGTTTGATGATCCCCAAAAATATCAAGAATTGACCAAAAAAGCGCGCGAATTATTTGGCGTGACCAAGGGGCAGGAAATCGCAGAAATCGCGATTAGTCGCTATTTCTTTATCATATCATGGGCTTTAATGTTCATCGCGTTAAGCTATTCCAAGGAGGTCCGGCTTGCCGAACGGCGCATTTCCCGTTTGGCACAGGCCGCAAAGGATAGCGAATTGCGGTCATTAAGATATCAAGTGAACCCGCATTTTTTGTTCAACACGTTAAATTCATTAAGTGCGCTGGTCATGCGCGGGGACAAACAAAGCGCCGAGGCGATGATTATGAACCTGTCCACTTTTTATCGCCATTCATTATCCAATGACCCGCTAGACGAAGTGCCATTGGGCGAGGAAGTGGAATTACAAAAATTATATTTGGCAATTGAAAAGGTAAGATATCCCGATCGGTTAATATGTCATTTTGATATAGAAGATGGTTTAATCGATCTGCGCGTGCCGGGTTTAATCCTGCAGCCATTGATTGAAAATGCCATTAAATATGGTGTATCAAACACACGCCGTCCGGTGACAATTTCGGTGCGCGCATTTACCGATAATGGTTTTGCCAAAATCATCATTAGCGACGATGGAGAGCAACAGCCCGCCCATCAAAATGACGAACAAAAACGACAAAGCAATGGCATTGGCCTTGCCAATGTACGCGACCGTTTAGAAGTGCGATTTGGCCCTGATGCCAATATGACCTATGGCCCGATGGAAAATGGCGGCTATCAGGTGATATTATCCATCGCCTTATATAAAAATAATCTTCTTCCAAATTAAGGGTAAATAAATGTTGTTAAATAAAGATATTATCCGCCTTATCATTGTTGATGACGAACCATTGGCCGTGGAGCGATTGGAATTATTATGCCGCGATATAAAGGAATTGGAAATTGTCGGCACCGCCAATGATGGCGAAGAAGCATTGGAAAAAATTAAGGCGTTAGAGCCCGATTTAATTTTAATGGATATAGCCATGCCGCGCATGACGGGGATAGAGGCCGCGCGCAGCATAGCCATGTTGCCTAAAAAGCCCAAAATCATCTTTATCACTGCTTTTGATAATTTTGCATTAGAAGCATTTGATCTTGACGTGGTCGATTATGTGTTAAAACCCGTTGCCCCCGAAAGATTGGGCCGCGCAATTAGCCGCGCCGCCGAAAGTATCGGAGAGGATAATGATAGCCCATCCCCGTCAAATGACAAATATACACAGGAATTTTGGGTTTCCCACCGCAGCGAGTTAATTCGCGTGGCCGCCGATGATATTAGGCGGATTGAGGCGGAGCGCGATTATATGCGCCTGTTCACCGGTGAACGCAGCTATTTATTGCATCAAACCATCAGCTCTTTGGAAGAAAGGCTTAATCCAGCGGCATTTCAACGTATTCACCGCAGCCATATTATACGCACTGATAATATTCGCGGCCTGCGCCATGAGGGCGGCGGGGTGTGGTTTGCGTTATTAAATAATGATGAATCAATTCGCATTGGCCGTAAATATCTGGCCGATGTGAAAAAACTTGCCGGTAAATAATCTATATTTTTTGCGAAAAAAAAGGGCGGTGAAAACCGCCCATATATTATCCATGATTTATGGTAATTAATTGCCGACTATCACGGCTTTATTTGACGCAAATTGGTCTTTCTCGTCCTGATTATTTTTCATTTGTGCAATGGCAATGGTCACCTTCACCTTTGCCTGTTTATAGGCAATTTGCTGACAATCGCGGCGCGCGCTTTGTATTTTCAGGCTTTCTTTGCCATTTGCGCCGGACAAACCACAAACTTTCTTAGACGCGGCATAAATTCTATTATCCATTGCTTCTTGGCCCGCTTTGCTGGTCAAATCCAAATCGGCATAGGAAATATTGACCGCTGACATGCTGTCTTGCTGCGCATAAACGGGCGAGAGAGCAAGAGACGTTCCGCCACATCCGATAATTGCCAAAGCGCTTAATTTTGATCCAATTTTTTTCATCTGCATTTCCTTTTTTAATCAAGGCATCATGCCTTTGGGAGAAGAAGCAGACGGGCGATGTTAAGAAGTAGGGAACTTGGTTGTCACCCGCCTGCATTTATAAAATGCGCAAAATTGCCCCATTTTAACAGCGGGTTTCGACAATCGGCACATCATCATCGCTGCTTCGACAAACAACATGATGAAATGTAAAAATGTGCCGATGAACGGCTATAAAGTTGATGGTGAAACTATATCAGGCCAGCCAAGGGGCTGGACGGATCGGCATATTTGCGCCGTCCCATACGCCCTGAAAGATAGGCGAGCCGCCCCGATTCGACGGATAATTTCATGGCGCGGGCCATCATTATCGGGTCTTTTGCCTCTGCAATGGCGGTGTTCATCAACACCCCGTCACAGCCCAGCTCCATCGCGACGGCTGCATCGCTGGCCGTGCCAACCCCCGCATCAACCAGGACAGGAACAGATGCCCCCTCGACAATCAATCTTATTGTCACCTGATTTTGAATGCCAAGTCCCGAACCAATTGGCGCACCCAGCGGCATGACCGCCACCGCGCCCGCATCCTCCAATTGTTTGGCGGCAATCGGATCATCAACACAATATACCATGGGCAGGAAACCTTCCTTTGCCAATGTTTCGGTCGCGGTTAATGTTTCGCGCATATTGGGATATAATGTCCTTGCCTCGCCCAATACCTCTAATTTCACCAAATCCCATCCGCCAGCTTCACGTGCCAAGCGCAATGTCCTAATCGCGTCTTCGGCGTTAAAACATCCTGCCGTATTGGGCAAATAGGTGATTTTTTTAGGATCGATATAATCGGTTAACATGGGCGCTTTGGGATCGGACACGTTAACGCGGCGCACGGCCACGGTCACAATTTGGGCGCCCGATGCGGCGACCGCCGCCGCATTTTGCTCAAAATCCTTATATTTCCCAGTTCCGACGATTAAGCGGCTGTTAAAAGTGCGGCCCGCAACGCTCCATTGGTCCTTTTGCAAATTATCAGTTGCGCTCGTCATCATCGTCTCTTTCAATTTATATCAATATTATATTTTTTTCGTTTATGGTGCAGAGCCTATTAACCGCCGCCCACAAAATGCACAATTTCAATTTCATCCCCATTGGACAAGGTGATTTGGGAAAATAATGATCGCGGCGCAATTTCCCGATTATGCTCTATGGCCACTTTTAACGGATCAAGCTGTAATTTTTCGCATAAATCGGTCAAATTACTGGGCAAGTTAATCCAATATTCCTCCCCATTTAAGATAATTTTGGCATCGGCCATTTTCAAATTTCCTTATCCAATTATATTATTTCGTCTCGCTTTTTTATTCTTTGCGGTTTACGGTTGATGATATCTGGGTTCATATAGGGATAGGCGGTGGCGACTGGCAAGCATCCTGTCACGCTTTTTCCTATTTGTGCCATTAAATTTATATTTTTATGGAATGGGGCGCGCCAAATGAGCATGACCATCTTTGTCATTAATGGGCCGAATCTCAATTTATTGGGAATGCGGGAACCGGAAATTTATGGCGATGAAACTTTGGATGATATTGCCGCCATGTTGGACGATCATGCCCGTGATTTGGGATATGAAATTGATTTTCGCCAATCAAATCATGAAGGGCATTTGGTCGATTGGTTACATGAGGCAGCAGCAAGCGGTGCAAAATCGGTGTTGTTAAATGCCGGTGCCTTAACCCATGTTTCAATCGCATTATATGATGCGATAAAGGCAATAAATATTCCTGTGATTGAAGTTCATTTGTCCAATCCCATTGCAAGGGAGGATTTTCGCGAAAAATCCTTTGTGGGAAAGGCTGCAAAAGGAACAATTTCGGGTTTTGGTTCGCTTTCTTATAAACTTGCACTAGACGCGGCCGCGTCCTTGTGACTAAAGCAACATGAATAATTTAATATAATTTCAACTTAACATATAAAATTCGCCAAGGAGCAACATATGTCCAGCAAAAATGATCGCGGTAAAGAAAATAGCGGTTCGATGCAGGTTGACACAAAAATCGTCCGTGAACTGGCCGAAATGCTGGCCGAAACGGGATTAACCGAAATTGAGGTCGAAGATGGTGACCGCAAAATCCGCGTGTCACGCGGCGGCGGCGTGATGCAGGCTGCACCGCAAATGCACATGATGGCCCCTGCCGCAGCGCCCGCTACGCCAGCACCCGTCGCCGATGCACCGGCCGCAGCCCCCGCCAATGACCATGCAAATGCAGTAAAATCACCCATGGTTGGCACAGCATATCTGTCCGCCGAACCGGGCGCAGCGCCGTTTATCAATGTTGGTGATAAAATATCGATTGGTGATACTTTATTGATTGTAGAGGCGATGAAGGTGATGAACCCCATTACCGCCACCGCCGCAGGGACAGTGAAAGAAATTTTGGTCGATAATGGCCAGCCGGTTGAATTTGACCAGCCATTAGTGGTGGTGGGATAAGCGATACAGACTTGGGAAAAAATAATGGCTATTAAAAAAATCCTTATCGCCAATCGCGGTGAAATCGCGCTTCGTATCCACCGCGCCGCACATGAAATGGGCATTAAAACCGTCGCTGTGCATAGCACCGCCGATGCCGATGCCATGCATGTGCGCCTTGCCGATGAGGCAATTTGCATTGGGCCGCCATCCTCCACCGATAGTTATTTGAACATTCCGGCGATTATTTCTGCTGCGGAAATCAGCCATGCCGATGCGATTCACCCGGGATATGGATTTTTATCCGAAAATGCCCAATTTGCCGAAATTGTGGAAAGCCATGGGTTAAAATGGATTGGGCCAAAGCCGGAACATATCCGCACAATGGGCGATAAGGTAGAGGCAAAACGCAGCGCAGGCGCACTTGGCCTGCCGCTTGTTCCGGGTTCTGATGGCGCGATTAAGGATGTGGATGCCGCCAAGAAATTGGCGCTGGAAATTGGATATCCTGTGATAATTAAGGCGGCCAGCGGCGGCGGCGGCAGGGGCATGAAAGTTGTCAATGACCCTGAATTTTTGGAAACCCAAATGTCACAGGCCGCGACGGAGGCAAAGGCCGCATTTGGCGATGCCACCGTTTATATGGAAAAATATTTAGGCAATCCGCGCCATATTGAATTTCAGGTTTTTGGCGATGGCGAAGGAAATGCCATTCATTTGGGCGAACGCGATTGTTCTTTGCAGCGCCGCCACCAAAAGGTGTTGGAGGAATCCCCCTCCCCCGTTCTTTCCACGGCCGAGCGTGATCGCATGGGCGAGATTTGTTCAAAAGCAATGGCCGATATGGGATATCGCGGCGCGGGCACAATTGAATTTTTATGGGAAAATGGCGAATTTTTCTTTATCGAGATGAATACCCGTCTTCAGGTGGAACATCCGGTTACCGAAATGGTCACCGGCATTGATTTGGTGCGCGAACAAATTCGCATTGCCGATGGCAAGCCATTATCATTTACCCAAGATGAAATTACATTTTCCGGCCATGCTGTGGAATGCCGCATCAATGCCGAAGACCCGCAAACATTCATGCCATCCCCCGGCACGGTGACCGCATATCACCCGCCAGGCGGCCTATATGTGCGTGTCGATAGCGGCCTTTATCATGGATATAAAGTTCCGCCCTATTATGACAGCATGATTGCCAAATTAATTGTTTATGGCCACAGCCGCGAGGGTTGCCTGATGCGGCTGCGCCGTGCGTTGGAGGAATTTGTTATTGGCGGCATGAAAACCACCATTCCATTGCACCAAAAATTATTGGCCGATCCTGAATTTCAAAATGGGGATTATACCATTAAATGGTTGGAAGAATGGTTGGAAAAAAGCAAAGATTCATAATAATCTTATCCATATAACATATTTTGTTATTTGATTGCCGAACCGCTTTGCGCCATATTTACCCATCTTCATTATGGGATTAGGTAAATATGGACCGGCGACATTTATTGCAAAATGCATTTTTTGGTGGGGCAAGCTGGCCCTTATGGGGCGCGGCAGTAAAATTGGGCCTTGCTGGCAATATTAGTGGCGCCATAAGCCACAGCGCATTGCAAAGCGCACAATATGGCGGCGATATTGATACAGCGCCTGAAAATCCCAATGCGCCATTATCCACCGATATGAATGTAAAAGACTCCATCTATTCCCGCGCCATTGCAGGATTAGAGGCGGAATATGGCGGGCGATTGGGCGTTGCTTTATGGTCGCCATTTGACAAGGATGCAAGCGGCGGCGGGTATATTGGCGGCCATCGAAGCGAGGAGCGTTTTGCGCTTTGTTCAACATTTAAATTATTACTGGCCGCCTTTATTTTGCGGCAATGCGATATCGGCAAATTATCATTGGATAAAAAAATATCCTATTCACAATCCGACATATTGTCCCATGCGCCGGAAACGCAAAAATATATCTCGCGTGGATATATGACGGTTGAGCAATTGGCCAAGGCCGCCCAAATAAGCAGCGATAATGTAGCGGCCAATTTACTGCTGCCCTTAATTGGCGGGCCAAAGGGTTTCACCAAATTGTTGAGATTTTTTGGCGATGATGTGACAAGATTGGACCGGATTGAGCCAATGTTAAATTTTGTGCCCATGGGCGAAACACGCGACACGACCAGCCCATCGGCAATATCATCAACCATTGCCCAAATTTTCACCGCTGGATTATTAACCGATGCCTCCGCTGCCACATTGCGGCAATGGACAATGGCCACCAATACAGGGCCAAACCGCCTGCGAAAATATTTGGATGCCGATTGGGTCGCGGGCAATAAGACCGGCACCGCTTATGGCAATGGTTCGGGGGATATGGCCCATAAATTTAATGATATCGCCCTTTTATGGGATAAACACAGGCAGGGTAATTATCTTCATTATATTATCACCGCATATTATGAAGCACCGATAAATAGCGATCCAAAAGACCCAAAGCATGAGGAAATATTGGCCCAAATTGGTAAAATAACCCGCGAATTCATCCATAATAGATAAAACCCCGTTCATATAAATGCATTCTTTCCTGAATATTTACGGCTTATTCAGCATAAGGACAGACTCGCGGCGTTATTGTTAAAACATAGGGACAAATGCCAGTCATCAACGCCCAAACAAGGATTTGATGATATGAGGCAGGCCAGTCCCCGATGAAGGAGACGCCGACATGCAACAAAAAATTTTCATTGCTGCCTTAATGGCCGCCACCACCCTTTACCCCATCAATGCCAATGCACAGCAAAGATGGAAAAATAATCAAGGCCAATCGCAATCACAAGAACGTGGCCAAGAACGAAGCACAGAGCGCGTTCGTGAAAATAACCAAGAGCGTCGCAGCACAGGCGGTTTTGGTGATCGCCAAATTCGCACGGCACGGCAAGCATCAAGACAAGATGCGCGAGAGGCGCGGCCGCAAAATATCCGCGTGCAGCAACCCACAGAACAGGCTGCGCAAAGGCCAGCACGGCAGGCTGCGCAACCGCCAGCACAAGAGAGAGCACGGCAGCGAGTTCCAATTGAGAATAGGCGCGATGCACGTCATGGCCAAAATGACCAAAGCACCGCCACGCCCACTAGAAACAGCAATAGTGGATATAATCGCTGGCAAAATCGCAGCGCCCCATCACGCGATACAGCGCAATATGATAATCGCCGCGATGGACAAAATGACCGCAGATATGAACGCAATAATGATAACCGCCGTGATGATAGATATCGCGGGAACAGCGACCGGTTTGAATATCGTGGCCGCAGCTATTCACGTTGGCAAAATAATTGGCGCAGCGACCGCCGATATGATTGGCGCGGACATCGCAATCAGAACCGCAAAATTTATTATCGGCCCTATCATTATTATGCGCCCTATCGCGGCCATTATTACAGCCGGATAAATATTGGATTCTATTTGGGCAGTGGATTTTACGCGTCAAATTATTGGATAAATGATTATGACCAATATCGTTTGCCGCCATCCTATGGCCCATATCGCTGGGTAAGATATTATGATGATGTGTTGTTGGTGGATACCCGCAATGGTTATGTCGTCGACACCATATATGATTTCTTCTGGTAATCATTTTTTGGTTTAATGACAGGTCCGGGCCAAAATGGCCTGGGCCTTTTTGCTTGCGCCGCGTCCATGAAATTGCCACATCTTATATATAAATATATTGGGAGAAGATGATGTTGCGTAAAGCCATGTTAATGATATCGGCCAGCATGATGATGACCGCCGCCGCCTATGCCGAAACAAAAATCATATATGCCGGAAATTTAATCCCCGATGCACAAACAGGCGCAATTGGTCCGGCCACCATCACCATCAATGATGGCAAAATCACCTCTATTACAAATGGCATAACACGCGCGGATAATGATGCGGACAATAATGATTTAGAGATTATCGACCTATCTAACTTCACCGTCCTGCCCGGTTTAATTGACACCCATGTGCATTTATCCGGTGATCCGGGCGGTGATTATTGGCGCGAAGCGGTGGACAGCGATGAATGGGGCGTCATTATGGGCGCGAAAAATGCGCGTATCACCGCGCTTGCCGGATTTACCACGGTGCGCGATGTTGGATCGGCGCAATTGGTGGGTTTTGCCCTGCGGCGTGGCACAGCAGAGGGAAAAATCCCCGGCCCGCGCATCCAATCATCCGGCCCTGCCATTTCCATTATTGGCGGCCATGGAGATGTCAGCGGATTTCGGCCAGAGGTAAATAAAGTGCTGGACGCAGAAAATAGCTGCACCGGCGCGGTGCAATGCGCCGAACGGGTTAGACAGGCATCGAAACGCGGCGCGGACCTTATCAAAATTACCGCCACGGGCGGTGTTTTATCGCAACAGGCACGCGGGCTTGACCAACATTTCACCAATGAAGAAATGACCGCCATTGCTGATACAGCACATAGCCTAGGCATGAAGGTGGCCGCCCATGCCCATGGCCCACGCGGTATAGAAGGCGCAGCAAAGGCGGGTATTGATTCCATCGAACATTGCACCTTTGGCGATGATGCCAGCATGGCCGCGATGAAGGCGAATAAAAGCGCCTGTGTCCCCACCCTTATGGCATATACAGGCATAAGGGAAAGGCTGGGCAAAGGGGTTTACACGCCCCAAGTGGAGGATAAAATTCGCGCCACATTAAAAGTGGTTGGCGCGGCCGCCAATAAAATGCACAAAAATGGCATTAACATTGTTTTTGGCACGGACAGCGGCGTGTATGAACATGGCCGCAATGCAGAGGAATTTGCCCTGATGGTCGATTTAATCGGCATGACCAACCGTGAAGCATTGGCCAGCGCGACAACAGGCGCTGCGACATTGATGGGTTTGGAAAATGAAGTTGGCAAAATTGCCCCAGGATTTTCCGCAGATATTATTGCGGTTGCCACCAATCCATTGGACGATATAAGAACATTGGAAAAGGTTCAATGGGTGATGGTGCGCGGGCGTATCATTAAATAATTTATCATCAATGCAAAAAATACAGGCATGAAAAAATGAACGAAACAGCAACAGATGATGCAGCCTTTAAAAAAGGTGAAACGCCAAAATTTGGCCCGAATAACGATCCTGAAAAGTTAAGCGACATTGGCCGCAAGGTTACACGCGCATTGAACAGCAACCCGATGGTTGAAATGGTCGATATTCCCGACATTCAACTTTATGTCTATCGCGGTTTCTTGCCAGAGGCTGATTGCCAAATTTTAATCGATAAAATTGATGAAAAAGCCGAACCATCCTCCCTTTATAAAGGGACAGAGCAAGAAGGGTTTCGCACCAGTTATAGCTGTCATCTTAACCGATGGGAAAGCGATATTGACCGAATTGAAAAACGGATTAGCGCCCTGATGGGCATAGATAATGATTATGCCGAAACCATGCAGGGGCAGCGTTATCAAATCGGCCAAGAGTTTAAGGCGCATCATGATTTTTTCCATCCCGCGCAGGATTATTGGAAACAAGAGGAATTAAGGGGCGGCCAACGCAGCTGGACTGCCATGATATTTTTAAATAATGTGCCAGCGGGCGGGGCGACCGAATTTCCGCACTTAAAAATCGGGGTCAGGCCGGAAAGAGGCACATTATTGATGTGGAATAATATGGCTGTTGACGGCAAACCAAATTATAAAAGCCTGCACAGCGGAACGCCAGTGGTAGAGGGCACAAAATATATCATCACCAAATGGTATCGGCAAAATAACTGGGTTAAATTAACCGGTTCAGGTTGAACCAATATTACCCAATATTGGGTATATTTGTTACAATATATGCCCATTTGGCACCACCTACCCCGCATGCTGTTTTTGGGCCGTCATTTGCTGTCGTTTGTCGAATGCACCTTGAGCGATAAAAAACGCCATGCTTTGCTATGTCATAATATAAATGAATAGACTTAAATAGGGGCTTATAATGTCATCAACCAAACCAAAATATCTTTCCTTATTATTTGCTGCATCCTTGTCCGCGTTAAGCGCGGGCTGCGCCACCACTGGCGGCGTGGACAGAGTGACAACCCCTTCGGTCATGCCAACGCAAAGCGAGGCGATTAGCGAGGCAGAGTCACAAAATCTGTCCAGCGAGCAAGAAGGCGCAAAATTGCGCGAATTATTCGCCAATGATGATGAGGCAAGCATTAAGCGCAACCCGATTACCGCGCTGTTCCGCGGGGATATGCGCTATGCGGATCAATTTGGTGACTTTATTTCCGATGAATATTTTGACAATGAACGTAAGGCTGCCGAAGATAATATTAGCGCATTGGAAAATATAAATTATGATGCGTTAAACCCCACCGACAAAATCGCGTTTGAGGTTTTTAAGAAAAACCAAAATGACGCCCTTACCGGACTTTCCCCCGAAATTATGGCCTTAACCGTGGTGCGCCCGCTTAATCATTTTAGCGGATTTCACAGCTTTTACCCCAGTTTTGCCAGCGGCCAGGGCGCTGCGCCGTTTAAAACGGTGGAGGATTATGACAATAATCTTAAACGACATAAGGAATTTATCGTCCTGCTTGACCGGTCCATTGGCCGTTTTCGTGAGGGGATGGATAGCGGGGTTTACGAAACCCATTTGACCATCAAAAATGTCATTGACCAATTGGACACCCAATTAAAACAGCCATTAAACGAATCCCCCTATATGGGGCCAGTTCAAAAATTTCCCGATAATTTTTCCGATGCGGATAAGGCCCGTTTAACCGGTGAATATACCGATTATACCAAAAATGTCATTTATCCCAGCTATCAAAAATTACGCGATTTCTTGAAAAATGAATATCTGCCCGTTGCGCGTAAAGAGGTTGGATTATCATCCATGAAGGGCGGGGCAAAATTATATGATTATATGATTGAGCAAACCACCACCCTGCCGTTAAAGGCGGATGAGGTGCATAATTTGGGGCTTAGCGAAGTGGCCCGCATTAAAAATGGCATGGAAGAAGTAAAAGAAGAAGTTGGCTTTAAAGGGACATTAGCGCAATTTTTTGAATATTTGCGCAGCGACCCAAAATTCCAACCCAAAAGCCGTGAGGCATTAACACAGGGATATTATGATATAGGCAAAGTGGTGGACACCAAAATTGGCGATTATTTTAAGGTCCTGCCCAAAGCGCCATTGGAAATTAAGCCCTATGAAGAATATCGCGAAAAATATGAAGCGGGCGGTTCTTATCAAAATGGCACGCCCGATGGGTCGCGTGCAGGCACCTTTTATTTCAATGCCTATGACCTGCCCAGCCGCACCACGCCCGGCATGACCACATTATATTTGCATGAAGGCGCACCGGGCCACCATTTCCAAATCAGTCTGGCTCAGGAAAATGAAGCATTGCCCGCCTTTATGCGATTTGGAGGAAACACCGCCTATGTTGAAGGTTGGGCACTATATGCCGAAACATTGGGTTATGAAATGGGATTGTTCGACGATCCATATCAACGTTTTGGCACTTTGTCGGATGAAATGCTTCGCGCCATGCGCCTTGTCGTGGATACCGGATTGCACAGCAAAGGATGGACCAGAGAGCAAGCCATTGATTATATGATGGCCAATAGCGACATGGGCAAAACCGACGCCACGGCAGAGGTTGAACGCTATATCGCCATTCCAACACAGGCATTGGCATATAAAATTGGGGCGATGACCATCCAAAGGCTGCGTAAAAGGGCCGAAACCCAATTGGGCGATAAATTTGACATGCGCGAATTTCATGATCAGGTGCTTAACACCGGCGCTTTACCGATGAGTGTTTTGGAAAAAAAGATTGACGATTGGATTGAAAACACATTATCTTCCAAATAGTTGAACCGATTGTAAGGGGCGAAATATTCTTCCCTCCACGGGGGGAAGAATATGCGTTTTTTTACATTTATTGCATCAATATTGATTATTTTCGCTGTTCCGGCCCATGCCGAATGGCATGAAGCAAATTCCGATCATTTCAGGATAATTGCGGACCAAAATGAAAAGGATGTTCGCGAATTTGCCGAACGTTTGGAAAAATTCCACAGCGCATTGCATCTGACCCTTGGCATTAAAAATATAAAACCCAGCCCGTCCAATAGGCTGACGATTTACGTGCTGCGCAATGATTTCCAACTTAAAAAATTATATGGTGACAAAAAATCTTTCGTCGGGGGTTTTTACATCCCTCGCGCTGGATCATCTGTGTCTTTTATCCCGCGCGTTGATACAAATGGCAATGATGTCGACATGAGCGAACGCGTCCTATTTCATGAATATGCACATCATATCATGTACACCAATAATAAACTTATCACGCCGCGTTGGTATAGCGAGGGATTTGCCGAATTTCACGGCAGTGCGAAATTTGAAAAAGATGGCGGCATTGGTTTGGGCATCACCGCATCGCATCGCGGCGCGGAGTTATATCTTGCCGATAATATTAAAATTGAAGAATTACTGGACCGTGAAACATATCGATTGGCCCGCGAAAAGGACAAAAGCTATGATAATTTTTATGGCCGCGCTTGGTTATTATATCATTATCTGAATATGGGAGGCGAACGTCCCGGGCAATTAAGCAAATATTTCACCCAATTGGCCAATGGAAAATCAGAATTGGACGCTGCGCGGGAGGCATTTGGCGATTTGGAAATTTTGGACAAGGATCTAAAAAAATATATGCGCCGTAGTAAATTGCAATATATGAAAATTGCCGGAACAGCTTTGAAAACAACCGACATTCATATTCGCAAAATGACCGAAGCAGAGGGACAAGCCATCCCCCTCATCATTCAACAAAAAAGAGGGCTTAATAAAGAAAGTGCCGATGAACTTTTAATCGAGGCAAGGGCATTGGCCGAAAAATTCCCAGATGATGCAAGCATTTTATCCATGTTATCAGAGGCAGAATTTGATACAGAAAATTATCAAGCCGCCATTGATGCAGCCGACAAAAGCATTGCGATTGATCCAAAAAATATCAACGCCCATGTGCAAAAAATTTATGCATTGGCCGAAATTGCCAAGGATGCAGATGATATTGATGCAGCGTGGAAAAATGTGCGCAGCGCGGTGGTCACGTTAAATAAATTGGAAAATGATCACCCAATCCCGCTTATTTATTATTATAATAGTTTTAGAGAACAGGGCGTAAACATCCCCGAAACCGCAGTGAACGGCATTGTCCGCGCATTGGAGATCGCCCCCTATGACCAAAAATTGCGGTGGATGGTGGCCCAGCAATTTATGCGCGAAAAAGAATATAGCCTTGCGCGATATTATTTAATCCCATTGGCCAATGACCCGCACCAAAAAAATGCGAATAACCCCGCCGCCAAATTATTACGCGCGATTGAAAATTTAAAAGATGGCGAGAACCTATCCATAAAATTGTCGCTGCCCACATCGGACGAAGATATGGGTGATGATGCTGGCGATGGAGATGCAGATGGCGATGATGCGGGTAAAAATGATGGTAATAAATAAAATAATGACCAAAATATCTCTGCACCATCAGGGGAAAGCCCAAAAACATAAGCGGTAAAATTATCATGGGCATATATGTAAAAGCCATGTTATGGGGACATAAAATCATTCCCCCATTTCATTAAGGCCCGACATGCTTGCCCAAGCCAAAGATATTTTCAAAACCCTTATCGCATTTGACACCACATCACGCGACAGCAATTTGGCGTTTATCAATTGGGTGGCCGAATATTTGCACGGCCATGGCATAACATCACATTTGGTGCATAATGATATCGGCAATAAGGCCAATTTATATGCCAGCATCGGCCCGTTGGTGGAGGGCGGCATTATATTATCAGGACATAGTGATGTTGTACCCGTGGATGGGCAGGATTGGCACAGTAATCCCTTTATCCTAACCGAAAAAGATGGCAAATATTTTGGGCGCGGCACATGCGATATGAAGGCATTTATCGCCCTTGCCTTGGCAGCTGTTCCTATGTTCAAATTGGGCCAACGCCCCATCCATTTGGCGATTAGCTATGATGAAGAAGTGGGATGCAAGGGCGCACCGGCGATGATTGCCCAAATTGCCGACAAATTGCCCCGACCTGCCATGGCCATTATTGGTGAACCATCCATGATGCGCGTTATAAATGGGCATAAGGGCATTATGGTGCATGAAGTGAATGTCTATGGGCATGAGGCACATAGCAGCCTGACCCATTTGGGATTATCCGCCAATATGGTGGCGGTGGAGTTAATGCATGACCTTGCCGAATTGGCGCGTACATTATGGGAAAATGCAGATGTGGAAAGCCCGTTCATGCCGCCCCATTCCACCTTGACCATTGGCGAGATACAGGGCGGCACGGCGACAAATATTTTGGCGCGGCATTGCCGTTTCGCCTTTGACCTGCGCAGCCCGCCAAGCGACAATCCGTCTGAAATTTTGGCGCCATTTTTTGCCAAATGCGCCGCATTGGACACAGAAATGGCCGCCGCCTTTCCCAATTGCGGGATAAAAATAACGCAAATATCTGCCACCCCGCCCTTATCCCCCACCGCCAATAATGTGGCGGAGGAATTTGTGCGTTCATTAACAGGTGATAATGAAGCCGCCATTGCTGCATCCTATGCAGCGGAGGCGGGGCAATTTCAGGCGGCGGGTTTTCCATCGGTTATTTGCGGGCCAGGGTCAATTGAACAGGCGCATCAACCCAATGAATTTATTGCCGTGGACCAATTTGAACGTGGCGCAAAGTTCATGGAAAAATTGGCCGCCGCGCTTGCATGACAAATATGATAAAAAATAAAGATTATCGCACGGCCATCAATGCGCTGCGCGGTTTTGCGGCAATTTATGTTGTGTTTTATCATTTGCGATATTTCACCATATATCCATGGTTTCGGGAATTTCCCCCGTTAAAATATGGATATATTGGCGTTGATTTTTTCTTTATGTTAAGCGGGCTTATCATCGCGCATGTTTATTTGAAAAAGGCACAGCATTTTTCGGCAAAATTTTGGGCAAATTTCCTGTGGCTTCGCATTGCGCGTTTGCTTCCCGTTCATCTTCTTATCATGGTTTTTTTGCTATGCTCTGCCTATATTGCCGCGATTTTGGGCAATGAGAGCAAATGGCCAAATGGCGAAAATTTACTTGATTGGTTATTATTGGCGACTTTGGTGCGTCAATGGACTTTGCCAGATACCTATGTTTGGAATGAACCGGCATGGTCGGTCAGCGCAGAAATGTTTGCCTATATTTTTATCTTTCCTATCGCTGCCCTATTCCATAAATTTTTTAATGAAAAATTATATGGCATGGCAGCAATTTTAATTGGCGCCGCAATTTTATATTATATTATTGATGATAAGGGCAGCATCAATGCCATTAAAAATGGCGGGCCATTATTGCGCGTGGCGGGCGGATTCATGATTGGATTTGGACTTTTTCTTTTATTGAACCAAATAAAAACAAATAAAATTTATGACCCATTATTGGCCATTTCCATCATTTCAATTTTCATAATATTATTAAATGCCCCTACGATAAAAAAAGCAGGAATTTTAATCGATTTATTATTATTGGCCAATTTGGCGGCCATCATCATGGCGGTTTATGTGTCCAATGGGCCGATTGCCCGATTTTTATCGGCAAAACCTTTATTTTGGTTGGGTGAAATTTCTTTCTCACTTTATTTATGCCATAGCGTGATTTTGGGAATATTAAGCCATTGGGCCAAAATTTGGGACATTGATCGCGGCATCATCATGGGCGACATCATGCTTCTATTCTCCCTTGCCGCCGCGCATTTGCTTTATAAATTTGTGGAAATTCCCGCGCGAGAGGCAATGCGAAATGCGATGCAAAAATATCTTTCATGATGCGGGGGGATTTTAATTATAATTGAATATTTGCGTCTTTATCTGACTTGGTTTAATCATATGATTAAGGGAGTGAGAATATGGCAATAAGCATACAGGCGCGGGTGGTTAATTTCATATTGCGCAAAACAGGCATTTATAAAAAATTATTCAGCGGCGGGCCGAAATTTCCGGCCATATTGGCAAAGGCGCGCGCGACCCCCCTGCCCCAGCCAAAGGATAAATGGCGGGCAAAATTGACCATAAAACAAAGCCAATTTAACGGCCATGATATCTGGCATTTCGCCCCCAAAAATGGACAGGCCAGCGCCAATATATTATTTTGGCATGGCGGCGGATATGTGTATAGCGCGGCCGATGCGCATTTGGATTTTATGGCGCATATGGCGGATAAATATGGGTGGAATATTACCGCGCCCCTATATCCTTTGTCCCCCGAATTTACCGCAGAACATATTCAAAAATGGGCGGTGGATTTTTACATTGATTATTTGGCCAAATTGGATGGTGCGCCCTTTATTATGGGCGGGGATAGTGCGGGCGGCGGCATGACTGCAACCATCGCGCAACATGCCCGTGGCAATGCACTGGGCATGGCAAATGCGCTTATCCTTATTTGTCCTTGGTTAAAATTATCTCCTGATTATGCAGAGCAACAAATAATCGAACCGCGTGATGCGATTTTATCGATTCGCGGCATTGATGATGCGGCAAAATTATATGCCGCCCATTGGGAGGTGGATGACCCGCGGGTTAGCCCCATTTTCGGTGATTGGTCGGGCCTGCCGCCCATTTTATGCTTTGGCGGCGGCGATGATATTTTGGTAACAAATGCCCGTGCGCTACACGAAAAATTACCCAATATAGAATATATTGAATTGGCACAGATGATCCATGATTGGCCGATTTTTATCTTTCCTGAATCGCGCAAGGCGCAGGCAAAAATAGCCCAATTTGCCAGCCAAAATATAAAGGCAGCATAAAATGCCTGCGGTCAAAGCAGCCAATCCTAAACAAATATTTGCCCCCAATGATTGGGCCGGCATCACATCGGTATCAAATATATATGGCATATGGTTGATTGCCCATGCATGGCTGGTCATCTTTGGCGCGGCCATATTGGCGGCATATTGGGGCAATATTTTGGGTTATATATTGGCCATCATCATTATTGGCGGGCGTCAATTGGGCCTTGCCATTTTAATGCATGATGCAGCCCACGGCCATTTACACCCAAAACGCAAATGGAATAATTTCATGGGCGAATGGTTAAGCGGCGCAGCGGTGGGCACGGATTTACAGGCATATCGCGCCTATCATTTAACCCATCACCGCTTTACACAACAGGCCGAAGACCCAGATTTGCCGCTTTCCGCTCCTTTTCCAGTGACAAGGAATAGCCTGTTAAGAAAATTTGCTCGCGATATATCCGGCATTGTCTTTATACGCCAACGCACTGCACAATTTATCATGGCATTGCGCAGTTTAAACCCCGAAAAACGCGAACAAAATATTTTTATTGGCCGGGCCTTTATTCGTTTTTTAATGGTTCAGGCAATATTATTAACATTATCATTGATCATATATGGATGGACGCCATTTTTATTATGGTTCATCGCGCTGGCGACCAGTTTTCAAATGTTCCTGCGTATCCGCAATATTGCCGAACATGCCTGCACCAGCACGGGCGGTGATGATCCCTTCACCCATGCCCGAACAACCTATGCCAATTTGTTGGAACGCGCGACAATTGCGCCCTATTGGGTAAATTATCATAGCGAACATCATTTGTTCATGGGCGTGCCATGTTATCATCTGTCCCATGCTCATAAATTATTGGGCGATGGGGGATATCATCCGCGCATGACCATATCGCCCAATTATATCGCCGTTTTGCGGCAGGTAATTGCCCCCAAATCAATTTGAGATAAAGCGTCCGGCCGCGCGGTCCTTTTGCGTAATGGCGGGGTCGAAAATCTGGCCATTCATCGCCACATAAATGCCATGCGGCAATGATTGCACCGCCGCAAGGGCAAAGCCGACATTAAATTCCGCATCACTTTTGCGCAGCGATGCAGGCTGTAAAGCGCCGGTCAGGACAATGGTTTTGCCCTTTATATCGCGCAGAAAGCGGCCCGTATCAACCATTGTATCCGTGCCATGTGTCACCAAAATTTTATCCGCATCGCTTTGCATAATTGCATTATATATTTCTGTGCGGTCCGCATCGGTCAATTCCAAACTATCCTTTCGCAATAATTGGGTGACACGATGCGGCGCATAAACATTATTTTCACGCAGCATATCGATAATCGCCGTAGGGCCAATTTGATATTCCGACAGGGCATCAAAATATATTTTATCAATTGTGCCGCCAGTGGTGAAAATATCAATCATTATCCGGCAATCACTTCGACCGCGTCGGACATAATCCAGCCTGAAGAACAAGGACCGGTATAATCCATATCTTCCAATATGGGTGAGCTTACCTCACAATCGGTTTCTCCATCATGGCTATATACAATACCCACCATGTCATTTTCTTCGCTATTATCGCATACCCAAATTGCCTGTCCAGATGTTAAATTGTCAAATGCTTCTAACTCGTTACTATCTCCGCTAAAAACCAAAACGGCGCCTTCTGGCCCCTGATCTGTAATCGCGCCCAAACTGCACGCATCCATATCATCCATCGCATGTAGCGTCACAGGGCGGTTGCCATTGGTATACATGGGCTGCGCCAAAATTGGCGAGGCCGAAAATGACGTAAGTGATAATATTAAAAGCATTTTTTTAAGCATGATAATAACTTTCAAATAGTTGGGATTTGACAATTGCGGCAGTTTCAATGGACAGTCAACTGCAAGTTTTTTTGATGGCAAAATTATAACCATCCCGCCTTTTTAAACCGCCGATATAAAATCCCGCAAATCATCGCCATCGCCGCCATAATAATGGTATAGCCATATTTCCATTCCAATTCGGGCATAAATTTAAAATTCATGCCATATATACCCGCAATCGCGGTTGGCACGGCAAGTATTGCCGCCCATGCCGCCAATTGCCTTGTAATAATGCCTTGGCGCTGCTGTTCCAACAAGCCGCTAGTATCCAAAACCGACGATAATGTCTCACGCAGCCCTTCGCCGCGATATTCCACCCGTCTTATATGGTCCAATAAATCACGATAATATGGATGAATGGACGCATCAATTTGCGGCAATCCCAAATTGATAAACCTGCTTACCATATCCTCCATTGGGCCCATTATCCGTTGTAATTTAAATAAATCGCGCCGCATATTGAACAATTTTGTGGTCTGGGCGCGGTTAAGAAAATGTTCCAGTGCCTGATCCTCCATCGCCAAAACCTGTTCCTCCATTCGGTCAATGACGGGAAAATATCCATCGACAATGAAATCTAATATGGCATGCAACACATAATCCGGCCCCTCTTTTAATTGCCAAGGGGTGGCCTCTAATTGGTTGCGCACCGGGCTATGCCCCCGCATTGAACCATGGCGCACCGTGATGATAAATTGCCGCCCGACAAATATCGCCGTATTGCCATAAGCAATGCGTTGATCCGCATCATTTATATGCGTGGTTCGCGCGACAATGAACAAATGATCGCCATAAATCTCCATCTTGGGCAAATGCCGTGCATCCAACGCATCTTCCACCGCCAAAGGATGCAGCGCAAAACGGTCTTGAATAATGTGAATGACACTATCATTTGGTTCATGCAGGCCAATCCACAAAAAATCCGCCGGATTTTCAAGGCTGGGCATATCCTTTGCCACATCAACATCACGCAGCAATTTGCCGCTACGATATAGCCGTGCGGCAATAACCGTCATTCGGCCAATGCCTCTGCGATTAACCGGCGGCTGTTTGCCACGCCATATAGCGCGATAAAGCTGCCCATACGTGGTCCGGCGCTGCTGCCCAATAAGGTTTCATATAATGCCTTAAACCAATCGCGCAGATTTTCAAATCCGCCCTCTTTACCAATGGTATAAACAATATTTTGAATATCCTCTGCCTGAGCATCTTCGGGCAATTTGGACAGTTCCTCATCCAAACGGGTCAGCGCGGCAACCTCTACACCCTGTGGTTTACGGCGGATAAGCGTTGGGGCGACAAAATCACGGGTATAGGCCATGGCATTGTCGATTAACTTATCCAATTCGGGATAGGTTGCGGCATTTGCCTCTGCTTCGCCGCCCGATACATAATTGGCCAAATATCCCCAAATTTGTTCCTTTGTCGCGTCCGCGCCCATCACCCCGACAAGGTTTAATAATAAACCATAGGTAACGGGCAGGACGGTTTCGGGCACATCCTCGCCGCGTGCGGCATGGACATGATGCACCGGATTGCCAAATTTTTTATCCCAATCCTGCGCGGGATATGTGCCGCGCATTTGCAAATATTCATCCACCGCCTTTGGTATTACGCCAATATGCAATTGTTTGGCCGCCTTTGGATCGCGATAGGCAAAAAAGGCAAGGCTTTCTTCACTGCCATAGGATAGCCATTGTTCCAGGGTCAGACCATTGCCCTTTGATTTGGAGATTTTCTCTCCCTTTTCATCCAAAAACATTTCATAAATAATGCCATCGGGTTTGCGCCCGCCCAGCGCCTTTGCAATTTTGCCCGATTGAATGCCGCTATCGGTTAAATCCTTGCCATACATTTCATAATCCACGCCCAGCGCGACCCAGCGCATGGCCCAATCCACCTTCCATTGTAATTTTGCCCCGCCGGATAATATGCAATGTTCAATCCGCTCGCCGCCATCCTCAAATGCCACCATGCCGCTATCTGCGTCCAATACCTCAACGGGCACTTGTAATACATGGCCCGTTTTGGGGGAAACAGGTAAAATGGGGGAATAGGTCGCGGCGCGTTCGGCGCGTAATGTCGGCAACATGATATCCAAAATATCCTGATTATGGCGCAGCACACCGCGCAGCGCATCATCAAATGCCCCACCTTTATATTGCTCACTGGACGATACAAATTCATAATCAAAGCCAAAACGGTCCAAAAATTCACGCAGCATCGCATTATTATGATGGGCAAAGCTTTCATATTTGCCAAATGGATCGCGCACCATGCTTAATGGCTTGTGCAAATCCTCTGCCAACATGTCACCATTGGGGATATTGTCGGGCACTTTACGCAGACCGTCCATATCATCGCTAAACGCCACAAGGCGGGTGGGCGCACCGCCCGTTAAAATCTCAAACGCCTTACGCACCATGGTGGTACGCAGCACTTCGTTAAATGTGCCAATATGTGGCAGGCCCGATGGGCCATATCCGGTTTCAAACAATATTGGACGGTCAGGCAATTTACCGCCAAAACGTTTGAGCAATCGACGCGCCTCGTCAAATGGCCATGCTTTTGAAACATTCGCCGCATTTGATAAAGTTGCTATCATTTCTTCGTTGATATTGCTCATTGCCTACTTCCTTTATTGTCGCTTCATGTTATGCAATTCATAAATGCACGAACATATAATCCCTTCCCTAGCTTTTCCTGCGATTCATGCAAGCCATGCTGGCATTTGGATGGCAAAAAATGATGCCAATACTGGCGAAATAATCTGTCGCTCCATTGGCAAGGGGGAGGCGATTTCACTGGTGTGCGACACCCCGACCATTATGCTCAACACACCTGCCATCGCGCAAAGGCTGGGCTATGCGGATATAAATGGGTTGGATATATTGGAATTATTCGCCTTTATCCATCCCGCGCAATTCATGGTGCCAACCCCGCGCGGTCTGGCCCGTAAATTGGACTTATTACCCAATAATATTGAAACGGGTGAGGTTGAAGAACATATAAATGATGATGACATTGCCCCCTTATTATTAAAATCAGCACAAAAACTTCTCTCCACTTTGCAAAATCCCAAATGGGCAGAGCGTGATGGATCATGGAACAGCGCGCAGAGCCTATCGCGGTTAAAATGGCCATGGGGCGCGGTGATAGTAAAAAATCTGCCCAAACCGGAACGCGCCGAAAAATGGTTATTTTCCAAATTATCGGAATGGGAGGAACAGCCACCAAGGGGGAAACCACGCACCATCACCCTGCCCCATTTGGATATATTGGAACAATTGGACGAATTAACCGGCGCACAGGCCGAAGAACGGCCCGGTCAACGCATATTGGCCACAAAAATGGGCGATATTTTTACCCCGCGTGATGGGCGCGATGGGCCAAATATGTTATTGGCGGAGGCCGGAACGGGCATTGGTAAAACGCTGGCCTATCTTGCCCCTGCAACATTGTGGAGTGCGGCATCGGGCGGCAATATTTGGATTTCCACCTATACCAAGGCTCTGCAACGTCAATTGACCAGCGAGGCAAAACGCGCCTATCGCGATCATGAAAATTTCAAACATCGCGTGGTGGTGCGCAAGGGCCGTGAAAATTATCTTTGCCTATTAAATTTAGAGGACGCACTTCAGGGCGGGTTTGCTGGCCGCGCGGCAATATTGGCGCAATTGGTTGCCCGTTGGGCCGCCTATAGCAAAGATGGCGATATGATTGGCGGCGATTTGCCCGGCTGGCTAGTCACTTTATTTCGCCGCAATGGCACAAATGCCTTAACCGACAGGCGCGGCGAATGTGTCTATGCCGGATGCGCGCATTACCGAAAATGTTTTATCGAAAAATCGGTCCGCGCCAGCCATCATGCCGATATTGTTATTGCCAATCATGCGCTTGTCATGGTCAATGCCGCACGCGCGGCCGACAATGACCAAATGCCCAAACATATTATATTTGACGAAGGGCATCATATATTTGACGCGGCAGATTCGATGTTCGCCGCCGATTTAACGGGGCAAGAGGCGATTGAGCTGCGCCGATGGATTTTGGGGCCAGAGGGTAAATCAGGCAGAGGGTCTTCGGGTCGCAGGCGCGGGCTGGCCGCGCGGTTGGCCGATATTTCATCCTATGATGATGAAGGCGGCAGGGCCATTGCACAGGCATGCCACGCCGCAGAGGCATTAACCGCCGACAACTGGCTTTCCCGCATAGCAGAGGGACAGCCATCAGGCCCATTTGAAATATTATTCTCCGCCGTGCGCGACATGGTATTTGCCCGCGATGAAAGCAGCAACGGCCATGATGCGGGATATGGTCTTGAAACCGAATTGACCCAGCTAAGCCCCGCCCTAACCGACGCGATTCCAGAGGCAATTGACCAATTGGAGGCGATTGTCATGCCGCTGCAAAAATTGGGCAAAAGGTTGGAAGCCATTTTGGCCGAGTCGCCCGATTGGATGGACGCCATGGCACGCCAGCGGGCGGAGGGCGCATTGGCCAGCCTTGGCTGGCGCATTGATTTAATCAATAGCTGGATATCATTATTATCCCGCGCCACGGGCATGGCCGACCCCGATTTTGTCGATTGGTTGGCGGTCGCACGGGTGGAGGGACGCGAATATGATATTGGCATTCATCGCCATTGGCTTGACCCGACAAAGCCCGTTTCCGAGGTGGTGTTGAAAAATGCCCATGGCGTGGCGGCGACTTCGGCCACATTAAAAGCCGGCGGCGATTGGGATGATGCCATGGCGCGGACCGGCGCGCATCATTTGCAAAATAAGGTCCATCAATTTGAGGCGCAAAGCCCGTTTAATTATGCGGAGCGGGCCGAGGTATTTATCATCACCGATGTAAAGCGCGGCGATTTGCCTGCGCTGGCCCGCGCCTATGGCCGGTTAATTGAGGCATCACGCGGCGGCGCATTAGGTCTGTTCACCGCAATCCGTCGGTTAAAATCTGTTCATGCCCGTATTGCCGACCATTTGGCCCGCAATGGCCTGCCCCTATATGCACAGCATATTGACCCGATTGACACCGGAACTTTGGTCGATATTTTCCGCGATGACCCGCATAGCAGCCTGCTGGGCACGGACGCGCTGCGCGATGGGGTGGATGTGCCGGGCCGTTCTTTACGCATGGTGATTATGGAACAAGTCCCTTGGCCACGGCCCGATATTTTGCATAAAGCACGCCGTCTTGCCTTTGGCGGCAATGAATATGATGACCGCATCATCCGTGCGCGTTTGGCACAGGCATTTGGCCGTTTAATCCGGCGGGCGGATGATCATGGCCATTTCATCCTGCTATCCCCCTCTGTGCCTTCACGCTTATTAAACGCCTTTCCTTCGGGCACTATCATTACACGTTTAACATTGGACGAAGCAGTGGAAAAAATAAAAAATCCGCTATCAATTGCGCCCGATTTGCGGCACATAAATAATCAACTATTATAAAAAACGAAAGCCGCACCCTTGAAATTTTTATCATTGCTTCGCCATGCTAAATCCGATTGGTCCGCCCCTCAAGAAGGCGGGCAAATGGTGCGCGATTATGACCGCCCCCTAAATCGCAAGGGTGAACAGGCCGCCTGTGCCATGGGCGATTGGATAGCCAAAGAAAAAATTATTTTTGATTATGTGTTGGCAAGCCCGGCGACAAGGGTTCAGCAAACCATCAATTTTTTTGAAAATGGATATGGCCGCGCGTTAAACCCGCATTGGGACAAGCGAATATATCTTGCCTCATCGGTCACTTTGATTGATTTAATTTCGCAAATTGATGATGCGCCAGTGCATGTGTTGATGGTGGGCCATAATCCGGGATTGGAAGATATTATTTTGGATTTGGTCAAACAAAATAGCCAATCCCCGCTGCGTGATGAGGTGGAACAAAAATATCCCACCGCCAGCTTTGCCACCATAAAATTGGATATTGATAATTGGGCCGATATTGAAAATGGCAATGCCCAATTAACACAATTTATGCGCCCACGTGATGTGGATGCAAAATTTGGCCCTGAATATGATTAAATTGCTTTTATAATTTTATATTATCTACATTCATGTAACGGTCTGTCATTACCCTTTATATCAAGGCATATGTCCTTGCCACCAGCATAAAAACTATGCTCGCCATCATGTTGCAAACTGCACCCAATGCATACCCGCGCGCGGCCATTATGAAAAGGATATGTGCCATCATATATTGCCGGAATGACCATATTTAGCTCTGCATCGGCATAGCCTTGCCTGCCCAAAATATTGGCGCGAACAAGGCCATCTGAAAAATAATCGGCAAAATTATCCATCGTTGCTACCTTAATCGCATATCCATCGAGCCGCGCATATGCAAAGCCGCTAAAAAATAATGGCGCAAGGCCATTGCTATCAAATTTCAATTTTTCAATTAGGTCGGATGATATTATATAACTGCCATCTGATTGAATGAAGGCACAATTTGGATACTCGGTAAATTCATCATCATTAAAAATAGAGCATTTCTCGCCCATTTTTGCCGTGGTAATGATTGCATGTTTATTTATGTTGGAGACCGCCATATTTTTTGATGAAGGTGATAGCTCAACACATCCCAATAGAGCGATATTGATCAAGAATAGGCCAAATGCAGACAATTTAAGGTTCATTTGCTTAATCCTATTTCGTCAAATCCAGATAATCTAATGCGATAGATTATCTTGATTATCTTAGCAAAGCCTTTTGCAAATCTGCCTTTACCCGCAATAAATTATCAATAATTTCTTGATTTTTTTGCCTTTGCGCCGCCGCGCTTTCATTGCCGTCATCTAGCAAAGGGGCGTTTGCCAAATCAATGGGCCGTGCTGTTTTTACTGCGGCTGCTGTTAATTTTTCCGGCATAAAGGCCGCGGCTTTATTCTCGCCTTCTATAATATTGGGCCAACCGCGCAACGCCTGTTTCGCGCCCTTTATCGTATAGCCCTTATCATATAATAAATGATGGATTTGGCGTAATAATGCCGCATCATTTGGGCGGTAATGCCGCCGCCCACCGGCGCGTTTTAATGGTGTAAGAGCAGGAAATTGCTCCTCCCAATATCGCAAAATATGCGTTTTAACGCCCAATATTTTGGCCATTTCACCAATAGAACGAAAGGCATCATCGCTTTTTTGATTGCTCACCCTTTATTCCTTTACCTGAAAATGGCCAAATATATTTACTTCACCTTTTGGCGAACAGTTTGGCTTGCGCGAAATGTTAAAACACGGCGCGGGGTAATGGGAACCTCCACTCCCGTTTTCGGGTTACGGCCAATACGTTGTTTTTTATCACGCAGGATGAATGTTCCAAAACCAGAGATTTTGACATTTTCCCCGCCAATTAACGCCTTTGAAAGATGACCCAAAATTGATTCAATCATATTGATGGAATCCGAACGCGAAAGTCCAACTTGACGATTGATTGCATCAGCCAAATCTGCGCGTGTTAACGTACCCGTATCTGCCATGTATAAGCTCCCTTAATTAATGCATTAAAACAATATAACTTGTTTCTTTGCAAATGTAAAATATTGAACAACATTATTGTCTAAATTTGAGACATTTACAATAAGAACGGCATTTCTAATTATCGATTTAATATCGTAATATAGATGCGCCCCATGTAAATCCGCCACCCATCGCCTCAAGGGCGATAATCTGCCCCCTTTTAATGCGTCCATCGCGAACCGCAACATCCAAAGCAAGCGGCACAGAAGCCGCCGATGTATTGGCATGTTGGTCCACCGTGACGACGATATTATTTCTATCCAGCCCCAATTTTTTGGCGGTCGCATCCAAAATGCGGGCATTTGCCTGATGCGGGACAATCCAATTCACATCGGCTGGCTGTAACTGGGCAATCGCCAAAGCCTCGCTTAACACAGATGCCAAATTGGTCACCGCATGGCGAAATACTTCACGCCCCTGCATCCGCAATTTACCAACAGTTCCGGTGGTGGACACCCCGCCATCAACATATAATAATGCATTATGTGCGCCATCGGAACGCAATTTATTCGCCAAAATATCCGCATGGGGATATTGCGTGTCATCTGTGCCCATGGCCGACAAAATAATTGCCCCGGCGCCATCGCCAAATAACACCGCTGTGGTGCGGTCTTCCCAATCCAAAATACGGCTAAAAGTCTCTGCCCCAATGACCAAAGCATGTTTGGCCATACCGTTTTTCAACATGCTATCTGCCACACCAATGGCATAGACAAATCCCGAACATACCGCCGCAACATCAAATGCCGCGCCCTGTTTTATGCCCAATAAATGTTGAATCTTTGTGGCGGTTGCGGGAAATGTTTGGTCCGGCGTGGCGGTAGCAACGATAATTAAATCAATATCTTGATTGATTAAACCCGCTGCATCCATCGCCTTTTGCGCAGCCGATGCGCCCAACGAGGCGGTTGTTTCATCAGCCTCTGCAATATGGCGAAATTTTATACCCGTGCGTTCCTGAATCCATGCATCGCTGGTATCCACACGCTTACTAATCTCATCATTGGAAATTTTATTGCGCGGCAATGCAGAACCAGTTCCGGTAATGACTGAACGAATGGGGCGCTGAGTCATTATATCCATCTTATTTTCCATCCGATTCTTTATTTACATTTTCTGCATTTATATGATCGATGGAGCTGGAAATGCGGCCAATAATATCTTTTTCAACCAATCTGGCGGCAACTTCGACCGCATTGGCCACGCCCTTTTCATTGGCGCTGCCATGGCTTTTCACCACAACACCATTTAAGCCAAGGAAAACCGCGCCATTATGATTATTTGGGTCCAAATGATGACGCAATAATTCGGTCGCCGGACGCGAAATTAAAAAACCAAATTTTGACCGCAGCGAACTTGTAAAGCTGCGCTTTAACAAATCGGTTACAAAACGCGCTGATCCTTCAATCGCCTTTAACGCAATATTGCCCGAAAATCCATCGCACACCACAACATCACATTCGCCGCGATTTATTTTATCTGCCTCAATAAATCCTTGAAAATCCATGGGCAGGCCCGTGCTGCTGCGCAGCAAATCGGATGCATCACGCAATGTGCCCGTGCCCTTTTGATCCTCTGTGCCAATATTAAGTAATTTGACACGCGGTTCATTAAAACCGTAAATAATTTTGGAATATGCCGCGCCCATAATGGCAAATTGGGTTAAATTGCGCGCATCGCATTCGGTATTCGCGCCAAGATCCAACATCACCACATCGCTGTCGATTAATGTTGGCAGCAAAGCCGCCAAGGCAGGACGATCAATGCCCGGCATGGTGCGCAGCGCCAATTTCGACATAGCCATCAGTGCGCCGGTATTCCCCGCGCTGACCGCTGCACTTGCCTGCCCGCGTTTTACCGCATCAATGGCAAGCCCCATCGAACTGCCGCGTGATTTACGCAGAGCCTGGCTTGGCTTATCATCGCCAGAGACGATTTCACTGGTATGCAAAATTTCCGACGCATCACGCAAATTGGGATGATCGCAAAGTGCAGCCTCAATTTTTTCTTGATCACCAACAAGCAGGAAACGAAATTTATCATGACGATGCCGCGCAAGCGCAGCACCGGCAATCATTACGGAAACGCCCTCGTCTCCGCCCATCGCGTCAATGGCGATTAGCGGTTTATGAGACATTAGGCAGACCCCTTATTCATTTCAGGCTTGCAGGACAATTCAGGCTTGCACCAAAAAATGCTTAAGCCTCAGCCAAAATTTCGCGGCCATTATAATGACCACAAGCATCGCAAAGATGATGTGGGCGTTTCAATTCGCCACAATTTGGGCATTCTTGAAAAGCTTCCGCTTTCAACGAATCATGTGAACGGCGCATACCGCGCTTTGATGGTGTAGTTTTTCGCTTTGGAACAGCCATGTCGGCACCTTAAAATTACATAAACACTAAAATAATCGAACAATATAGGGAAAACATGCACATCAGGCAAGTAAACTAACCCGTTATATAGAATCCCCATCTGTTCGGATGAAGATGGCGATATAAATGATTTTCTGTGCTTTGCAACAATAGTCTTTATGCAAAAATGCTTTTACTTCGTATAAATATCGCGCATAAAAGATTTCAAATGAAAACTTAAGGGGAGTAAAACATGCAATTACCCATTTTATTAACCATTGGCGCAGGCGCCGCTTTAATCAATATTTGGTTGATGGTCCGTTGTGGTCAAGCACGCGGAAAGGCCAGTGTTTCCGTGGGTGATGGCGGTGACGATCTGTTAACTCGCCGGATGCGCGCCCATGCAAATTTCATCGAAAGTGCGCCAATTGTTTTGATTCTACTCGGCGCGATGGAAATGGCATTTGGTACAAATAATTGGTTATGGGCCACAGGTATTATTTTTATTATTGGCCGCTTGGCACACCCATTGGGCATGGAAGGCGCCATGAAATTACGCATGATTGGCACGGTGATTAGCATGTTGACGCTATTGGGCCTTGCCATCGCTGCATTATTAAAAGTTTATGGCATTATTTAAGCGCAGATGAACATTATTTAAGCGCAGATGAATATGTAAGCGCAGTTAATGAAGCAAATTATCTGGCCAGCACATGATCGGCAACAAAGGCGTTGGTGCGTCTTTCATGGCCAAAATTGCTGGCCGGACCATGTCCAGGCACAAAGGTAACATCATCGCCCAGCGGCCATAATCTGGTGGTTATCGCATTGATTAAATCGCCATGATTGCCCATGGGAAAATCGGTGCGGCCAATTGACCCTTGGAATAATACATCACCCACCACGGCAAGGCGCGATGGCGCATGATAAAAAATAACATGGCCGGGCGTGTGGCCGGGACAATGGATGACATCCAATTCCAAATCCCCCACCGTCACCTTATCACCATGTAATAACCAACGGTCTGGTTCAAAAATTTCGCCATTTATGCCATATTTTTTGCCATCATCGTCAAGTCGGCTAATCCAAAAACGATCATCCTCATGCGGTCCTTCAATCGGCAGGCCCAATTCCTTCGCCAAAATGCCAGCCTCCCCACAATGGTCAATATGCCCATGGGTGATAAGGATTTTTTCCATTTCCACGCCCGATTGCGCGATGGCGGATTTTAATTTTGGCAAATCGCCTCCAGGGTCGATTAACGCGGCCTTATTGGTTTTTGTGCACCAAATGAGCGAACAATTTTGCTGCAACGGGGTTACCGGAATAATCGCAACTTTTAATGGCGGTTCGGCCTGTATTTTGGGTTGGCCATTATTTAAATTTGATGTGACATTATTCATAACCACCTATGTGGACAATTTGTTCGCGCCATGCAAGCCTGTCTCGATAGGTACGGCAATTCTTTCATCATAAATTGGCCTTTATAAATTCCGGCTATATATAGCGACCATACCAGATAACACGGCCAATAATTTGAATATTGTCAATATCTGTCAAATATATATCGGCATAATCATTATTATCCGACCTTATCAAAAGGCCGCCATTTTTATCGCGCAGCAACCTTTTTACCAAAATTTGCCCCTCATGGCGCAGCACATAAATATGGCCATTTTCAATAATGCTTTGTTGATGATCAATTAAAATATCCGCCCCATTTGGCAGGGTCGGCTCCATACTCTCCCCCTCTACCAATATCATGGATAATTTATGCGACCTCATCCCCTTTGACCGCAGCCATAATGGGTCAAATGCCACATGGCCGCGCGGATATTCCCCGCCCATTTCGGCCCGATCAAATGCGCCTGCCCCCGCCGATGCGCCAATATCCAATATCGGCACGGTAACCATGTCCGCATTTGGATGTTCGGCCAAATTGATATTTTTGGGCGCATTATTATTTGGATTATTTGGTTCTATTCGTTCTGGCCCGCCCAATATTGATTCGCAAACGCCCAAATATCGCGATATGGTGCGCCGGTCGCTTTCCTCTAATTTCTTGGGACTGCCTCTTTTAATAAATTGCTGAATATACGCGTCATTTCGGCCAATAAGCCGTGACAAAATCACATAGCTTTCGCCCCGTTCATGGATAATTTGATCCAAATTTGACCTAATTTCGTTGCTTTCCATTTTTTTACTATAGCAATAGGATTTTTCCTAGACAAGTAGGATTTCTTACGTCATTTCTTGTTTGTTCTTATTTTGTTCTCATCCGATTCTATGATCAGAATCACATAAAGTTAGAGAGTGGAGGAAGAAAAATACAACAATTCCAAAGGAGAATGGCAAATGGAAATGTTAAGGGAAGTTGAAAAATTTTTACGCGAAAACGACATGCCGCCAACTAAATTTGGCCGATTGGTGGCGCATGACCCCCGTCTGGTGCTGGATATGCGCATGGGCCGCGAAGTGCGCAGCGCAATGCAGAGAAAAATACGTCAATTTATTGATGAAAATTGCTTAAAAAAGGCCGCCTAATGATCATAACACAGAAAAATAATCCTTCATCACCACCGCGACAATATGATCCCATTTGCGCGATATTGGCCCAGTTGCAAAAATTTTCAGGTCTTCGCCTTGGGCTGATTTCACATCAACAACGCGATTGGCAAAGCGCGACATTTGATGGTGATGAACATATTTTATTGATCAGCGCGCATGGGCAAAATATTAAATCGCGCCTTGCCCAGTTAAATTTGGAAATTGGCGACATGGAATTTGCCGCCAAACGTCAATTTGTAGGGGAAATATCAATTGGCAAAGATATTGATTATGGGCCGGAACATGCCGAATTTTCGATCAATATTTTAATGATAAATGCGGCATAATGGCTTTCATCATGACATTATATAACACAAAATTTGGGGGCATTATGGAATATTATTCCTGCCCCTGCGCCTTCATTCGGTGCAATGTGTGTAATGCAGAAAGCAGCGCCCTGTCATTTGGCAAATCGCTTGACATGTCAACGGACTGATCATGGGCAGGTTTTGTCATCGGTGTTTCTAATCCTTTAATCACCGATAATTTTGGTCGATAATCCTGTTCATCCATGACATCATCAGATATTATTTTTTCGGTCAGAAAATGGGGCGGTTGCGGATCATTTTTATGAACAAATGCATCGACCATTGATTCTGCTGATTCTGCGCTGGATTCGGGAACTGTTTCAGAATCTATTTCAGAAACTATTTCGGATTTTGGTTCAATTACGGGCTGGGCCATTGCGGCAATTTCCGCCCTTAACGCGGCGCGTTTGGCCAATATTTCTTCTAAATTTTTGGCTAAATTATCCATTGAATCCCCGCCCTTATCCTGCGGCTTGGCCTCTTGTGGCAATTGCTCATGCTGCATTGCTTCTTCATGCTGCATTGCTACTTCATGCTGCACTGCTTCTTCATGTTGTACGGGCGGTAAATCTTCGTAAATCTCTACCGCAACCTCTTGCTTTGGTTCGGAAAGATTGAATTTTTTGATAAGCGGCGAATCGGGCATATCCGATATGTTATCGACCAAACTGACCCCGCTTAAATCACGCGACGCGGCAATGGGTGCGCGTTTTTTTTCTCCGCCAGCCTCAATGGATCGCATACGCGGCGGCAAGTCCTGTATTTCATATATATCTTCTTCATTCTGCCTGCCCCACTTGGGCATATTAAAATTGGGCAGCTTCATTTTAGGCAAGTTAATGCCAGAAAATAGCTTTTTAACATTCCCCCATGCCGTGGGGCTTTGCGCGGGACTATCTGTTGAAAGATCGGCTTTCGGTCTTGTTAAAATATCCGCTTCAATTGCGGCATTGGGGGCATATTCTTGCGAAACAACTTTTTCTTCTACCTGCGCTTTATCCGGCGCATTTTTATCCGAAATATTGGATTTTACCTGACGGCCAATATTAAAACGGGACAGGAAAATAAAGGATGCGGCAATTGCCAACACCCCAAAACCAAATGCAATTAACGCCCGTGCCTTATCCCCCAATGGGGCGGCGGTGGCGGGAATAATTTCCGATATGCCCAATGATCCGGTAACAATTTCCAACCAATATACAGGAATGAGCATGGAAAGAGCGCCCACAACCATGCCAATAGCCATGGCAAGGATAAGCATCCGTTGATTAAAATCAAAATTGGTGAGCATTTTATCCACCATTATATTCATTCCTTTACCATGGCCGCAATTGGTCCAAATTTATGCGGCTTTTTCATTTATCATTTTGGATAGCAAAAAATGGTAAACAGGATCGTAACATTTAATATTTTGCGCCCAGTCACGTTCGGTCAAGACATAATTTTTCGCAGTTTCGCGTATCTTTGGCCAATTTTCCTTATTTGTTAAAACATGGGTTAAACATGCCGCCATATTGGCCGGGTCGTCGGCTTTAAACAAAAATCCGGTTTCTTTATCGCGAATCAATTCGCGGTGGCCGCCAACATCGCTTGCTACCACCAAACGATCCTGTGCCATCGCTTCCAACGGTTTTAACGGGGTGACCAAATCGGTCAGCCGCATCATTTTGCGTGGATATACCATCATATCCATTAAACCATAATAACGTTCCACCTGTTCATGGGGAACACGGCCTGTAAAAATGACATATTGGTCAAGGTTTAACGCCCTTACCTGCGCCTTTAACGCATCTTCCATCGGGCCGCCGCCCACCAATAATAAACGCGCATCTTCATTTTCCTTTATCAAAATGGCAAGGGCGCTGATTAAATCATCAATCCCCTCATAATCATAAAAACTGCCAATAAAGCCGAATATTTTTTTACCCTTCAGCCCCATTTCATCGGCCAATTTTTCATCATATTTTGGGGTATTGGAAAATAATTTGAAATCCACCCCATTGGGGGAAACTAAAATTTTGTCCCCCGATATGCCTCTGGCGATTAAATCATCCTTTGATGCCTGACAAATGACCGTGATATGATCGGCGCGTTTCATGACATGATTTTCCAACGCACGGGTTAATCTATATTTGGCAGAACCTTCGCTGCCCGTGCCGTTGCCGACCGCCGCATCCTCCCAAAATGCACGAATTTCGTAGATAAAGGGGATGCCCAATATGTCGGATGCCCGCGCCGCAGCAAGCCCATTTAATGCCGGCGAATGGGCATGCATAATGTGAAATGGATATTGCTTATGCAATTTAACAATATGCTGGGTCAGCAATTGCACCTCTTGCCACTCCTTCATTGGGCTTTTGGACAGGGTTTTGCCCAATGTGCGGTGAAAAATAATATCATCCACCTGTTGAAAATTTGCGCCCGCAACCTGTCCATGTTGATATTGGCGCAGGCCAGTAATCGCCTGAACCTGCCATCCATGAGCAATTTGTGATTTCAAAATAGCCCTTGTGCGAAATGTATATCCGCTATGCAGGGGCAGGCTATGGTCCAAAATATGCAGAATCTTTGTCATATTTGCGGCAATAGCAAAAAAGGATTAACGCCCCGTCAACCCAATTTGGATATAGCAGGAAAAATTACACGCCGTGGCGATTCTTTGCCACATAAATTGATGAAGGGAAAATAGCGCGCATGATCGACAATTTATCGATCCTTTTAAGCCATGGGCTTATCGCGCTTGCATTTTGGCGTTTATTATCGCGCGATGATTTGGATGTCGAAGCCCCCGCGCCAAAGGACAGCAACCCCACAGGATTTGCGCATAAAAATAATAAAATACCCGCACATAAAGTAACAGAGGAATAAGGGACAATGCGCGACCTTATCTTTGTGGGCTATCTTGCCGCCCTTATGTTACTGGCATTTAAACGGCCATTTTTATTTACTATGGTCTATGCCTATATCGATATTATCGCGCCCCAAAGGTTAAGTTATTTCATGCTTAACGCCATCCCCCTATCGCTTATTGCATTTTTGCTGGCGTTGGGCGGATATATGATTGCAGATAATAAAAATGAAAGCCGGTTTGCCCCGCGTCAGGCGTGGTTGTTAATTTTGCTATTATATTGCGCCTATACCACAAGCGTCGCCGACATGCCGGTTGATGCACAGGTAAAATGGGATTGGGTGTGGAAGGCATTGGTTTTTGCCATATTCCTGCCGCTCACATTAAAAACAAAATTGCGGATCGAAACTTTGGCATTGGTTATGGTGCTGTGTGCATCTGCCTTAATAGTCACGGGTGGTCTTAAAACTATTGTAGGCGGCGGGGGCTATGGCGTGCTTGTGCTGTTAATCGATAATAATAGCGGCCTTTATGAAGGCAGTATCATTTCATGCGTCGCCATTGCCATCATCCCGCTTATCATGTGGTTGTCAAAATATGGCACAATTTTCCCGCCCGATTGGCGCGTTAAATTTTATGCCGCTGCGTTAATTTTTGCCTGTTTGTTAATTCCCGTGGGAACACAGGCGCGGACCGGGTTGGTGTGCATTGCGGTTTTGGCCATTTTGACCCTGCGCTACGTCAAATATCGTTTTTTATATTTGGCCGGTGCGGCGTTAATCGGCCTTGCCGCCATTCCATTTTTGCCCGCCAGCTTTACCGGACGCATGGACACCATCCAAAATTATAAAGCAGACGAATCCGCCTCCACACGTGTTGCGGTGTGGAAATGGACGATTGAATATGTGGAGGAAAATCCCTTTGGCGGCGGTTTTGATGCCTATCGCCAAAATAAACTTACCTATGATTTGGCAGGCGGCAGAGAGCCAGGATTTGATGGCGATGATGGCGGGGCAAAGGTCGTGGAGGATGCAGGCCGCGCCTATCATAGCAGCTTTTTTGAAATGTTGGGGGAACAAGGCTACCCTGGCCTTATCATCTGGTTAATCATCCATGTGGGCGGCGTTGTGCGCATGGAAATTGTGCAACGAATGTATCGGCGGCGAAATCGCGCAGGCGAGGAATGGGTCGCCCCATTGGCTATCGCCCTGCAAAATGGACAGATCATATATTTGGTGGGTTCTTTATTTGTCGGCATCGCCTTTCAACCCTTTATTTATATGCTGATTGGCCTGCAAATTGGGCTCGACACATATTTGGCACGAAGGCGAAAAGAGGCCGCATGGTCGCCCATTCGCAATAATGTGTCACAGCCTGCCAATCCTGCTTAAATAAAGACGAAAGCCAGATTTAGGCCGGCTTTATACTTGAAGCATATGCCCCCGCCCCCTATGTTTATATTTATGATAAATGCCATGATAATATCGGCCAGCGCCGCCAAAAGCCCCGCGACAAACATGTTAACCGCGCCCGAAAGCGCAAGGGGATATGGTCAATTATACGATAAATTTGCCACTATTTGGACCGATTGGGGGCATTGGTTGGCAATGCATTGGATAGATGTGATTATTGCCGCGATTATCGGATTTGCCATTTATACAATATTGGGATTGGCAAAACGATTTTTAATCCGGCTGTTCAACAAACGCGCCGATCATAACAGCTTTTTTGCATTATTAAGCCGCGTCGTGGGTAAAACCACCCATTGGTTTCGCATTGCTGTGGCGGTGGAATTGGTTGGCAAGCCCAATTTACCCATCGGTGTCATGCGCATTGTGGATATGATATTTTTGGCCGTCCTTACCGTGCAAATTGCCATTTGGGCGCGCGAATTCATTATTGGTTTAATCGAAAGGCGGGCATCCAACCCAGATGAGGATAATGAAAGCCTGATGAACGCCATGGTGTTAATCCGTTTGGCAGTTGGGGCAATTATTTTCATTATCGCGGCCATTGTCATATTGGATAATTTGGGCGTTAATGTAACAGGTTTAATTGCGGGTCTTGGCGTGGGCGGCATTGCCATTGGTTTGGCCGCTCAAGGGATATTTTCCGATTTATTCGCCGCCATTGCCATGATTTTGGACAAACCATTTAAACGCGGCGATGTGGTGCGTTTTGATGCGACCACTGCGACCGTGGAAAAAATTGGTATGAAAAGCACCCGCCTGCGCGCCATTACAGGGGAAGAGATTATTGTTTCCAACACCCAATTATTGGAAAAAGAAATCGCCAATATCACCACCAATCATTTCCGCCGTTCCACATTTTTAATGGGAATAATTTACCAAACCAAGGTGGAAAAGGCTGCCGCCCTGCCCGGGCTTTTACAAAAAATTGTTGAGGATGAAGGGGCGCAATTTGTTCGCGCCGTGTTTACCGGATTTGGCGACAGCTCGCTTGATTATGAATTATTATTCGATGTGGATGGCCATGATTTATCCCTATTATTTGATGTTCGCCACCGTATTGGCATGAAAATTTTGACCATGTTTGAACAGGAAGGATATGAATTTGCCTATCCCACGCAAACAACATTCACATCCGCACCCGATGGCACCATGATTATGCCCTATGCCGAAATGGTAAAAATGCAGCCAAGCAAATGATTCGCGGCAATTTAACTGCGCAATGAATATATAAGCCCCAAAGCCGTAAGGTCGGGCGCGAACAACTTGCCTTTATATATTTTTCGCGCCACATTATCCACCAACACATAAAGGGCAGCGCCCAAGGAGGATGATTTATGACGACAATTAGCGCACAAGATATGGCCGCCAAAAAAGGTGAAATATTGGGTTCATCAGAATGGATTTTGGTGGATCAGGACATGATAAATAAATTTGCCGATGCCACAGGCGATCATCAATTTATTCATATTAACGAAGAAATGGCAAAAATGACCCCCTTTGGCGGGACAATTGCCCATGGTTTTTTAACCCTGTCGCTTTTCCCCGTGATGATGGCTAAATCCAATGTGCCCAAGGTTGAGGGCGTGAAAATGGGCGTCAATTATGGCGGCAATAAAACCCGTTTCTTGGCCCCTGTAAAGTCCGGAAAACGGGTCCGTGGTCATTTCAAATTACTGGATTTAGAGGAAAAACGCCCCGGCCAATGGCAACAGACATTGGAATTTACCGTGGAGATAGAGGGGGAGGATAAACCCGCCCTGATGGCCGAATGGATTAGCCAATTTTTCGTATAAAAATAAATAAAATTTAAATTTAATATAAAGGATAATATTATGCGTGACGCAGTCATCGTTTCCACCGCCCGCACCGGCATGGGCAAGGCATATCGCGGGGCATTTAACAATACATCTGGCCCAACACTTGGCAGCTATGCCCTGAAAGCCGCGGTTGAGCGCGCGGGGATTGAGGGCGGCGAGATTGACGATTGTATTTGGGGCAGCGCCCTTCAACAAGGGACACAGGCCGCCAATTTGGCGCGTAATGTTGCGCTGCGCTCTGGCCTGCCCATTTCGGTTGGCGGCATGACAATTGACCGCCAATGTTCATCCGGCCTGATGGCCATTGCCACTGCATCGAAACAGGTTGTGCATGACCGCATGGATATTGTCGCGGCGGGCGGACAGGAATCCATTTCATTGGTGCAAACCCCCGAAATGCGCGTTGCACCGGACAAGCAATTGGTCGCCATGCATAATGCCATTTATATGCCCATGTTGCAAACCGCCGAAGTGGTGGCAAAACGTTATAATATCAGCCGTGAAGCCATGGATGAATATTCACTGCAATCACAACAACGCACCGCTGCCGCACAGGCCGCCGGTTTGTTTGACGCAGAAATCGTGCCCGTCACCACCGTCATGAATGTGATGAATAAAGAAACCAAGGAAGTCACCCAGCAAGAAGTGACCATCGCAAAGGACGAAGGCAACCGCCCCGATACACAGCTTGCCGGATTACAGGCTTTGCAACCCGTGCTTGGCCCTGACATGACCATTACTGCTGGTAATGCAAGCCAGCTTTCCGATGGTTCATCGGCATGTATTGTGATGGAGGCTGGCATTGCCGCGAAAAAGGGGCTGACCCCACTTGGCCGTTATGTCGGCATGGCCGTTGCGGGGACAGAGCCGGATGAAATGGGCATTGGCCCTGTTTATGCCATTCCCAAATTATTGGAGCGTTTTGACCTGAAAATGGACGATATCGGCCTGTGGGAATTGAACGAAGCATTTGCGGTGCAGGTGCTATATTGCCGTGACAAATTGGGCATAAATGATGACCTTTTGAATGTAAATGGTGGGTCAATTTCCATCGGTCACCCCTATGGCATGACCGGCGCACGGTGCACGGGCCATGCATTGATTGAGGGCAAACGTCGCGGCGCAAAATATGCGGTTGTTACCATGTGCGTGGGCGGCGGCATGGGTGCGGCCGGATTATTTGAGATTTTTTAATATTTCATAACTGGTTAAAAAAACGGCCTACCATTTTCTAAAATGGCGGGCCTTTTTATATTATCTATTATTGTGCAGACAATTTATGTCACATTTGATGGCGGCACGATCATCCCATTTTCAAATATAAATCCATCCTCGCGGTCTTCGGCCAACAGGGCCGGCCCATCCAAATCCACCCAATCGGCCATTTGCGCGGCATGAAAGGCGGGGTAAATTCCCATGCTGGTGGATAGCATACAGCCGACCATTATTTTCATGTCATGCGCCTTTGCTGCGTCCATCATGGCCATCGCCTCGCTTAATCCCCCTGCCTTATCCAATTTAATATTTATCCCATCATAATGGGCTGACAGCCGCGCAATATCCGCGCCATGATGACAGCTTTCATCGGCAATAATGGGAATGGGGGATGTGCCGCGCAGCAAAATATCATCCTGCCCCGCTGGCAATGGCTGTTCAATCGCCTCCACCGCATAGGGCAGCAATTTTGCCGCCTGCGCCATTATATCGCGGCCCTGCCAGCTTTCATTTGCATCGACAATAATCCGTGCATGGGGGGCGGCGTGATGCACCGCGGCCACCCGCTCCACATCCCCCTCGCCCGTTAATTTTAATTTTAACAAACCATATCCATTGGCCGCTGCCGCAGCCGCATCATGGTGCATATCATCCGCGCTGCCCAAGGAAATGGTAAAGGCGGTTAACATTGATTGGGGGGCCGACTTTTGTTTCAAAATTTGCCATAATGGCCGCCCTGATATTTTCGTGCGTAAATCCCATAATGCACAATCAAGTGCATTTCGCGCCGCGCCAGCGGGCATTTTTTCGGCGATGTAAAGCTGTGCTTCATAGGGGAAAATGCCCGCGATTTCGGGGATAATCGCCTCTATCTGGGCCAGACAATTGCCGGTATTTTCGCCGCGATAATAAATGGGTGTGGCCTCTCCCATACCATAATGGCCATCGCATCCCACCACAGCGACAAGCACATCGACGCTGGTCTTTGCCCCGCGTGATATGACAAAAGCACCGCGAACGGGCCAATTTTCAACTGCTGCGCTTATCCTCAATCCCATGCACCATGGCTTACGCCGTGCACAGCCGAAAAGTCAATTATGTTTTGCAATCCAATCAATTACGCGCGGTGCAACCTTGTCCCGCCATTTGCTGCCATTAAAAATACCATAATGGCCCGCATCTTTGGCCATATAATATTGTTTCATATTATCGGGCAAATGGGTGGCAATGGTTAAAGCAGCCTTTGTTTGTCCAATCCCGCTAATATCATCCTTTTCACCCTCAACCGCCATTAACGCAATATCGGTAATATCAGCAGCATTTATCAACTCACCGCGGTGCATATATTCCCCCTTGGGCAGGGCATGATTTTGAAATACCAAATCAATTGTTTGTAAATAAAATTCCGCTGTCATATCGCACACGGAACGATATTCATCATAAAATGCCTTGGTGGCGTCCGCGCCATCATCATTACCTTCGATTAAATGTTTAAACATTTCCCAATGGCTCATCATATGATTGCCCAAATTCATCGACATAAATCCGGCAAGTTGCAAAAATCCGGGATATACTTTGCGCCCGCGCCCCGCATAATGCGCCGGAACGGTGGCGATGACATTTTGTTGAAACCAAGAAAATGGCCGTTCCATGGCCAATTTATTCACCGCCGTGGGTGCTTCGCGCGTGTCAATTGGTCCGCCCATCATGGTTAGGCTTTTCGGCCGATTGGGATCGCCACGCTTTGACATTAAAGCCGCAGCGGCATAACATGGCACGGATGGTTGGCATACGGCCAACATATGTGCGCCCGGTCCAATATGCGCCAACCAGTCCACCAAATAATCAATATAATCGTCCAAATCAAATATCCCATCGGACAGGGGTACATTCCTCGCATCGCGCCAATCGGTAATCCATACATCATGGCCAGGCAACATCCGCGCCACTGTGCCGCGCAATAATGTGGCATAATGGCCCGACATCGGCGCCACGATCAATAATTTTGGCGCGTCCTTTATCCCCGATTTAACAAAATGTTTTAATTGGCCAAATGGTTTTCGTGCCTCAATCTGTTCATCTATGGCGATATTTTTATCATCTATCATTGTTTCGGTGATGCCAAAATCGGGCTTACCCCGCGTCATCGCGCTATGCGCAAAAACATCTAAAGCAGAGGCAACCACCGGCCCGCCCCCCAAATAAGCAAAGGGATTGGATGGATTATTTAATAAATTTGCCTGTAACTGGGCCATATAACTGACGCTGGCCAACCAGTTTTTTTGCATTTCATGTAATGTGTAAAGCATGATTTTTGGGTATTTCTATCTCTATTTCCACCCATCATATAGATTTATATTGCACTGCACCATAGATAAAATAATTTTCATGTTAACTTATACATATTTGGTCGAATTATCTGTGCCATTTGCGCACAAATGATTGTTTCATCCCCTTGCAAATGCTAGGCGAAGGCCATGACAGCAAAATCCGAAAATATAACGCCGCACAGCGATAATGTTGAACCTAAAAATTTGGGACAAATGCCATCCGACTTTTCAACAAATATGGCCCAGACGAAATCGGATGATATGAATGAGGCAAAGGTAAACTCCGCCGATGAGAAGATCCAGGCAAGCAAAGTGCGCCTTGCCAGTTTGATAATGATTTGGGATGCGGTAAGGCAATATCCTAAACAGCTTGGTCTTGCCGCCCTTTCCTTAATTGTCGCGGCTTTGGCGACTTTGTCCATTCCGGCGGGCTTTCAACGGATGATAGATGGCGGCTTTATGACACAAAGCGGCGGCGATATTTCCCAATATTTTGAATATATGTTAATGATTGTGGTGGTGCTCGCCATTGCCACTGCATCGCGTTTTTACTTTGTCAGCTGGCTTGGTGAACGGGTTGTCGCGGATATCAGAATAAAGGTGCAGCGCAATTTATTGCGACTTGCCCCGCGCTTTTTCGAAGAAAACAGGCCCGCCGAAATTTCCAGCCGGATGACATCAGATACCGCCATTATTGAACAGGTTGTCGGCACGACAATTTCCGTGGCCCTGCGTAATTTATTTGTCGGCGTGGGCGGCGTGATATACCTATTCACCCTTGTCCCCACATTGACCGCCGGATTGTTAATCGGCATTCCCGTCGTTATTTTGCCCATTGTTTTTATTGGCCGCCGTTTGGAAAAGGCATCGCGCAGCAGCCAAGACCGCGTTGCCGATATTGGCACCTTAATTTCCGAGGCACTGGGCGCGTTAAAAATTGTGCAGGCATTTGGCCAACAACAACGCGAACAGGAACGTTTTGCTTCCTCTGTTGAACAAACATTTACCGCCGCACGCCGCCGTATCATATTGCGTGCCGGCCTTACCGCCATTGTCATCGCGCTTATTTTCGGGGGCATTGTTATGTTAATGTGGCGCGGCGCCATTGGAGTGCAGGAAGGGACAATTACCGGCGGCACCATTGCGGCCTTTGTCCTTGGCGGCGGATTGGTTGCTGGCTCTTTTGGCGCATTAACCGAAGTATATGGCGATTTGGTTCGCGGCGCGGGCGCATCCAGTCGCTTGGCCGAATTACTGATGGAGGTACCGGAAATTGCCCCGCCAACGCGCCCCGTGCAATTGCCCGAACCGCCGCGTGGACAATTATCATTTGAAAATATCAAATTTCACTATCCCACACGGCCCGATGTCGCGGCGCTTAATAATTTTACATTGCGCGTTGATCCAGGTGAAACTGTGGCCATTGTCGGGCCATCTGGCGCGGGTAAATCGACCCTTTTTCAATTGGCACAACGATTTTATGATCCAGAGGGCGGCACTGTTCGATTGGACGGCGTCGGCTTAACCTCTGCGGACCCCGCCGATATACGACAGCGCCTTGCCTATGTGCCGCAGGAAACAATATTATTTGCCTCCTCCGCACGGGATAATTTGCGCTATGGCCAATGGGATGCCAGCGACGACGCCATTTGGGATGCAGCAGAACAGGCCAATGCTGCTGAATTTTTGCGCGCACTGCCCAATGGATTGGACACATTTTTAGGCGAAGGCGGCGCCAGATTATCGGGCGGACAGCGGCAGCGCATTGCCATAGCTCGCGCCCTGTTGCGCAATTCCCCGATTTTATTATTGGATGAGGCCACATCTGCATTGGATGCGGAAAGCGAACAAAATGTGCAAAAGGCGCTGGATAATTTAATGCGCAATCGCACCACTTTGGTCATTGCACACCGCCTTGCCACTGTGCGAAATGCCGACCGCATCATTGTGATGGATAATGGGGAAATTGTTGAACAAGGCAATCATGAAACCCTTAACGCTCAAGACGGGCTATATTCCCGTTTGGCGAAATTGCAGTTTAACCATTAAATTTTTTTGCCTTCAAATATAATTTTTCAGCTCATTGTTGATAATGGCATGGGCTATGCTCGTTGTCATGATTGATGACAGCTCAAGGGCTGTATATAATCTTAATCACTATGAAGGCCGTGCATTTTTATCCATAGGGCCGAAGCAAATATATAGGCACGTCAATATGCTATGGGATAGCATTAAATGAAACCCACATAGGCTTAATTATTTATATATATTGCCATTAAGGAGCAAAGCTTGGTTATCGCTGTCGGCTGATTAAAAAGCGGATTCTTCGGGCAAAATCCTATTCTTATTCTATCTTAATCGCCAATTTGATACATTGTCATAATATGAGGGGATAGGCTTATATTTTGGCATCTGCGCCGCAAACATCAACGCGTTCTGCAATATTTTTCAAGCCATGATAAAGCCCAGCTTTATATAATAAACAATGCTTTAATATCCTAATTTTCCAAAAAAAGCCTGTTGAACATTCCAATTGACACTAAAGGTCAATGTGTTTCAAACAAACCAATGGTTTCAAACAGACCAATGCGGTTTAAACTATAGCCCGCATAAAAAACGGCCCCAATAAATTGAGGCCGTCCTTCATATATTTTATCAACCAATTAACGTGGCGGAATAGCAGCTTTGCCAAATTGGCGATATTGCTCATTACCCACAAAACCGAAATTCGCAACTTCGGCCCGTTTAATTTCAGCCAATACCTCATCCACAATTAAATAAGGTGTCGCTGGGTCGGGTTGGAATTGCAATTCAGGCACAGGCTGCATCGCCTTTGTCTGTTGCAAATATTGAACAACCTGATCAATGGTTACCGGTGTGCCATTCCATTGAATTTCACTGGCCGGGGTGATGTAAATTTTATTTATCACCGGATCGGGTTGATTGGGTGGCGGCGGCGAACCATCATCAACCGGAAGGTCAATGTTCACCGCGCTGGTGATTGGGGGCAAGGTTATGATAAACATAATCAGCAAAACCAACATAACGTCGATTAACGGCGTTGTGTTCATTTCGCCCATTGGCTTATCACCGCCACCGCCTCCTGCGCTCATTCCCATAATTATTCTCCTAAAATTCTAAATCCGTCCGGATCAACCAGCTGTGGTGTTAAGATCAACTGGAGATGAAATAAATCCAATCCGGCTATACCCTGCCATTTGCATCTGGAAAACCGCGCCGCCAATGCATTTATATGGCGTGTTTACGTCACCACGGATATGCACTTCTGGTAAATCTTCGGGCAGAATATCACCATTTGCAATTGCCGCTTCACCGCCAAGCTTTTCAATCTCTTTTTTCAAATGATCGGCAGCTTTATTGACAAGTTCTTCGGAATCAATGGGGGCAATATTCCAATATACACGGCATTCGCCATTTGGATTTGTACCATCATATGCCGGATCACCTGGATCACGACCGGCTGAATCGGTGGTCGTAATCGCCAAAACAACATTTTCGGCTTTCATGACGGTTGGGTCAAATTCCACAACAGGCAGTTCCAATTTCACGGTTTGAATCGCGACCGGAATGGTGATGAGGAAGATAATAAGGAGAACCAACATAACGTCCACTAGGGGAGTTGTGTTAATTTCGGACATAGGGGCGTCTTCGCCGCCCTCTCCCATACTAATTGCCATCGGTCAAAACCTCTCTTTATAAATTACTCAAACATTTAAAATGAGCCCGCCCACGGACGGGCCCAGATTATATGCTTACTTCTTTACAGGTGCTGCAGGAGCAGGTTTTTTAACCGCTGCGGCAGGAGCAGCTGTAACAGCAGGTTTTACTTTACCGCCTGAAGTGATGAAGCCAAGAACGTCATTTGAGAACAAAGCCATGTCACGAGCGATTGTTTTGTTACGCGCTTGCAACCAGTTATAAGCAAACACAGCAGGAACAGCAACGAACAGACCAATAGCAGTCATGATAAGCGCTTCACCCACAGGGCCAGAAACTTTGTCAAGTGACGCGTCACCGGTGATACCAATTTTAATAAGCGCGCTGTAAATACCGATAACAGTACCTAGCAAACCTACGAAAGGAGCGGTCGCACCCACGGTTGCAAGGAAAGACAAGCCGCCATTTAGGAAGTTGTTGATGCTTTCTTGCGAACGGTTCATCGCGCCATGCAACCAATCATGTGCTTCCACAGGGTCGGTCAACAAACCATGTTGTTCACGTGCCGCAATACCATCGTCAACCAATTGGCGATATGCGCTGTTTTTTTCTAATTTCGCTGCGCCTTCTTGAAGGCCAGCTGCACGCCAGAAATTGGCTTTTACTTCTTTAGATTGCTTCAATACTTTATTTTGGTCGATCAATTTGGTGAACAAAATATAGAATGAACCAATGGACATAACAACCAATGTTGCCAAAATGGTCCATGACGGCCAGCCGCCTTCTTTTAATGCTTCAACAAAACCAAAGCTTTTTTTCGTTGCGGCACCTGCCGCTGCTAAAATTTCTAAATCCATGTTACTTTCCTCTTAAATAAAGAATAATTTTTATATGTTAATTGACTTATTTCGGAATTTGCCAGCGCACGCTGCTTGACCAAGTTCCGGTGGTTTCATTGCCATTACTATCCAACCTTGGTGAAAAACGTCCACGCCTTCTCAAGCTACGGCAAGCGGCATCATCCAAACTGCTATGTCCGCTGGTGCCTGTGACATTACAATCAACAACGCGGCCATCTGGACCCACCGTCAATGTAAAGCGTGTCGTTCCTTCATTACCAGCACGCATGTCACGCGACGGATATTCTGAAGTCGGCACCCAGCTACCTGGATTACCCTTTGGAATAGGGTTTGGACGCTGCGCAGGTGGCGGCGGCGGTGGCGGTGGCGGTGGTGGCGGTGGTGGCGGAGCCGGAGGAGCAGCCTTTGGTGTTGGCGGCGCCTTTGGCGGAATTTCCTTTTGGAACTGCACATTATTGTCACGCGGCGGCGTTTTCACGATCGGCGGCGGTGACACAACCGGTGGCGGTTCGTTCACAATTTCCGGTGGAGGCTCAGGAAGCTCCTCTTCTGGCGGTGGCTCTTCCTCTTCCTTAACTTCGACAACGTTAAGTTTTTTCTTGGCCGCGGTAATCGCATCATAAGCAAAGCCCGTTACAAAAGCCCAACCCAAAAACACATGCAATAACACAACCAAGGCAACCGAGACCATTTTACCATTGGTCATTTGATTTTGGTCAGCATAAGCCATTCAAAATGTTACTCCTAACTCATTTGGAATGTCTTGGTCAGAAAAATGCAGTAAATATTAAAGCAAACCCTCGTCCCAAAATCATTCGCATTATTATTATTTTGATTCGAACTATGCATTAACTTGTCGATCATGATCCTGCAATCCGATTTTGCCATTTATCTAAATTAAGCTGAAATTCATCGAAAGCTGCGCATATTGCTTGACAATGTTTTTTTGTTTTAAATTGCCGTTACGGATAATAGGGTTAAATATGCGCTATTATTTTATTCCCCATCTCCTATGATTGGGGAAATTTAACGGCGTATAAGTTTATTTACATGATAATATATGATGATGAGATGAGGCAAATTTAATAATGATTAACAATATGTTAAAATTTTATATTGGGGCAATATTAACCTCTACCATGCTGCTTGGCCACCCCATAATTGCCCATGCACAAGGGCGCGCCGACATGCCCCCCTTATCTACAGAGAATAGCGGCGCAACCTATGTCGATTTGGCGGATATTATCCTATCCTCCCCCATCATTATTGACGGTATCGTTACCAAAGAAAAAAAAGTTCCCGCCTCTCAAACTCCATTTCTTGATAAAAAATTACAGCGCAAATTGGTTGAGCTGCAATTAAACAGCCTGATTCGCGGCAAAAATGGCATGCCCGCGACTGTGCGATTCGTCATGGATGTAAGGGCAAATGCGAAGGGCAAATTTCCTAAATTTAAAAAACAACGCATCATGGTCTTTGGTGATAATCAGGGATTGCCCATGGGTGATTTACGATTATTGCGTCCTGATATATTCTTTAATTATGATCCCCAATTGGATCGCATGGTCCGTAATATTACCAAAGAAGCGTTATTATTGGATGCGCCGCAAAAAATTACCGGCGTGCAAAGCGCTTATCACTCATCCGGCACCATCATTGGCACAGGGTTAACCGAAATATTTTTTGCAACAGAAAAAGGACAGCCGCTTGCCATTTTAATCGATACTGATGCGCAAAATGGCAAAAGCTGGAGCGTTTCAAATGAGGAAGTGCTGGGATCAAATCGTCCGATTGTGCGGCAAAACACGCTTTTATGGTATCGTCTTGCCTGTGAATTGCCGCAAAGCATAGCGACCGATAAAATGGGCGGTGATGATAAGGATATTCATGCCCGTATTCAAAGCGACTATGCATTTGTTCGGGCAAAATTGGGCAAATGTGAGCGGACATTATCCCCGCCGCTAAACCCATAATCCTTAATCTAAATAATAAATATTTATGCGCAGCGTGATGCGCCAGGTACCCACAATATATCGCCCTTTTCACTGTTCAATGTGCGGCATGCGGTAAATAAATAATCCGAAAGCCGGTTTAGATATTTTAATGCCGCCGGATTGATAGGGCGCAATTTGGCCGCGCCCACCAATTGCCGCTCTGCCCTGCGGGAAATGGCACGGGCCATATGCAAATTTGCCGCCGATATATTTCCGCCCGGCAGGATAAAGCTGCTTAATGGGGTTAAATTTTCATTTTGCTGATCTATTTTCACCTCTAACCAAGCGACTTGTTGGTCGATAATGCGCAATATCATGTCCGATGGGGCAAAAACATCGCCATCCGTCGCGGGGGTGGCAATATCCGCGCCAAGGTCGAATAAATCATTTTGAATATGGCTTAATTCAGATAGTAATCGCGCCGCATAGGGCGGTGTGGCAATGGGGTCCAAAGATGTTAAATGGGCAATGGCACATCCAATGGCGCTATTGGCTTCATCCACATCACCAATTGCGGCAATCAATGCCTCATCCTTTGCAATGCGTGATCCATCAACCAAACCCGTGCTGCCATCATCGCCCGTTCGGGTGTATATTTTATTTAATTTTACCATTTATCCCTGCCCCCAGTTTATAAATTTTTGCTTTATTTTATTTACCAGAGGCGAATAATAATAAGGCCGCAATCATTATAACGGTAATTGCCTGCCATTTGACGCGGGCAAACATCATCCCATTTTGTTTTTCCAATCCCTTTGGAATTCCATTTTCATCGACATCATTAACGTCCATATTTGCAAATGCATGCAATCCACGGACCAATGCAAAAACAACCGCGCCAGCGGCCAAAATAATTCCAATGATTAAAATATAACCCATATTCCTGCCTTTTTCTTGAATTTATATCGTCAATATAGGGTAAATGCGATATTTTCCGAACCTGTCCTATATGCCATTAAATATGTCAAAGCATCATAAATTATTGATGTTATATATTGGTGGAAAGCCGAATACCCGGCGGAAAGGATAAATGGCGCAGATTATGCGCCAAATCCTGACCAAAGCCATCATACCATTGCCCCGCATCCTTTGCCCTTTGCTCTATATCCCATAATGATGGGCTATTTTTGCTTTTTGATAATTTTTCCCCGCCCGCATCCAATAATAATGGGTGGTGCCAATAAATTTTGGGGGTCAGGTCAAGCAAGCATGATAGCAAAATATGAATATCGCTATATGCCATTAAATCCATGCCGCGCACAATATGGCTTATCACTCTGCCCCCATGATGATGCGCATCCCCGCCATCATCGACCACACTGGCCAAATGATAACTGGCGGGCGCGTCCTTTCGCCAGATGATAATATCGCCAAAAATTGCGGGGTCGGCGCGGTGCATTCCCGATTGAACATCATGCCAATAAAGATGCGTGCTTTTTATTTGCGCCAATTTTAACGCCTCTGCCATATTCAGGCGAAGGCTATATGGCTGTATCGATTTTTTGGACATGGCCAGTTCGCGATCGATATTACGGCAAGTTCCAGGGTAATTTGGTCCATCCGGCCCATGGCGAACCGGTTTTTGTTTCACCCTATTGGCAATGTCATGCCGGGAACAAAAACATGGGTAAATAATCCCCATTTCATCCAATTTATGCAATGCCATTTGATAGGCATGTATATTTTTTGACTGATATTGCACCCGATCGGGGGTGATATTTAACATGTTCAGCATGGCAAATATACTATCGACATGTTCCACCCTTGTCCGATTGCCGTCAATATCCTCTATCCGCAACATAAATTCACCATCATGCAATTTGGCAAAATCATGTGCGCATAATGCAGCAAAGGCATGGCCCATATGCATCGCGCCATTGGGGCTGGGCGCGAAACGGGTGACTATATTGCCTATTTTATCGGTGATAAGGGGCATGCCCTGCATCATTTGCATGATTTTATCCATTAGTTACTTGACGTCATGGCTTTGCAACATAAACTATGCACAACGGAAGGGAAATTTTTATCAGCGGTTAATTCGCCATAATGGGGAGATATTTTTGTGCTGCATGAAAAAACGCTAAACGCGTGTAAAATGGATGAAAGCGATGCTATTCGCCATCCTGAAAATTGCCCTGCCCTTGTCCTGAACGCCGATTATTCGCCGCTCAGCTATTACCCACTTAGCCTTTGGCCGTGGCAGGCGGCAATAAAGGCAGTATTTTTGGACAAGGTAATTGTGGTGGAAAATTATGACCGCCATGTGCATAGCCCCAATTTAGATATGAAAATTCCATCGGTTATTGCATTAAAACAATATATTAAACCCAATGAATACCCCGCCTTTACGCGGTTTAACCTGTTCCTGCGGGATAAATTTCAATGCCAATATTGCGGCAGCGGCGATAATTTAACTTTCGACCATATTATACCGCGCCGTGCGGGCGGAATTACCAGTTGGGAAAATGTGGCCACCGCCTGCTTGCCCTGTAATTTGAAAAAGGGTGGGCGCAATCCCATGCAGGCGGGGATGCAGCTTGCCACCCGTGCGATTCGCCCGACAAGTTGGCAGTTAATGGATAAAGGGCGGATGTTCCCGCCCAATCATTTGCACGACACATGGCGCGATTGGCTATATTGGGATATTGAGTTAGAGGCGTAAATATTTGCCCCAATTTATGCCAATTTATTGATCGGCCTTGCGCGGGCTAATATTACGAATGGCGGGAACTGACGCGGCGGCATCCTGCGGCGAGATGCCCGGCGGCGGCGCGGCGGCAATTTTCTCCTCCCCGCGCATGACGCGGGCGGCGCGTTTTATGCTGTCACGCAGGCGGGGATAAATGCCGCAACGGCACAAATTGGTAATGGCCGCATTTATATCTTCGTCACTGGGGTTATTATTTTGTTTTAACAACGCATTGGCGGCAATGATGATGCCGGAAATGCAATAACCGCATTGCGGCACATTGTCGGCAACAAATGCCTGTTGCACGGGGTTGCTGCGGTCGTTGGAAATCCCCTCAATTGTTGTGACAAAGCGCCCTTCACTCTCGCCCAATGTGACAAGGCAAGAACGTATCGCCTCCCCATCAATTAACACCATACATGCGCCGCAATCCCCCACGCCGCACCCATATTTGGTGCCGGTTAAGTTGGATGCATCGCGCAATGCCCATAATAAGGGGGTTTGCGGATCCATTTTATATTCAACCGGCCGGTCATTCACGGTAAATTTGGTCATATTGATGCAGCTTTCAAAATATAGCTGCCCTCATCCTATTCCCGCCAGCTTTTGTCAATCGCATCAATTTTTCGGGTCATCGCTTCAAATTCGGCAACGCCCGATCCCATGGGGGATTGCGACATATATAAATCGCGTTGATGCACGGCAATCACCTCATCCGGCACAATAATCGGTTTGCCCATGCTGGCGGTGGCCAGTTGAATTTCGCAGGCGCGTTGCAACGCCCAAAATTTCAAAAATGCATCGGGCAGTGATGTTCCCATAACAACCGGACCATGGTTTTTTAACATCATAATACGCTTATCGCCCAAATTTTTGACCAAACGCTCGCCTTCTTCCTCGCGCACGGTCACGCCCTCAAAATCATGATAGGCGATTTGGCCAATAAAATTACAGGCGTAAAAATTGCTGGGTTGCAGGCCGCCCTCCACCGAACAAACCGCCATCGTTGCAGTGGTGTGGGTGTGGATAATGGCATGCGCATCGGGTAACACACGGTGGAACAGGCTGTGCTGCACAAATCCCGCCTTATTCACAAACCATGGATTATCCGCATCCAATTTATTGCCGTCAATATCAATTTTAATCAGGCTGGATGCGGTGACTTCACCAAAATGCATGCCATAGGGGTTGATAAGAAAAGCCCCCTCCTGATCAGGTAATTTCACCGTGATATGATTGAAAATCAACTCATCCCAACCAAACATCGCAAATATACGGTAACAAGCGGCCAATTGTTGACGTGCTGCCCATTCGGCCTCGCTATATTTGCTATTCGCTTTTAAATTTGTCGCCATTTGCTCTCTCCATCGAAAATATAATTTTAATCGGTAAATTTCGCCTCTCGCTTTTGCATGCCTGCCATGACAGCCTCTATTTGATTGGGTTTACGCATCACTTTATTTTGAGCCACGCTTTCGGCCATTAAAACCGCATCCTCATCCCCATCAATAAAATCATCAAATAAACGTTTTGCCGCGCGAATGGCGTCTGGATTTTTACCGGCAATGGTGGCGGCCAATTCCAATGCGCGGGCCAATGGGTCAGCATCCACATGGGTGGCGAAACCATATTGCACCGCCTGCTGCCCGTTAAATTCTTCATTGCTATAGGTTAAGTGGCGCAAAATATCCGCCCGCACATTACCGCGCCATAAATGAAAACCGCCCATGTCGGGGACAAGACCCCATTTCATTTCCATGACCGACAAACGCGCATCGGGGGTAACAAATTTCACATCCGCGCCCGACATTATTTGCAAGCCCCCGCCAAAGCATACGCCATGCACGGCGGCGATAACAGGCATGGGCAATTGCCGCCATCCCGTTGCGACATATTGGAAAATATTGCTATTACCATAGGTGCGATCGGTTAATAATTTCCCGCCGCTGGGGTCTGCGCCGCCGGCCATGCTGGCCATATCCAGCCCCGCACAAAATGACCGTCCTTCACCAGACAGCACCACCGCACGAATATGTTTCATGCCTTTTAACTGTTCAATGGCCGACACAATGCCGTTAAACATATCGGGGTCCAGCGCATTCATTTTTTCCGCGCGGATTAACTTCACATGGGCATATTGCGCGCCATCTTCACCCAAAATTTCTATTGCAACACGATTTTCCATCTCAACCTATCCTTATGAATTTATGCTTTTAATTTGGCGGCAATTAACGGCAATTGGTCATTGCCAAAATACATATCATCCCCATCCACAAATATGCTGGGTGAGCCATATCCGCCCCGCGAAATTAATTCTTCGCCATTATGGCGCAGGCGGTCCTTTACCTCTTGGCTTTGTGTTTGCTGCAAAATATCCTGTGCATCAAAACCCGCTTTTGCAATGCTTTGCGCCAAAATTTCGGCATCGTCCAAATTGACCTGATGCGCAAAATGATCGGCGAATGCGATTTCCATAAATTTTTCCAATGCCGGTTGATTATCCTCCAACGCACAGCAAACCCGCATGGCCAGCACGCTTTTTAATGGATGATGGGCGGAGGGGAAATTCATCTCGACCCCCGACCATTTGGACCAGTCTTTTAAGGATTTCATATAATGGCGCATTTTCGGGCCGCCCAAATCCTCCCGCATCGCATAAACAGATTTATTCACCGCATTAAATATGCCGCCAACCAAAATGGGCCGCCAGATAATTTGGGCGTCATTTTCCTGTATAATCGGGCGGATATTATGAAAAGCAAGGCAGGTCCATGGGCTGGACAAATCAAAGAAAAATTCAATCCTTTTGCTCATTTTTCCTGCTCCTTTTCCCTGATGCCGAATAATTTTTGACGCGCCTCTGCATCTTCGTGTGGATTGCGGTTTATCCATGTTTTTCCTACATCCAAACCCCGCCGCAGCGCGGGCCGCATTTTCAACATATCATAATATCGCCGCACATGTGGGAAATGATCCAAATCAATTTCCTGCCTTTTATAGGTGCGTATCCACGGAAAAATTGCCATATCGGCAATGCTATATTGCCCCGCCGCCACATATTCATGATTGGCAAGCTGTCTGTCCAAAACGCCGTAAAGCCGCAACACCTCATCATGATATCGATTTATCGCATAGGATATTTTTTCCGGCGCATATAATTTAAAATGCCCATATTGGCCTAGCATCGGGCCAAATCCCCCCATTTGCCACATTAACCATTGCATGACATCGCTGCGCTTTGCGCTGTCTTGTGGTAAAAATTGCCCACTTTTTTCGGCCAAATAAATTAAAATCGCGCCCGTTTCAAAAATGGAAATTGGCTCTTTACCCAAATTTGGGGCATGGTCCACAATGGCGGGAATACGGTTATTGGGGCTAATCTTCAAAAAATCAGGGGCAAATTGCTCCCCTTTCATAATATTGACCGGAATAATATTATAATCCAGCCCCGCCTCCTCCAACATGATGGAAATTTTCCACCCATTGGGTGTCGGGGCATAATATAGGTCAATCATCGTCATATTATTGACCGCAAATTACCCTGTGGTCAAGCACGCTACGGCACGCTTAATATGGCAGCTTTAACGCTGCTTTATTATAATAAAGGCGGTTATATATTCTGCCGATCAATCAAACATATATGGGGCGAAAATATATCCCGCCCCCATATATATTTGCTTATCAATATTTATTTATCGTCAATTTCATCATTGCCGCTATTATTGGGTTTTACCCCATATTTGGCCAAGAATTTTTTAATATTACGCGCCGCCTGACGCAATCTTTGTTCATTTTCCACCAAGGCAAGACGAACATAACCCTCACCCTCATCACCAAAGCCAACACCAGGGGCAACAGCAACCTGCGCCTCTGATAATAATTTTTTGGAAAATTCAATGCCGCCCATATGCGCCATGGCGGGCGGTATTGGCGCCCATGCAAACATTGATGCCTCTGGCGCGGGAATATCCCAACCTGCGCGGCCAAAGCTTTCCACCATAACATCACGGCGTTTTTTATATAATTGCCGATTTGCCTCTACAATATCCTGCGGCCCGTTTAATGCCGCAACCGCCGCCGCCTGAATGGGGGTGAATGCGCCATAATCCAAATATGATTTCACACGGGTCAAGGCGTTAATCAATGTTTGATTGCCCACGGCAAAGCCCATGCGCCACCCCGCCATGGAATATGTTTTGGACATGGATGTAAATTCAATCGCCACATCCTTTGCCCCTGGCACTTGCAAAATGGATGGCGTTGGCGTGTCGCCAAAATATATTTCGGCATAGGCCAGATCGGAAATAACCCACAATCCATGTTCGCGGGCAAAATCCACCACCTTCACATAAAAATCATAATCGGCGACATAGGCGGTGGGGTTGGATGGATAACCAATCACCAAAACCGACGGTTTTGGTACAGAATAACTCATCGCATATTCAAGGCGGGTGAAAAAATCCGGCCCTGGCGCGGCGGGAATGGAACGAATGGCCGCACCTGCAATAATAAATCCAAATGTATGAATGGGGTAACTTGGATTGGGGGCAAGCACCACATCACCCGGCGCGGTGATGGCCTGTGCCAAATTGGCCAAACCCTCTTTTGAACCCAAGGTGACGACTACTTCCGTTTCTGGATCAATATCAACATTGAAACGGCGGCCATAATAATCGGCCTGTGCCTTACGCAGGCCCTTTATCCCCTTTGATGCGGAATATCCATGTGCGCTGGGGTCTTTTGCGACCTCCACCAATTTATCAATCACATGCTGAGCGGGCGCACCGTCTGGATTTCCCATGCCCAAATCGATAATATCTTCACCACGCGCTCGTGCCGCCGCCTTCATCGCATTTACCTCGGCAAATACATAAGGGGGCATACGGCGGATGCGGTAAAAATCTTGCGACATATTGCTGCTTTCACTTTTCTTTCAAATTTATGGAGTAACCGCAATATTGGCACTGGCGTAATTGTCCAACAATATTCTTTATTTTTATGCAATTTTATTTTGACTTTTTATGCTATGCCCATTGATAATATCAGCAGAGGCAGATTATGACGAATTCAAATGACGATGCAGGCAATAATGGTTCGGGCAATGGCTTCGCCTTTGGCGATATAGGCAAATGGGCCGAAATAATGACCCAAATGCAGCAACAAATGTTCCAAATGACGCCGCCATTTGATGATAAGAATAATGAAACAGCGCAAAAAAAGGCGCAGCAAAGTTCAAATGATAAATTTGCGGATTTTTTCACGCCCATGATGCAAAATTTTGCCGGCATGGCCAATGCCGCCCTGCCGCTTTATGCCGATATGATGCAGGGTAATTTGGTGCAGGGTAAAGCAGCAGGCAACAGTCCCTTTTTATTAAAAACACCCAATGGACAGGATATTGAAAAGGGCGTGCAACAAATTACCAATTTATCGGCCCATATGTTCGATTTCATGCAATTTATTTCCAAAAATGGCGGTCAAAATTGGCAGGCCGCTGCCGAGGAAAAGCAGGACCGCCGTTTTGCCCATGAACAATGGGTCGCCCATCCCATGTTCAACAGTCTGCGCCAATTATATCAATTTATGGATCAAAGCGCACAGCAATGGCTGGACCAAAAAAATGACTTAAACGATAAGGAAAAAGAGGCGCTGTCCTTTCAAATGCGTGGGTGGCTGGACAGTATTGCCCCCAATAATTTTCTGCATAGCAATCCAGAGGCACTGGAAGCAGCAAGTAATAGCAATGGTGAAACATTGCGACGCGGCATTGAACATATGATGGCCGATATACAAAAGGGCCAATTAACGCATAGCGACCCCAATAGTTTTATTTTGGGTGAAAATATTGCCATCACACCGGGCAAGGTTATTCATCGATCGCGCCTGTTTGAGTTAATACAATATAGCCCAAGCACCAAAAATGTGAATCAAACGCCATTGGTTATTTTCCCGCCATGGATAAATCGTTTTTACATATTGGACCTGAACCCCCAAAAATCATTTGTGAAATGGGCCGTGGAACAGGGATTAACGGTGTTCATGGTTTCGTGGAAATCGGCCGATGCAGATATGGCCGATGTCATTTGGGATGATTATGTCGCCGCGCAATTAGAGGCGATAGACGTCATTCGTGATGTTTTGGACGTGCCATCGGTGCATGCCATTGGATATTGTGTGGCGGGCACGACTTTATCGGCAAGTTTAGCCTATTTACATAGCCATGGTCAGGCGGATAAGGTGAAAAGCGCGACATTTTTCACCGCCCAAATTGATTTTACCGAGGCAGGTGACTTGTTACATTTCACCAGTGACCAGCATATGGAAATGTTGGAGCAGCTATCATCAAATGGATATTTGGATGGCCGTGTGATGGCCGCGACCTTTAATTTATTGCGCGGCAAGGATCTTATCTGGAACACGGTGGTCAATCATTATTTATTGGGCAAGGATTATCCCGCATTTGATTTGCTATATTGGAATGGCGATACCACCAATCTGCCGCGTTCATGGCATAAAAGCTATTTGAGCGATTTATATAGAGATAATTTATTGGTCGAGCCAAATCGATTAAGCGTCATTGGCACGCCCATTGACCTGCGCATTGTCAAAACCCCTACTTATATTCAGGCGGGGCGAGAGGATCATATCGCACCAGCAAAAAGCGTATGGAAAATGCAGGATCATTTTTCCGGCCCAATGCGGTTCGTTTTGGCAGGGTCGGGGCATATTGCCGGCGTGGTCAACCCACCATCGTCCGAAAAATATCAATATTGGGTGAATGAGGGCAAGGATATTGCCTCTTTGGATGAATATATTGCAGGGGCAGTTGAAACAAAAGGTAGCTGGTGGCCGGATTGGATAAACTGGCTCTGCGGCTTTGCCGATATGCAAGTAAAGGCACAGGGCGCACGCATTCCAGGGGAGGGAAAATTGCCTGCCCTATGCGATTCGCCGGGCCTATATGTGACATTAAAATAGGGCGGTTTTTGCCATATTTCATTTAAGTCATTATAATATAAACGATAAATATCCTTAATTTATTTTTGTGCACTGCACAATTTCTCTTGACAATGTTGCAGTGCAGCATTATTGTGCAATGCAGCATAAGAGATAAAAGGATTTTAATCATGGCAAGTAAAGCTGAAAAAAATACAGCTCCAAAGGCGAAAAAGACCGCAGCAAAAAAAGCTGTTGTTAATAAGCCAAAGGCAGCCATGACTAAAACCGAAACAAAAACCGTTGCGGAGGCCGCAAAGCCAGCAGCGGAAAAAAATATCATCACCAATATTGTTGAAGCTCCTGCCAAAGTTGAGGCAGCCCTTCAATCAAGTGAAGTCTCATCAACAATCAAAAACGGAGTTGAAAAAATGACAAAGACAACCGAAAAAGCAACCGACGCTGCAAAAACATTTTTTGCCGATATGCAAGTTAAAGCAAATGAAGCCGCCGAAAAAGGCCGCAAATTGGCTACTGACGCCTATGCTTTCCAAAAAGCAAATGTTGAAGCAATGATTGCAAGCGGCAAAATCGCGGCTGAAGGCGCGCAGGAATTGGGCAAAACCAATTTTGAATTTGCCAAAGAAAATTTTGGTGCAGTTCAAGCAGCCGTTAAAGAATTAACCGCGGTTAAATCACCCAATGAATTTGTTAAAGTTCAAGCGGAATTGGCGCGTAAAGGCTTTGATACCGCCGTATCACAAGCATCTAAAAACAGCGAAACCGTGATTAAATTGGCAAGCGACATTTTCCAACCAATTTCAAATCGCATGGCTGTTGCTACTGATTTTTTCAAAAAAGCAGCATAATAGCCGTTTGATATAGGACAGGCTTTACATAATTATATTACGTCACTCCCCCCTCTCTCCTCCTCCCAAGGGTTTGACACCAATCTTTTTAAGATAATTTTTATTTAAAGCTATGAGCCGCCATTTATTCCACAGGCCATTATGGTTAGGAATATTTGGCGGCTCTTTTCATATATATTTTGCAATATTGGGCATTATTAACCCTCTTTTTGCCGATTTGCTCTTGCAATATGGGGGGGTGCTGTCTTATTTTTACCCATATGAAAATTACAAAAACCATGACCTTTGCATCAGATCCTTTGCCAATATCATTTATGGCGCATCATGCCATGCCCGTTCATGCTAGCGGCAATGCGCATGATGATGAGGGGGATGATCGCGATAGCGGCGTGGGATTGGTGACGCGGACAAAACCAAAAACCAAAAAACCCAGCCAATATAAAGTATTATTATTAAATGATGATTATACGCCCATGGAATTTGTGGTCCATATTTTGCGGGTATTTTTTCAAATGAATACTGATGAGGCGACACAGGTCATGCTGCATGTCCATCAAAAGGGCGTGGGCGTGTGCGGTATATTCAGCTATGAAGTAGCCGAGACAAAGGTAAATCAAGTGATGGATTTTGCCCGCCAACAACAACATCCCCTGCAATGCACGCTTGAAAAGGCATAAATAAAATTCACGGCGCGTTATTTTATCAATAAATATGCCTTTGATTATCACAAATCATATATGAAACTTGCGCCGCGCACAAAAGCCGTTAAATATGGCGAATGGACAAAATCATCGTACGCGGCGGCAACCCGTTAAAAGGCCAAATTCCTATATCAGGCGCGAAAAACAGCGCATTAACATTATTGCCATGTGCATTATTGACGGATGAGCCGTTGACGCTGCGCAATTTACCGCGCCTTGCCGATATTGATGGTTTTCAACATTTGATGAACCAATTTGGCGTATCGACCAGCATTGCCGGCGCAAGGCCAGAGGATTTTGGCCGCGTCATGACATTGCAAGCAACCCGCATGACCAGCAATGTTGCACCCTATGATCTGGTCCGCAAAATGCGTGCCTCCATCCTTGTGCTTGGCCCATTGCTTGCCCGTATGGGGGAGGCGAAAGTATCTCTTCCCGGCGGATGTGCCATTGGTAACCGTCCGATTGATCTTCACCTAAAGGCGATTGAGGCATTGGGCGCGGAAATTGAAATGGGCGGCGGATATGTAAAGGCAACCGCGCCAAAGGGCGGCCTGCCCGGGGGCAGTTTCACCTTCCCCGTTGTTTCCGTTGGCGCAACCGAAAATGTGTTGATGGCAGCCGTTTTGGCAAAGGGCACATCCACCCTGCATAATGCCGCGCGTGAACCGGAAATTGTCGATTTATGTAATTTATTGGTCGCCATGGGCGCAGAGATTGAGGGAATTGGCACGTCCGATTTAACCATCCATGGCAAGGACCGCCTGCACGGCGCGACATATCGGGTGATGAGTGACCGGATTGAGGCGGGCAGCTATGCCTGCGCAGCCGCCATGACGGGCGGCGATGTGGAATTATTGGGCGCAAAGGCCAATGAGATGGAGGCCACCATTGCAGCATTGCGTGCATCTGGCGTGTTGGTGGAGGAAACCAAGGGCGGCATTCGCGTTGCGCATAATGGCCCGTTAAAAGCTATCACCCTGACCACTGCCCCCTATCCTGGATTTGCCACCGATATGCAGGCGCAATTTATGGCGATGCTGTGTATGGCAGAGGGGTCAAGCGTGTTGACCGAAACAATTTTCGAAAATCGTTTCATGCATGTGCCGGAATTAAACCGTATGGGCGCCAATGTGGAGACAAAGGGACGCACCGCCATTGTTCACGGGGTAAAGGGTTTAACCGGCGCCCCCGTTATGGCGACCGACCTTCGCGCGTCGATGAGTTTGGTGATGGCGGGTTTGGTGGCCAAGGGTGAGACCGAGGTATCGCGTCTTTACCATCTTGATCGCGGATATGAACGGTTGGAAGAAAAATTACAGCTTGTCGGCGCGGACATTGAACGTGTTGGGGCTGATTGATATTTTATCCCGCAACATGCTGTAAAATACAGATTGCCAATTGTGAAAAATAATGCCTAATGCGCTGCTTGAGCTGGTCAAATTTCTGACCAGCTAGGGGGCATATATATGGACAAGAAACTAACCTGGTATATTTTGGTTGGCATGATTTTGGGCGTTATAGCGGGCTATATCGCCTATAGCCTTTATGGTCATGACGCGGCGGCGGCTAAGGAAATATCAAAAAATTTCAAATTGCTGGCCGATATATTCTTGCAATTGGTCAAAATGATTATTGCCCCCTTGGTCCTTTCCACCATTGTGGTCGGTATTGCCCATATGGGGGACAGCGCCGCATTGGGCCGCATTGGTGGCCGCGCGCTTTTATGGTTTATTACCGCCAGCTTGGTGTCGTTAAGTCTGGGCCTTATATTGGTCAATTTAATGAAGCCGGGCGTTGGCCTGCCCCTCACCCCAACGGGGGAGATTGGGGAGTTGAAAACAGATGCGCTGAACCTGCATGATTTTATCCTGCATATTTTCCCTAAATCGATTTTTGAGGCAATGTCGGGAAATAATATATTGCAAATATTGGTTTTTTCGATTTTTGCTGGGGTTGCATTATCGGCCATTGGAGAAAAGGGCGCACCATTGGTGCGGGGCGCAGAGGCATTGGCCGATATGATGCTGCAAATGACCGCCTATGTTATGCGATTTGCGCCTGTGGCGGTTTTTGGTGCAATTGCGGGTGTTATCACGGTTAACGGGCCGTCCATATTATTAAGCTATGGCAAGTTAATTGGTGAATTCTACTTTGCCCTTATCCTATTATGGGCAATATTATTGGGGCTTGGCGCTTTATTTTTAAAAGGCCGGATTATCAGCCTTATCCGGTATATAAGAGAGCCTTTATTAATCGCATTTTCAACCGCATCGTCCGAAGCAGCCCTGCCCAAATTATTTGAACAATTGGACCGTTTTGGCGTGCCGCGCCGCATTTCCGGTTTCATGCTTCCCTTGGGATATAGTTTTAACCTTGACGGGTCGATGATGTATATGAGCTTTGCCGTGCTGTTCATTGCACAGGCATATGGCATTGACCTGTCCATTGGCACACAAATTTTAATGCTGCTTACCTTAATGGTCACATCAAAGGGTATTGCCGCTGTGCCGCGCGCATCATTGGTCGTGATTACCGCCACATTGACTCAATTTGGCCTGCCTGTCGAAGGTGTCGCCTTAATTTTGGGGATTGACCAATTTTTGGATATGGGGCGCAGCGCCACCAATGTGGTGGGCAATGCGGTCGCCACATCGGTTATCACAAAATGGGAAGGAAAATTGGAGGTCGAAGAACCTGCCTTTATGGACCATCCCCATGCCCCCGCCCATACCGCGCATGATGGCGCACGCGGATTGGATTTGGCCGAAGATATGGTGAGCGATGAACGGACATAAATAACATGCCCGTTCATTCAAATTTTCATAAAACTAAACTGAATATTTATCGGCTTTATTCATGCTGAGAATTTATGCTGAAAGCGCCCTTATAACCCCGCGTATTTCGGCAAGCCCCTTCATCCTGCCAATGGCAGAATAACCCGGATTTATATTGCGGCCAATATCCCCCATCATTTGATGGCCATGATCCGGGCGGATGAAAATTTCGCGATTCAAATCATTTTCATTGCGCAATAAATGACGAATAATGCTGATCATATCGGTGTCGCTGTCCAAATGGCTTGCCTCAAAAAATGAACGCTGCTCCTGCGGATCACGGCTTACCCCGCGCAAATGGGCAAAATAAATTCGCGATGCATAATCAAGCGCCATTTGCGGCAAATCATTATCTGGCCTACTGCCATATGTGCCGACACATAATGTCATGCCATTTGCCGGACTGGGCGATGCTGCAAATAACGCATCCAAATCCTTTGCTGTGCATATAATGCGCGGCAGGCCAAACATATCCCATGGTGGATCATCGGGATGAATGGCCAATGCCATGCTATTTTTTTCTGCATAGGGCAAAACATGGCCAAGAAAGGCAACCAAATTGCGGCGTAAATCATCATGATCCATATGATCATATCGTGCCAATGCCTTGCGAAAATCATCCAATGTATAGGCATCGGTCATTTTACCGGGAAGGCCGGCAATGATTGTTCGGGTTAATTCTTCCTGTTCTTCGGCTGGCATGGCGGCAAAAATATTTGCCGCGCGATCATATTCTTCTTTGCTATAATCATTTGCGGCATTTTCCCGCTGTAAAATAAACAGATCAAAAGCGGCAAATTTATCTTGGTCAAAACGAAGCGCATAGGCCCCATTTGGTAATTGATACCGTAAATCGGTTCGCGTCCAATCAATCACCGGCATGAAGTTATAACAAATTGTTTTTATACCCTCCGCCGCAAGATTATTTAACGTTGTTACCCAATTATCAATATATTTTTGATGTCCTGGCGCTGCCAATTTAATATCATCATGGACCGGAATACTTTCCACCACCGTCCATTTTAATTGGGTCATATGGTCATTATTCGCCTCGACCAACGCCTTATGCGCCCTTATCTCTTCAATCGGCCAAACATCCCCTATTGGAATATGATGCAGCGCACTGACAATATCAGTCGCGCCGGTTTGGCGTATTTCATCCAATGTTACCGGATCATTTGGTCCAAACCACCGCCATGATTCACGCATCTATAAAACTTTCTATTAAAAAATTACCCATTTATCATCTCTATCAAACCTTGCAGGCCCATATATCCAATGACCAATGCAAAAAGGAAGATGGCAAATAACATTAAATTGGCCAGGCGGGAATTGCGATATTGCCCCATTAAATCCGCCCGATTGCCAAGATATATAATAGCACCAACGGTCAATGGCAGCAGCATGACATTAAATGCCTGTGACGCAATCATCACAAATAATGGCCGCGCATCAAATAATGGAACAACCAAACCCAATAATGATATGCCCAAAACCATTATACGATATTTGGGCAATGTCATATCACGTGGGCTATTTTGATAATCGCATAACAGCCAAGGCAGCATCAACACATTTGGAAATTGTGATGACACACCCGCCGAAATAATACCCACCGCGAAAATAGACGCCGCAAATGAACCCGCCAAAGGCTCTAACAAACTAATCATTTGTGATGGCTTATCCAACCCAATTCCTTCGGCAAATAATGTTCCCGCCGCCGCCGCCATAATTGCCGCACTTATAATGAACATCATCACCACGGCAAACATCGCATCATTATTTTGCTGCTTAATATCTTTAATGGTCCACCCCGCCTCTTTTACCAATGTGGTGCGAATGATGAACAAACCGGAATATAATGTCGTGCCCACCATCGATGCGATCAATAATAATGGCCCTTGCGATTCCGAAGATGGCTTTGTTTCGGCTATAGCTGGAATGGAAGGTAACAACCCCTTTGCGATATCTACAGCCGGCGGCATAGAAATAAAGAAATTGATGATGAAACATGCCGCCATAATCGCCACAATAATGGCCAAGGCACGTTCAAAAACCTGTGTTCGTCCATTCCAAAATATAAAAAGGACAAGGGCGCTGAAAAATATGGCCCAATAAATTGGCGCGATGCCGCCCGCAATAAATGTTTTTGACCATATAAAGCTAATTTCGGCAATAACCCCCATCACCCCCATCACACTGCCGCTTACCCCAATGGTCAGGGCGATGATAAAATATATAGCAATGGCTGGATGAATATGTTTGCGAAATGCATGCAGCGCCGTTTCGCCCGTTACCAAAGTATATCGGCCATATGCCCCAATCATGATATAGGTCGCGATACAGGAAAGTAACAGCGTCCAAAGCAATGACATGCCATAACTTGCCCCCGCCTTTGCCATGGCGGTGACACTGCCCGTGCCGATATTAAACCCCAATAAAAAGATTCCTGGTAAAAATAATGCAATAGCTTCTTTTATCCGGCCACGCAGATTATGTGTCATAAATTTTCTCTCCATCGCGGGTGATGGCAAAAAAATATTATTACGTAAAGCCTTAAATATTGCTTATAAAATTTCTAATTTCTCATTTAGGGATAACCATTTATTTTCCGCCGCCGCCAAATCATCGACTAGGGCGGCACGCTTTATGCTAAGCTCCCCCATGGATAATGTGGCAAGATTGCCTTTGGCCATTTTGGGCTCGGCCAAGGCGGCGTCTATATCGCAAATTTGGGTTTCAATTTTTGCCATGGCTTTTTCGGCCTCGGCCACCTCTGTTTTTAATAAACGGGCGGCTTCGCGGTCTTTTTTCGCCTGTTTCTTATCCTTTTTGGCCAGCTTTGCGCCGCTGCCGCCTTCTTTGGGTTGATTACGGCCCAACACAAAATCAATATAATCTTCCATGCTGCCATTATATTCGCGTGCGGTGCCATCATCGACCAACACCAAACGATCGGCGGTTAATTCCACCATATGCCGGTCATGGCTAATCAATATAACCGCGCCCTGATAATCATTTAATGCTTGAACCAATGCCTCACGCGCATCAACATCCAAATGGTTTGTCGGTTCGTCCAAAATCAATAAATGGGGTGCTGAGCGCGTGACAAGGGCAAGGGCAAGCCGCGCCCGCTCCCCGCCCGATAATTTGCCGACCTTGCTCATCGCGCGGTCGCCCGAAAATCCAAAACGGCCAAGCTGCGCGCGCACTGCGCCGGGGGCTGCCCCCTGCATCGCGCGGCTCATATGTTCAATTGGGGTATCATCACCGGATAATTCCTCCACCTGATATTGGGTGAAATATCCAATTTCCAATTTGCCCGATGCGTTCACCTCCCCCTCCATAGGGGTAAGCTGCGCAGCCAGCAACCGCGCCAAAGTCGTCTTACCATTGCCATTGCGGCCAAGCAGCGCAATACGGTCATCGGGATCAATGCGCAGGTTCAGCCGCTGTAATATCGGTTTTTCACTATATCCCACCGCCGCAAGGTCAAGGGTGATGAGCGGCGGTTTCAATTCCTTGGGGTCGGGAAAGGCAAAACTAAGCGATGGATCATCCATCAATGCGGCAATGGGCTGCATCTTGGCCAACATTTTGGCGCGTGATTGCGCCTGTTTCGCGGTGGATGCCCGCGCGCTGTTTCGCGCGACATAATCTTGCAATCTTTCCCTTTGCGCATCTTGCGATGCCTTTGCCGCCTCTAACTGGGCAGCGCGTTCAGCGCGTAATTTTTCAAAATCATCATATCCGCCGGGATAAAGCGTCAATCGCCCCCCCTGTAAATGCAATATATTATCAACCACATTGTTCAATAAATCGCGTTCATGGCTGATGACGATTAAGGTGGCGGGATAGGATTTTAAGAAATTTTCAAGCCAAAGCGTCGCCTCTAAATCCAAATGGTTTGACGGTTCGTCAAGCAACAGCACATCGGGCTGTGAAAATAATAAGGCGGCAAGCGCGACGCGCATTTTCCACCCGCCGGAAAAACTATCCAGCGGCCTGCTTTGCATTTCCTCATCAAAGCCAAGGCCGATTAAAATCCGCGACGCACGTGATGGCGCGGCATAGGCATCAATAGCGATTAAACGTTCATGCACATCGCCCAATCTTTCCATATCTTCGCAATTTTCGGATTCAGCCATTAACATGGCGCGTTCGACATCGGCGGCCAAAACGGTTTCAAATGGCGTGGCATCCCCCGCCGGTGCTTCTTGAGCAATATATCCCAATTTGGTGCCGCGCGGCATGCTCAATTCGCCCTCATCCGCATCCAATTGCCCCACCATGACCTTCATCAAAGTGGATTTACCCGCCCCATTGCGGCCGATTAAACCGACACGGCTTCCCGGGGGGATGGAGGCAGTTGCCTTTTCCAAAATGGCGCGACCGCCAAGGCGAACAGTAATATTATTGATGGATAGCATGCGCATCCTCTAACAGCATCGCACAGAAAGCCAAGATTTAGTTGCAGTGCAACATAATAAAGAGTCTTATTTTTTGGAGGGTAAGATAGAATATGGCTGCAAAATCATCCACAGCCATTTAATTTTATAAAATAAGTTAAAAAATTACCCGTTTAATGCCTTACGCATTCTTTTTGCGCGTTCTTTCGGGCTGGGGTGGGTTTGCAGCCATGGTAATCCATCGCCGCCACCGCCCAATTTTTCCAATGCGGTGACGCAAGCCATTGGATCATATGATTTTTCTTTCATAAATGCCATGGCATAATCATCAGCCTCTTTTTCATTGCCCTGACTATGTTGTGCAGTAATCACATCGTTAAATAATTTGGACAAATCTCCGCTGGCCAACCGTCCAATCTTGCCACCTGCACCCTCTGCGCCTTTTTGCAACGCACTTAAACGAAAGGCATTTTGCATCCGTTTTTTGGTATGTTCTTTCTTAACATGGCCAATTTCATGACCAATGACATAGCGAATTTCATCATCTGTAAATTCATCCATCAACCCCGCAAAGATACGTATTGTTCCATTTGCCATGGCGAATGCATTCACATCGACAACCAAATATGCCTTTATATCCAAATCCAAACCATCATGATTTTTCAATTCAGAAGTCAATGTGGCCAAACGCTTGCCATAAGGGTCTTTCGGCCCGGCAACGGGGTTAAGCTTGTCCATCTCCGCCGCCATTTGGTCAAAATATTGTTTCATATCGGCATCATTTAACTGCTCAGCTTTGGCCAAATCCTCTGCTGCACCGACAATTTTACCCAATTTAAATTGTGCAATTGCGGGCGTTGCAATGCTTATCCCGCCCAAAATTGTCGCCATGGATAATAGCTGACGCCGGGTTATCACCTTAATACCATTTTCAGTTTCAATTTCTATATGATCATTTTTTTTCACAGGGGAGCCTTAAAATTATTGTTATTTTTTTAAAGCTATATCAAAAATTTATATATTGGCAACCAACCAAATACGCAGCGCACTGGCAAGCCCGGGCGGCGTGGGGGATTTAATCCGCTGGGCATCAATCATCGCCACCAACGCATTGACCGCCATATTATTTCTCAGCGCCGCATTTTTCAACATTTCCCAAAAAAAGGGTTCTAAACTAATGCTGCTTTGATGGCCATTTATGGTCACCGATCGTTTAACGGGGGGATGGTAGAGATTATAATCCATGCAATTGGTGAAGCATATTTATTTACCCCCGTCTAGGCGGCACAGATTTTACACCGACAGGACAAATAAAATAATCCAATTGGGCATGTAAATTTACCTAATGCTGTAGCCGTTTTTTCAACATATAATTTTCGCGGCGCAAATTGGCCAATTCGCGCAGCACATCTTCCTTGCTGCGTCTTTGCACCTTTTTTTGAGGCGGCATTTTTTCGGCCATATTTTTATTTCCCAATATGGACCGATTAAATATTGCCCCCAATTTATCCATCATCCGGCGCTGTGATGACCGCAACCAATAGGATATAATATGCCAAGGGGCATTTTCCTTATAAATGATAGGGGCGGCGGATCGGGGCAGATTTTCATGCGCGGCCTGTTCTTCCTCCTGCGGCCCTTCATCATTTTTTTCTGGCTGCATCCGCAAAATTTCCACCAAAGATAATGGCTTTTGGCCAAGGTCCAATCGATATTGTTTTGGCCCATTTTCCGATAATTTGTCACTATTTTGCCCCGTTATACCATCTGCCATGCGGCGGCGCATTGACAGTAAATGGCGCTCTCCCGCCTCTTCCTTTACCGGCAGGCACCATGGAAGTGGCCTTGCATTTTTTCTTTTCACCCCTGCCCGCACAATAAATTTATGCGGCATAATTGGCGGCGCATCGGGGAAAAATAAATGCATTTCATCTGCATCATTTTTGCGGGCCAACATGAATGGCGCGTTCGACGTCATGGGTGCGGTATGGGATGAGCCAACGGGTGTGATTATAAATGGCTCATCCCTGTTTAGCGCCTCAACCGGGGAGAGGTTTGGCGCTTTTTTCCGCACCCGTCTTTTATTCGCCTTTGCCGCCTTGGCGGATATTTTTTTGGGTATAGCTATTTGCTTGGCTACCCTGATTTTTTCGGTGCCAATAAAGGGTTGTTTTACATTTTGTTTTGCCATCGCCATCACAAACATCCTCTCCCAAAAGCCGTTGTGATTTTGCATTAACTGTATTTATGATTCGCCCGTCAACAATAATTACATCCAAATTGGTGTAATCATTGGGTTAATACATATGTTGGCCGCCATTTAATGACATGGTTGACCCCGTCACAAAGCCGCCATTTTCGGAAACAAAAAAGCCAACACCGCGCGCGATTTCATCCGCCTGACCCAAACGGCCCACGGGGATTTTGGCAATAATTTTTTCCAAAACAGCCTCCGGCACGGCGGCGACCATATCGGTATCAATATATCCCGGCGCAATCGCATTACAGGTAACGCCAAATTTCGCCCCCTCCTGTGCCAATGCCTTGGTAAAACCATGAATGCCCGATTTTGCTGCGGCATAATTAACCTGACCATATTGGCCCGCCTGTCCATTTATCGACCCAATATTGACAATTCGGCCCCATCCGCGTTCGCGCATGCCGGGAAAACATGCCTTTGCCATGTTGAAACACCCACCAAGATTGACGCGCATCACTTCGTTCCAATCGTCAAAACTCATCCGGTGCAATGTGCCATCACGGGTAATGCCGGCATTATTAACAACAATATCAACATCGCCCATTTCGGCCGCCACGCGGGCGCAACCATCCAAACATGCCTGATGATCACCCACATCCCATTTATAGGTGGCGATGCCGGTGCGCTGTGTAAATTCCTTTGCCTTTTCTTCATTGCCCGCATAATTTGCCGCAACCTTATGCCCCATTTTTTGCAGACGCAGGCTAATCGCCTCTCCAATACCGCGTGTTCCACCAGTTACAATCGCCACTCTGCTCATAAAATATTCCCCTCCAAATTACATATTTTCCCATATCTCAACTTCATGATATGGCCAGAGGAGATAGATAGCAAGGTGACGTAAGCGTTAGTTTAAATTATTTTTTAAGACAGGATTTCTTACCTATTATATCCAACCAGAAAGCTCTCTACGCAATAATTTTACCAACATTTCCATGCCAATATCACTGTCATTCAAACAGGGCAGATAGGCAAATTTCTCTCCGCCAGCTTCCAAAAATTGTTCCTGTCCCGCTATTGCCAATTCTTCCAATGTTTCCAAACAATCCACCGAAAATCCGGGGGCAAAAATGGCAATATTTTTCTTGCCTTCCTGTGCCAATTTTTCAATTGTGGCGTCGGTTGCAGGTTCTAACCATTTGGCACGGCCAAAACGTGATTGGAAACTTACTTCAAATTTTATGCCCATTTTTTCGGACAATAAGCGCGCGGTTTTTTGGCAATGGCAATGATAAGGATCGCCCAATTGCAATGTGCGTTCAGGCATGCCGTGAAAGCTGATAATCACCGCATCGGGGGTATAATTTAATTTTTCCAAACCATGCTGAACCGATTGTTGCAACGCATTTATATAGGCTTCGTCATCATGATAGGGCGGCAGCGTCCGCAATGCCGGATGCCAACGCATTTTGGACAAAGTCTCATATGCCTTATCCAGCACCGTGCCTGTCGTCGCCCCGCTATATTGTGGGTAAAGAGGCGCGATTAAAATGCGATTGCACCCCGCCGCCTTCATCGCGGATAATTGATCGGCTATTGATGGATTGCCATATCGCATGGCATATTTCACCATCACCTTATCACCCAAAATTGCAGCCATTTTATCCGCCTGTGCCGCGGTGTAAAATGCCAATGGCGATCCTTTATCGGTCCACACCTTGGCATAGGCGGCGGCCGATTTTTTTGGCCTTGTGTTTAATATTATCCCGCGCAAAATGGGTTGCCAGATAAGGGCGGGGATTTCCACAACCCGTTTATCGGACAAAAATTCTTTTAAATATTTTTTCACCGCTTTTGGTTCGGCTGCCTCTGGCGTGCCCAAATTCACCAATAATAAACCCACTTTGCTATGTGGAACGGGGGGATGTTCGCGGGGCAAATGCGCATTCATATAAATTAAAATCCTGTTGATAATAAGGGTAAGTCACGAAGCCGAAGCCCCGATGCGGAAAATAATGCATTGGCAATGGCGGGCGCAACCACAGGCGTGGCAAGCTCCCCCACCCCGCCTGGATCTTCTTCGCTGCGCACAAATTCCACCTGAATTTCTGGAATATTACGCAATAAAGGCAGGTTTAATTCACGCAAACGGCGCACATCGGGCAAACCTTCGCTATAATCGGTTGACCCGCCAATGGCCTGCGCCAACCCAAAAACAATGCCGCCTTCAATTTGCTGGCGGGCAATTTCAGGATGGATTAAGCGCCCACAATCAACCATTGCCGATACGCTGTCCACCTCTACACCGCGTTCGCCGCGCGTTGCCTTTACCACCAAAGCGATATAGCTGCCATGCATATGGTGACAGGCAATCCCCATGCCCGAACCACCGCCCGCCGGCGTACCGCTGGCCGTGCCGCCATCAGCCGAAATACCGCCATCCCAACCAGCTATTTTGGCCACTTCGGTTAAACATTTGGCCAATCTTAATTGCCCTTCCATCATTTGCATGCGAAATGACAATGGTTCAACCCCGGCGGCATGGGCCATTTCATCAACAAAGGATTCATTAACGAAACAGGCAATATTATGGCTGTTCCCTCGCCAATTTCCCGTTGGCACATGCACACAGGCAGGAAAATGGTCAATCGCCATATTGTCAATTTTATAGGGCGAAATCATCCCTTCCATCGACAATGGGTCAAAATGATTTTGATCCTCCATCATCTGTGCATAATCATTATCATATACCAAATGCCGAATTTGTTGCCGCGCCGCCGCTGGAACGGCAATCCGCGCGGTCAATCCGCGCACCAATCCATCCTTGTCCAATGCACCGCGCATTTGCGCCTTGGCCGGGGTACGGGGATAATCACGGATAATATCCTCCACCCGTGACCATGTAAGTTGAACCGGAACCGAAATTTCATGTGCAATAATGGCAATTTGCGCGGCGATGCGATTGTCCAAATTGCGGCCAAAACTGCCCCCCGCCAACATGGGATAAATTACCACATTTTTTGTGGATATACCAATTGCCTTGGCCGCCAATTCACGGGCATTCTCAATTGCTTGGCTGGCAATCCATAAATGCAATTTGCCGTCCACAAAATGCGCGGTGGCGCTGCGTGGTTCCAATGCAGCGTGCAATGCGGGGGAGATTTGATATTCCGCCGCAATAATTCGCGTTCCCGCTTCCTTGGCAAAAACATCGGCAATTTTCCCTTTGGCATAATATTGCCAACCGCCATCATCGCCCGGTTTTTTGGACATTGCCTTGTCCAATGCCTTTTGAATATGGGCATTATCGGCCAATCGGCCCTTGCTTTCAAAAACTGGCGCCAATGCGTCTAGCGCGCTATTGGCGGCCCAGCTATTGCGCGCAACAACCGCCAAAAAATTATTGGTGGAAATGGTTTTTAACAGGCCGGAAATTTTTGCCGCGCCCTTTTTATTAAATGATTTTAATCGGCTATTGCCAATTGGGCCGGCACGAACCGCCGCATATACCATACCGGGTAAGCGAATATCGCCGGCAAAATTTGCGCTACCATCCACTTTTGATGGCAGGTCCAATCGCTCCACCATTTGCCCTGAAATTTCATTTATCGGCGATGCACGAAGCGGCACGGGCGATGGCGGGTCAAGCTGCGCCGCCGCCTCTGCCAATTCACCAAAGGATAATTTTTTCTTTTCATAGATGACAAAACCGCCCTCTACCTCGCAACTTTCCCAATCAATTTTCCATTTATCCGCCGCCACCTGTGCCAACATCACACGGGCCGCCGCCCCCGCCATGCGCAGCGGCATTTCAAATTGCTGAATTGACGATGATTCCGCGGTCACAATGAATGAACCACGTTTTGCCAATTGCGCCATGGCGTTTATCATTGGCCCATCTTCATCAATATCATCCACCAAATTGGGGTCTTGAACCGTGCTGGGAGGTAACAGGGCGCTGGCCCATTTTTTGGCAACGCGCATATTGGAAAATTCGGGATTACCCGATATGGGCTGCACCGCAATGGTCCGCCAATCCGCCCCCAATTCTCCCGCCAATATTTGCGCCATTTGGGTGTAAACACCCTGTCCCATTTCCGATTGCGCAATGGCAATGGTCACCTGCCCATCCTTGCCAATTTTCAACCAATTATTGAACAGCACCTCCCCCTCTGCAAGGGGTAAATTGGGCATATATTTGCGCGGCCAAATGCCCCAACCCAAAATCAATCCTGCGCCAATCCCGCCGCCAACCAATAATTTACGCCGGGTTATAATTGGTCCTTTTGCTGCCTTTTTTGCTTTTAGTTGTTCTTGTTTTTGCGCGGCCAATTTGGCGGCCTCAATCTCTTCCTTTATTGATTGGCGCAGTTGGGGATTATGCAGATCAGACGCGTTTTGCGCATCATCAGTGATGAGTTTATCATTAGCATTGGCAATATCTCCAGTATTGCCAGCATTGCCAGCATCGCCAGCTTCGCCGGGGGCGGCATTTTCGGCATCCTTGCCTTGCTTATCATTTTCCTCAATCATCAAAAATTTCCAAATTTTTGCAATTATTATTGCGACAAAATCATATAATGCACCGCTAAATAATTATTTATTTTTTTCATCTAACCATGTTGTCACCTTGTGCGCAATAGCGGCAAAGCCCTTGCCAATCGGGCCATCCTCCAAAGCGGGCGGCGTACCATCATCGCTGGCCATTCTAATCGACATGTCAAGCGGGATGCGCCCCAAAAATGGCAATTGCATTTTGTCGGCGGCGGCCTCTGCCCCGCCCTTACCAAATGGGTCGCTTACCTCCCCGCAATGGGGGCATAAATATCCCGCCATATTTTCAACCAATCCAATAATGGGTACTTTGGCAGCATCAAAAAAGTTAATTGCACGGGCCGCGTCGATTAACGCCAAATCCTGTGGAGTGGAGATGATAAGCGCGGCATCGGGTTTATGTTTTTGCACCATTGATAATTGGACATCACCCGTGCCAGGCGGTAAATCGACAATTAACAAATCAGTGTCCCCCCAATGGGCATCAATTAACTGATGCAGGGCATTTCCCGCCATTGGCCCGCGCCATGCAATTGCCTGCCCCGGCTTTGCCAATTGCCCCATGGACAGCATGGGGATTCCAAAATCATTCATCACGGGGATAAGTTTTTTATCCTCCGCCTTGGGCTTTTCATCCTCCATATTCAACAATCGCGGCTGTGACGGGCCATAAATATCGGCATCGACCATGCCCACATTTTTGCCCGCACGTTTCAGGGCGATGGCCAAATTTGCAGACAGGGTAGATTTGCCAACCCCGCCCTTGCCACTTCCCACGGCGATGATGGTGATAGGGCGTTTTTCGCTGGTTTGGATGATTTTAATTTCATCCACTTCATCAACCGCGCCCAAATTATGGCGCAATTTTTCCTCCATTGTTTCGCGGGCCGTTCGGTCCATCCCGCCAATATCCAAAATAAAGGATAAAATATTTTCTTTTAATCGCATCCCGCTGGTCCGGCCGGGGGCGATGTCTTCTGCCAATTTGGTAATATGTGTAATTTTTGTCATATTGATGCAAATAGTATCAGTTTTCTTGGATTGACACTGTTTTTCTGAATTTCCATACCTATAATATGTTTATGACACAAAAAATGAATATATTCGGCGGTATAAAATCCGCAATGTCGGGCAAAGGCCCATGGGATAGGCCAAATAATGGCGCAGAAAGCGGCACGGAGGACGGCGGCGGGTCTGGAGATAATGATTCGCCTCGACCAAGCGGCCCGTGGATTCCGCGCGGCATAGATGGCGGCAAGGCGGGACAACAAAACCGAAAAAAACCGTCCTTGGATGAATTATTCCGCAAGGGTGGTGGCGGTTCAGGCGGCGGTTTTGGCGGATTGCCAACCGGCCCTGGCGGCAAATCCATTGTCCCATATATGATTGGCGGATTTATTTTGCTGTGGATTGTTTTTACCAGCTTCCACCGCATTGGCGCACAGGAACAGGGCGTTGTTACCCAATTGGGCAAATATAACCGCACAGAAGGATCAGGCATCGCCTTTACCCTGCCCGCGCCATTTGAACGTATGGAAAAAGTGGACACTGGCGCCATTCGCACCATGCCCATTGGCACCGCAGCAGGTAATCAGGAAAATTTGGTCCTGACCAGCGACCAAAATATCATTGATATGGCATATGAAGTGCGCTGGAGCGTATCAAATCCGGAAAATTTCCTTTTTCAAATAAAGGATGCAGAACAAACAGTGCAGGAAGTGGCGGAAAGCGCGATGCGCGCCACCATTGCCAATTTCCCATTAAATGATGCCATTGGCCCTGGCCGGGGCAGCATTGAACAGGGCGTTCGCGCGCGGATGCAGGAAATTTTGGATGGATATAATGCAGGCGTTTTGGTTCAAGGCATTGCGATTAGGCAGGCCGATCCACCAGAAAGCGTAATTGAATCATTCCGCAAGGTAAATGCGGCCCAACAAACCAAGGAAAGCGCGTTAAACGATGCGCGTAAATATGCCCGTCAGGTCACTGAACGCGCCGAGGGTGATGTTGCCGAATTTGATAAAATTTACGAAGAATATCGCCAAGCTCCAGAGGTAACGAAAAGGCGGCTTTATTATGAAACAATGGAAAGCGTGCTGTCCAATGTGGATAAAACAATTGTGGAAAGCGGCAATGTGACGCCTTATCTGCCCTTACCCGAAATTAAGAAAAGAGCAGCACCACAAACGGCCACCCCGTCTGCTGCTCAAGGAGGAGCAAAATAATGCGCCAGTTTTTGAAAAACCCCGTTTCGCTCTCTTTAACCGCGCTTGGCCTTATTGTATTGGCATCAATGACCATTTCCATTGTGCCAGAAACCAGTCAGGCGATTATTACCAGCTATGGCAATCCAAAACGTGTGGCCAATGTGTATAAAAAGGGCGAACAATTGGGCGGCACCAATGCCGGCATAAACATCCGCATCCCCTTTGTTGAACAAATTCAATTTATCGACAAACGGATACAAAGCGTTCAGATGGAACGGCAAGAGGTGCTGTCCACCGATCAATTGCGTCTTCAGGTTGATGCCTTTGCCCGTTTTAGAATCGTAGAGCCGGTAAAAATGTTCAAAACCATCCGCACAGAGGAAAGATTGGCCGAACAATTGCGCCCCATTTTGGGTAGTGCGCTGCGTAATGAATTGGGCAAGCGATCTTTCGCCAGTTTGTTAAGCCCCGAACGCGGTCAGGTGATGGCGAATATTCAAACCGCGCTAAACCGTCAGGCAAAAAAATATGGCGCAGAAATTATTGACGTGCGCATTAAACGTGCCGACTTGCCAGAGGGAACGCCGCTGGAATCCGCGTATAAACGTATGGAATCTGCACGGGAACAGGAAAGCGCGACCATCGAAGCCGAAGGTAATAAAGAAGCGCAAATCATCCGCGCCGAAGCAGAGGCACAGGCCGCACGCATTTACGCCGTCAGCTATGGCAAGGACCCGCAATTTTATGATTTTTACCGCGCCATGCAAAGCTATCGTCAAACATTTCAGGCAGGCAAAGGTGAAACCAATGTCATCCTGTCTTCCGACAATGATTATTTAGAGAAATTTCGCAATGGACGGTAAATGAAATAAAATGCTGAATGACGTTGAATGAAAAAATCATGTTGAATATCATGGCATGGAATGATGTTCGTCTAAATCAATGGGACGTTCATTTATAAAAGCCTCTATCATGCCGCTTATTCAATTGTCGTTCAGCTTCATTTATTAAGCATGGCAACAGATTTTTTGTAAAGTTGAAGGGAAATATTATCGTGCGTTACGCTTATGCAACCACCGCAGCATTATTACTAACCGGAAGTGCGCTGACTTTATTCACTGGCTTTCCTGCTGGTGCGCAAAGCGGCATTAACGCCTCTACGCAGGCCAGTCTGGCCCCGCGCGGTGCGCCGACCAGCTTTGCCGATTTGACCGAACAATTACAACCCGCCGTGGTTAATATTGCGACCAAGCAAAAGGTACAGGTCGCCACCAGTTTCAACCCCTTAACCGGTGAACGCCGCCCCGTTACAGAGGAACAGGCAAGCGGTGGTTCAGGCTTTGTCATTTCCGCCGATGGTTATATTGTAACCAATAATCATGTGATTGCAGGCGGCAATGCAGGCGAAGCGGCCGATGAAATCACCGTTACCTTTACCAATGGCAAGGAATATAAAGCAAAGCTGGTCGGGCGCGATCCAACATCCGATTTGGCATTGCTGAAAATTGCCGCAACCGACCTTCCCTTTGTGGAAATGGTGGAGAAATCAACTTCGCGCGTTGGCGATTGGGTCATCGCCATTGGCAACCCCCTTGGCCTTGGCAGCACGGTAACGGCGGGTATTGTTTCCGCATTACAACGTAATATTGGCGCTGGCGGCGCATATGACCGTTTCATCCAAACCGACACCGCCATAAATCGCGGCAATAGCGGCGGGCCATTATTTGATTTAAATGGCAAGGTTATTGGCATTAACAACCGCCTTATCTCCCCCGTTGGGGCAAATATTGGCATTGGTTTTGCCATTCCCGCCGAAGAAGCCGTCCCCGTTATTGAGGCATTGAAAAAGGGCGAACGTCCAGAACGCGGATATTTGGGTATTTCCATCCGTCCCGTGGATGAAGGTTTGGCCGATGCATTGGGCCTTGATAAAAATAAGGGTGAATTTGTTGCGTTGGTGCGCGAAAATGAACCTGGCGCACAGGCCGGATTGAAACAGGGCGATATCGTGCTGAAAGTCAATGGGTTGGAGGTAAGCCCCGAACAAACGCTTTCCTATATTGTCGCCAATATAAAGCCGGGCACCAAAATCCCCATTGATATTTTGCGCGAGGGTAAACCAATGAAAATCACCGCCACCGTTGGCGCACGACCAAGTGATCAGGAATTGGCGCAAAGCAATTTTAACCCCGATGAGGAAAAAGACATTGATACCGCGCCAAGCACGGGTTCAGAGGGCAAGATTTTGGCCGAAAGCATGGGAATAAGCGTTATTCCCATGACCGCAGAGCTTGCCCGCCAATTGGGCATGCCCACCGATTCCACCGGATTGATTATCGATGCCGTGGGTTCAGCGGGCGGGGCGGCGCGTTCCGGCCTTCGCCGCGCCGATGTCATTGTATCGGCGACATATAAGGATGTGAAAACCCCTGCTGATTTGGTGAAACAAGTTGAGGAAGCGAAAAAGGCAGGGCGCAGTAACATCCTATTGGGTGTGCGTCGGCGCGGTGCGCCCGTGGCCTATGTCACGGTGAAATTAAACTAATTTAACTTATATAAAAATTTAGGGCGGCTATAAATTATGGCCGCCCTTTTTTTTTGGGCCATTAAAATGAAGATGGACCAAAATTATAATTTGGCCAATTCCTCATTGCGCGTTTTTGCCGCGATAATGGCGTCTATCATCAATTTTTTAAGCGCATCATTTTGCGCCAAAATGGCGCGTCCTGCCGCCGTGCTTCCTGCCTTGCTGGTCACTTTATCGGCCAATATATCCGGGCCATCTGCGCTTTGCCGGGCCAGCGCGACCGCCCCCTCAATCATATTTAACGCAATGGTGCTGGCGTCTTTATCGCTTAACCCTGCCGCCTGTCCGCCCATGCTTAATGCAGCAATAAAATCATAAACAAAGGCAGGGCCAGAACCCGCCAATGCGGTAAAGCCGTTCATTTGATCGGCATTGTTAAGCCAAATGCCGCCGCCCAAAGGCGCCATTAAATTATTCATCATATCGCGCTCAACATCATTTAATTGACCCAATAAACCAATGGGCGATTTGCCCAGCGCAATGGCCAAATTTGGCATCATCCGCACATTGGCGCTTTGCGGGAAAAATTCGCTCAATGCCTGATTTTCTGTGCCCGCCAGCAAGGATATGATAATGGTTTTTGGTCCGGCCAAATGGGCAATATCGCCCGCCATATCGCGCAGCATTTGGGGTTTAATTCCCAATATTAAAATATCTGGATAGCCGCCATATTTTGATGAATGATCATAATATTGCACCCCATCGGGCACAGCGCGAGAGGTCGGTTTGCAAATGGCAAAATGCGATGGCGAAATCCCCGCATGTAACCAACCCGAAAGCACCGCGCCGCCCATATTGCCGCAGCCATAAAATAAAATTTGTTTTGGAAAATTTTGAATATTACTCATCGGGGCATTTAGGCCCGATTGTCCCGTAAATACAAGATAAGATCATTATTTTGTTCAAATTCGCCATTTTGCGGAGCGCCCATTTTCAATTCCGCATCGGCGCGGCCACGGGTATAAATTGCCGATGACACATTTTCATCATAATAGATAATATCCGCCTCGCCCAATAATCGCGCTGTTTTCAGGCTGATATCATCGGGATCGCCGGTTAAAATATCAATGGTGATAAGCCCGCGCTGCGGTGTTATCGCGCCCGCCTCCAACCAATTTTGCACCGCATCATCATCATGGTCGGCAAAGGGGTCAAGCGGCCCGCCATTTTGAAATGCCCCGTCCAACGCGCGGCGGCGATCATTGGCGGCGGGCCATTTTTGTTTAATCTTATCACGCGCGGCAAAAATATCCTGTGCCAATTGGCCAAGTTTTTGGGGAAATAAACGTTCCAACCCTTGGCGCAATGACTTGGCCATCCCTGCCGATGCACCGCCCGTTCCAATGGCAATTAAAACGGGATTGCGATCAATAATGGCGGGCGTGGTAAATTCACAATATGCCGGACGGTCCACCATATTTACCAATATACCCCGCGCCGATAATCGCGCGGCGGCCGCAATGGCTTCATCCTCATCCTCTATGGCAATAAAGGCAATTTTGGCCAATATATCATCCTCATCCACACAAATGCCGCCCGCCCGTTCAATCAGGCGGCGCTTTGCATCGGCGGCCTCCCCCTCGCCCAATAAAATGACATGGCGGCCATCCATATTGATAAAAAGGGGAAGCTGTTTCACGGATTTACGGCCCTTATCATTCGCCCATCAACCATTCGGGAACTTGTTCTTCGGCCAAAATGGCTTGCGGCTCTATCCGGTTGGCAACAATGGCATATCTATCCCCATCGACAAGGGTTTCGGGCACCATAGGGCGGCTATTATAGGTGCTGGCCATGGTTGCGCCATATGCGCCGGCGGTTCTGAAAATCGCCAAATCACCCGATTTTACTTCATCAATATCGCGGCCCATGGCAAATGTATCGCCGGTTTCACAAATTGGCCCAACAATATTGGCGGTCATACGCTGTCCATTGGGGCAAATGGCATCAAAATCATGCCATGCATCATATAATGACGGACGGGCAAGGTCGTTCATCGCCGCGTCTACCACGACAAAGGGGTTAATCATGCCGCGCTTTACCCGAATGACACGCGTTAACAACACGCCCGCATTGGCGGGAATGACGCGGCCTGGTTCGAACATTAAACATACATTCCAATCACCGCACACACGGCCAACCATTTCGCCATATTCCGCAGGGCTGGGCAATATTTCCCCCTTGCGATATGGCACGCCAAGGCCGCCGCCCAAATCCACATGGGTAATCATATGCCCATTGGCGCGTAATTTTTTGACCAATTCGCCAATTTTGGTAAAGGCGATTTCCAATGGTTTAAGGTCGGAAAGCTGGCTGCCGATATGCAGGGCAAGACCGCGCAGGTTAAGCCCCTTTTGCTTTGCCAAACGGTCGAAAATTTCCTCTGCCCAATGGATGGGCACGCCAAATTTATTTTCCGATTTACCCGTGGATATTTTGGCATGCGTGCCCGCATCAACATCGGGGTTTATACGCAGCACACAATCCGCCACCTTATTTTGGGCCAATGCTACGGCGGATAATTCCACGCCCTCATCCTCTGATTCAATGTTAAATTGGCCGATATTTTGTTCCAAGGCATAATCCATTTCGGCGCGGCTTTTACCCACACCGGAAAAAACAATATCCTCCGCCGCCATGCCCGCCGCCAATGCACGGGCAAGTTCCCCCGCCGACACCACATCCGCGCCATATCCTTCATTTGCCATCACGCGCAGCACCGCCAAATTGGGATTGGCCTTTATCGCAAAGGCAATATGTTTGGATGGCAAATGTGATAAAGCATCGGCAAAAACGCGCGCATGGCGCACCAATGTTGCCTTTGAATATACATAACATGGCGTTCCAACCTCATCCGCAATTTTTGACAAGGCAATATTTTCGGCGTGAACTTCGCCATTTTTAATTTCAAAATGATCCACAATAATCTCTATTTCAAATAATATTTTGACGTTTAATTTTAATCTTGCTGCAAAAAGCTATTTAGGTTTTGATGCCTTTGCTTTTTTATCTTCCTCCGCATTTTTGCCCACATTGCCTGCATCGCCAGGGCGCAAATCAAATGGGTCGTCCACTCGCGGCTCTGATTTTTTTAACAATTCGGCATTACTTGTCGGTGATGCCTGTGTTTGGGGTGTGGTCATTTGCTGCAATGACGGTTTTTCTTTATCGGCGGCATATTCTTTTTGCACCTTGTTCGCATTTGGCGCGCTTTGCCAGCCATCCTTTGGTGTTAAATCCGCCACCTTGCCGCATGAAATTAACCCCGCCGCACATATCCCGGCAAGCCAGATATTTTTAATGTTTCTTTTGTGCAGAATTTTCATGTCGATAATATCCGTTTGGCATTTTCAATTGCCTGTTTTACCATAGTTGGCGCGGTGCCGCCATGGCTTATCCTGCTGTTCACCGAACCATTTATGCTTAAATCCGGCAGAGTCACATTTTGCAATCTATCGTCAATATTGGCCATATCCTGCGGGGTTAAATCGGCCAACATCACGCCCCGTTCTTCGCATAATTTCACCGCTGCACCGGTAATATGATGCGCCTCGCGAAAGGGGATGTTTAAATCGCGCACCAACCAATCGGCCAAATCGGTGGCGGTGGAAAACCCACTCGCCGCCGCTTTGCGCATGGCATCTTCGTTAAATGTCACCGTTTCAATCATGCCCGTCATCGCCACAATGCAAAGGCCAAGCAGGTCATGTGTTTCAAAAACTGGCGGTTTATCATTTTGCATATCCTTTGAATATGCAAGCGGCAGCCCCTTCATCGCAATCATCAATGCGTTGAAATTACCAATAATACGCCCGCAATGCCCGCGCACCAATTCCGCCGCATCGGGATTGCGTTTTTGCGGCATGATCGACGAACCGGTGGACCATTTGTCAGACATGTTGGTAAATCCAAATGGTTGTGACGACCAAATGATAAGTTCCTCGGCAAGGCGTGATAAATGAATGGCGATTTGCGATGCGGCATATAAATAATCCAACGCAAAATCGCGGTCGGACACCGAATCCATGCTATTATCCGTTGGCCGGTCAAAACCCAATGCATCCGATGTTGCCGCGCGGTCCAGCGCAAAACCAGTGCCCGCCAATGCCGCACTGCCCAATGGGCAATGATTTAACCGTTGCCTTGCATCCTCTAGGCGCGAAATATCGCGCTGTAACATTTCAAAATATGCCATTAAATGATGGCCAAGGCTGACCGGTTGGGCAACCTGTAAATGGGTAAATCCCGGCAATATTATGTCCACATGCTGTTCTGCACGGGTGACCAAAGCCCCCTGTAAAGTGCGCACCGCGCCGATAACCTCATCCAATGAATCGCGCACCCACAGCTTAAACGCGGTTGCCACCTGATCATTTCTGGACCGCGCGGTATGCAACCTGCCCGCAACCGGACCTATTATCTCGGTCAATCGCGCCTCTATTGTCATATGAATATCTTCTTGTTCCAAATTTACCGGAACGCCATTTGTTTCATATTCGGCAAAAATTTGCTCTAACCCTGCTTTAATCTTATCAGCGTCGGATTGCTCGACAATGCCTTGTTTGCCAAGCATGGTGACATGGGCGATTGATCCGGCAATATCTTGCCTCCATAAACGCTTGTCGAATGGGATAGAGGCGTTTATCTCTTGCATTACGGCGGATGGGCCGCCGGAAAAACGACCGCCCCACATGCTATTGGAATCCGAATTGCGCATTTTAATTATATTATTCCCTATCATGGCCAGCTTTTTATTACTCACTTCCTGCGATAGGGCCATTGACCAAAAGGAGCAAGTGCCAGAAACTAAACTTGGCACAGAAAAAATTGCTACCCCTATAGAAAATGGCGCATTGGAAAGCGCCAGTGGGCTGAAAGCACAATTATTATATGATAATGCAGGCAGCGAAGCACCAAAGGTAGAATTTTTCTCCCCCGATGGGTCAAAAAATAATCTGACCAATTATCGTGGCCGTCCATTATTATTAAATTTATGGGCCACATGGTGCGGGCCATGCAGGGTTGAAATGCCCTCGCTTGATACATTGGCCGCGTTGGAGGAAGGGAAATTAACTGTCCTAACCGTGTCACAGGATTTAGAGGGCGGCAAAGTCGTTCGGCCTTTTTTTGAAAAATATCAATTTGCCAATTTACAGGGCCATTATGATCCGCAAAATAATTTATGGAAGGCGGTGGGCGCGTCCGCCCTGCCCGTGACCATTTTATATGATGAAAATGGCATTGAAAAATGGCGCGTGGTTGGCGGGTTGGAATGGGATGATGAAATGGTGGCGGACCTTATCCACCAATAATTAAATTAAACGCAATTTCTTTGCGGCCTTACCCAATGCCTCTTTGGCGTGATTGTCCAATCCAAATCGCAGGCACAGCCAAACCGACGGCCAAAATAAAATAAATAATGTAATTGCACGGATTCGCCCGCCAAATGGCTGCAATAAAAACCCAATTCCCCATAATATAGCGCACACAATCGCAGTAACAATCAAACCACGGGCAAATCCGCTGTCAAATGGGCTTATCCCATCGCTTTGCCATAATTCAAAAACCGCCATTAACGTCATGATGACCACAGGAATGGCAACGGCCATCGCCATCCCCTCCAACCCATATTGCGGCACCCATAAAATGGCAAAGACAAGCCAAAGGATTAAACCCACCGCGCTGTTGATTAATGGCAAAGCTTTATGCCCAATCATTTCTATAATCGGTGTGGCAGGGCCGAAAACTGCCTCAATCGCCCGTGCAGCCAATAAAATAAGCAATATTGTCAATGCCGCCTTAGCCCCGGGGGCAAATGCCGTTAATATATCGCCCGCCACCATCATTAAAAATAATGCAAGGGGCACAGAGATTACCAATGAAATATGATTGGCAAAACTGTAAATCGGGGCGATATCGCGCCTGTTGCCCGCCGCCACGGATGATGCAATGGGGGCCAATACATATAAAAATGTCTGCCGCACAATTAACGGGATGGACGCAATTTTACGGGCAATGCCAAATAATCCCGCCGCCGTCGCCCCCGCCGCACCGGGGATTAGGAAATTTAACAATATTGGCGGTAAATCATTATGCGCTCTACGCACCAAATTTGACGGCATCATCGCCAAACCAGTATGGATAATTTCCCGCCATACATCCGAAACGGGCGCAGAAATTAACAATTTAATATCAAAATATTTGCCCAATAATTGAACACATAAAATCGCGATTAAGCTTAAGGAAACAACATGCGCCCATAAAAGCCCTTCAAATCCAAATCCGATTAAGAAAAATCCGGCGGCAAAAATCAACCGTGCCACCTGTTCCCAAAAAACACGCAGCCGCAATTCTGGACCAAATGCCCGCATGGCGCGGGCCGAAGCTGTCGCAACCTCCATAAAAATGGACAAAGGTATGGTCCATGCAAAAATGGCAATGGCGCGGGGCATATTTTTTGCCTGCTCAGGGGTGGATGAAATATGTGTGGCAACATAATCCGCCGATAATGAAATGATAAGCGCGGCAATTGCCCCCATCAATGTGGCAAATAATAATGCAAATTTAACAATGGCATGGGCACGAACTTTATCATTTGTTGCAGGGACAAGCCGCTGCAACACCTGTCCCATGGCGAAATCCAAAAAGCGCGCTATAATATTCACCGCCGCCCATAATACCACATAAATACCATAGCCGGTTAAGCCGAACATCCATGTATAGGCGGGCTGGGCCAACACCTCCACCACCACGCCAAGGCGCGATAAAGCCGCCATGCCTGCCCCTTTGGCTACATCCGAACGGTCAATAACCTTGGCCGGTTCGCCGTTAATTGCGCCCGAATTTGCACCTTGCGCCTGTGTCATTCCTCGGTCCTGATTAAGACGGTTTCCCCAATAAGGAAGAATAATAAAAATGGCGCCCACGCCGCAACGGGCGGCGAATATGCCCCCAAATTACCCATGGCCAGCGCGAAATTATCCACCACAAAATAGGCAAAGCCCAGTGCCATGCCAATAACCGCCCGCAGGAATAATGCCCCCGACCGGGCCAATCCAAATGCGGCCACCGCGCCCAATAAAGGCATTAACAAACTGGACAAAGGCGCGGCCAATTTATGCCAATAAATCCCCTCCAACGCATCAGTTCTGCGGCCTGCCTGTTTTTGCGCCTTTATCGCATGGCCAAGCTGCGTGAAGGAAAGGGCATTGCCGTCCACTTTTTGATTTTCAAATCGCTCATACCCAATGCCGCGCCCTATGATTAACTGGCTTTCTTCTTTATTTGATCCGGTGGCGATATCGAATATTTTCACCTTTCCCAACTGCCATGCATCATCAATATATGCCGCATTTTCCGCGCGGATAACCTGTTGCAATTTGCCCTGTTCGCGAAAATAAATGGCAACATCGTGTAATTTTGTTTGCGCGCCAGATCCGGTGACGCGCCCCGCTTTGATAAGGTCATCACCCTCCCTTACCCAAATATTGGCGCGGAAATTGGCATTTTTTGGCACAGGCTTATATGCCGCATCCTGCCATATTTTTAATTGTGCAGTGGATGGCGCGACCACATGATCATTAAAGGTAAAGCTTATCCCCGCGACCAACAGGCTGGCCAATATCATCGGCGCCAAAATTTGATGCGCGGATAATCCCGATGCCTTCATGGCGATAATTTCGCTATTTTGATTTAACGTGGCCAGCGTGATTAAAGTTCCCAATAATACCGAAAAAGGCAAAAATCGGGCGACAATTTGCGGCGCGCGCAGGGCGGCATAATGCCATAAATCACCCTGATCATTGCCTGGCACCTCCAAAATTTTGCCGCTTTCGCCCAACATGTCCAGCGCCATTAAAACCATGACCAACATGGCCAACACCGCAAAGGTGCGGACAATGAATAATTTGCCCATGTAAATTGAAATTTGGCGCGATGGGAAAAATTGCAATTGCATCTTATGCCCCTTCCCTATCTGGCTGATGCCGATTGGCCGATGAACCGCCCGATGGTAGTAATTTTTTCAGCCATTTGCCAAATTTGCTGGCCATAACTTCCAAATATCCAATGGGCTGCCCCCCCGGAACATGGGCGATAATATGATACATCCACAATATTAAACCAGCAAAAATAATAAATGGCCCCCAAAGCGCGATGATGGGATCGACAATGCCCATGCTGCCCACACTGGCGCCATATTCATTTATTTTATGATAGGTGACAACCATGATAATTGATAAAAACACGCCCAATGCCGATGTCGACCGTTTGGGCGGAATGGCCAATGCAAGCGCCAATAATGGTAATAATAACATCATCACCACCTCCACAATCCGAAAATGCATATTGGCACGTGCTGCGTTACGAACATCGGCCGATTTGGTCATGTCGCCGCCAATTTTCCATAATTCAGGCAAAGTATTTTCGCGGTCTTTGCCGCCATCACCGCCGCCGCGCCCACGAAATTTTTCCAATGCGGGCAGATCAATGGGTATATCATGGTTAGAAAATGTCAAAATACGCGGCGATACATATTTGGGGCTGTCATGCACCAATGTTCCATTTTTCATCCGAAAGATAATCGTATCGCGGTCATCGGTGCGCAAAAACATCCCCTTATCCGCGCTAGCCGATAAAGATTGCCCTGATTTGGTTTGCATATGGACAAAAATACCTGATAAATTGGTGCCATTATCCTTGCTATCTTCAATCCTGATGGTGATATTTTTACCCAAATTATTAAATTCACCCACCTTTATCGACGCGCCCAATGCACCAGAACGCAAATCAAATTGCAATTCTTCATATAAATATCGTGATACGGGCTGTACATAACCCACAATGGCCAAATTCACGCCCATTAAAAGAATCGCAATCATATATGGCACCCGCAATAAACGCCAATAACCCTGCCCCACCGCGCGGAAAATATCCAATTCAGAGGACAGCGCCAATTTACGAAATGCCAATAATATCCCCATTAACACACCAATGGGGATGCCAAGTGATAAATATTCGGGCAATAAATTGGCAAGCATGCGCCAAACCACGCTAACCGGGCCGCCCTCGGACGCCACAAAGTCAAATAGGCGCAACATTTTATCCAATAATAACAGCATTGCCGCAATGGTCAGCGTCGCCAACATCGGCAAAGCGATGGATCGTGCAATATATTTATCTGTCGCAGTTAAAAATTTCAATTTATCGACGCCCTATTACCCTAATTTGGCCTTAAACTTATTCCATAAACATATTTAGTTCAGGGGTGCAGCCTTAAAATATTTTATTTTTAGGTCTATAGACACCAGGAGTAAAAAGGTCATGTTGAAAATTTTCGTTCCCATCTCATTTGCTGCATTGGCGCTATGTGCGACATCCGCATCTGCAGGAACCAAAGTCAGTAACAATTTATCTACATGTAATTCAGGCAAAGGGCCAGCAGTGTTGGTCACAATTACCGGCATTAAAAATTCCGAAGGCAAGATTCGTGTGCAAAGTTACAAAGCCAATAGTTCCGAATGGTTGGCAAGGGGCAAATGGTTGCACCGTATTGAAAGCAGCGCCAGCCAAGGCACAATGAGCATTTGCGTGCCGATTACTGCGGGTAACAACACATATGGCATCGCCGTGCGCCATGACCGCAACGCCAATGGCAAAACGGATATAAGCAAAGATGGCGGCGGGTTTTCAAATAATCCCAGCCTGAATATTTTTAATTTGGGTAAGCCATCCTATAAAAAAGTCGGCTTTACTGCTGGTTCCGGCGTGACACGTATCACGATCAATATGAAATATATGTAAATGGAAGGTTGACGCAAAAGTGGCACTAGTCGCATTATTATCGAACCCAAATTCGACAGGCAATAAGTCATTATTGCCGCAAATGCGCTGTTTCTGCGCCAGTCATCCCGATATTTTCCATTATGAAGTGGAACAGGCCAGCCAAATCGGCCAGGCATTGGAAAGCATAGCGATGGTCAAGCCAAAGGTTTTGATTATCAATGGCGGAGACGGCACGGTTCAGGCCGCCCTGACCGAGCTTTATCATGGCGGACATTTTGCCGATGCGCCGCCGCCAGTGGCGGTTTTGCCCAATGGTAAGACCAATTTAATCGCCCTTGATTTGGGGGCAGAGGGCGATCCCATTGCTGCATTGGAACGTATTATCGAAATGGCGCGCCATGATATGAGCCCGCATATTGTATCGCGCGAATTGATCGCCTTGTCCGATGGCAGCGAAAATGCACGGCCCGTATTGGGCATGTTTTTGGGTGGTGCTGGCCTCGCCGATGCGATTCTTTATTGCCGCACAAAAATTTATCCCTTGGGCCTGCCCAATTTTATCAGCCATATTTTGGCCGCATTTGCCGTATTTTTCTCAACCATATTTGGTCTTCGCGCCAGCTTCCTTCCCAAAAAGGGAACACCGCTGCGTGTTTCCTTTGTTCGCAATAATGAATTGCAGGGCAGTTTTTCGGTTTTAATCGTCACGACTTTGGAAAAATTGCTGTTGGGCGGGCGCTCCGCCAGCAATGATAGCAAAATTAATGGCCGATTGAAATTTTTGGCGGTGGATGAACGGCCATGGTCAATGCTGCGCGCCTTGGCTGCCTCCATCGGCGGAAAATTGGGTAAAAACCATATTGACGGCGTGCATATTAAACAAGGCGACATTATCCGCATTGATGGCAATAATAGCAGCGTTATTTTGGATGGCGAAATTTTCACCGCCTATGACGAAAGCCCCATCGTTCTGCGTTCTACGCCGCCTGTGCCATTTTTAAAAATTGCGGCATAGGGCAAAACATTTTCATTTGCGCCATAAGATATTTGGACAAGCAGGCATCCCCTTGTTAAGAGCCATGCATGATTAGTTTAAGACAATCAATTTCTGCCGAACTTGCCACGCCGGTCAATCCGCAAATTAACGAATTTGCAGAACATATCGCGCAGCAATATTTGGGCGCCGCCATGGCCGTTTTATTTTACGGTTCATGTCTGCGTTCAGAAAAATTAGAAGGCGAAATGCTGGATTTCTATGTCATCGTTTCAAATTATGACGATGCATATGAAAAACCATGGATGGCAAAATGGAATCGCCGAATTCCGCCCAATGTCTTTCCATATAATTTTAATGGATTGGCGGCCAAGGTGGCCATTTTATCAATGGATGATTTTGCCAATTTATGTAAGCCAGAGGCGGATAACATCTCCGTATGGGCACGTTTCAGCCAGCCTGTCCGTTTGGTATGGCGCATAAATGAAGACACCGAACAAGCCATCGCCAATGCAGTGGCCAGCGCTGTGCCAACATTGTTAAACGCCGCATTGGCACATAGCGATCGCGAGGTTGGCCTGCTTGATTTATGGGAAAGCGGCTTTGCCCTTACCTATGGCGCGGAGCTGCGCGCGGAAAGCAAAAGCCGCCCGGGTGATGTGATAAAATTTGACCCCGAACGTTATATCCAAATTGGCAAGGCAGGGCTTTATCATTGCCGAATTGCAGCCGAAATACGCGGCGATAAAGTGCATATTGTGGGTGATAATCGCTTTCGCGTTGAACAGGAATTAAGCAGATGGCCGGCATTGCGTCGGCGCGGTAAATGGCTAACCATTTTAAGGTTGGGCAAGGCCGCCTTTACCTATGCCGGCGGGATTGATTATTTGGCATGGAAAATAAATCGCCATGCAGGGACAAATATTACCATACGCCCATGGCAACGCAAATGGCCCTTTATTGCAGCCATATTTTTGCTGCCCAAATTATTGGCAAAGGGCGCGGTAAAATAATTTTATATCGGACCATTTATATGCATAAATATATTATTCTTGCCGTTGTCAGCCTTTTTGCCGTGCCGCACATGGCATATGCGGCAAATCATATTCACCATGATGAAAATATCGCCCTTATTCGCCAAAAAATTGAACCTGAAATAATTGCCGCAAATCAGGGTGAACAAACAACATGCCCCCAAAATATGGGCCAAAATATTGGCCAAAATTTTGGAATGTCGCTGCAAATATTGGGCACGGGCGGCCCAATAGCAGAGGGCAGCCGTGCCGGTTCAAGCAATTTGATTTGGATTGACGGCAAGGCGCGTTTCTTATTTGACATTGGCCCTGGCATGTTCATCCGTTTTGGCGAGGCAAAGGCAAATTTTACCGATTTAGAGGCCATATTCTTTACCCATGCACATGGCGACCATATTAGCGGCCTGCCTGGATTATTGAACAGCGGTTCTTTTTCAGGGCGGACACAATCGCTGCAATTTATAGGGCCAAAGGGGGATGAATTTTTCGCCGGACCAACGCAAATATTGACCGCTATTTATGGCGCAAATGGCATTTTACCATATTTGGGTGGATATGGTGATGGCAGCGACAATAAAGCCAAAATATCGCCCGTGGAGATTGACACCGCCAATAAAGCTTTGCACAAAATTTATGCAAAGGACGGGATAGAGATTCAGGCAATATCGGTGCATCACGGTCCTGTCCCATCGCTCGCCTATATTGTGAAATATAAAGGACGAAGCATTATTTTTGCCGGTGACCATAGTTTTTTAAGCGAGGATTTTGTTACCCAATTATCTGGAAGCAATCCGGATATTTTGGTGATGCATAATGTCATTTCCATGGCCGATGGACAGCCGCGCGGCCTGCACCGCGATGGCAATTCTATTGGAGAAGCAGCGGCGGCTATAAAGCCCAAAATGCTTTTGCTTACCCATCATATGAAACGCGCATTGGATGATAAGGATGCCGTGCTGGCCGCCATAAAATCACATTTTACAGGCGAAATCATCATGGCAAATGATTTGGATTGTTTCTAAATTAAACAGAAACAATCCATGTCATCCATAAAATATATTAAATAATGCCGATTTTTTTGCCCGCTGCTTCGAACATTGCCAAAATTTCGGTCACCTGATCCGCGCTATGTTCCGCGCATAGTGAACAGCGCAATAATGTCATGCCAGCCGGCGTTGCAGGTGGACGGGCAAGATTCACATATAACCCCTCATGCAATAAAGCCTCCCACATCATCGCGCCGCGTTCCAAATCGGGCATGATAACCGCGATAATCGCGCTTTGCGGGGTTTCAGTGCCAAGAGTGAAGCCTAAATCAATCAATCCTTTATGAAGGGTTTTGCTATTTTCCCATAAATGGGCGCGTTTATTGCCATTATGCATTAATTTGCGGATACTGGCCGCGCTACACGCCACCACGGCGGGGGGCAGACTGGCGGTAAAGACATAGGGGCGACAAACAAGGCGCATCACCTCAAATTTTGGGTGGTTGGACACGCAAAATCCGCCAACTGTGCCCACACTTTTACTAAATGTGCCGATAATGAAATCGCAATCGTCCAATACGCCCTGTTCTTCGGCAACGCCGCGACCATTTGGCCCGATAAAGCCCATGCTGTGCGCTTCATCGACTAAAACCATTGCGCCCGCCTCTTTCGACACGCGGATCATTTCTTTTAAGGGGGCAATATCGCCCAGCATGGAATAAACGCCCTCCAGCACCACCAATTTACCCGCATCGGCGGGCAGGCGTTTCAACCTTTTTTCAAGCGCCTCGACATCATTATGACGAAAGGGCACAATTTCGGCATTGCCCATGGCGCATCCATCATAAATGCTGGCATGGCTGTCTATATCCAAAATGACATAATCCCCCTTGCCCGCAATGGTGGAAATAATGCCTAAATTTGCCTGATATCCGGTGGAAAAAACCATGGCATGATCCATGCCATAAAATTCTTTCAACGCGTCTTCGCATTCCTTATGCCCTTGAAAAGTGCCATTAAGGACGCGGCTGCCCGTTGTGCCAGCACCAAAATTGGTCAGCGCATTTTGACCCGCAGCAATCACATCTTCATCAAATGTCATGCCCATATAATTATATGTGCCCAGCAAAATTGTCTCCCGCCCATTACAAACGGCCACGGTGGGGGATTTCACCTCCTCCATCACCAAAGAAAATGGATCGGTTATCCCGGTGGAAAGCAATGTTTCGCGTTGTTGGATAAGGGGATCAAATTTGCTAAACAAATCGGTCATGACAATGCCTATCTATTAAAATTGTTTATTCGGCCATTTTGGCGACAGCGTCGGCCAATTGACCTACATTTTCAATTTCCGCCTGCATATTCATGCTAATGATAATATCAAAACCATCCTCAACCTCTGCAACAAAATCCATCACGGTTAAACTGTCCCATTCCAAATCACTGGCAAAGGTTGTGGCATCGGTGATGGTAATTTCTTTTTTGTTAAATGGTGCAATAATATCAACAATTTTAGCAAAAGTTTCAGCGCGGTCCGCCATAATATATCCTTTATCAATGCCATTATGCCCCTGCATAAATTGGCGGTATAATGCGCCTATGACATCCGATTGCGGCATATTAAGGGCGAATTTGCGATAAATTACTTATTTAAATGTTGCAAGGCCGCTTGCGCAATTTCTTCGCCCCATTCCTGTACAAAATGGCCGCCATCTTCGATTATCATTGGCTCTGAACATCCATTTATTATTTTTTTAAGGGACATCATCGGTTTCACCCCCAAAACAGGGTCCGCCGCGCCAATGGCCATATATGATTTGCCGTTAAAATCCTTTTGCCAATATTGGGCAGCGGCCATGCTGATATCCACCCCCTCCATTTCTGGTTCAACAGGGACAAGTGCCGGGAAAATTTGCGCCCCTGCCTTATAATCCGCATTGGGAAATGGCGCATCATAGGCGGCGATTTCCGCTTCGGTCAAATGGGGCGTACCCCGCGCGATTAACGACCCAATGGGTAAATCGGGGGTATTCATTGCATAATTTTTCCACGCCAAAAAACCCTCCGTCATGCCCCGGCCAAGGCCAAGGCCGGTGTTCATCACAATTAAATCGGAAAAACGCGCGCGGAATTTTTCATCCACGGGCAGGGTTAGGCCCAGAAGCCCGCCCCAATCCTGCACCACCAAGGTGATATTTTGAAGGTCCAATCTTTCCACCAATTCCAACAAATAATTGCGGTGAAAATGAAAACTATAATCGCTTTGCTTTGCGGGCTTATCCGACCGGCCAAATCCCAATAAATCGGGCGCAATGACCCGTGCGCCGCTATTTAAAAAAACGGGTATCATCCGCCGGTAAAGAAAGCTCCACGATGGTTCGCCATGCAAGCATAAAAAAGTGCGGTCCGCATCGCTTGAACCTGTATCTTTCGCTCCTGTATCAATATAGGCAATGCGTAGCCCCTCATATCCCTTTAAATCATCAACATATTTTACCGGAAAATCAAAATCAGGAATATTGGCGAAACGCTCCTCTGGCGTGCGCAATGCGTTAATGGGCGTGGATTTGGCCATGGCTATTCTCTCCTATGTCATCTTTCCATCATCATGCCCCGATTCATGGCAATTGGCAAAACCGTTACGGAAATAAAAAAGGGCCGGCAAATGCCAGCCCTTTTTTTCAATAAGTTATTTGCCTGATATATTACATTTCGCCTGTTTTATTACATTTTGGCTGTGGTTGTTCCGGCATTGGTTTAATATCCGCGACATCATCGGCGGGGACAGGAAATCCGCGCTTTTTCATGATGAAACGCACATCGGGATCGCGCCCGCGAAATGCGCGATATGCCTCTATACGGTCGGTTTCATTGCCCGTGGACAGCAATATTGCGCGGAATTTATCCGCCGTTTCCTTGTCCCAAACACTGCCCGCCTCTTCAAATGCGGCCCATGTGTCCGCATCCATGGTTTCGGACCATAAATAGCTATAATAACCCGCCGAATAAGCATCGGATGAAAATAAATGGTTAAATTGCGGCAGACGGTGACGCATCACAATTTCTTCCGGCATGCCCATTTCGGCCAATGTGTCGCGTTCAAATGCGTCTGGATCTGTCACTGGGTCGGTCCGATAATGTAATTTCATATCCACAATCGCGCTAGACAAATATTCGACCGTGGCAAATCCTTCGTTAAATTTGGACGAAGCCTCAATCTTTGCCACCAATTCGGCGGGAATAGGCTCTCCGGTTTTATAATGTTTGGCATATTTATTAAGGATATAGGGCGTGAGCAGCCAATTTTCATTTACCTGGCTTGGATATTCCACAAAATCACGCGGCGTCCCGCGAAGGCCAGGATAGGTGACATTGGTCAATAAGCTGTGCAATGCATGGCCAAATTCATGAAATAGGGTGGAGGCGTCGTCAATTGATATTAACGCCTTTTCGCCTTCAGCTGGCTTCACAAAATTATTATTGTTCGACGCCAAAACATTACGTTCCCCGCCCAATGATTGTTGCGAGCGATAGGTGGTGGCCCATGCGCCAGAACGCTTACCGCTACGGGCATAATTATCCATATAAAACACACCGACATTGCTGCCGTCGCGCTTATCACTCACCACAAAGGTGCGAACATTTTCTTCAAATACTGGAATTTCGCCGGTATTTTCTTTAAAATCCAAATCATATAATCGGCCCGCCGCATCAAACATGGCTTCAATCATATTATCCAATTGAAAATATGGTTTTATCTCATTTTGGTCGAGATCATATTTCGCCTTGCGAACTTTTTCGGCATAAAAACGATAATCCCACGGTGCAATTTTAATATTCGCCCCTTCTGCATCGGCCACTGCCTGCATATCGGCGACTTCTTCCTTCACCCGCGCCGTGGCCGCCGGCCATACCTTCATCATCAAATCCATCGCACGTTCAGGATCGCCCGCCATTGTATTGGCCATGCGATAATGGGCATGGGTTTTGAAACCCAAAATTTCGGCGCGTTGTTGGCGCAATTTCAAAATTTCCGCGATGGTGGCATTGGTGTCATTTTCATCGCCATTGTCGCCGCGCGACACATAGGCAGTATATATCTTTTCACGTAAATCACGGCGGGTTGAATTTTCCAAAAATGGTTGCATGAAACTGCGGGTATTTTTAACCGCCCAGCCTTCTTTGCCTGCATCCTTTGCCGCATTTTTCATTGACGCGACAAAGCTGTCGGGCAGGCCAGCCAAATCCGCCTCATCGGTTAATAAAATATAGGTTTCTTCATCGGCCAAAACCTTGTTTGAAAAAAGATTAAATTGCTTCGACAACTCGGTCTCAATGGCGATAACCTCTTGCTTTTGCTCATCCGTTAACAATGCGCCGCCGCGCACCAAATCATCATAGCTGCGGGTTAAAAGACGCATTTGTTTTTCATCCAATCCCAAATTTTCACGATTATCATATAGGGATTTTATCCGGGCAAAATAACGTGGGTCCAGCTGCAATTCATTGTAAAATTGGCTTATCTTTGGCCCCCATTCCCCCTGAATCTTCCGCAATTCCGGGGTGGAAAGATTGCTGCTATGCACGCCATATATGGAAAAAATACGGTCCATTTCTGCGCCGCTTAATTCCAGCGCCTCTATTGTATTTTCAAATGTCGGCTTTTCTTCATTGGCGATAATCGCTTCAAATTCGGCCTTGGCATTGGCCATGCCAGTTTCAAAGGCGGCGGGGAAATCCGCAACCTTTACCTTATCCCATGCGGGGACGGTTTCATATGAGCCGGTCCACTGGGCCGATACGCTATTTTCGCTCATATGCTTTTCATCCATTTCGGCGCCATCATCGCCTTCATCACTTTCTTCTTGCTGAACAATTGCGTCATTCGCCATTGCAGCGCCCGATCCAAAGCCAACGCCAATTGCCGGTAAAGATGTCGCGGCCATCGCAAAGCTGGCTGTTCCCAAATATAAGAATTTTTTCAAAATCCTGCTCCCTATTTTTATCTATTGATTGATAATATATTATGCATGTTCAACCTTTGCTGAACAATATGATATGGATATATATGTTCATGGACCGCAATTTTAACAAGCCTTTATATCGGCCAATGGATATTTTATATCCAAAAAACAGCCCAAAAATGCCGCATATTTTACTGCTATTTCATAGAGATGATGACAAAATAATCCATTATGGAGGGAATATTCGCTTTGCTATTTTCACCATTTTGGTCCAAAAAAACATGAACATTATAAAAAATTGGCGGCATAAATTTATGGATTACCAGATCAATTCCAACATTATTAACGCCAAAAAATTATCCGCAAATATTCATGTAAATCATGATGATAGATTAAATATACTTCAATTATTGGCGCAAAGTTGCGGCATTGAAAATTGCATCCTGTCGCGCAAATTACCCATGATAGATGATGTGCAATCGCCGCCATTTATCGACCTATTGTTAATCGATATTTCATCGGAAATGGATTTATCCGCTAATAAAATTGAGGAGATATGCCGTTATATCATTCACGTGCAATCGGATTTTATCATCTGGTTGCGGCTTGACCAAGTGGATGAGGTTTATGGGCGTTGCGGATATGGACAAGATAATATGCAGGGATATTTTTTGGTTGAGCAACCATCAAATGACCCCCTTAATATATCCTCCAATAATGATATCTCCCCAAATGATAGGGCGGCAATCCCTATCTTGCACCATATCATCCGGCAAAAGAGCGGTAATATGGTGAAGGAAAGCACGCGCAAAGAACATGATGCATTATTGCATCAAATAAATAATGAGCTTCAGGGCTTTTCCCGAATGATTAAAGGGATGATGGGCGATGATGAAAATGATGCGCCCAATCAACTGCGCGATGCCCCCATTGGATATCGCCCGCATCAATCAAAGGTAGAAAGCCTATATAAACCCCAAAATATAGACATAAATTTGGCACCGCAAACCGGCGCAGATGTCCGTAAGTTTATTAAAAACCGGCGCGTGCGTGACCAATTATTTGGGGAGGATTTATTTGCCGATCCGGTTTGGGATATGTTGTTGGATCTTTATGCATGCCATCTTGACGGGCAAATGGTATCGGTAAGCGGTCTGTGCATTGCAGCAAATGTGCCCGCCACCACTGCATTAAGGTGGATTTCGATTATGACGGATAAGAATTTAATCATGCGCAAGGCCGATCCACAGGATGGACGCCGCGCCTATATTGGCATGACCGCAGACACGGTTGAAAAAATGGAAACTTATTTCAACAAATTATTCACAAGGTAACCAGTTAATATATTTTATTCGCAATAATGTGCCAGATAGTGGGGACAATATTATTTTTTAATGCCCTGATCGGCCACGCTGCCAGCCAAAATAAATTTACGGTCGCAATAACCACATTCGGCATAGCCTTTTTCATCAATTTCCAACCAGATTTTGGGATGGCCCAATGCGGCAGGAATATCCCCGCTGCCATCGCATGAAATGCGGCTGGATTTTACAATAATGGTTTCTGCTTCTTTACTCATAAACGGCCTGTAGCAAAGGCATAGGGCCCATGCAATCATCGAAATCAATATGCGCTGATAATTTTATGCCGATATATTATCTATCGCCAGATATTATTTACACATAATTTAACGTGATATTCCATGTGCCCGTATATTTACCGGGGGTTTGATTTGCGCCCACTTCCAATGTTGCCCCCACAGGGAATAGGAAAATGCCGCTGATCGCCGATATACGAAAACGCAGCGGCGTGGTTGTTAAAATTGCGGTTGGGGTGCTGCCCACGGTGATGGTGCGCACCCGCATAGGTGCACCCGGCCCATTGATAAAAAAGCTGTTCGCGCCAACCGAAATATCCACCCGTTGGTTAAATGTTCCCTGCCCCGTAAAGGATGCCGGTTGATGTGTATTGCCCACCAATACCACATTGCCGGTTTTACTCCGCGTGCCATCGGGCGCAATCGTCACCGTTCCTGCCGTGGTCGCGGGGATAATCGCGCCAAAGTCCAGGTCGTTAACCTTTATAAAGCTGAGCGGGCGAACGATGACTGCGCTCGAATCACCTGTTTGGGTGTCAGCCATAGCCGGCATTGACGCAAAACTAGCGATTAAGGCGGCAATTAACGCGCCACATTTTTTTATCTTCTGGTCCATATTTATGCTTATAAGAATAAAGTCGTAAATAATTCATTCCATCTATAGTTAATGGATTTTAAATATTTACATGAATTATCGATAATCAACCGTCACATCAAAAGTGCCGGTATAAATGCCCTGTGCCTGATTTGCCCCTACGCGAAGCTGCGCCCCAATGGCAAAATTTAATGTTCCCGATGCCCCAATATTGCGGTTTCGCGGGCCGTCCAACCTGAAACGATTTACCCGCATTTGTTGCGGCCCGCTGTTATTATTAAGGAAAGTCCGGTTTGGCAATGTAATGCGCACTTGTGTATTGGGGTCGGCGACAATGGTAAATTCACCTCGGCTAACCGTGCCACCCGCCAATGTCGCATTGCCAGATGCAATGTTAATATTGCCATTATCCTCATCGATGCGGATATTGCTATTCGCTGTGCCGGGAATAATCCTGCCAAAACTTAAATCATTTATACTGACGATAGAAAGTGGCTTTACGACCGTTGTTCTGCTCGTCCCCATGCTTTGCGCATGTGCGCTCGATATTGCGGGTAAATTTGCCAATAATAAAGCGCCAGCCAAAACAAAGGCTGTGCAATATGATTGCCTCAATATCGGTAATTTTCGGTCCCACATAAGGTCCTTATATCGCAAAAATGGCGGAAAACCGTTAAATCCAATGGTTAATGGATCATTAGCAAATTTACAAAGGGCAATAAATCCTCCGCAAACCCCCGAAAGACCAAGAATTAATTAATTACAAAATGCCCAATTGCAACCGGCCCTGTGCTAGGCTATTCCACCAAAATGACCCAAGAAAATGCAATCTCTATTAACAATCTTTCCAAAATTTATGCTGGCGGTAAGCAAGCATTGGATGATGTCAGCTTTAATGTGCCAAAGGGATCGATTTTTGGCCTGCTTGGCCCAAATGGCGCGGGCAAATCCACCCTCATCAATATATTGGCGGGGCTGGTCAATAAAACATCGGGCAGCGCGGAAATTTGCGGATTTGATATCCATGAAAACCCCCGAAATGCCAAATTAAATATCGGCATTGTGCCGCAGGAGATTGTGTTTGACCCCTTTTTTACCCCTGCCGAAACATTGGAATTGGTCGCAGGATTATATGGCGTGCCCAAGGCTGAACGTAAAACCATGGATTTGCTGCGTGCGGTGCATTTGGAGGATAAGGCCCATGCCTATTCCCGCACCCTTTCAGGCGGCATGAAACGGCGTTTATTGGTGGCAAAGGCAATGGTCCATTCCCCGCCCGTTATCATTTTGGATGAACCCACGGCGGGGGTTGACATTGAACTTAGGCAACAGCTATGGGACTATGTTGTTTCATTGAATAAACAGGGTGTTACCGTGGTGCTGACCACCCATTATTTGGAAGAAGCCGAGCAACTTTGCGACCGTATCGCCATTATCAATCATGGTAAGTTAATCGCCAATAAACCGACAGCTGAACTGGTCGGAATGGCGCGGGAGAAAATTGTTTTATTAACTTTGGACCGCGATATTGAAACCGCACCCCAGCATGATGCATTTGAAAAGTCACAGCTTATCTCCCCCAATATTTTGGAAATAAGCTATAATAAGGACCGTATGAATGCGGGTGAAATTCTCTCGGTTGTGCAGGCGCTTGGCCTATCCATTGTTGATGTCACAACCAAGGAAGCGGATTTGGAAGATGTGTTCTTAAACCTGACCAGTGATAAGATGAAGGCGGCATGAACCAACATGATATCGTCATCATTGGGTCGGGCGCAGCGGGGTTAACCGCCGCCATTTCACTTGCCGAAAAGCATAAGGTGCTGGTCCTTGCCAAGGGCGATTTGAAAAGCGGATCAACCGCATGGGCACAGGGCGGCATTGCCGCCGTATTGGATGCGGGTGACACATTTGAAAATCATATAAATGACACCATGGTCGCGGGCGCGGGCCTGAACCGCCGTAATGCAGTGGAACATGTCATTGAAAATGCGCCCGCCGCGATTGAACGGTTAATCGACATGGGTGTTCCGTTTAATAAGGAAGCAGAGCATCTGCATTTAACACGCGAAGGCGGCCATTCACACCGCCGGATTGTCCATGTGGATGACGCCACCGGTTGGGCGGTGCAGGCGGCATTGTTAAAAACCGCCGAAGAAAATCCGAACATTACCCTTTTGCCGCATCAAACCGCCATTGACCTTATCACCGGAAAGCATGAAGCGCGATATAGTGGTTCGGGGCGTGTGTGGGGCGTTTATGCATTAAATGAAAAAAGCGGCAAGGTAGAGGCGCATATTGGCCGCGCTACCATATTGGCCAGCGGCGGGGCGGGTCGTTGTTATTTATTTTCCACCGCACCGCGCGGCGCAACGGGCGATGGCATTGCCATGGCATGGCGGGCGGGCGGGCGGGTTTCCAACATGGAAATGATGCAATTTCATCCCACCTGCCTTTATAATTTAGAGGTGAAAAACTTCCTGATTACCGAAGCTGTTCGCGGCGAAGGTGGCCATTTGAAACTGCCCCCCGGCGTTGCTGGCGGCGGTGAACGTTTCATGCAACATTTTGATAAAGAACGGATGGAGCTGGCCCCGCGTGATATTGTTGCCCGCGCCAATGATCATGAAATTAAACGCCTTGGCCTTGATTATGTGCATTTGGATATCAGCCATAAGGACCCCGAATTTGTAAAGGGGCATTTCCCCAATATTTATGAAAAGCTTATCACCCTTGGCATTGACATGACCAAAGGGCCCATTCCCGTTGTGCCAGCGCAGCATTATACATGTGGCGGGGTGCTTACCGATATGGACGGGCGCACCGACCTGCCCGGCCTATATGCCGCGGGTGAGGTGGCGGAAAGCGGCCTGCACGGGGCGAACCGTCTGGCGTCCAACTCCCTGCTTGAATGTTTTGTTTTTGGCGAGTCTGCCGCAAAGCATATTATGGACAATTGGGATAGTTTTGATGCGCCGCCGGAAATAAATCCATGGGATGAAAGCCGCGTCAGCGATAGCGATGAAGAAGTGGTTATTAAGCAGACATGGACCGAAATTCGCCGTTTCATGTGGAATTATGTCGGCATTGTTCGCACCACAAAAAGGTTGGAACGCGCGCGCAACCGCATAGATTTATTAAAACAAGAGGTGGAAGATTATTATAGCAATTTCCGCGTCACCACCGATTTGATTGAGCTACGCAATTTGCTGCAAACATCTGAACTTATCGTCAAAAGCGCGTTGGAGCGTAAGGAAAGCCGAGGCCTGCACTATACTTTGGATTATCCAAAAATGTTGGAGGAAGCGGCGGACACGGTTTTAGTTCCTTGAAATGGTAAGTAATTTGGAATCACCCCGCCGAATTGCGATATGATGCGGCGGATATAATTTTGGATTTTCGATTTTCAGCTTCATTTTTGATTGACAATAATACACGTTTCATATTTTGACCAATAGCCCAGCTTGCGACGGGTTCCCAATATAATATTGGGTCAATACGTAATATATGCGTGGAGCGAACCGTTAATTTGGTGCGATTATTTGGCATAGATGTTAAGCTGAATTCTGTTTTTCCTGTATCAAAATATCCTGATAAATGCGGCGCATGAACTTTGCGATATGGGCTCATTTCTTCCATAGCAGGGGGTTGTTCCAAAACCTTAAATTCCAATCTTTGTTCAGCCTGCCAAACAGTAATAATTTCACGGGCCATTCCGGTTGAAAAAACACCAATTCGTTCACCGCCCTCTTTTTTTGCTTTCAATTCGCTTTTCAACGGATAGGCCAGACCAGCAGCCCCAACAATTCCGGGTGAGATATTAATTGGTTTATTGCTGGTTAATGCATCCCATACGATATTTGGCGATGCCGATATAATGATTTCCTCACTTGCATTTATTGTTAATTCAGGCGGCATTGCGGCCTCAATAGCAAAAATAAATGGCAACATTGCAATGCTTGACAATGTGCTGCTTCGGCCATTTTTTGCAATGGCAATCCTACGTCCCATAAACCCACCAATAATTGCCATTATCATGGCCAAGGGAGCAATTAATAATATGCAATAAAACCCCTCCAATGCCAACATCAATAAGGCTAAAGTGCCAAGCATGGATGCTGCCAATACATATTTATTGGTTTGACTTTGCGACAAAGCGGCATTGCGATTTGAAATATAGGCCGTGGTCGCCCCGACAATTAACGGTGTTGCGACAAATAAACCCCATCCATATGCGCCAAAAGTTAACGCCGACACCACGACCGACATGACAATGATGGTGCCGCCTGATAAAATGCCTATTAAAATATCTTTTTTATTTTTTTCACCGTTCAAATTTATATCGTCTAAGGCTGCATCATTATTTGATTGAGCGCTTTTAGGAAAGAAAGCGATGATTAAGACGGCCAAAATTTGAATTGTCGGGACAATGGCAAACAAGGCAAACATATGTCCAGCACCAGACCAATTTGCTCGCCGAAATGCATATATCCCCAATAGCCAAGAAATCAGAAGGCAAAATATAAAGGAAAATACGGCGATATACGGTTCACCGCTGGGCATCATTGCGCCTTCGCGGATTGGGAAGAGCCAAAAATCTATATCAAAAGTCAATTTGATATGATGAAAATGGGCTAGCAACATTATAAAAATATAAGGCGAGAATAATAGCATAGATGCTATAAGTGCAAATCTTAATGGTGCTGTCTGGCCCGATAATGCGAAATATTTGATCATGCCAGATGATCCCTTATCTGTTTATTTTTGTTAATAATGCTGGCCTTATTATGCCCTTTTACCTGTATCAATCCGCCTCGATGCGGTAAATTTTCTGGTGTTTGCACATTCCAAAAAACGCCCAAATATTCCATCAATTGAATAAAATCATAACCCCAATCGCTTTGATGCTTATATAAACCAATTTTTGCGGAACCCGGAAAGGCATGATGGTTATTATGCCATGCTTCCCCCATGGTAACAATTGCGGCCCATGGAACATCAAATGCCTGAACTCCAGCACCGCATACAAGATGAGATTGCGGCCCTTTATTATGTGCAAAATATCCGATTAACCAATGCCCATGGTTGGAAATGGCGATCCGTGCAGCCACACCCCATATGACCCAAGCCCATCCTCCGACCAGATAAAATATTATTGCAACAGGCAATTGCTGCCAATGCCAATATTTTTCCAACCATATATAAAATGGATCGCGGCCTATATACCTAAAATTAAATTCAGGTTCTTTTTCCAGTTCCAATTTACAATATATTTGCCACCATGCATCTTTGATTATCGGGCTTTTATGTGCGAAATAGGGATGGCATTTTTTGTGTCGTTGCGCCCAATCGCGCCGGTCATGCGCTCTAATAATCCCCTTGGGGCCTGACATCCCAACCCATGCGCCAAACCAAATTAAAATATATTCGGTCATGGTAGAACATTCAAAGCTATTATGTATCATTTTACGATGATAACCGATGCTATGGCCAAGGAGTAAAGCCAAGGCTGTACAAATTATAAATAATAATAAAGCAGACCAACTAAAAAATATTGGTCCGGCGACAACCCAAATGGATAACATTCCGCCATTCCAGCAAATGCTTGCCCAATCAATTTTCACGGTCCCGTTGAAGGGGTCTCCCAAATTATCACCGCTCGGCCCATAATCGATTAAGAAATTTACTTTATGAGGGTCATTATATGAAGGGTTAGGATATTGTGAGCCCAAATTACGCACAGCCATTGACATAACCCCTTTATTTATTGGGGATATTATTTGCCAATAAAAAGCTTGTGTCAAATAAATATTATGCCCAATGAATGGGCGATATTTTTATTTATGGCAAAGGCGCAATCACCCTGCCTTCTTCCCCTTCGCCGCGCCGTAAATCATGGCAATTACCCCGCCAATGGCAAGGCCGATAATGCCGGAAATAACCGCATCGGCAATCCATGCCGCCGCGCCGTCATGCATCCCCACCCAATTATTGGGGTGCAAACCAACGCCGTGGACAATGATTTGACCGCCCACCCACAGCATGGCCGCCGTGCCGATAAATGCCAACGCGCCCAATAATTTCGGCATAGCAAGAACCATCCCACGTCCAAATTTGGCCACGCCGCCATTTTCCCGCTTTGCAAGGTTCAACCCAATATCATCCATTTTGACGATTAAGCCGACCACACCATAAACCGCGATGGTTATCCCAATCGCCACGATGATAAGGGCCGCCGCCTGCATCCAAATTTGGGGATAATCGCTTGCCACTTCTTTTAAAGAAATCGCCATAATTTCCGCTGACAAAATAAAATCGGTGCGCACTGCGCCCTTTACCATTTCTTCCTCATGCGTTTTGCTGCACACTTCTTCAAATTTTTCTTTCAGCGTCTCATCTTGATGCGGGCTTAATTTATGGATGATTTTTTCCGCGCCCTCAAAACATAAATATGCCCCGCCTATCATCAAAATAGGGGTGATAAGCCAGGGCAGAAACGCGCTTAACATTAAAGCAGCGGGCAGGATGAAGACCAATTTATTGACCAAAGAACCCTTGGCAATGCGCCAAATAATGGGCAATTCACGATCGGGGGTAAATCCGGTCACATATTGCGGGGTTACGGCGGTATCGTCAATCACCACGCCGGCCGCCTTTGTACTGGCCTTACCTGCCGCCAATGAAATATCATCAACCGATGCTGCCGCCACCTTTGCAATGGTGGCAATATCATCCAATAATGCGGCAAGACCTGATGGCATTTATTTATCCTTTGTAAAATTTACCGCATCAATGGCAATTTTTTATGTCATTGTCGAGTAGGCGTTTTCCCATCATTGCCCTTTATTGATTTAACAGGGCAAGCCATAAAATAGGCCGCCATTTATCATTATAAATACCAGCCTATAATTATAGTATGGAATATTTACTTCTTCCCTACCTTTATATTCAATGCGCCGTCACCATCATCAATTTTCAGCGTGCTGCCATCGGGCACATCCCCACGCAGGATTAAATCAGCCAGCGGGTCTTGCAAATATTTTTGCACCGCACGTTTTAATGGCCGCGCCCCATAAACCGGATCATATCCCACACGGCCAAGCCATGATTTTGCCTTATCGCTAAGCTCTATATTGATTTTGCGGTCTTTTAGTAATTTTTGAACCCGCGCCACCTGAATTTCCACAATGGGTTCCATATCCGCCGCGCCAAGGCGGTGGAACAGCACAATTTCATCCAAACGATTAAGAAATTCGGGCCGGAAATGCCCGCGCACAATTTCCATCACCGCCGGTTCGGCCTTTGCCACATCCTCGCCATCTTCCAATGCGGCCAAATGCTGCGAACCAAGGTTGGAGGTAAGGATGATAAGCGTATTGGCAAAATCAACCGTGCGCCCCTGTCCATCGGTTAAACGGCCATCGTCCAACACCTGAAGCAGAATGTTAAACACATCGCCATGCGCCTTTTCCACCTCGTCAAATAAAATAACTTGATATGGACGACGGCGAACCGATTCGGTTAAAACACCGCCCTCTTCATAACCAACATAGCCCGGAGGCGCACCGATAAGCCGCGCCACGCTGTGCTTTTCCATAAATTCGCTCATATCTATACGCAGCATCGCGCTGTCATCATCAAATAAAAATGATGCCAATGCCTTGGTCAGCTCCGTTTTACCTACGCCCGTTGGGCCAAGGAATAGAAAACTGCCAAGCGGACGGTTGGGATCTTGCAACCCCGCACGTGACCGGCGCACCGCCTTTGACACAGCATCCACCGCATCTTTTTGGCCGATAACGCGCTTGCCAATCACCTCTTCCATGGCGAGCAGCTTTTCACGCTCCCCCTCCATCATCCGATCAACGGGGATTCCGGTCCATTTGGACACGACGGAGGCAATATCTTCCGAAGTTACTTCTTCACGTAACATGGCATTTCCGGCCTGTTCGCTGGCCTCTGCCAATTTCTTTTCCAATTGAGGAATTGTACCATATTGCAATTCACCCGCCTTGGCCAAATCACCTGCCCTTTGCGCCTGCTCCAACGCAATACGGGCGGCATCCAATTCCTCTTTCAACTTGGCTTCGGCCGAAATTTTGTCTTTTTCGGCGTGCCAACGCTGGGTCAATTCGCTTGATTGCTGTTCCAAATTGGCCAGTTCATTCTCTAAATTTGCCAATCGGTCTTTGGAAGCGCTATCCTTTTCCTTTTGCAGTGCCTCACGCTCAATTTTTAATTGAATGATACGGCGGTCCAAATTTTCAATTTCTTCGGGTTTAGATTCCACCTCCATACGGATACGGCTTGCCGCCTCGTCCATTAAATCAATGGCTTTATCGGGCAGGAAACGGTCCGAAATATAACGGTTGGATAATGTCGCGGCAGATACCAATGCGCCATCGGTAATGCGCACACCATGGTGCAATTCATATTTTTCTTTTAAGCCGCGCAAGATGGAAATACTATCCTCCACCGTGGGTTCACCAACAAATACCGGTTGGAAACGCCGTTGCAGTGCAGGGTCTTTTTCCACATGTTTTTGATATTCATCCAATGTGGTCGCGCCAATGCAGTGCAGCTCTCCCCGCGCAAGTGCGGGTTTTAACAAATTGGACGCATCCATTGCCCCTTCGCTTTTGCCTGCGCCGATTAAAATATGCATTTCATCAATGAACAGAATGATTTGCCCCTCGGCCTGTTTCACCTCATCCAAAACGCCCTTTAACCGTTCCTCAAATTCGCCGCGATATTTTGCGCCCGCAATTAACGAACCCATGTCAAGCGACATCAGGCTGCGATCCTTCAAACTATCGGGCACATCACCATTGGCAATGCGAAGGGCCAGCCCCTCGGCAATGGCGGTTTTACCAACGCCAGGCTCACCAATAAGCACGGGGTTATTTTTGGTCCGGCGGGCAAGAATTTGGACGGTGCGGCGTATTTCCTCATCGCGGCCAATAACGGGGTCTAATTTACCTTCCCGCGCCACTTCGGTCAAATCACGCGCAAATTTTTTCAATGCATCATAGCGATCTTCTGCGCTTTGCGTGTCGGCGGTGCGCCCGCCGCGAAGGTCGTTTATCGCGCCATTTAATGCCTCTGCGGTTAATCCAGCATCAGCCAGAATACGCCCTGCCTCGCTTGTACGGGACAGGCTGAACGCCAATAAAATACGCTCCACCGTGACATAGCTGTCGCCTGCTTTTTCCGCTGCCTGCTCGGCCAAATCCATTATACGCACCAGATCATTATTTAATCCGGGCGCAGTATCTGCTCCGCCGCCGCTAACCGCCGGAATTTTGGCCAATGCCTTATCCACATCATCATGCGCACGCTGTGCATCGCCGCCGGCCTTGGTCATCAGACCGCTTGCCATGCCCTGATTATCTTCCAATAAAGCCTTTAACATGTGCAGCGGCGTAATGCGCTGATGACTCATTCGTATCGCCACAGTTTGCGCGCTTTGTAAAAATCCCTTTGCGCGGTCGGTATATTTATCCAAATTCATACGCTGCCCTTTTCAACAAATAAAATTGCCGTTCCCTAAATTATATTTAGGCGCTTATAGCCATAATATAATGTTGCATTTTTACCACACAAGCCCTTTGGCCATATTCCATAAAAATTATATTTCACTCAATAAACATGTTGGGAATATTTATGAAAAAACCATGCCATTTGTCGGGCCGCCATGTCGTTTGTCGAAACAAAGGGTCAAAAAATTTGCATCTTTCCAATGGCGCGATACTATTTAATCAATAATAATTGCGCCTGTTTCGGACGCATTCAAAGAGGGATCCCATTTATGAATATTCGTCAACTTAAATTGGCCGCCGCATTGTTAAGTGCAACATCGGTGATGGCTGTGTCGTTCAACCTTCCCGCTATGGCCGCCGCGCCCGCCAAAAAAGCACCTGAATTTAAGGGCGCACCGGTTGCCGATTTGGTGTCCAAAGTGGATATCCCGCATGAGGAATTTACATTGGATAATGGCCTAACCGTTATCGTGCATGAAGATCGCAAAGCCCCCATAGTGGCGGTTTCCATTTGGTATGATGTGGGGTCAAAACATGAACCAAAGGGCAAGACAGGCTATGCCCATTTATTTGAACATATTATGTTCAATGGATCAGAAAATGCCGACGGTGATTTTTTCCAATATTTACAACGCATTGGCGCAACTGATTATAATGGAACCACATGGCTGGACCGTACAAATTATTTCCAAACCGTGCCGACCAGTGCGCTGGATTCCGCATTATTTTTGGAATCGGACCGAATGGGTCATTTGTTAAACGCCATTGATAAGGAAAAATTGGACAATCAAATTGGCGTGGTTTCCAACGAAAAACGCCAAGGTGACAATCAACCCTTTGGCCTTGTCAATTATGAACAGATTAAATTATTATTTCCCGAGGGCCACCCCTATGGACACAGCACCATTGGATCATTGGAGGATTTGGAAGCTGCATCTTTAGACGATATGAAACAATGGTTCACGGATCATTATGGCCCCAATAATGCGATTTTGGTCCTAGCCGGTGATATAAATACAGCCGAGGCAAAAACCGCCGTTCAAAAATGGTTTGGCGATATTCCGCGCGGCAAGAAAGTAGAGCCGGTCAACGCGCCCATCCCCACTTTGGATGCGGATAAGAAAATTGTGATGAAGGATAAAGTGCCCGTTACCCGTATTTCACGCAGCTGGGTTGTGCCGGGCCTTGCCGATCCCGAATTTACGCCCTTGCGCGTTGGCGCGTCGGTATTGGGCGGCCTTTCTTCCTCTCGCTTAGACAATATTTTGGTGCGGGATGAGGAATTGGCCGTGCGCGTTTCGGCCTCTGTCCTGCCGTTCATGCATGGCAGCCTATTTTCCGTCAGCATGGATATTAAAAATGGCGGAGATGCCGATGCCGCGACCAAAAGGCTTGACGAGATTATGGCCGATTATATCGCCAATGGCCCTACCAAGGATGAGGTGCAGCGCGTCGCGGCAAGCGAGGCCGCCGATTATATTAGCGGTTTGGAACAAGTTGGCGGTTTTGGGGGCAAGGCCACTGCATTGGCGCAGGGCAAATTATTTGCCGGCGATTCCAACTATTATAAGGCGGAGTTAAACCGCCTTGCCAATGTTGACCCCGCTTCGGTTGTCGCATCAATGAAAAAATGGCTTTCCCGCCCCATGGCGGAAATAAAGGTTATCCCCGGTGAAAGAGAAGAATATAAAGAAGTAAGCGGCGGCGGCGGTGTTATTGCGCCTGAAAATTTAAGTTCAGGTTTCACCAATAATGAAAATAGCGCCTTTGCCGCACCCAATTATTATATGTCACCTGAAAAAATCAATAATGGAGAAGCGTTAAAAGCATTTGACGGCGATCGCAGCAAATTTCCAGAGGCAGGCCCAACGCCAGAATTGGATTTTCCTGTGGTTGAAAGCGCAACATTAAATAATGGCATTAAATTATTTTTTGCCAAGCGCGATGCCGTGCCGATGGTGCGCGTGGCATTTAGCTTTGATGCCGGACAGGCCGCCGATCCCAAAGATAAATTGGGCATTACATCTATGATGACCAATTTATTGGAAGAAGGCACGACCAGCCTGAATTCGGTTCAAATTGCCGAGGCACAGGAACGTTTGGGAGCCAGCATTGGCGCGGGTGCATCGCTTGACCGCACCACAATTTCGCTGCGCGCGGTAAAGGATAATCTGTCCCCTTCATTGGATTTATTGGCAGATATTATTAAAAATCCTGCCTTTGCAAATAAAGAGATTGAGCGTGTTCGGACACAGCAAATCACCCGTATTGCGGGCGAAGAGACACAACCGCAAGGCACCGCATTTCGCAAATTGCCCGAGCTTATTTTTGCTAAAGACCATCCCTATCACACGCCCTTAACAGGCAGTGGATATACCCAAACGGTTTCGGCGGTTACCCGTGATGATTTGGTCAATTTCCATAAAGCATGGATGCATCCTGAAAAGGCAGAAATTTTCGTCGTCGGCGATACCGATTTAGCCACCATTACCAAGGAGCTTAATCAGCGCTTTGGCAAATGGAAGGGATCGGGCAAGGCTGCCCCTGCCAAAAATTTCAATGTTGAAAACCCCAAAACAATCTCCAAAATCCTGTTAATCGATCGGCCAAATTCGCCGCAATCATTGGTGCTTGGCGCCATGGTTACGGGCAAGAAGGGCAGCGATGATTTGCTGACCTTCCGCGCGGCAAATGAAGTATTTGGCGGATCATTCCTATCGCGCATTAACATGGATTTGCGTGAGACAAAGGGCTGGTCCTATGGTGTGCGGGCGCAAGTTTTCAATGCCGAACATGAAGTGCCCTATTTCATGCTTGCCCCCGTGCAAACCAACCAAACAGGCCCTTCGGTTCAAGCATTGATGGACCAATTAAATGCATATAATGGCGCCAATGGTGTAACGGCGGAGGAATTGGACCGCACGATAAAGGGCAATGTTTTGGAATTGCCGGGCAGCTATGAACAATCAAGCGATGTTTTGGCCCAAATGCAGGCCGACCGACTCGCCAAACGTCCCTTTAATTATGCCGAGACCTTGGCCAATCAATATCGCGGCTTAACCGCAAAGGCGATGAATGATGAAATGCGTTCATTGGTTGACGCTACGAAAATAACATGGATGGTTATTGGCGATGCTGCAAAAGTAAAACCGCAATTGGAACAATTAGGATTGCCAATTGAAATGCAGGAAAATGCTGCTACTCCTGTTGCAGCAAATGCTACAAAATTATTGAATGAGAAAAAGGAGCAAGGAACAATGTCAGCAGTAGATGGCGAATATAATGTCACAATTAAAAGCCCCATGGGCGACCAAAGCGGCGTTTTAACCGTGAACAGCGATGGCGCAACATGGACCGGCAGCATGGCCGGCAGCCTGGGCACAATGGACATTACCGATGGTAAAGTTGACGGCAATATATTGACATGGACAATGAACATGACCGTGCCAATGCCAATGACTTTGGAAGGCACTGCAACCGTTGATGGCGATGCGTTGACCGGCGAAGTAAAAGCGGGCGCATTTGGATCAATGGGCCTTTCAGGCGCGCGCAAATAATTTGCAAAAAATTGTACCCAAAGAATATTTGGGCTGTAAAAAATTTAAACCCCTGATTTTTACAAATCGGGGGTTTTTATTTATGTGCAATAATGTCATTTTATGCCATGAGGATAATATAATTTATTCAAAATAATAAGGTCACCATCATGCGGCAATTGGCATCCCCCCAACAATTAAAAATGTCCCTTTTACGCTGGGCATTATTCATCGTCCCCACCATTTTATTTTTGGGATTTTTATCGGGCGCGGTATCGGGATCAGGGGAAGAAAATAGCTGGTTCCAAATGCTTGAGCGCCCTGCGGCTCAACCTCCTGGCTGGGTCTTTCCCATTGCATGGACAATATTATATGCCATGATTGCCTTTGCCTTTGCGTTAATTTTGAACGCGCGCGGGGCCAAGGGACGCGGCCTTGCCATAATATTATTTTTGATGCAATTGGCGCTTAACCTTGCATGGTCACCTTTATTTTTTGGGGGGCATCAAATTACCTATGCGCTATATTTAATTATCTGTATTTTGGGCTGTGCCATTGCAACCACTTTTGCTTTTGGCAAAATACGCAAATTGGCGGCATGGCTGATGGTGCCATATTTGGCATGGTTAAGCTTTGCGACTTTGTTAAATTATCAAATTGATATGTTAAATCCAGATGCAGAAACACTTTATGCACCGGCGGCCACTTCAATTATTGAATAAGAATGCATATATTAAATTAAGATAGATTAGCTGGAGATGAAAAATGCAAAGCGAGAATAAATTTTTCGAAGATTTTGCCAAAATGATAAATGGCGTGGCGGGCACAGTGGCCGGTGTGGGCAGAGAGGCCGAGAATAATTTTAAAGAAAAAGCCCGTGGATGGTTTAGCGATTTGGACATGGTCAGCCGTGAAGAATTTGACGCGGTTAAGGCAATGGCGCAAAAAGCCCGCGAAAAAAGCGTTATGTTGGAAAAACGTATCGAGGCTTTGGAGAACAGCATCGCCGCTGCATCCGCCGCTCCTGCCGCCAAAAAGGCAGATACTGCAGCAAAAGATGCACCAAAAACTGCGCCAAAGAAAAAGCCCAGCGGCAAAAAATAGAATAGAATTTTAATAGTTTTCCACAAACATCCCACAATATAAAGGGGGCGGAATTTGTAAAATGCTTGATAGTCGGCTTCATTATCGGCATTTGCAATTGTAACTGGACCAATGCACAGCTGCATAAATTTATGTTGGCGGCATGATGGTTCAGTGCAAGGGCAAAAAATTATGCGCTATAATGATGATGAAATGGAAGCATTTGGCCGAGATGAGCTCGCCCCTGTTGAAATGCTAAATGCATTATTTGACGCCCGTGGTTGGGCCCATGAACAAATAAATGATGATGAAATTACCGCAGAGATAAAGGGCAGCTGGTCTGTTTATCAAATGCGCATTGTCTGGCGGGAGGAAGATAATGCCCTGCAAATCATTATTTTCCCTGAATTAAAAGCACCTGCCGATAAATTGCAAAATATCTATACCGCGCTGGGTTTGATAAATGAACAATTATGGATTGGCCATTTCGACCTATGGTCGTCAAATCATACTATTTTATTCCGCAATGGTTCTTTATTACCCCCCAATGGCATGTTGAGCATTGAACAGGCCCAAACCATGATTGACGTTGCAATTGACGAGGTTGAGCGTTTTTACCCCGTTTTCCAATTCATTATTTGGGGTGGAAAGTCACCCGAAGATGCACTGGCCGCCGCCATGGTCGATACACAGGGCGAGGCATAGAGCGCTTATAAAGCGCATATATAAAAGGAATAACAAAGCCGCTTACCCAGCAATGCCGCATGAAATAACTATTTTTTATTTCCCTGCAGCTTCCAACAAATAATGCATTTGCGCGGATGCGACCAATTTATGGCGGTCATCCTGCCATGCCACCGCCTCCACATTTGCCAAGGTGCGGCCAATGCGCGTGATAATACCCACGGCCTGTATCGGCGCCTGAACCCCGCCGCGTAAAAAATCGACCGTCACATTTACCTGCTTAAAAGAAATTTCATCGTCCAGCATATTTAATTTGGTCATAATTGCGGCGATTGCTGCCATTTCCAAAATCGCGCTCATCGCGCCGCCATGCCAATATCCTGGACGCCCCGCCACCTTATCGCTATAGGGCATGGTAATAATAGGCATATTATTTTCTTGGCCCAAAATTTCCACGCCCAATGCCGCGGCATAGGGGGGCAATTGGTCAAACACCTTGTTCATCATCAAAACCCCCCTGGCAAACGGATGAATGTGCCGCTGACATGGGCAAGCGGGCTGTCAATATCGCCATTATGCGCCACCCCGCGCACAAAACCAATGCGGCGGGTCACATGATAACATATGCCCCGGCCAAAAATTTTCGCGCCCTTTGGCGATGGCCGTAAATAATCAACGCGCAGGTCCATTGTAACCTGAGGTCTAAATTCCTGAACCTTGTTCCAAATTGCAATGCTGCACGCATTATCCATCAAACTAATCACCACAGAGGATGCCAAAACGCCATTTTTGGCATCTGCGACCAAATCCTCGCGCCAATTTAATGACAATTCGACCCAATCATCGCCATGCCCCTCAAAACCCATATCCAAAAAACCGCCATGGCCAATTTTACCCAAAAATTTATGAACTGATTTGGGATCAAATTTGGTCGGCTGCTTATTGCTCGGCTGCCCGGTGTTCGTCCTATCCGATATGGCTTTATCCGATGTGGCTTTATCCGATGTGGCTTTATCCGATAGTGATTTATCATTTTCCATGCGGCTTTGTATCGCACATTAAATAAATTGCAAAGATTACAATTTTGTAATTTCACGTGGGACAGATTCACATAAAATATAATGTACGATAATGACCAAATGCTGCGCGCCCATGTTAAAATATTATTCTCTCAATAAAATGATGGATATTCATGACAAAATTCGCCACTAATATAATGATATCCAAATTTATTTGATAGCAATGATTATGTTTGCCAATACAGAATCCATCATCACCCTATTATCCACTGCGTTGACGCCAGCATTTCTGCTTGTCGCATTGGGCAGTTTGCTAAATCTTTATACGGGTCGATTGGCCCGCATTGTGGATAGATCGCGCGATTTACAAAATCGTTTTGATGAAAGCACGGGCATGGAGCATGAATTGGTCGTTTTGGAATTGCGCGACCATGATAAGCGCATACAAATTGTTAATTTATCCATTTTTCATTCGGTGTTAAGCGGCATTGTAGTCAGCATTTTAATCGGCATGTTGTTCATTGGCGGCTTGTTCCAAATTGATTTGGGCACACAAATCGCCATTGCATTTTTAATCGCTATGATTTTCCTGATTGCCTCTTTAATCATGTTTTTACGCGAAGTGCGTTTTGCCATTCGCAATTTACATATTAGGGAGCAATTTTTGCGCCTGCCAGAGGATGAACGTGCGCATAAAAAGGATAGGTAATTTCCACGCAAAACGTTGCATCTACGCCACGCCTAGATAAAATTACGCAAAGGGAGGTGCTTTTCCCTCTTTATCTTGCCGGAATTTATATCTATTTAGCATTTAATCGTGTAACATAAGTCATATTAACAACTAAAGGAGTTCTGACTATCGCAGCCCCAGTACAAAGGCGCGCCCCAACACCCCCACCAAAGGGCGGACCGCGCTATAATAATTTTATTCTTTCCGATAAAGTTCGCGTCATTGACGAAGAAGGGGAGAATTTAGGCGTCCTCTATACCAAAGAAGCAATAGAGCAAGCCGCTGCAGTAGGTCTTGATTTGGTTGAGGTTTCTCCCAATGCAGAACCCCCCGTTTGTAAATTTCTGGATGTTGGCAAATTTAAATTTGAAGCGCAGAAAAAGGCAAATGCTGCGCGTAAAAGCCAAAAGAAACAGGATATTAAAGAAATTAAAATGCGTCCCAATATTGATGACCATGATTATCAGGTGAAACTGAAAAAAATCGTGCAATTCATTGGCGATGGCGACAAGGTGAAAATCACCCTGCGTTTTCGTGGCCGCGAAATGTCGCACCAACAATTGGGCATGGCTTTATTGGAACGTGTGCAGGAAGATATGAAAGAAGCATCAAAGGTAGAGGCCCTACCCCGATTGGAAGGCCGCCAAATGTTGATGGTATTATCCCCGAAATAAGATAATATATACATGCATAAATGAATAAAAGCCGCCTTATTTGATGATAGGGCGGCTTTATTTTTGATATAATCTCATCATCGTATAATGGGTTTAATTTATGGGGCGTAAGATAACAAATTTATCTATCAGTCATCACCCCTTTAATTTTTTTCGCAGCGCCAGAATATAAATTACCGATGCAGCAAAGGCGAAGAAAAACCATTGAATGGCATATAGCAGATGGTCATTAGGCACATCGCCCGATTGCGGCCGCGCAGGCGCTCTTAACCCCGCTTGCGGGCTATCGCTAACCAACATGGGTCGCAATATTTTTTTTCCGCCAAATGCCTTTTGCAAAATATTGCTTTTATCCGGCTCGGTCGTGATAAAGCCGCTGACCACCCCGCCTTTCCAATTTGGATTATCGCGCGGGCGCTCATCAATTCCCAATAATATAATAACCCCTGGCCCTTCTGCACCGGTGCTGCATTCGGCAATATGGCGCACGCCGGCCTTGCCTCCTGCATCTTTGCCCGATCCCGTTTGCCACCCAATGACGGATAGGCAATTTGCGCTGCTCCTGCGGAACATATTTTCATTCTGAACTGGGCCAAGCGGGGGATAGGCAATCGCCGATTTTTGCGCATTGGCATCATATAATGCAATAAGAGCCTTTTTCTCATCCAATCTTTGCAATTGCCAAATGCCCATGCCAATCATGGTCATCACGGCGGCAATAACTATGATCGTGGCGATGATAGGGAAATTGCTTTTCTCGGGTGCTTCCGCACTATTTTCTTGCATCAGCTATTCCTTCGCAAATCATTATTCGGGGCCATTTTCTTTGCCGATATTATCATTTCGGGCATTATCAACGCCCCCATTATCCATGCCGACAATATCATCTCGGCCAGTTTCCTTTGCCTTATTTTGATATTCAAGAGTTAATAACATCCCCTTGGCAAGGCGCAGGGCAAATACCGTTCCAATGATGGTAAGCGGAATCCAAAGCAGCGCATGAACCCATATTGGCGGGTGCGCCGCCCCCTCCAACAACATCGCCAAAATGATTAAAATAGTGCCGATTATCATGGTCAAAAATGCCGCCGGACCATCGCCGACATTAAACCCATCATAATCCAATCCGCAACGCGAACATTTGGGCGCGAATTGAACCGCGTCAATCGACATAGTGCCGACGAACATGCCCGGTTCATTGCATTTTGGGCAAAGACCAAAAAGGGCGGCCCGCAATAATGACGGCCGCCCCTTATATTGTGGCTGTTCAGCCATAAATTTCCAGCTTATCCGTGAATTGGTGCGCCCCATCCACCCCAAATATATACGGTGATGAATAGGAACAACCAAACAACGTCAACAAAGTGCCAATACCATGCCGCCGCTTCGAAACCAAAATGCTGTTTTGGCGTAAAATGCCCCTTATAGGTGCGAACCAAGCACACAATTAAGAAGATTGTGCCGACAATGACGTGGAAACCATGGAAACCAGTTGCCATGAAAAATGCTGAACCATAGTTAAGCTGCGCAAAGGCAAATGGCGCCTCGACATATTCAACAACCTGAAGCGCGCTGAACAAAAGACCCAATAAAATGGTCAGCCAAAGACCCTTTTTCAAACCTTCACGGTCGCCATGGACCAAGCTGTGATGCGCCCATGTAATGGTGGTGCCTGAGCATAGAAGAATTAATGTGTTAAGCAAAGGAAGCTTCATTGCGTCCAATACTTCAACGCCCTTTGGTGGCCATTGCAACAATGCCTCTGCGCCCGCTTGACCGAATAGGGTTTCTGTCGCGCCGTCCACAACCTGAATTGGTGCAGGGAATAAAGAAAAGTCAAACCATGCCCAAAACCAACCGACAAAGAACATTACTTCCGAAGCAATGAACAAAATCATGCCATAGCGCAAATGCAATTGCACCACAGGTGTATGATCGCCGGCATGCGCCTCATTTACGACATCGGCCCACCATGTATAAAAAGTATAAAGCACGGCAATTAAGCCCGCACCAAATACATATTTCCCGCCCGAACCAAAATGTTCGGCGTGGAACATCATGACCATGCCAAAAAACATGATAAGTGCAGCGAATGAACCAAGTATCGGTGTGACACTTGGTGGCAGAATGTGATAATCGTGATTTTTGGCTCCGGCCATTTTTATTCCCCAAAATTTGCGTTATTCTTAAAACGCGAAAATGATGTTTATTACAACCCCTTTAGCGTCACTTTTCCGACTGGTCCACAGGGAAGAAGGTATAGCTTAAGGTTATTTCTTCAATATCTTTGGTATCTGGATCGGTTAAAATTTTTGGATCCACATAATATAAAACGGGCATACGCACTTCCTCGCCCGCTTTCAACGTTTGTTCATTAAAACAAAAACATTGTATCTTATTGAAATATTTACCTGCTTGTGTGGGCGTCACATTAAATGTCGCAATTCCTGTTACCGGACGAGCCGCCAAATTTTTTGCGGTAAATATCGCCATATCTTTTTGCCCGATGACGGTTTGTTCCACCGGATTTTCAGGTTTAAACTCCCATGGTAGGTCAGAACGTTGATTCGCATCAAAACGGACATAAATTTTCTTGCCCGACGCCTTCACTATCGCGGCCTTTGCCTCATCAACGCGCATAGTCGTGCCGCCAAAACCCGTTACCTGACAAAAAATTTGATATAAGGGAACAGCGGCAAAGCCAACCCCCACCATTGAAATGGCAATTGCACCTGCCATCAGCGCCGTTTTTACATTATTGTTTGGCCGCGCTGGCGAAGATTGTGGGTTATGTTTAGGAGGATTGCCTTGGTCGCTCATGATAATAATCCTATTTTCACAATGGTTCCGGCAAAACATAATAATGCAAGGGCCAACAACACATATCCCATAATGGATGCGCGGCTTTCCTGTCTCGCCTTAATAATCTTGCTTTCTTCAACCGAAAGCCTGTCTTTACGTTCTTCGATCATAAAATCTGCCTATCCAAAGCCATTAACGCAAAAAGAGCGAATAAATATAAAATTGAAAATGCAAACATTTGCTTTTCCGGCTTCATGCCTTCGACATTTATGGCATCATTGCGCCAAATTTGCACCGCTAAAAACAAAAATATTGCCGATAAAATTATCGATGCCGCACCATAAATATAGGAAGTATAGCCAAGCGCCCATGGCGCGATGACAAAGGGGGTCAGGATAATTGAATAAAGCAAAATTTGATTTCGCGTGGTTTTTTGCCCCGCCACCACGGGCAACATGGGGATACCGGCCTTTGCATAGTCGGTTTTCATAAACAAGGCGAGCGCCCAAAAATGTGGCGGCGTCCATAAAAATATGATGAGGAACATTAAAATTGGCAGCATGCTAATATCACCCGTCACCGCCGCCCACCCAATAACAGGCGGAAATGCACCAGCTGCACCGCCAATAACAATATTTTGCGGCGTGGAGCGTTTTAACCAAATAGTATAAACCACTGCATAAAAGAAAATAGAAAAGGCCAAAATACCCGCTGATATCCAATTAACAAATACCGCCATGATACCGACCGAAAATGCGCCCAATATCACACCAAAATATAATGCATTTTCCCTTTCCATGCGCCCATCGGGCAAGGGGCGTTTTGAGGTGCGGTCCATTTTCGCATCGACATCCGCCTCATACCATTGGTTTAATGCGCCCGACGCCCCCGCGCCAACGGCAATGCATAAAATCGCGATAAAAGCCATCACCGGATGAATATATCCCGGCGCGGCCAATAATCCACACAACGCGGTAAAGACGACAAGGCTCATCACGCGCGGCTTGGTCAATGCCAAAAAATCCCGCCATTCCGCAGGCAAAGCAACATTATTATCGCCCAATATTGGCTCTGCTGCTTTTAAATTATCGCCGGGCAATTTTGCCATATGCTTTTTATTCAACCTCTAATTTATGACCGTAATTCTTAACATTAAAACGAATAAATATCGGTCATTTTGGTAAAAGGGGGGCCTGTATGCCAAGCCCCCCTTAATAAATATATCATCCAATTTGATGGAGCATTTCGCTCCGCCAAAGCTGCTTATTTAATAACAGGCAATGTTTCAAATTGGTGGAATGGTGGCGGGCTGGACAATGTCCATTCCAATGTGGTTGCACCTTCACCCCAATAATTACCCTCTGCCTTGCGACCAGCCAATAATGACCAGAACACATTGATGAAGAAGATAATCATGCCAACACCCATAATCGCATAACCATAGCTGGCAATTTCATTCCAATATGCATGCGCATCGGTATAGTCAGGATAACGGCGTGGCATTGAGCTGTTACCCAAGAAGTGCATGGGGAAGAACAGCACATTCACGCCGATGAAGAATACCCAAAAGTGCAGATGACCCAAAAATTCGTTCAAATGACGCCCGCTCATTTTTGCGAACCAATAATAAAATCCTGCAAAGAGAGAGAATACCGCGCCAAGCGAGAGCACATAGTGGAAGTGGGCCACAACATAATAGGTATCATGCATATTATCATCTACGCCGCCATTGGCCAAGACCACACCGGTCACGCCGCCAACGGTGAACATGAAGATAAATCCAATTGCCCACACCATGGGAGTTTTGAAAGTGATAGAGCCGCCCCACATGGTGGCAATCCAGCTAAAAATCTTAATCCCTGTGGGAACCGCAATAACCATGGTGGCAGCGGTGAAATACATTTTTGTATTCACACTCATCCCCGTGGTGAACATGTGGTGCGCCCACACAACAAAACCAACCACACCAATGGCGACCATGGCATAGGCCATGCCCAAATAACCAAATATTGGTTTACGGCTGAACGTTGAAATAATGTGACTGATAATACCAAATCCTGGCAAAATCATAATATAAACTTCGGGGTGACCAAAGAACCAGAATAAATGCTGGTAAAGAACAGGGTCACCGCCGCCAGAAGCATCAAAAAATGCCGCGCCAAAATTACGATCGGCAAGCAACATGGTAATCGCCGCTGCCAATACTGGCAAAGCAAGCAATAGCAAAAATGCAGTTACCAAAACCGACCATACAAATAATGGCATTTTATGAAGGGTCATGCCCGGCGCACGCATGTTGAAAATGGTGGTGATAAAGTTCACCGCACCTAAAATGGAGGCAGCACCCGCCAAGTGAAGCGAGAAAATTGCCATATCAACCGCAGGACCAACCGAGCCAGAAGTTGAAAGCGGCGCATATACCGTCCAACCTGTGCCGGCGCCAAGCCCCGTTCCGCCAGGAACAAAGGTCGAGCCAAGCAACATGATAAACGCCACAGCCGTCAACCAAAAGCTAACATTATTCATGCGGGGAAACGCCATGTCCGGCGCACCGATCATCAAAGGAACAAACCAGTTACCAAATCCGCCGATAATCGCGGGCATCACCATGAAAAACACCATGATAAGGCCATGCGCGGTAATCAACACATTCCACATGTGCAATGCCTGATCCATGCTGGCTTCACTGCCCTGCATCATCGATGCCCAACCGGTTAGATATTGAATTCCAGGATGCGCCAATTCAAGACGCATTAAACCAGAAATACCGCCGCCGATAATCCCTGCGCAAATCGCAAAAATTAGATAAAGCGTGCCAATATCCTTATGATTGGTGGACAAAAACCAACGGGCAAAAAATGCTGGCTTATGATCAGCATCATGGCCGTGATCGTGGGCATCTGCCGGATTTGCTGCTATTGTTGTCATTATAATTGAACCTTTAATCTATTCAAATTTACTTCAAATATTCTTTTTCACTAAGCGAATATTATTTTGCTGCCGGCGCGGCGGCTGCATCTGCGGCAGGGGCTTCGGCAGCCTTTGCCGCTTCTGCCTTTGCTGCATCCGCCTTGGCCTTTGCCGCAGCAGCCTTAGCCGCCGCTTCTTCAGCCGCTTTTTTCGCCTTAATTTCTGCTGGCATCATGCCGCCATTGGCCTTTACCCATGCGGCGAATTTTTCAGGGGGCAATGCCTCCACCACAATAGGCATAAATCCATGACGCGCACCGCAAAGTTCAGAACATTGACCGAAATACACACCAGGCTTTGTAATCGTTACCGCCTTTTCATTCAAACGGCCAGGAACAGCATCAAGTTTAAACCAAATGGCAGGAACAGCAAAGCTATGAATTACATCGGCCGCCGTTGTTTGAATGCGAAGTGGCACGCCCGCAGGCACAACCATGCGATTATCCACCGCCAATAGACGAGGGCCATCTCGGTCGGTACGGAAACGCTCACCAGCCGCAACCTCATTTTTTTCTTTCAACATATTTGAAACAACTTCAAAATCGCCATGATCAGGATAGGAATAACCCCAATACCATTGATATCCAGTTACTTTAATCGTCACCGCATCCGCAGGCGCTGGCTTAAATTGTTTTGCAAGCAAATCCAATGAAGGAACAGCAATAGCAAGCAGGATAACAACAGGAATGATAGTCCACACCACCTCAATCAAGCTATTATGCGTTGTTTTTGATGGCTCAACACCCTCTTTCTTACGGAAACGAATCATCACATAGAAAAGTAAGAACAACACGAACAAGCTGATCGCGACGATAAGCGGCAATAATATCTTATTATTGATATTTTTCGCATAGACACCGGTCGGGCTAAATTGCTCTTGGAAATCAATCTCTTTGTTCACAGGCATACCAATGCCAGGGGTAGGCGCCATGGGCGTATAGCCTGGCAAAGAACCATCCTTAGACGCTGCCGCCTTTGGCGCCTGAGCGCCATCTTCAGCGGGCGCTGTCGCTGCATCTGGTGCGGCTGGCGGGGTGATTGCAGCCTCAACAGGCTTTGCAACTGCAGGCGCTGCTGCAAGTGATTCAACCGCATTTGCCGCCATTGGCGTTGCTGCTAAAGACAGAAGAATTACAATTTTCTTCATTAAATTCATAAATTTAACCCTGTGTTTATCGGCCCATTTGGATATTTTAGACCCGATTTTATCAAAATGACTATGCCATATAATTGCCGCTGTATAAACATGCTTGTCAAAAGGCTCAAGCCATTCATTGCATTTTTTATTGTGTCTTTAGGACAGGATGGCGATTTTTTTATAAATAGATTATTTGCCTGCGCTTGCATATCGGATAATAAACGCTACATCGCAGGCTTAATATAGTTTAACAATAAAGTGAGTTCTCCCTTGACCGAAGAAGATATTTTGTCCGAATTTCGCGCCGCTGATGCGTTATTAGAGGGGCATTTCATGCTATCCTCTGGCCGCCATAGCGCCCATTACCTGCAATGCGCGCGCGTTTTGATGAGCCCGGAGCGTGCGGCAAAATTGGCATTGGCATTGGTACAAAAAATGCCAAGAGAGCTGCGCCAGCAAATTGACATGGTTGTGTCCCCCGCAATGGGCGGGTTGATTATTGGCCATGAAGTGGGCCGCGCGTTAAATAAAGACGCCATATTTTTGGAACGCCCCGATGGCATATTCCATTTGCGCCGTGGTTTCCAGATTGAGCAAGGACAAAAAATATTGATGGTCGAAGATGTCGTGACCACCGGTCTTTCTTCACGTGAAGCGATTGAAGCGGTGAAAAACGCAGGCGGCGATGTGTTGGCAGAGGTCGCACTGGTCGATCGTTCGGCGGGCAGTGTTGATTTGGGCGTGCCCTTTTATTCTTTACTGGAAATGAATTTTCCATCCTATAATGATGATGAAATTCCGCCAGAATTGGCCGCTGTTGAGCTGACCAAACCAGGAAGCAGGAAATAGCCCTATGGATAAATTGCGGCTTGGCGTTAATATTGACCATGTTGCGACCATTCGCAACGCGCGCGGGGGCGAACATCCCGACCCCGTCCGCGCCGCAATGATTGTTGCCCAATGTGGCGGCGATGGCATTACCGCCCATTTGCGCGAAGACCGCAGGCATATTCGTGATGCGGATATAAAACGCATTATGGATAGCACCAATTTACCATTAAATTTGGAAATGGCCGCGACCGAAGAAATGCTGAAAATCGCATTGTTTCACAAACCACATGCTGCCTGCATCGTGCCGGAAAAGCGTGAAGAACGCACCACAGAGGGCGGATTGGATGCCGCAGGCGGACATAATCATCTGCGCCCCATTATTGGCAAATTATTAGATGCAGGGATAAGGGTCAGCCTGTTCATTGAGCCAGAGGCACGCCAAATAGAGGCCGCCATGCATATGAATGTACCGGTGGTGGAATTTCACACCGGAAAATATTGCGAGCTGGAGGGCGAAGCCCGCGCACAGGAGCTTCGCCGAATAGCTGAGGCCGCCGCATTGGCCCGCAAAAATGGCATTGAGCCACATGCCGGCCATGGATTAACATTTGATAATGTCGGGCCGATTGCCGCCATTCCGCAACTGGCCGAATTAAATATTGGTCATTATTTGGTGGGCGAGGCAATTTTCATTGGATTTGAAAATGCGATTTTGGAAATGCGCGCCCGAATGGATGCGGCGCGCGGGGACATTATATAATGATTATCGGCATGGGATCGGATCTATGCAATATTGATAGAATTGAAAATTCGCTCAAAAAATATGGCGCAAGATTTGAAAATCGGGTTTTTACCCAATTGGAATTGGCCAAGGCCGCGAAAAGACCGATGACCAAAGCTGCAACCTTGGCCAAAAGATTCGCCGCAAAGGAGGCATTTTCCAAGGCTGTTGGCACGGGATTTCGCAATAATGTTTTTATGCGGGACATTGGCGTGGTCAACCTGCCCTCTGGTGCGCCCACTTTGGCTTTGACCGGCGGGGCAAAGTCGCGGCTCGACATGATGATTGCAGAAGGATATGAGGCATTTATCCATTTGACTTTGACAGATGACCTGCCATGGGCGCAGGCATTTGTGATTATTGAAGCCCGCCAGAAATTATGAAATATCCCTATGAATAATGAAAATGACCAAAATGCCGCAGCATATAAAAATGACCCTGCACCTGTAAACAACCCGCAAAAGGCAGGGTGGCTGCACAATTTTTGGAATGAGTTTAAGGGATTTTGCTGGTTAATTTTGGCCGTGCTTTTATTCCACAGCTTTATTGCAAAACCATTTTATATCCCCTCCCCCTCTATGGTTCCCAATTTATTGGTGGGCGATCGTTTATTGGTTAGCAAATATCCCTATGGGTGGAGCTATGTCTCGCCAACCATCCCCAATCCGGTCGCCATATTTAAATGGTTGGTTTTGCGTCAAGATGTGGAACATCTGGCCTATACTCTGCCCTTTCAAAAGGGACGCATTTGGGGCAAAATGCCCAAAGCGGGCGATATTATTATCTTAACCTCCCCCTATGCAAAGACCGATTATATTAAACGTGCCATTGGCATGCCTGGCCAAAGCATTGAATTGCGCGGCGGCCAACCCTTTATCGACGGCGTCGCGGTGAAACAAGAGGTGCAGCCCAATTTGGACTTGCCCATTGATGCGCATAATCAATGCGATGAGAGTGAATTTCCCGGCGCATTGGTGCAAGAGGCCGATGGCATGCATTGTTATGTCAGCATCATTCGTGAAACATTGCCCAATGGGGCGAGTTATGATGTAATTGACGCGCGCAGAAACAGCTCCAATGACAATTTTGGCCCCTATTTAATTCCCGATGGCCATATATTTGTGATGGGTGATAATCGGGATAATAGCGCGGATAGCCGCGTCCTGCCACCGCGCGGATTGGGCGGTGCCATTCCCATTGAAAATATTGGTGGCCGCGCCGAAATTATCACTTTTTCGGTCGATGGCAGCACAAAATGGAACCCATCCACATGGTTTAAATCATTACGGTCGGGCCGCGCAGGCACCAATTTACGCCCCGCACAGGCCACCGAAAAAAATAGCCAATAAAAAATAGCCCATAAAAAATAGCCGCCCAGACACTATATAATTATAAAATATGATATTATTTGATAGCCCGTCTGAATAGGTATATTCAAGCATGATGATTTAAGGGAAGTGAAGCAAAATGAGCAAGATTAAAGCGCCCGATAAGCTTAAGCCCGAAGAACAAAAAAGCCTGATGGAATTGGCCGAGGCGGTTGGACCAACCGAATTTTACGACCCCGTGGTGCGTAAGGAATTAAAACGTGCCGCCGTGTGGATTGGCATGATTACGCTGACCTGCGGGGTTATTTTTCTGGCACAGCCCATATTATTGATTATCGGCGCATTGGTGTTGGCCGCGATGATGGATGGCGGCGCGCGATTATTGGGCCGAATTTTACCCATTGGCCGTGGTTGGCGATTGGCCATCATCATTCTATCATCCTTCGCCGCATTGGCATGGCTTATCAGCTTTGCCGGCAGCGAGCTGGCCGCACAGGCAAGCCAATTGCAAATTGTGTTACAAGAGCAAATTAAACTTATTGGTTTAGAGGCGGAAACACGCGGTTTTACCGTGACTGCTGCCGATATTAACGAGCTGGGCGATAATGTTCTGGCCAGCATTGGCCGCGTGACAGAGGCGGTAACATCTGCCGTCGGGGTGATTGCAGGTTTGGCGATGATGTTTGTTTTGGCGATATTCATTGCCGCCGAGCCGCGCATTTACGAACGCGGCCTTGCATGGATGCTTCCCCTGTCCGAACGTGAACAATTTTACGGCACAATGGACGAAATTGGATTTACATTGCGCCGTTTAATGGCGGGCCGTTTAATCGGCATGTTTGTTGAGGGTGTGGGCACATGGTTATTATTGATGGCTGGCGGCGTTCCCATGGCGGCTTTATTGGGCATATTAACCGGATTATTGGCATTTTTGCCCAATATTGGGGCGATTGTGTCGGGCGTGTTGATTACCTTGGTTGGCTTTTCCGCCGGTTGGGAAACGGGATTATTCGCCATTGGCGTGTATATTTTTGTGCAAACTGTTGATGGATATTTAATCGTTCCCATGATTGCGAAAAAGGCAGTTGACCTTGCCCCTGCATTGGTTTTGGGTGCGCAAATTATTATGGGCGCATTATTTGGCATATTGGGCCTTGCCCTTGCCGATCCTATTATTGCGATGATTAAAGTATCGTTGGAACGTCATTCAGAGCGAATCGAACGCAGGCAGGAAGAATTGATGAAAGAGGCAGCTGAAAAAATGATGCCAAATGACGCCCCATGACATTTGCCCAAATCATCATATTTTTATGCGGTATCAGTAATTTTTGGGCGCATAAGGCCGTCATGGAAACTGACCATCCCTTTGTCCGCGATAGCAAGGAATATTTCGGCAAATATATGGGCAAATGGGGTAGTTTGTCGATTGAGTTTATGCTGCTGCTTGCCGCCTTTATCGGGGCTGCATATTTTGGCATATATGCCATTATCATTTATGTAATTTATAGCGGTTTTAATTTAATCTCCGCTTGGGTGCTGCTTACTGGCCGCATATAGAATTTATCCATTTCATTCATAGTCCATTCGTCCGATACAATAATATTCTGGTCGAAACCGACTTTATAATTGGCGGATATGTTTTACCGAACAGCAGATAAAAAATAAATTATATCTGGAATTTTAATGTCCCTCCCCGAATATATCCCGATGAATTTCGTCCTTACCGCCCCGAAATTAAGGCGCATGTTAATTTGCAGTGCCGCGATTATCGCGCTGTCGCACTTTACCGCGCCTGCAATGGCACAGGAACAAACCAAAAATTCGGCAAATGCTGATAATAATCAACCTGCCGCCTCTAATTTGGTAAAATCCACAAACATAAATAATAATTTACAGCCCATAAAAGAAAATGGACGCGACATTTATACAGCAGAGCAATTCACCCGTTTTGCGCCGCAAAATGCTTTGGACATGGCCGATCAAATTCCCGGTTTTTCCATTAAAGATATCAGCAATGAACGTGGCCTTGGCAGTGCCAGCCAAAATGTGTTGATAAATGGCAAAAGAATATCAGGGAAAAGCACGGATGCACGGTCAATTTTATCTCAAATTCCGGCAAAAAATGTCATCCAATTGGAAATAATCGAAGGCAGCACATTAAATATTGGTGGTTTAAGCGGGCAGGTATTAAACCTTATCTCCGCCGAAGGACAATGGAGCGGGACATTTGATTGGCAGGGACAGATAAGACCGCATCGTGGATTTATGTGGCGCGATGCAGAGGTGAATATTACCGGCCCTGCACTGGGCGGAAAATTGGCGCTGGGTATCAATAATGAGGCAGGACGGCGCGGTGGCGTGGGTCAAGAAATCGTCACTGATGCCAATGATAATTTAATATTATTTCGCGACAGGGCCACTAATAACCGCTTCGACAATCCCCAAATCAGCATGACTTTCAACCGAGAGGCAGGCAATGGGAATATTTTCAACCTGAACGCTTCCTATGCGCGTTTCTTTTTCCGCCGTAATCAATCCGCCACCTTAATCGACAATAATCAAATAGTGGGGGAGGAATTTCCACGAGGTGGAGAAGATGAATGGAACAGCGAAATTTCAACCGATTATGAATTTTCATTGGGGAAAGGGACATTAAAACTTATCGGATATTACCGATTTGAACATAGCCCCTCCTTTTCATCTTTTGAAACAAGATTTTCCGACATGCGTCCGGCAAGAGGATCAAGATTTGAACGCGATATGGATGAATCCGAACGCATTATCAGGGCGGAATATCGTTGGAATAAGGGTCCAAATAATTGGCAATTTGCCGGCGAATATGCCCATAATTTTTTAGACAGCAAATCGCGTTTATTTACATTGCAACCAAATGGCCAATATATTGGCCAAATGCTGCCCCACCCCAATAGCAGGGTGGAGGAAAACCGATTTAATGCCAGTGTCAATTTTAATCGCGCATTACATCCAAAATTAAACCTACAGGTGAATTTAGCAGGTGAATTTAGCGAAATTAGCCAAGAAGGCGCAGGCGGCCTGACCCGTCAATTTTGGCGGCCAAAGGGCAAAATCACCTTGGCGTATAAATATTCGCCCAGCACTGATATAAATTTCATTGCAGAACGTAAAGTCGGGCAACTGGATTTTGGCGATTTCATCTCCTCCGTTGATGTGCAGCAAAATAATAATAATGCCGCCAACCCCGATCTTGTCCCGCCGCAAAGCTGGCTTTTCACCATTGATGCCAACCAATCATTGGGAAAATTAGGATCATTAAACATAAATTTTAATGCGGAAAAAATTTCCGATATTGTGGACCAAATACCCATTGGTCCAAATGGTGAAGCGCCGGGTAATTTGCCTCGCGCCACCCAATATTGGATGGGGGGCAAGGCATCATTATTATTGGACCAATTGGGCGTAAGGGGCGGCAAGTTAGATTTAAATATTTTATTGCAAAATAGCCGCCTTCGCGATCCATTATTAGGCAATATTCGTCAGATTAGCGGCAATACGCAAACCCATTGGTTTGTTGAATTTCGTCAAGATATCCCCAATAGTGATTGGGCATGGGGCGCGTCGGGCGAATTACAAAAAACCGCTCCCTATTACCGATTAAACTATACCAATAAGGATTATTATTCCGACCCATTTTTGCGCGCATATATTGAACATAAGGATATATTGGGTTTAAAAATTCGTGCTAGTTTAATGAACATCGCCAATCAAAAGGAGGCATATAGAGAGACTTTTTATCTGGCCCGCCGCGATGGTCCAATTGGCCGATTTGAAAATGGATTTAATAAAGTAGGGTTATTTTATCGATTTGATATCAGCGGCACTTTCTGAATTGGACTTAGCCCCCTATATGGGTATCCATGTCACCATCTATGCACCATCATATCGCCCCGCCCTCCGGCCAGGCTGAGCCCGAATTACTTCCTACCTTAAAAAGGTTTTTGCCATTTTTATGGCCAAAGGGGGAGCGCGAAATACAATTTCGTATCATCTTGGCGGCAATAATGGTGCTATGTGCCAAGGCGGCGGTACTTTCCATGCCCTTTGCCTATAAGGCGATTGTCGATTCCATGGCGGGGGATGCCAATAATATCAATAATATTGGTCAAAATGCGCCGATTATCATCATAATGACATTATTGCTGGCCTATGGCGGGGCCAGATTTGGCCAAGTGTTGTTTGACAATTTACGTAATTTCATTTTTGAAAAAGTGGGGCAACGCGCCGGTCAATTATTGGCAGTGACAGTATTCTCCCATTTGCATAAATTATCACTACGTTTTCATTTACAGCGTCGCACGGGCGAGGTTACAAAAATTGTAGAGCGCGGCACTAAAAGCATCGATGTCATGCTATATTTTCTATTATTCAATATTGCACCCACGATAATAGAGCTTAGCGCTGTGTTGATTATTTTTTATATCAATTTTGGCCTTCCGCTGGTTATTGGCACCATGTTAATGGTGGCATTTTATATATTTTATACCCGTAAAGTGACCGATTGGCGTAATAAATTGCGCGAGGAAATGAACGACATGGACACGCGCGCCATTGGCAGGTCGGTTGATGCATTGTTAAATTATGAAACGGTCAAATATTTCACGGCTGAACAGCGCGAAACCGCACGTTATGAAACATCGATGCGCGAATATGCCGCCGCCGCGACAAAATCGGAAAATTCGCTGGCCGCATTAAATGTGGGACAGGCGCTAATTACCAATATCGCGCTTATCGGGGCGATGGCATTTGTCATTTGGGGCTGGAAAGACGGTAGTTTTACGGTGGGTGACATGGTATTGGTCAATGGTTTATTGATGCAACTTTTCCGGCCACTTGACCTGCTTGGCATGGTGTATCGCACCATAAGGCAGGGGTTGATTGATATGGGCGCGATGTTCGCCCTATTGGACCGTCAGCCAGAGATTATCGATCCCGACTGCGCGCCCAATTTACATGTTAATGGCGGCGAGGTAATTTTTGATAATGTTCGATTTAGCTATGATGATCGTGAAATATTAAAGGGGTTAAGCTTTACCCTGCCCGCCGGGCAAACTTTGGCCATTGTCGGCCCATCGGGCGCAGGCAAATCCACCATTGGCCGTTTATTATTTCGTTTTTACGAACCGCAATCGGGCCATATTTATATTGATGGACAGGATATTGCATCGGTAACGCAAAATAGCCTGCGGGCATCCATTGGCATTGTTCCGCAAGATACGGTGTTATTTAATGACAGCATCGGATATAATATCGCCTATGGCCGCGAAGGTGCGGGGCATGATGATGTGGTAAATGCGGCAAAGGCAGCCGCCATAGACGGGTTTATTTCGCAATTATCCGGCGGATATGAAACACAGGTGGGCGAACGCGGGTTAAAATTATCCGGCGGGGAGAAACAGCGCGTGGCCATTGCGCGGACCATATTAAAAAACCCGCCCATATTATTGCTTGATGAAGCGACCAGCGCACTTGATTCCAAAACAGAGGCGCAAATTCAATCCACGCTAAAGTCAATTAGCGAACGGCGCACCACCTTAATCATCGCGCATCGTTTATCCACCATCACCCATGCCGATCAAATTATTGTGTTGGATAAGGGTAAAGTTGCTGAACATGGAAAACATCATAAATTATTGGCGGCGGGCGGAATTTATGCCAAACTATGGCAACAACAGGCACAGGACCGCGAACAGCAATAAGTCATTCGGGCCCAATATAAGGATATTTATGTCAGATTTTCGTAAAATTACCGATAAATTTTGGGTTTCCCCGCAATTGACGCTGTCTCAATTATCCGATGCCAAAGAAATGGGCGTGACCATGATTGTCAACAACCGTCCCGATGGCGAAGAGCCTGATGCACCACAGGGCGATGATGTCGCCGCCGCTGCCGCTGAGCTTGGCCTTTCCTATTTGGCCATTCCCATCGGCCATGGCGGCTTTTCACATCCGCAGTTGGAAATGCTGAACAATGCCATGCAGGATGCGGGGCAAGAGGGCCACATTTTGGCATATTGCCGTTCGGGAACCAGATCGACATTTTTATGGAGCTTAACACAGGCGAAGAACGGCATGGACCGCAGCGAAATATCACGCTTGGCGGGCAATGCGGGATATGATATTGCGCCAATTGCACCAATGGTGGACGCCTTATGTGGTCAAAATAGCGATATGTGAAATAGCACTCGACTTTAATTAACATCTATGTCAGTTATTACGGCATGACGATGAACCCCACCACCTATGCCATCCCCTTTTTCATCATTTCAATGATGGCGGAATTTTGGGTGGTCCGCCGCCGAATTGCTGCGGGGAAAAGCGGGCCTGGCACGGGCAAGGGATATGTTTTTGCCGATACACGCACATCATTATTAATGGGTATTGGCAGCGTGGGCGCGGGAATTTTGGTGGGCGCGGCGGTGCTGGCCATTGCCACATGGGCATATGAATTTCGGATATTTGATATTGGCAGCGACCTGCCGACATATTGGTGGGCATGGATTTTATGCTTTATCATTGACGATTTTGCCTATTATATTTTTCACCGCTCGGCGCACCGTGTCCGTTGGTTTTGGGCCAGCCATGTCAACCATCATAGCAGCCAATTTTACAATTTATCGACCGCACTTCGCCAAACATGGACAGGTTTTTTGTCCATGACCTTTATTTTCAGAATGCCATTATTTTTCATCGGCTTTCCGCCCGAAATGGTCCTTATCATCGGTGGATTTAACCTGATTTATCAATTTTGGATACATAGCGAGGCGATTGATAAAATGCCGCGCTGGTTTGAATATATTTTCAACACGCCATCGCATCACCGCGTTCATCACGGCACCAATGCGCAATATTTGGACAGTAATTATGCCGGTGTTTTCATTATTTGGGACCGCATGCTGGGCAGTTTCGTGGCCGAGAAAGATGATGATCCAGTGCAATATGGATTGGTGCATAATTTGGATAGCGAAAATATAATTATCGTCGCATTCCATGAATGGATTGCCATCGCGCGCGATATGTGGGCCGCGCCATGGCGGCATAAATTATCCTATCTTATCCGCGAACCAGGATGGAGCCATGATGGCAGCCGCATGACCAGTGCAATGATAAAGGCGCAAGACATCAAGATTAAGAAACAACCAGAATAACGCCATATAGGTTTGATAAATTGCGATGCTGCGCCGTTGCTGGATTCCCGCTTTCACGGGAATGACGGGAGAGGGTGGCGAAAATGCGGACTATACATAATTACTATGTCATCCCCATGAAAAGGGGAATCTAATAGGTGGGTGCGGTTATGGATTCCCGCCTTTGCTGGAATGACGGGAGAGGGTGGCATGAATGATGGGAAAGCATTAGCTTGACATTCCCATTTTCACACGGATGACTGCTGTGGCTGTGGGGGTGACTATATTAAAATTCAAACCCTATCAAAAATTGGTGATGCCCACACTCGATTTGGCATTTTTATCCTTGTCGCACATGCTTTTTAAATCATTCCATTCGGACGCGCTTAAAGCATTTTCATAGGCATGGTTTTTTTGAATGCTATTCTCAAATTCCTTTTGACGGGACAATGATGCAGGGTGCGATGATAAATAGCTGACTGTCTTGCCAATTTTATCGGCCCCATCCGATTTATCGGCCCCACTTTTTTTACCCTTTTCCAATTCCCCGCTTAATTTGGCCAATTTGCCGAAAAAGTCCGCCGTATCTTTGGGCGAGATATTCGCCTTTTCCATGGCCTTTATCGAATATTGATCGGCCTCGGCCTCTGCACTCCGGCTATAGCCCAAAGCCAATATGCTGCCCAACATTTGGCCGCCTGTGCTATCCATACCGCCAGTTAGGACAGACAATCCAAATTGCCGCAGCAATCCCTGCATAACATGATTTTCGCGCACATGGCCAATTTCATGCGCCAACACGCCCGAAACCTCCTCCACTGATTTTGATTGGTCCAATAATCCCTGAAATAAAATGACATTTTTGCCCGGCATTGCCACTGCATTCATCATTTCAATTTTCGCAACATTGATTTTCAAATCTTTATTATCTGGCTCAATCTTGCGGGCCAATTTGTCCAGCGCGCGCCGCCCCTCTGGCGTATAACAAAATCGTCCACCAAAATCGCCCACAATGGCATCGCCTATTTTCTCATCAACCACATCGGGTACAAGAGGGGCAAGCCATTGGGGGCTATATGATATAATGGCGGCCGCAACCGCGCTAATCCCCAACAATGCAATACTTGCCTTGCCCAGCCCCAATCGGTCAATCCAATGGCCATATGTTATAGTGGCGGGCAGTCGTGATTTCAAATCTTCTGGAACGGGCCCTGCCACACCCAGCCGCCAACCATCCAAATCCCGGTGGCTGTAAACGGTGCCATTTTTATTACTGGATTGAAAATATAACTCATCAAAACGAAATGGCCCATGGCGTAATTCCGTTTCATTTAACCAAAAAGTTGACCCCACAGTTTCAATTTCCACATTGCGGCGATTGGCATCTTGGCCCGTATAATGCCAGCAGGTAAAGAAAATGTCGGTCATATTATATCCTAAATTATTTTATAATTTGGGGCTGTAAATATAAATGCAGCCCCAAATATTTTAATCATCATCGCATTTAATCATCACAAATTAAATTGCGCCCACATCAAATGCATCCATTAAACCTTCCCCATGTTTGGAGCGTTCGGTTTTGGATTGGGTTAATTCATCGACATTTATTTCGCCATATGCCTCCATATGGGTGATGAAGAATTTCCAATGACGATAGGATAGGAAAATTGACCCAATGCCAAGGGTGAAAATGACCAATGCAATATCGCCAATGGCCAATTTTAACCAATCCATGGTCCGCGCCTTAAAATCAAAATCCAATGTGTGCAGCGAAAGACCGCGCACCGCCGAACGGTAAAATAACGCATAATAAGCAAGAAATGCTAGGCCGATTAAAAAATAAACGCCAAATATGGCAACGATAAATGGTATTATCATCGCGGCATTGGGTACATCGCCTACATCGCCGAAACTAATCGTCGCCATCAAAGTAGCCATAATTACCACCACTCCAATAATGGAAGCAAAAATAACAGCATAGGCTATAAGCCAGCGGCCAAGCAATCCATCCATAGTGACGTTGGATTCAAATTTATGCGGGCCAAAGCTCATCCTATTCCAACGGTCGTTCCATAATTCCTTCATCGACCATGGCACCAATATGCCAAGCAACATGCCGCCCACAAATGTTTTCCATGTTGCCGCCCATCCATAGGAAAAGCCGGGATCATCACTGCCGCCGCGAATGCCCCGCCAATAGGTACGGCCCAAACGGTAACGCAGCCCGCGATATATGGCAAAGCCGGACAAATATAAAAATCCAAAATAAAAAACAACTGTCAGTAAGGAGGATAGTCCCGCACTGCCATTTACGGCCAAATATTGCGCCAGAAATTGCAATCCTACTAAAGGAACAATAATTAAAAATGTCGCCATCATGAAACCAATGAATAATTCCTTGCCCGTGCCGGTCCATTCCAATCTATCATCAATAAATTGGGTTTGGCTCCATAAATATTGGCGCACCCGTGTTGTGCCCCAAAAACGGTAAAAACCCAATGTAACGATGGTAAGCAATAAATTGGTAAATAAAATGGGGGCTAATTCTTTCCAATTACCGTGAAATTGAAATGCGCTTTGCGGTTCAATATGCTGACTATCGATAGCATGGCCGCCCCCATCATATTCATGATAATCGCTCATATAATTTTATCTTTCCCCATTTTTTATGATCAATGCCAATGGGTAATATATAATATAATCCTGTCAAGCGGTTATCATATTGGTAAGGCCCTTTTTGCAATAAGCTGCATTTTACCATTTACATTATTTTAACTGCATGATTAACTGAAAGTTGAGGGAGAATAGAGAATGCAGCATTTTGATATTATCGTCATTGGTGGAGGTAGCGGGGGCAGCGCAGCGGCGGGCCGATTATCACAAAATGGGAAATATTCGGTTTGTTTAATCGAAGCAGGCGGCAAAAATGATAATTTCCTTATCAAAACGCCAGGCATGATGCCCTTCATCCGCAATAGTTCCAATTATAAATATGACACCGTCCCGCAAAAGGGATTAAATGGCCGTATTGGATATCAACCACGCGGACGCGGCCTTGGCGGATCATCGGCAATAAATGCCATGGTATATATTCGTGGGAATAAATGGGATTATGATAATTGGGCTGCATTGGGATGTGACGGTTGGGCATATGATGATGTCCTACCATATTTCAAACAAAGCGAGAGCAATGAACGCGGCGCAGATAGTCATCATGGCGGCGATGGTCCATTATCGGTTTCTGACCAAAAATATTATAATCCCGCATCGGCCAAATTTGTTGAAGCAGCAGCCAATTTACAATTGCCCCTAAACCATGATTTTAATGGCGACAGCCAAGAAGGTTTTGGTTTTTATCAGGTCACCCAAAAAAATGGGGAAAGATGGTCCGCCGCCCGCGCCTATGTTGAACCAGCAATATCCACGCAAAACTTGCATGTCATTACCGGTGCGTTGACCGAAAAAATTATCATTGAAAATGGGCGTGCCGTTGGTGTCGCGATAAAATACGGTAATAAGCATGAAGTGATAAAGGCCAATGGCGCGGTTATCCTGTCCGCAGGGGCATTTAACAGCCCGCAAATTTTAATGTTGTCGGGCATTGGCGATGGCGAATATTTAACCCAAATGGGTATTAAAACCATATTGGATAAACCCGCCGTGGGCAGCCATTTGCAAGATCATCTTGATTATGTCAGCTCATTTCAAACCACATCAAAAGAACCCATTGGTGACAGCCTATCGGGCACATGGCGCATGGCAAAGGCGATTATCGAACATCGCCGCCACCGCACCGGCATTATGACCACGCCCTATGCCGAAAGCGGCGGATTTTGGACCAGCGATGCATCTTTACCAGCGCCCGATATTCAATATCATTTCGTCCCCGCTATGTTGGAAGATCATGGCCGCACCAAAGTAAAGGGCCATGGCTTTAGCTGTCATGCATGTGTCCTGCGCCCCTATAGCGAGGGCAGCGTTCGGTTGAGCAGTAAGAGTGCCGCCGATGCGCCGATTATCGACCCCAATTTCCTATCCGATCCGCGCGATTTGGCCACCTTGCGTGCAGGGGTTCGGCATATGCACCGCATATTATCTGCCCCACCATTAAGCGATTATGCGCCCCAAAATCGCCATCCATGTGATTTGGAGAATGATGCCGAATTAGACGCCATGATACGCAGCCGCGCCGATACAGTATATCACCCCGTGGGCACGTGCCGCATGGGCCGTGATGATGATAGCGTGGTTGACCCACAATTGCGGGTGCGCGGAGTGACGGGCCTATATGTTGCCGATGCCAGCATCATGCCCAAATTGATTAGCGGAAATACCAATGCCCCGTCCATCATGATTGGCGAGAGGGCGGCGGACTTTGTTGCGGCACATTTGGGCTGAATTTCATATCCATTGGGCGAAGCGGGCACTTGACTATTTTTGCCGCTTATGGCCTAGGCATAATCTATGTCTGATATGATTAAAATTACCCTGCCCGATGGCAGTATTCGTGATGTTGCCTATGGCACGACCCCCGCCGATATTGCGGCATCCATTGGCCCCGGCCTTGCCAAGGCGGCAATTGCCGCGCGCGTTGATGGCGAATTGCGCGATATAACCCGCCCATTAACAGGCGATAGCAACCTTGCTCTTATCACCAATAAGGATGAGGCAGATGCGCTGGAGCTTGCCCGTCATGATTTTGCCCATGTGTTGGCAGAGGCGGTGCAAAGCATTTTCCCCGGCACGCAAATTACCTTTGGCCCAGCGACCAGCGACGGTTTTTATTATGATTTTGCCCCTGCGGCCGATCGCGGGCCATTTACCGATGAGGATCTGCCCTTAATTGAAGAGGAAATGCGCCGGATTATTAAGGCGGATAAGCCCCTTATCCGTGAAGTGTGGAGCAGAGAAGATTTAATCAAACGCTGGCAAAATGATGGCGAAAATTTCAAGGCCGAATGGGCGGGTGAATTGCCACAGGGTGAGGAAATAAGCGTTTATTGGTCTGGCAAGCCAGATGAAGCTGGCGCATGGATGGACATGTGCCGTGGGCCGCATTTACCCTCAACCGGAAAATTGGATGCTGCGGCGTTTAAGTTAATGCGCGTGTCGGGTGCATATTGGCGCGGCGATCAAAAAAATGCGCAATTAACCCGCATTTACGGCACAGGCTGGTTAAACAAAAAACAATTAAATGAACATTTGCACCGTTTGGAAGAAGCCGCAAAGCGCGACCACCGCAAATTGGGCGCGGAAATGGATTTATTCCATTTACAAAGCGAGGCGCAGGGCAGCGTTTTTTGGCATCCCAAGGGATATATTATGTGGCGTGCATTGGAAGCATATATGCGCCGCAAATTGGATGCATCAGGATATAGAGAGGTTAAAACCCCGCAATTAATGGATGTGCGCCAATGGGAAAAATCCGGCCATTGGGGCAAATATAGCGAAAATATGTTCGCCGTTCCCGATGAAGTGCCCGATGCAGATGGCGAAGGTCCAGTCATTCAGGGCAATGCCGACATGATGGCGTTAAAGCCCATGAACTGCCCCGCCCATATCCTTATTTTCCGTCAGGGGATTAAAAGTTATCGCGACCTGCCCATTCGCATGGCCGAATTTGGTTGTTGCCACCGCAATGAACCACATGGTGCGCTTCATGGCATTATGCGGGTTCGCCAATTTACACAGGATGACGCGCATATTTTCTGCCGTGAGGATCAGCTTATCCAAGAAATAGTCGATTTTTGTGATTTGTTGGATGGAGTCTATCGCGAGCTTGGCTTTGAAAAATATGAAATCAAACTTGCCCTTCGTCCCGACACCCGTTTTGGCAGTGATGAAATGTGGGATAAGGCGGAACAGGATTTGCGCGACGCGGTGAAGGCAGCGGGCCGTGATACCGAAGAATATGGCTGGGAAGAATTGCCCAATGAGGGCGCATTTTACGCACCAAAATTGGAATTTCACTTAACCGACGCCATTGGCCGGACATGGCAATGCGGCACTATACAGGCCGATACCGTGTTGCCCGAACGTTTGGACGCCAGCTATGTTGGCGAAGATGGCGAACGTCACCGCCCGATCATGCTGCACCGCGCAGTATTGGGCACATTTGAACGCTTCCTTGGCATTATGATTGAACATTATGCCGGAAAAATGCCTGTATGGCTTGCCCCGGTTCAAGCGGTTGTCGCCACCATTGTGACCGATGCAAATGCAGCCGCCGAAGCCGCGATTAAAAAATTACAATCCGCCGGCATTCGGGTTGAAGGTGATTTGCGCAATGAAAAAATCAATTATAAGGTGCGTGAGCATTCATTGAAAAAAGTGCCTTATTTATTGGTTATCGGCAATAGAGAGGCCGAAGAAGGCACGGTTGCCATTCGCACATTAGGCGAACAAGGGCAAAAAATAATGCCTTTGGATGAAGCGATTTCAATGTTACAAAAGGTCAGCACACCGCCAGATCTTGTGTAATATTTGTCATCCGCCCATCATCAATGCTATGCTTTTGATTTGAAGAGAAGGAAAATTTATGGCCAAAAATGCAGTTAAGATTAAAATATCATCTCTTGCACTGGCCCTATCTGTGCCGATTTTAAGTGCGCAGCCCGCTTTTGCCAATGGCGATAAAAAGGCCGAATTGGCCCGCCCTGCCATTTTCGATGATTTGGTCAGCTGCCGTGATATCACCGATGCGGCGCAGCGCCTTGCCTGTTATGATGAAAAAGTGGGGGCATTGGACGCGGCGGAAAAAAATAACGATATAATTTTAACCGATAAAGCCTCGGTACAAGAGGCGAAAAAGGGCCTGTTCGGGCTTAGCCTGCCCAGCATTAAAATTTTTGATAAGGATGACACCGAAATTAACGAGATTTCCGGGGTCGTTGCATCGGCATATCAACGTAATTATCGTTGGACCATCATATTGGAAGATGGCGCAAAATGGGTGCAGACCGAAACATCCTCCATTGTGCGTTCTCCAAAAAAGGGAATGCCAGTTGAAATTCGAAAAGCAAGTTTGGGCAGCTTCCTAGTCAATATTGATGGCCAACGCGCCATTAAAATGAGACGCGAAAATTAACCGCATATCATAAATAAAACATCATTTTGGGTGAAACATTATTCGCTTGGCAATAATAATTTGGGATCAACCCGCGCGGCATTCCATTTCATCCCCCAATGTAAATGCGGCCCAGATGCGCGGCCCGTCGCGCCAACACGGCCAATAATTTGTCCCTGTTTCACCACATCGCCCGTTTTGACCAGCAATTCACTGCTATGTAAAAATGCACTGTTCAGTCCATTGCCATGATCAATCATCAACAATTTGCCTTCCAAGGAGAAATCGGTCTCGCTGGCCAAAATCACCACGCCATCGGCGGGCGCAACATATTCGGTTCCAGTGGGAACGGCAATGTCCATGCCGCTATGATAGCTTCCCGGCTTTCCTTGATAAATACGTTGGCGGCCAAATAGCCCCGACAAGCGCCCCTTTACTGGCCAGATGAAATCCTGTTTCCATCCTTCGCTATCTGAACTTATGCTGCGGGCAGCATTTATTTGGCCTATTTCATCCCCGCGTATCTTTTGAAATGCCTCCGATGATCGCGCCCCGCCATAATAGGCCGTGTTCACCCGCTCCAATTGCCAATTTGTTGGCTGAACGGTTAAATTTGCTGCGACTTGATTACCATTGGATAATGTCGCCACCAATTGTGAATTTTCCGGCGCATCGCGGTCAAAACCGATAAGGAATAGGCCATTTTGATTTAAGGGGATATTTTCCCCATTAAATTGCAATGACACCGTATTTGATGGCGCACGTCCCCTTAAAACTGCGCCCTGTTGCGGGGTGGCAGAAAACCAAAAATCGGGGCGAAGGGCAATTTCCTTATCCATTTCATCATATTGCGCAGGCGCATCAACATGCGCCGAAGTTGCTATATCATGATGGGCAGCGGGCATATCCATATTCACCGCGCCCGATGATCCGGCATAGGGGATGGCGGTGCAGCTCATCATCGCCGCGCTCATCATCAAGGTGATATTTTTCGCGCCCCACATCATATCAAGCATTTTTGTCCTCGCTTAACTTATCCCCCGCCATTACGGCAAAGGCGCGCGCCGAAATTTCCGCGTTGGCATAGGCTTCCTGGGTGGCCGCATTCCAATAACGCAAATCATCGACCATGATTTTTTGCCCAGATTTGGCGCAAATCACATGGTCGCCATGCGATAATAGCCGGAAATGGCTTGCCATATAATGGACCTTTGCAAGGCGGTTTTTTGAACTGTTCAACATGAAGAAACCTTAAAATAAATAATATGTTGGCTTAGAATAAATTACCTTGATTGTCAGCAGCCTGGTTGATATTTTTTTTCACCTGTTTCTTTAACTGATGCTTGCTTGATATTATCTGAACCGATTGTGTTTTTTTTGGATTGTCGTCGCCATCGCCGCCGCCCTTATGCCCCTTTATCTGCTGCACAGATAATTGCCCATCGGCAAATTGCACCTTCATGGCATCAAATTGTTGCGCCTCGGCCAGATTGGGCAATAATTTACCCTCCATATTGGTAATCATGGCAAAGCCGCGTTCCAACGGTTTTTGCGGGTGAAGCGATTTTAACAAACGGTCAAATGCGGATAATTTTTGCGCGCCTTTGTCCAAAATATTATCCGCCAATTTCCTTTTCAAACCCGTCTTGACCAATTGTTGATTTTTATTTTCCCAATGACGCATCAAAATTTGCGGGCGAAGGCCTGATTGCAGGGCGGAAAATTTCAGCTCCGCCGCGTTTAACCGCGCGGTAAAACTGCCCTGTAATCGCATGGCGGCATCATCAGCGCGTTGTTGATAAGGCGCAGTAATATTGTCCAAATTGGGCATTAAACGTTTTTGCGTGCTCAAACGCTCACTTGCCAAGGAAAGGCCGCGTGCCATTGCATTTTGGCTACGCAAGGCAAGCTGCCCCAATTTTTGTTGCAAATCACTGCGCACGGGAACGGCCATTTCTGCCGCCGCCGTGGGGGTTGGCGCACGGCGATCGGCGGCATAATCAGACAGGCTGGTATCGGTTTCATGGCCCACCGCGCTTATCGTGGGGATGGTGCAATTTGCAATGGCGCGCACCACGGCTTCTTCATTAAATGCCCATAAATCCTCAATCGATCCGCCTCCGCGCCCAATAATCAATAAATCGGGCCGTTCCAAATCGCCCCTTTTTTCCATATTGGAAAACCCATTTATGGCATGTGCAATTTCCTCTGCCGCGCCATCGCCCTGAACCTTTACCGGCCATAAAGTCACCCGCACGGGAAAGCGATCGGCCAATCGGTGCAAAATATCGCGAATCACCGCGCCCGTGGGGGAAGTGATGACACCAATATGCGCGGGCAAATAGGGCAATTTTTTCTTTCGCCCATTATCAAATAATCCTTCATCGGCCAGCCGCGCCTTTAATTTTTCAAACAGCATCATCAACGCGCCCTCGCCCGCCAATTCCATGTTTTCGACCACAATTTGATATTTGGACCGCCCCGGAAAGGTGGTAATTTTACCAGTTGCGATAATTTCCAGCCCATCCTCTGCGGCAAAGGGAAGGCGGTTGGCATTCCCCTTCCACATCACCCCATCAATTAACGCATTTTCATCTTTTATCCCAAAATAACAATGACCTGATGTCGCACGTTTATAGCCCGAAAGCTCCCCTTTTATCCTGACCCGTCCAAATTGATCCTCTATACTACGTTTCAAACTGGCCGATAATTCACTCACCGTGAAAGGTGGGGCATTGTCCCCAGGGCCAAGCTCGGCTAACAGCTTGTTTTGATGATCCGATATTTCGTTTTTCATATTTGGCATAAGGGGTAAATCCATGAATATATTATTGATCGGTTCGGGTGGCCGTGAACATGCGTTGGCGTGGAAAATTTCGCAATCCCCCAGTTTAAATAAACTTTACACCGCACCGGGCAATCCGGGCATGGCTGGCCTGTCCCAAATGGTTGAAATCAATATTTCCAATCATGATGAGGTTATCAACTTTTGTAAAGATAAAGCGATAAATTTGGTGGTTGTTGGACCGGAAGCCCCCCTTGTCGCGGGGTTGGTGGATGATTTAACCGCCGCCAATATTCCTGCCTTTGGCCCGACAAAGGCCGCCGCCATGTTAGAGGGATCAAAAGGCTTTACCAAGGATTTATGCGCTTCAGCGAACATCCCCACTGCCGCCTATGTCCGGTGCAACAGCGCCGAAGAAGCCTTTGCAAAATTATCCCAATTCACCCTGCCCGTGGTGATAAAGGCCGATGGGCTGGCCGCTGGTAAGGGCGTGGTCATTGCCGAAAATATGAACGATGCACAGGCCGCCATTGCAGATATGTTTGACGGCGCATTTGGTGATGCGGGCGCGGAAATTGTTTTGGAAGAATTTATGGTGGGTGAAGAGGCCAGCTTTTTCGCCCTGACCGATGGGGTTAACATCATCCCCTTTGGCAGTGCACAGGATCATAAAAGAGTGGGCGAAGGCGATGTCGGGCCAAATACTGGCGGCATGGGCGCATATTCCCCCGCCCCTGTTTTAACCGATATTTTACAACAACAGGCGATGGACCGCATCATCACCCCCACAGTTCGCGCCATGGCCGAACGCGGCACACCATATAGCGGGGTGTTATATGCAGGCCTTATCCTAACCGATGAAGGGCCAAAATTAATTGAATATAATTGCCGATTTGGCGATCCGGAATGTCAGGTGTTGATGATGCGTTTCGAAGGGGATTTTGCGAAATTATTGCTGGATATTGCCACGGGGAATTTGGCCAATGCCCAGCAACCTCAATTTACAAATGACAGCGTGATGACCGTGGTGATGGCGGCGAAAGGATATCCAGCATCGCCCATTAAGGGCGGCGCAATTAACAATTTGGACATTGCCGCACAAACAGGCGCGCAAATTTTTCATGCCGGAACAGCCATGCTGGGCGACCAATTAGTCAGCAGTGGTGGCCGCGTGTTAAACATTACCGCGCGGGGCAATAATGTGACCATGGCGCAAAAAAATGCCTATGCCGCGATTGACCATATTGATTTTGCCGATGGTTTTTACCGCCGCGATATTGGCTGGCGCGAAATTGCGCGCGAGGCAGCAGAGAAAGCTTAATTTATTATATTTTGCTAAAGCCATAAAAAAGGCGGCGCTCCATGCACCGCCTTTTTGGCCATCATCCAATTAAGGGGTTAGATGATAGTCTTAATCCGTTATTGTATTTTCCAGCGCCTTTTCGGTTAAATTTTGGTCTGCCTCTACCGCGCCGACAAGGGATAATTCACCCAAATCATCGCGCCGCGCAACCAATAGGATAAATTCATCGCCACTGCCGGCAAATTCGCTTAAATTACGGGCGCGGGCAGTGCGCAATTTTGCTCGTGGATCGGTTTTTTGCGGGGCAATATGGCCGCCGCGCGCAACCTTACGCGCCATACGCTCGGCCTTTAAAATGCCTTTTAACCCGCCCTCATATCCGGAAATAAACCCGCCCATCGCGCCCATTTGCACGGCATTACGATGGCCAAATTCCAACGCAGCGGAAAATTCGGTGATGCGGGTTTTATCATAATCCGCCCCAAAAATTAACTTTACAATCGGCGTCATTGGCGCGCGTGCCTGTTGTTTTATGCCCGCATCCTCCAACATTTCTTTTAAATCATCATCATGCAGCGCCGCGACAAGGGAAAAATCATAGGCGCGGCCAATGGCTTGATATAATGCATCGCGGCTGCGCTGATCCGCGCCCTTTGCATTGTCGGCGAACATACGCGCACCGTGCAACCAATCAGCAAGCGAGGATTGCTCATCCAATATTTCTTCCAAAACATCATATGCATTATCCGCATCATGCGAATATCCATCATTCTGACGGGGATGATGTGGGGCATTTTGTCCGGCATGACTATCATATGATTGTTCATGCTCTGCACTTAACAGCCCCGATGTCGGACCTTCGGCCCAAATGGGTTGCTCCACATTGCGTTTTGGCGCGGGCTGTGAAATGGCTTGTTCCACTTCTAATTGCAGTTCATCACTGACCACTTCTTCGGCGCCTTCTTTCCAATTTATCACGCCATAGATAAAATCAATGGTGTCAAAATCAGAAGAATAAGGCAGCAATATTCCGCGATACATAATATTTTTGCCGGCTTCATTGATAAATTCAGCCTCAAACCCAATGGGCGCGCGATTGGCAATGATTTGCAAATAATGATCGGTGATTCGGCTTAACAAAGAACGGGCGGGCACTTGATCCAAATATGTTGTTTCGGCCTCCAGCCCGCATTCCATGCGCAATTTTTCGCCAATATAGGAAAGCGAGGGGTTTTCGATTCCCGACGTAAAATCCAATAACACGCTATATTCTGCAAAATCCTCTTCGGACGAAGGATCCAAATCCTCAACCGATGGAAACTGCTCCTCACCCAATTGAGAAGTCCAGAAATTATAAGCCCTTACCTGCATACGGCGCTCATCACCCGTCACGGGGCGGGGCGGCTCAATCGCAGCATCTTCGGTTTCAATTACTGATTCTTCTTCCACGGGATGTTCTGATGCCTGATCATCATAGCTGACATATTGGTCATTTAAGGAATCGCTTGCGATATCACTGCTTAACGACCCAAAACCTGGCATTTTATCTGACATTCCACTACCCATTTCGATATAATTTATGATTACACAATGTCATCATGCGCCAAGATGGTTAACGTCTGGTAAAAATCTTTCAAAAATCAGATTTGCTGCCGTCATCTAATGCTTGAATAAATCGCCGCTTGCGATTATTGGCTTCATATCTTGGTTGAATATATGTTCAACCATATACGCCGCCTTAGCTCAGTTGGTAGAGCATCGCATTCGTAATGCGGGGGCCGTAGGTTCGAATCCTATAGGCGGCACCATTTCTTTTTCTCCCTCAAAAAAAGAATAACAAAACAAAACTAATCTAAAATATAACTCTCTAAATATTATATTAGTATAGATATATTATTGTTATAATGTGATTTTTATTCTTGCAAGCGGTTATTTATACCGCACAGCCTTGCTTCAGCTCATCCGAGCCCGGCTGAAAATCTGATTCTGAAGTAATTTTTGCTTTGCCTAGCTTTGAACCCACCCTACCTATATTTCGAATACCTACATTATACCCTCGATTATATGAAAGCAATGCGGTCAATAAATCTAAGTTCATAAATATTTACCTTAATTACGAGAGTATTTGAAGTCCCCATGAGTGAGCGTCTGAGATAAGGTTGGGTCCATTGAACTTTTAAAATTGGGGTCCAGAGATGGTTCAGGAAACTTACCCAGCCAAACCAATTTTTTCTCTATGCCTGTGGTAACGGGGTCTTTGGTTGGCTGCGCATAAATGGCTTTTAACCGATACCCCTCGCCAAAGCTGGCGGACATATTTTCCTTATCCACTTCCTTTACGCTGGCTGGATTTTTTAGATCGTCAAAATAGACCAGTTTGTTGGTTCCACCCGACCATGTTTCAATCACTTCATTACGTGCAAATATATCCTCAATCTGCTTTACATATTCATCAAACTCGCCTTTGCATATAAAGCGCTCACCCTCTGGTAAATTCAGACTATATTGCTTGAACCCGCAAAGCTCACCGCCCAATAATAAAAATATCGTTTTGCCATTGGGAAGATCAACCATAACAGCCTCTCCCGTCAATCGGTCACTACTGCTATAGCCTGTAAGAGAACGCTCTATTTTCCAACCTTCAAGCCGCCAAACGGCGCTGCCCTTTACCTCCCCTTGCGGTGTTTGCACCACCACCGTCATCCGATAATTATAATCCACCATCTTGGTCTTTGATGGGCCGCAAAAGAACAGCATTAACGATGCCACCGACGCCATCATCAATGATAAAAATGGCTTTAATATGGAGAATATAGACATAGAGAACGCATCCTATTTTACAAAAATATTATATTATCGAACATCTTATCATCACCAAATTTCCTGCCTCAAAGAAATCGCCATAATATATGCGGCACAATTCACCTGAATAAAACGGGCATTGCACCATATTAGAGACTAAATATATTATTGTTATAATGTGATTTTTATGCTTGCAAACGGTTATTTATGCTGCATTATTATCGCCATCCAAAAACCCTTTTACTATTACGATATTTTCAGCGCTGCTTGGCATTGGCGGCATTTCTATATGATTTTAATATTTTTTCTGCTTCAGATTTTATGCGCCCAACATGGGCAATGTCCTTGGAAGTAAAGTTAATGGACCAGCTCACCCCCTCATCCAATAGACGAAAACCACATCCTACATACTTCGTATATTCGGAATATGGTTTTGTGCAGATAATAGGGCCAATTATAGTATCTATTTTAACAAATTTGTTTTTGATTTTAATATCGTCTCCAGCATAGCCGAATAAGCTTGGATAGTTATTCGCCACTTGAAATTCATACCAGCGTGGATCGACAATCAAATCTATATGTATACCGCCAGCGATCACCTTTCCCGAAATGCGAACATATGTATTCCCAATTTTATCATGCATTTCATTAATTACAACTGGGCGATCTTCCCATGGGATTAGATAAGCCTGCCCTTTTACAACCGCCAATTGATCCTGCGGCTCTTTATTGCAACCGAATAAGTCCAGAACCAAAGCCCATAATAGCAATGTGATTGAAGCAGCCTTCATACTACACCCCTTAAAGAAATCGCCGAAATTATGTCTAATATTTCACTTAAATAATATGCATCTGGCATTGATAAACGGCCCATTCATCCAAATAAATATCTATTATATATAGATATTCGCTATTATTTGGTGAATATCAATCTGGCCAATCATTTATTTATGCGATCATGTGAAATCTTTGCTAAGCGCAATTTGTTGAATTGTTCGATTTCCATTTTTATCGCGTCCTAATTGAACGAACACATTAATCACGGATAAAATATATGAAATAATATCCGAACGGGACAGACCGATCCCTGTTTGCATTACCATTAACGCCAATTGTTCCAAGGCGCCATTTACATTATTGGCATGTATAGTGGAAAAACTTCCAGGATGGCCGGTATTGATGGCGCGAAGGAAGCTAACGCTTTCCTCGCCCCGCAATTCGCCCAATATTATTCGGTCAGGGCGCAGGCGCAAAGATGCCTGCAGCAATTTATTTGCCGTTATTTTTGCCTCGCCCAATTCCCCTTTTACCGCGACAAGCCCAACACCATTGGCACCGGGTAATTTTAATTCTGGCGTGTCTTCAACCAATATAACACGTTCATGTTGAGATATTTCTGCCATCATGGCATTTAAAAATGTGGTTTTGCCACTTGACGTGCCACCGGATATTAAAATGCTTTGGCGCTGCTCAATCGCCGACCGCAAAAAAGCAATTGGCTGTTTTTTTGGGTCTGGCATTATGGGATTGGAATATGTGGATAAGGGGCCAGTATCATAATAATCCAAAGATAAATCCAGCCGCCTATGCCGGCGAATAGACATTGCCCAATTTTTACGCGCCGCAGGTGGCCCACAAAATTGAACGCGTGCACCAGATTTGCCATTGCTGGCAGGCAACATAGCGCCAAGCAAGGGATGCTCTCTATTTATCCCTTGATGGCTAATTCTTGCCACTTGTTCGGCCAACCTTTGGATCAACCGATCATTGATTTCAGGGACCAATATTCGTTGCATCGTTGGACAATTAACATCCTCTATCCAAAGCTCTCCGGGCCTGTTGACCATGATTTCGGTGACCGTGTCACAATCCAACCATGGGCGAAATGGGGCAAGATAGGCGTTAAGATAGACGCTGTCTTCACCCGCCGAAATTTCCGGCACAATATCAACAGATAAGGGGTGGATATCGGCGCTCATAAAATTTTATTTTCCAGAAACTTGGGAGAAATCAAGATCGCGTGCGGTGAAAACGCGAATTGGCTCACCCTGTCTCACACGGACGGTTGGGCTGATTTTTCCATCCTGTTCCAATGCGGTGGAGGCCGCGCTTTGCCCGCCGCCAAGAATGACCGACGTGCCGCCAGAGGCAAAGGCAGATAATCCACTAATCACCGATAAAAGCATCGCCGAACCAAATCTTTTGAAAAAATGGCTGTTCACATCGCCTGCCAAACCGGTGCTGCCGTCAAATCCAATGGCGGGCGAACCCAAATTTACCGATGCACCATCGGGACGGATTAACCGTGTCCAGATAACATAGGCACGTTTTTGACCACCCTGTAATCCTGATTGATATTGCCCTATAAGACGCGAGCTTCGCGGGATAAGGATATTTCGGCCATCAAAGCTACGCACATCTTGGCTAACAACTGCGCGGACATAGCCAGGAACATCGGTTTCAATCGCCGTTTCAAGTATTGCGGGAATTAATGTCCCTTGGGTTACCGTGGTTTTTGGGTCGCTCATCGCGACCGCCTGAACCGGCCCACCGCCAATTCCGCCAATTTGACTGGCAAAGTCATTACCCGCGCCAGCACCTGGTTTTGCCCCGCCATTATTTGCCGCCGCAATTGCTGGCAAAGCCACCAATGCGCCGCTTGTATCATATACCAATGTCGGGCTGGCATAGGGGTTGCCATTCATGGCTGGATGGGCGCTTGGCGGATTTGCATAAACTGGTGCGGGCGCAGGATCAGGCAGAGCTGCCCCAGCCGGAGGGGGTGTTTTTGCGGCATTTACTTGGGGCGGGGTTTTATTATTTTGCGGCAATATCTGTGCCTTGGCAATATTTTGCGGTTTTACTGTGCGCGCATTATCCATGCCCCATAGTGTTAAAACACCCATTAAACCAACAAATGCCACGCCAATGGCAAGGCCCAATCCATCGGATTTTTTATTTTGCTGTGTGACAGCGGGAAAGGAATTACGGCTGGCCAAATCAATAATATTCGCGCTTTCCTGTTCACGCGGGTCGACATCATTTGCCGCAGATTTATTGATTTTATGGGTATGATTATTAAAGGCAAGGCGCATATTTATAACCCTTTATCTTGTAGAATATCATCATTGGATATTGGCGCAGCGGGCCGAGGCGGACCATTATTGGTTAAAGTCGCTACATCCTGTCCCGAACGAAGTATAATTTGTGCCGGCACACCATCAACAATGACAATATGCCCGCGAACCGAGAAATTAACAGGTCCCTCCATCCCTTTTTGATCTTTAATCAAAATAGCAGGAACCGCTTTTCGCTCCGGCCATGTTAAAAATGTTGCATTGCCATCATCATAAATGCGTGTTGGCAATAATTGCGGCGCCCCATTTTGCACCCATTGGAAATTAAGATTTTCTGGATCAATAATGGCATAGGGATCATTGACAGCATTTAATTCTTCGATATTCGCCGAAGCGGTCATGATGGGCGCTTCATTCTTTGGCTCATCTGGATAGTTGAAACGCAAAATATATATTGGGGCATTTTTGCTATTCGCCACCAAATCAAATAAATATGTCCGCTGATCGGTTATTACCGTCATATTTGTGCGCGCAGATGGCGATAAAGGTTTTATGAATAATATATTAGCCCGCTTATTTGGTGATACTTGCCATGCCATGGAATCACCAATGGCGACATTTTCAATTTTTTCTTCCTCATCAAATGCTATTGTCGCTTGGACCTTTATTTGCCCATCAATACGTACCACTTTGGCGGGATTATATAATATTTCAACCAATCGGGCATCCTTCGCATGGGCAGTAAATATGGATGCACAAAAGGCGGCAAAAACAATAATCATGCCTATAAAAATTTCAGGCGCTTTCATTGTGAAGTGCGGCCTATTCATATTGCAAATGGCCAATGGCGAAACGGTCAAGGCTGCTTCTCCTTCGATAATATAGAGCCAGATTTATCATTTATTTTTTTGCGAGCTGATTTAAATTTATTACCTATCCCGCTTGTGCGCGATTTATTTGCGGACACCAAATCTGCCCTTTCCTGATGGCCGATAATGCGCACAATTTGTGCTTGCCCATTTAAGGTGGCGGGCGGACCATTTCCTTGGTCATTGGCGGCGATAACCGGCGTAATGGCGGATAAGGGAATATGCCTTGATGGCGACATAATCGGGTTATTAAATCCCCCATTTGTAAATACGGCCACGGGATATGCGGGTGCGTGAGGAACAGGTGCTTGCGCCGATATATTTGCCGAAATTATTTTCGCCGACCCAAAAATCTGCCAGCCCGACACCATATTGGCAGAAACTTTTAATATCATTATCATCAAGGCGACATGAACCGCGCCAATCATGAAAAACGCCATTGCCGGCCGCAATTCAATAACCGATGGCGTCAAATTTATGATATTTAATATTGGCGCGGCCATTTCTAACATCAAACTACCGCCAAGAACGGCAAGCATAGATGTTAACCCCAACATGACAACGCCCTTTACCCAACCGGCGAATAAACCGCGCGTGCCATTAAACAAAGCCATCACCACAAATATTGGACCAAAAGCGACAAGCAAACCCAAGCCGATACGGGCTGTCACCAATATTCCCACCGTGCCTAATAATAATAACATCGCGCCCATCCACATTAAACCTTCTGGCGAGAATGCGGATATGTTGGGCTTTTGTCCGTTCGGGCCAATTTGGCCCTGGCTTATTTGTTCAATTGCGCCAAATATAATGTCAATTTTTTGGGCAAAGTTAATGGTCGCCGATCCCTTATCCCCCGATAGGGTGGTGGCAAGATAATCTGGTGTTGAAACCGCCAAATTCCAAATCACCGTCTGATATGCAATAAAGCTTGTGGCAAATGTTAAAACCAGCCCGAATATAATCATATTGGGAATTAACGAACGGATATTTAAATTTGTCCTGCCTAAAATTAAACCATAAGCGAATATTGCAATAAATAATGCCAATAGGATTGATAAAGCAGGGCCAAGCATCCCCCCTGGCGCAAATAAACGCGCAAAACTATCACCCGCCATTTGTTCAGCGACACAGTCCACATGTTGCAACGCCGCTGCAACACCATTGCCCAAATTATTGACGGCATTTTGACAGTTAATATTCATTTTATTGCTCGCTGAAGCGGCAATTCATCAAGATTGCATCCTATATTTTGGCTTTCAATCGATTCAATTTCATCGGTTGGCAATGGACCGGGCCAGATATGGCCAGTTAAATCAAAAAACCATTTTGCAGGATTATCGCCCTTTGCGGCGCGAAGATGATCTAGCCGGCGAACAGAATTTTCACGGCCAGATAATATGGTTAGAATTTCAGGCGCATGGCCAAGATCAAGCCTGACCACCACCGAAGCATCGGGCTGGCGAACAAGGAAGCAGCGGCTATTATTTGGCAAGGTTCTTATTAAGGCTAATTCATGTTCAGTAAGCCCAAATCCATCACAATAATCCTCCGCCCTCGCACGGGAATTTGGCATGAATATCATGGTTGCGGTCTGCTCAACTAATGCTGTTGAGATACGGCTGTCCAATGCATCGCGCGCGCTTTGCGTTGCAAATCCGACCAGCGCATTTCGTTTGCGCAACGTCTTTAACCAGTCTCTAATTCTTGCGGCAAAAACCTCATCATCCAATGCCTTCCAACCCTCATCAATCAATATCATGGTTGGATTACCGTCCAAACGTTCCTCAATCCGATGGAATAAATACATCATGGTTGGTGTACGCAATTTTGGATTTTCTAATAAAGCGGTCATGTCAAAACCAAGGATATTATGGGCCATATCAAGCTGATCATCGACATTATCGAATAACCAATGATGCTCCCCCTCCATAATCCAAGCTGAAAGCCGATCAGGTAAATCGCCCGATTTTGGTCGGCGGACACCGCTCAGCAATTCTTTAAAATATCGCAATTGGCGCAAGGCGGGATCATTGGCATAGCTGGCATCCACCGCCTCTGCTATCATGGCTAGTTCTTCTGGACCATTTGCATTTAATAAAATTGCAAACCAATCGCGCAAAAATGCCCGGTTTCGGGCTGTATCGACCAATGAAAGTGGGTTAAAACCCGTGGGTTCGCCGGGGCAAATGCGATCATAACGCCCGCCAATAGCGCGCACAAATAATTCGGCGCCTCTATCCTTGTCGAACAATATAGTGCGGGGTTTAAATTTTTGTGCCTGCGCTGCCAAAAAATTCATCACAACAGTTTTTCCCGAACCCGATGGCCCAATGACGGAAAAATTACCCAAATCACCATGGTGGAAATTAAAAAAGAATGGGGTCGCGCTGGTCGTTTCTAATAATGTAACCGCATCCCCCCAATGATTGCCCACAGATTGCCCCTGCGCAAAACCATGAAGTGAGCCAAAGCTGGCCATATTCGCGGTGGAGATTAAGGCGCGGCGGACAATATATTGTTCATTACCTGGAAATTGGGCCCAAAAAGCTGGCTCTAAATTAATATCCTCGCGTACTGCAATCGCTCCAATATCGGCAAGCGCAGCAGCACAGGCGGCGCTTGCATCATCAAGTTGACGTAAATCTGCGCAGCGGACCTGCACCGTCAAATGATGATCACCAAAACCAACATGACCATTGGCCAATGCGTCGCGCGCGGCCATGATATCTCCGCGTTCCGCCGCCGCATCTTCATCAACCGAACGCAGCCGTCTGATGGCCAAATCCATCCGTTCGCGTGCTGTCTGTCGTTCGGATGGGGCATAGCTTTCGGTTATCACCAATTCATATGGCAGGCGCAATAACCCGTCCATTAAACCGGGCGATGTGGCATCGGGATAATCTTTTATACTTATTATCGATGAAAAATCGGGTAGGCCGCTCCCACGAAGCTCCATTGCGTCCAATCCAAAACTGGCACGGCGATAAGGCAGCATATGCCCAATATCTACATCTGGTGATGGACGGCGCACGGGCCGCATTTCGCCATTATATATCGCGCTTAATAATTCAAGGATTTCATTATTTAGCTTACCCGTTAATCCAGTATAATTTCCTAATAATTGCGCATCATATGCACTTAAAGAGGCAATCATGCCGCTGGCTGTTGCTTTTAAACTACGAATATCTTTTGGATCTGCCTCTATTTGCGCCTTGCCCTTATTACTCCACATTTTGGCAATTCGTTCACCAATCCCTGTTTTACCTCTGGCGGGGCGCCGAACCAAAGTAATGAATTGATCATTGACGAACAACGAACCGCTGCTCAATTTTTCTTTCCAACGTGTATCAATATGCGCCGATAATGGATCGTCAAATTCCGCCATTAAATCAATTTCGACGCGGCGGCGGATGACATGATGATATAATATAAAACGCGCATCCAAGGTGGAACGCAACATCACTTCCCTTGTCGCTGCATGGGCGTTTAACGCCGCGCTATCTTCGGTTTCGAATAATAATCCAGGCACCTGAATGACGGTCATCACCGAACCATCGCGCAATAACATAATATGCTCATCAATTAAACGGGCATAGGGTAATCTATCTCCCGCACGGGCCTCTTTTTTATTCCAGGCAGCAGCACCAATCCATTTGCCCATCGCTATATGCCCACCCTTTTTTCAATATGAGTAATATGATGATATTGGTTAAGCAGCATAGCTGTTGCATCCCCAATATTTCCAATTGCGCACGCGCGGACAGCGGCTTACCTTGGTAAGCCAAAGATCAAAAATTCTAGGTTCATATAAACAAGCAAAATAACCAATAACATGCACGATTATGGGGATAGGTAATATCCAGAAACTGCGTAAAATCAAAAATGCCTCACCAGTGACCAGCATATTGATAATGAAAAAATTAAGCGTAACCCCCGCAAACATTTGCGGCCTCGTCAATGCGCGGTGAACGGGAAATCGAACAAGCTCCATCTTATATCACCCTATTGCCGCGCTTTGTATTCCTGCAACAATTGTGCCCGCGCCGAATAGGATGAAAATGCCGATGACAACCGTGCCGCCAAACCGCCAATTCATGCGACCAGTTAACATCATAAAACCAACGGCCGCAACCGCCATCACCGCGACAGCCGTCGCCACATTGCCCATTAATGTCCCTTGTAACCAACTAAGCGCGGCGACAATGGGACCAGAACCCTGCGGATCAGATGCCTGCGCCATGGCGGCATTTGGGCTTAACCCGAAAATAAAAACCAATATGGTTGCGATGATATAAGAAGAGAATTTATTCATTGATGGTTGCTCCGCATATGATCAGATAATCTATTGATAATGGACCCGACATAATTTTGGGTCTCCTTAATTTGGGGGATTCCATTTGCTTGAATGACGCGCTTTGGCCCTGCATTATAGGCAGCAAGCGCCTTTTCTATATTACCGTCAAACCGGTCTAACTGTTGGCGTAAATATCGCGCCCCGCCTTCCAAATTGGCAAATGGATCATCTGGGTTAACCCCCATTTCGCGGGCAGTGCCGGGCATTAATTGCGCCAATCCACGCGCACCTGCGGGTGATAATGCATTGTGTTTCCAGCGGCTTTCCTGCCAAATAAGTGCCTCTATCAATGTCGGGCTAAGGTCAAATCGAGCCGCCAATTCATGAACCTTTGCCGCATATTGTGGAGGAATTTTATCGCGTAACATTGCAGGATAAACATAGGCATTATTGGGCAGGACATAATCTTCCCCAAGCTCAAACGCCTGCCCCTCGCCCGAAAATTCATTGACAATGTGCACCGCCACATATGGCCCTGCTATCCAACGCGGGCCATCTTCGCCAATTTCCATAATATCGGCATGTGCTTTTGGAATAACAGCAATGATCAAAAACAAAATGACGCCAATAATATTGAACTGCCATAATATTTTCAACTTTGGCAAATTAGGCAAAGCTATAAAAGCAGTCTTTAAAACCAATATCTTCATTTGCACAATCTTTCATCGCAAAGGCAATTTGCACTCATGCTATTGCACAATGTGCATTAAGAATGTGGATGAAATGTGGATGGTAAAATTGCGGGAATTATTGGCACTTTCCTTATAAATATATATAAAATGTAGCGGCTTAATCTGGTCTATTTATAATGCACATATTCTCTCCACAATTATCGTCAAAATAAATATTATCTTTATTATGGGAGGGAAATATGTCTGTGCGCTCATTTACAAATCGCTATGTGATTAGCGCGTCTTTTACCCTGTCCATCATCCTTGCGGCATGCACAAATACAAATCAGCCAGCTTCTAAATCCCGTTTTGAAAATGCAGCGCAAAAAGCTGTTAACGGACAAAAGGATAATAATAGCCTGCCCTATTATAATAGCGCGGAATTAACCCCCATTTGGTATGATCCTGCGTCAAAGGAAATTGATAATATCCATAAAATTCCATCATTTAAATTTACTAATCAAGATGGGAAATCGGTAAGCAATGAAAGTATGAAGGGGAAAATTTATGTTGTTTCCTTTTTCTTTGCGACCTGTCCGGCCATATGCACAACCGTGAATCTTAGGCTGCGGCAAATACAGCAGGAATTTTTAAATGATGACAAAGTCCAATTAATATCACATTCCATCACACCCGAAATTGATACTGTTGAGGCTTTGCATGAATATGCAAAAAAACATTCAATAGAAAGCGGCAAATGGAATTTAGTAACTGGTAAGAAAAGCGAAATTTACCAAATTGCAAGGCAAGGCTATTTTGCAGATGAGGATTTGGGAAAGCCAAATAATAAGGGCAATTTCCTGCACACAGATAATATATTGTTAATCGATCATAATGGCAGAATTCGCGGTGTTTACAGCGGCATGTCATCCTATGCCATGTTCAATTTGACCGATGATATTAAATTATTGAAAAAAGAATTAAACACCATTTAATATATGGATATTTTTTAATTTTTTTGATTTATTGATTGTTAAGATTTAATCGTAAAACATGCCATTGCATTGTTAAGGCCATATGTGCGGCCGCCTTTTATTTCAAAATTGCTAAATAATTTTCCATTGGGCCGCCACCCTTTTTGCAGCCCCACAGGTTGGCCATTTTTAAAATTATATCTTTTAAATTTTTCGCCGCCGGCATACCATTGCCACGCCACGCCCTGTTCCAAATCATCGGCGAACATTGTTAATGAACGTCGGCTTCCATTATCCCACCATGTTTTGGTCCATCCCTCGCGAATGCCATTTTTAAATGTTGCTTCATATCCCAAAACACCATTTGGGAAATATAGCCGCAATTTGCCATCACGGCGTCCCGCCTTAAATGGATCAGCCGATGCCAGTTGACCATTTGGGTGGCGGGATTGAATTTCACCAGTAAAGGGCACACCCTGATAGATGCGAAGCCCGTGGCTGGTGTCGATGACAATCTGTGCATCCTGGACAATCTGTGCATGCTCGGCAATTTGAACAGGCGCCAAATGCCTAAAGTTCAATATATCATAGGCAATGGCCGCGCCAAACCCTGCGACCATGCATGTCGCCGCCATGTTTTTCACCCAAATATTGCGGCTCATCCTATCTTCCTTAATTGGTAACGCTATTTGGAGTTCCTTGATATGCACCATCAAATAACAAATAAGCATTTTTGTTATTAACCGTCAGATATATCTGATTTTTAATATGATAATGATAAACAGCTGTGGTTGAATATTGCGTGATGCTTGTATGACCGCCAGATGCGTCCAAATCGGTCGGATGCGTTCCTGTAGAGGCACATTTACGGCCATATAAAAAGAAACCGTCACGCAATATCGCAAATAATTTTATATCGTCATTTGAAATGGGTGTTGGTTCTAAATGATAATGATAAACCTGCGGCCCGGTATGTGCGCCATAATTGTCAAAACCAGAAATAACCCCTGAATCAAGATTTACATTCGGTCCTTCTTGGCCATTAAATATTGGCGATCCGGTAATGGCTATCCCAATTGCCCCCAAGCTAGTTGCCGTGGTGGTGGATGCTTTTTGCGGATTAACAGGAACTGTTAAAAAATATTTATTGGTGTAATTGTCAATATATCCCGGTGACATGGACGCCACCGTCGTTTCTAAACCAGGGGCCACATATAAACCACTTGTTCCATTGGGGTTCCAATATGGCGATTGATGATCGGGGCGACCTGCTGCCTCCAATGTCACTGTTCCGGCGGATTCATTATACACAACCTTCACATTGGCGCCAAATTGGTTAAAGGCCGAAGGCAGGCTGGATGTCGCACTTGCAGAGGGTGTAACCGATACTGCGGCAGAGGCCGCGCTTGTTCCGACCGAGTTTGTCGCGGTAACAGTGCAGCTATAGGTCGTGCCATTGCTAAGCCCTGTGACGCTAATTGGTGAACCGCTATTTGTTGCAGTGACGGACGCGCCATTTGCAGTACAAGTGGCCGTATAGGATGTAATGGTCGCACCGCCATTTGATGATGGGGCGGTAAATGCGATACTCGCACTATTATTTCCTGGCGTCGCGATGCCAATTGTTGGCGCACCAGAAACGGTTAATGTAACAGAACCGCTTGAACTGGATGAGCCGCTATCGCCGCCACCACAAGCAACCAGTAAAAAAGACATGGTTGCCGCCGATAATATGCCGCGATGAAAATTATTATGTCGGTTGTTCATTTTCGCCTCCCAAAAAAATTATTCATGGTGAGATATGTTAAAATTGTGGAGGCAATGTGGATGATTATTTAAATGTAAAAAATTTTAGCCCATTTATTCAACGCTCATAATCTATCCACATTCATGTCTTAAAAATTATTTTAATGTCAAAATTATTGACTAACTTATATTATTTTTGAAAGTCAAACGTAGATGAAGTACGCCAAAGGCCCCAAAATAAGAGCAATGATATTTTGCACTGCCGCCACAATATCGGCATTAAGCGCCAGCCAAATTGGTGCCCAACAAGCGCCGTCACGCGGTGAAAGAGGCCCCCAGCGAGCAGGCGGCCAACCAAGCGATGCGATGTTACAAGCCTGCACCGCCAAAAAAGCCGAAGAAAGCTGCGTGGTGAATAATGCAGATGGCAGCAATCAAACCGGTTTTTGCCATGCCCCCGAAGGAAAGCCATTGGCATGTGTTCCTGCCCAAGGTGATAATCGTGGTGGCGGGCCAGAAGGTCAATCTATGGGCCAAGGTCAAGGCCGAGGTCCAGATCAAGGTCAAGGCCCAGGGGCTGGAGCAGGACCTCAGGGGCGTGGGCCTGGAGGTGGAGGTGGCGCAGGCGGTCCGCCAATGGGCGAAAATAATAGCGGGACGCCCATTCCATCGACCAAGGCATATACAATTGGCGTTTTGTGCAATTATGAAGTGAATAAGAAAAATGATCAAATTGGCCTGACCAGCATCGCAAAATGGAATTGTGATAGAGGCCAGCGCCTTTTAACAGCAAATGCCGTGCCGGATCATGAAATTGGTGCTTTCCCAAACCCCGCCAACCCAAATAAAATTTCCCAGCAAAATGTCCATTTTGTCGTGACAACCTCCCCTATAGCCTATTCGGGCCCTGGTGGACGGGTTAAAGAACCCGTTATGGGGTTAAATGGCGTGAAATTTGACCCTGGCACTGGCGGAAGCTGTAGCGATGATATTACCAATCCCGAACAATGCCCATTGGGGCCAGGCGGTGGCGGCCGATGGAATATTGAAGCATTGGGACAGGATATTTTTGATTTTGGCGAAGATATGAATAATGCCCATGTCCAACCCACGGGCGCTTATCATTATCATGGCGTGCCCAATGGCATGTTGTCACAAAAGGCAAAAGCAGGCGAGGAAATGGCCTTAATTGGATGGGCTGCGGATGGGTTTCCTGTATATGCCCGCTTTGGATATCCCGGTGCAAATATGATGCTTGGCACTCTTAAAATGATGCGGACAAGCTATCAATTAAAACAAAATCCCGACACCGGAAGACCATCGACAGCCATAATTCCAATGGGCGCATTCATGCAAGATTGGGAATATGTCGAGGGATTAGGCGATCTTGACCAATGCAATGGTCGTTTCGGCGTCACACCCGAATTTCCTCAAGGAATTTATCATTATTATGCCACCGACGCATATCCCTATATTCAACGATGCGTCAAAGGTTCAATTGATAGTCAACCCGAAGTTCGTAGACAAGGTGGCGGACAAGGTGAAGGCCAAGGTAAAGGCAAAAGAGGTGGTGAACGCGGCGGCCGTGGCGGCGGTGGTGGCGGTCGCGGTGGTGGCGGAGGGCCAGGACAATGAAGCTATTTCGCCCTGTTCTTTTACTATCAATGTTGATGGTGCCAATGTCGTTACAGGCGCATTTATTGCCCAAGCAAAATGTGACGATGAAAATATTGGATAACAGCGCCAATTTTGTGGTCTCCGTGCCGATATCCGCATTGCCCAATGTGGATGAGAATAAGGATGGCAAGGCTTCGCTGCGCGAAATTCGCAATCAAGAAAAATGGATTGAGCAGCAATTTAAATCTGGTTTCACTATCACCAATAATGGTAAAAAAGGCACGGATTTAATGGTCATGGCGATGCCGCCAGAAACAGATGGCGACCATCATCACCATAGTGACTATGTGGTTATTTTATACCGTGTGCAATTTGATGAAATCCCCAATAATCCTATTATCAGCACCAACCTTTTTGGGACACATAGTGATGAAGGCAAGATGGTTATTCGGGCAACAATGGGCGTGGAAAAGGAATTGGCGACATTGACCCCTGCATTAAATTGGCACGAATTTTTCAAAAAACCCAATATATAATTTCAAGATTAGATTTTGGCTTTTAATCAAAAAATGAAATGATGAACTGGAATTTTATTCAATCATTTCTGAATCGGTAACCTGCACCATATACTGATTCAATTGAATTATCTTTTGGGTCAATATTATGTAATTTACGGCGAATATTTTTTATATGGCTGTCAATCGCTCTATCGCCAGATTCCAGCGATTGATCGCTAATGGTATCAAGCAGTTGGTCGCGCGAATATATCCGACCAGGGCGGCGCATCATGGTCGATAAAATATTAAATTCCGATGTTGATAATTTCATCCAAATGCCGTTCCATGAAATGCGCTTGCCTTCATCATCAATCATATATTTACTGGAGCTTGGATCGCCGGTCACACGGCCTTCATATCTTCGGATTAAGGTATTTATGCGTGTGACAACCTCTCTGGCGCTAAATGGTTTTGTGACATAATCATCTGCGCCGTCATTTAATCCGGCAATTTTGTCAATTTCATCAGAACGTGCGGTTAACATTAAAATTGGGACTGCGCTAAATTTTCTTAACTCGCGGCAAATGGTCATGCCGTCTGATGCAGGCAGCATAAGGTCCAAAATAATGGCACTGGGCGGCGATGACCGGACCGACGACACGACCGAACGACCGTCTAAAAATATTTTTGTATCATGCCCTGCATTTTTTAGATAATCCGACAGCAATGCTGCAATTTTACGGTCATCCTCGACAATATATATGCTGCGATTTGTCATTATGGGCGTTTCGCCTCCATCGGCAATTTTACTTCTATTAACAGACCCCCTAAACTTGATTTACGGGCCTTTATCTTGCCGCCATGCACCTCCACAATGGCTTTACAAACGGCAAGCCCCAAACCACTACCGCCGGAAATACGGTCTCTTGCCTCCTCTAAACGGTATAATGGCTCAAATAAAAATGCTAATGCTTTTTTCGGAACAGAGGGGGGGCTATCCTCTATAATAAAATTTATCATATCATCCTCACGGCCAATGCTTGCCCGAACAACACCAGGCGCGTCGGTATAACGCTGCGCATTTGTCAATAAATTTCCCAATAATTGTTCAATCCGCTTCCCATCCCAAATAACCCGAAGCGCCTGTTCCTCTCCACTATTTATCTCAAATTCCAAACCATTTTTTTCAAAAACCGAGGCAAAACGATTGGTCACTATATTAAATAAATTTACTGCATCATATGACGAAAAACTGCTGGGTGCATTTGTCAGGTCAGAAACAGCCATGAAATGCAAATCTTCGATTAAATCACCCAAACGGTCCGTTTCTTCTTTCAACGAACTTATCGCTTGTTGATTTAATGGCCTAACACCGTCTTTCAACGCATCCAACTCCCCCGTCAAAACGGTCAGCGGTGTCCGTAATTCATGCCCAATTTCAGCCAACCAGCCGCGCCGTGCATGATCAGCTCTGGCAAGGCTTTCTGCCATTTGGTTGATATCATGCGCCATCATCGACACTTCGTCATGTCCATTGGTTTGCACGCGGGCATTAAAATTTCCTCCCGCAATTTCTCTGGTCACCAATTCCATATTTGCAAGCCGCCGCGCCCCCGCACGGGCAAAACACCATGCAGCAAAGGCGGCAAAAAACATTAACCCTATAACCAAAAACACCGCATATAAATATTGGTTTTTCAAAAACCTTGCCTCCACGGCAGATGGCGTAGGTCCAGATGGAATCATTTTGGCAATGGCAATATTCTTACCGCCCATTAAAATCGGCCTTTCCATCATTTTTGGACCATGACGCGCAGGCGGCGGCCCTGCGACTTGATTTCCTTTCATATCATATAGCAATAGCCGCGGGGCAAGGAAACCAGGGCCGCGAGCAGGCGAAGTAAGCGATTGCGGAGGGCGGCGCAGTTCATCACCCGCCCTTGGAAACGAACCTGGCGGGGGAATTTCACCCGGCATTGCGCGGTTGGGCGGCGGCGGCGGGAATTTGGCCTGCCCATTAATGATATTTGAATTTGCCTCTAAATCCTCCCTTGATTTGGGAGGCCTTTTGCCCGGTGGATTGGGCCTCAACCTGCCTGGTATCAAGGCATTCTCAACCAAAATATTATGCACATCTGCCAAAGAAACTGTGCCTTTTTCCAATGCCTGAACGCCGCCATTTTCATCAATTTGGCGCACGATTAAGTCGGTATAGGCATCTAATGCCTCTACATCTCTAGATTCCAAATAACCTGAAAATCCGCGATTAAGGTTCCACGCCATAATGGACGCCATAGCCAATGCCGCGACAAGCGCAGTCGCGGCAACCAATAAAAATAGTTTATGGAATAATTTCAACTTCATTTTATGCCCCGTCCATACACCATCTTTATACGCAAAATTGTGGATAAATTATGTTGTTATATAATATCTGGCCGGAGGCATAATTATTTAATGGCAAATGATAAGCATCGCTAATAAACGATACTATAATCTTTTTAAATCGGCGCTGAAAAAATTAAAATTCCCAATCAATTTCCAAACGAAATTGTACATCCGGACTATTTTGATTTAATCCGGTAAAGGCTGAGATTTCTAATTCAGGGCCTTTTTCTATGGGTTCAAATGAAATAACCGGGCCCATCCAATGCGCCTTTGGATCATCGACGGCAATATCTCCGCCAATTTCCATACCCAATTGCATATTTTTGCCAATTTCCTTGTCCGCCCGCGCGCTATAGCCAAGGTCAAATTTGCCCAGATTGCCAGCTTCGCTTGATGCAATGATATTTGCCGCTGCCGTCCATTCTTTGCCATCTATTGCCGCGATAAAAAATGTTTCTGTGCTCAATGCATCATCTTCAAAATTATAGATAATAGAAGATTGTATGCCTAGCCCGACTGCATTTTCCTGCGGGGATAATGCAATCCATTTTGCCTGTGCCGCAAATTCGCTTAATCCAAAATTTTCGCCGTCTTCACGTTCAAACTCTGCCTCTGTTCCAATGATAAAATTATCCAAAAGCCCATATTCAAATGTTAAACCCATTGCCAATTGGGACGCCTCACCATCATATTTTGGCACCCAGATATTTTGCGATTCAAGTTCAAACTCACCTGCCTCACCATCTAATTGTTCCACCTGATCAACCCGCCCTGTTTCCGCCTGTGCATTATTTACAAATCCAATGGCGGCAAAAGTTATAAATAGCGCAGTTGAAGCCGATATGAAGCGAGTGCGGGCAAAGCTGCGCCCTAAGCCATGATAGGCTTTGACATGATACTGCATTTTCATAATTTTACCCGCCATTCACTTTTTTTGCAGTGTGATGTGAATGGACATTATGTTCCTGTGCTACAATTTCTTGATTTGATATTTTTGATAAATTGTCGCTGATTTTAATCCATGATTCCTGATTAAAAAACGGCATTAAAAACTGCGCCGCTGCTGGTCTTCCAAAATAATATCCCTGCCCAAAATCACATCCAAATTGCGATAAATGAGATGCATTTTCTTGTGTCTCTATGCCCTCTGCTACCACGGTCAGGCCAAGATTATGCGCAAGCCCAGTGACGGCACGAACAATAGTCCTTGATGCTTCATCATTATCAAGATTTTCGACAAAGCTGCGATCAATTTTTAATTTATCAATTGGCAAGTCGCTTAAATGACGCAAGCTGGAATAGCCCGTTCCAAAATCATCAAGCGAAATACGCACGCCTTGATTTTTAAGAGATATGATGGTGGCAATGGCATTATCCAAATCGCTTACCAATGCGCTTTCTGTAATTTCAATTTCTATCCGCCCCGGTGCAACGCCAGTTTCAATTAACACGCCCAATATTCGCTGCGCCAATTCAGGATCGGAAAATTGCACAGGCGACAGATTTATCGCGACATGACAATGTGCCGGCCAATTACGAACATCAACACAGGCAGCACGCAATATGGTAAAAAATAAATCAGATATTAACCCGCATTGTTCCGCAATGGAAATAAAATCAATTGGCAGACGCACCAAGCCGCCTGGCGTTTTCCAACGTGCCAATGCCTCAAAGCCAACAGTATCACCGGTTTCTAAATCAATTAACGGCTGATAATGTGGGTAAATTTCACCACTGGTAAGCGCATTGCGCAATTCCAATTCTATTGTAGAACGGCGTAATGCTGCCTGTTCCATGCCAGGTTCAAAATAGGCAATGCCATTGCTGCCGATTTCCTTGGCGCGGTACATCGCCATATCTGCCTGAACCATAAATTCATCAATATCGATTTTATGATTATCAGTATGGGCAACACCGAAACTGGCCCCCACAGAAAAATTATGCGGCCCAATATCGAACGAAGTATCAAAAGTGGATGATATTGTTTCAATAAGCTGGATGATGTCATCGCTATCGGCACGGCCATTTAAAATTAACAGAAATTCATCGCCGCCAAGCCGGGCCGCAATTTCACCTTCGCGTAAATTGGAACGCAATTTTTGCCCCGCCATTAACAATATTTGATCACCAATATTATGCCCATAAACATCATTTATCGATTTAAATCGGTTTAAATCAACCGCAACAATGGTAACAGGATCACGATAAGCATATTCCAAAGCATGATTAAGTTTATCCATTGCCATGCGGCGATTTGGCAATCCGGTTAAGGCGTCATGTAAAGCCATTTCTTTGGCATTTTCTTCCGCTTCTACACGCTCGGACAATAACCGCATTGCTTCGGCCACTCGCCGATATGAAAAGACACAAAGGGCAATTGGAAGCAGCAAGGCAGCGGTTAGAAATTCGTCAATTTCCCAACTCTCATGCGTTTGGGAGAATTCTACTATTCTTTCAAATGCCTCAATTGATATTGAAAAAATAATAATAATCGCCGTTAATCCAAAAATGATTAAGGCATCACGTATCGCTTTACTCTCTTGCGTCCAAAATAATCTGCGCTGTGACTTATGCATGGTCCCTGCCTGTGGTTAAAATTTCAACATTGAAGCTCTTGCTTTATGACCGCCATATTTGTTGATAAATTTACCAAGGCATCATTTGGCTTTTGCGGTTTTAATTTATTGCAAAATAGGTAAATATTTTATTGACGTTGTCATTTTATCTATAATTATCAGTTATTTTATCATTATTCATTTGCCGCTTTTATTTGCCCAACTGTTCAAATCATATTTCATATAAATTAGATATTTCAATGATTTATATGAAATTCTCTCTTGTAAAAAATCTTGCAGCCGCTTTTACGATCCTTATCATCTTAAATTTTAAATAATTGGCAGCGTTGTCAATTTTATATATAGCGTTAGCAGGAAACATAGGTCCATTACGAATCATGGCAGGGAGAGAGCAGCCATTTTTCAAACCAATATGGATATGATAAGGGGGAGAGAGAAATGCCAAATTTATCACGCCGTAAAATATTATTAAGCGCGATTAGTATTGGCGCAGTTGCGACTGCAACATCCATATTGGGCGCATGCAAGAAAATTGCAAAAACCAATCCTGCAGCCTTTGTTAAGCGCGACGGGCTGCGTTTTACTATAAATGATAAGCCATATCGCTTTGTCGGCGCAAATTTATGGTATGGGGCCTATCTTGGCGCGGATGCGGCATATGGCGACCGTGCGCGTTTGGGCAGAGAATTGGACCGAATGAAGGCAATTGGCATTACAAATTTACGCGTCATGGCTTCGGCAGAGGAAGGACCGTTAAAAGCAGGGATAAAGCCGGGCTTTCGGACCAAGGATGGATGGAATGAAACGCTGTTCGATGGTTTGGATTATTTAATGGTTGAAATCGCAAAGCGCGATATGAAGGCCGTGCTTTGCCTGACCAATTTTTGGGAATGGTCGGGCGGTGTCATGACATATTTATATTATCAAACCGGTAAATTCACCGACATGAATGATCCAGAGCATCCATGGCCCGCATTCCCTGATCATGCCAGTGATTTTTACAAAAATGAAGCGGCGGTCGGTATGTATCATGACCATGTGCGCCGCACAGTTGGCCGGAAAAATAAAATAACTGGGGTGGATTATCGCGATGATCCGGCGATTATGGCATGGCAATTATGCAATGAGCCAAGGCCCGGCAACAGCCAACCAGTCATGGATAAAATATTGCCCGATTATTATGCATGGATAAATAGCACCGCCAAAATCATCCGCGAAATTGACGGCAATCATCTTGTCTCATTGGGCCAAGAAGGCACAAAGGCAAGCAATGGCAGCGAGCAAATATTTATCGAAGCACATCAGCAAATTGATTATCTTACCGCGCATATATGGCCATTAAATTGGAGTTGGGTTGACGGTAAAAACCTTGGCGGAACATGGGATGATGGCGCGGCAAAGGTGAATGATTATATCAACACCCATGTCCGTCTGGCCAACCAAATTGGCAAAGCTTTGGTGTTTGAGGAATTTGGATTCCCCCGCGATGGGGAGCTTTATGATCCGGAAATCCCCGCAACATTTAAGGAACGTTTCTATAAAATGATTTATGCCGCTGTTGAACAAAGCATGGCCAATAATGGTCCGGTTGTCGGCAGTAATTTTTGGGCATGGAATGGAGAGGCCCGCACCCCACATGCCGACCATCGTTTCAAACCGGGCGACACGCAATATATGGGCGACCCACCCCATGAACCACAAGGCTGGTATGGCGTGTTTGACAGCGACGCCTCCATGCACAAAATCATTATGCAACATGCCAAAAATATTTCGGCCTCATAAATGGCAGTTATGGACAATAAAAATGGCACGCCGATAATCTTTGGCGGGATAGAGGCCGGTGGCACCAAATTTATATGCGCCGTGGGATATGAACAAACTATATTGGAACAGGTTCAAATTCCCACTGCCCACCCTGCCGATACATTACGGGCGGTCGCGCAATTTTTTATTGAGGCGCAACAACGCTGCGGCAAATTGTCGGCAATTGGCCTTGGTGCATTTGGGCCAGTGCAAATAGATAAAAACAGCGCAAATTATGGGCGCATATTGGACACACCAAAACCCGATTGGGGCGGGTGCGATATATATGGCATTTTAACCGAAAAATTATTGCTGCCAATATTTGTGGAAACAGATGTGAATTGCGCCCTATTGGCAGAGGCGGAATATGGCGCGGGAATAGGCCATCATCATATCATCTACCTTACCATTGGGACAGGAATTGGCGGCGGGTTACTACGTCATGGTCAATTGCAAAATGGAATATTACATCCCGAAATGGGGCATATGTTCCTGCCCAAATCTGTAATAGAAATGGACGATTTTACCGGTACATGCCCCTATCATGGGGCGCAATGTGCCGAAGGATTGGCCGCCGGCCCTGCCCTTGCCACGCGATATTTGGGGGATGTGAAATCATGCCCTCCAGATGATATAATATGGCAAATAGAGGCCGATTATATTGCCGCCCTATGTCTGAATTTAATGATGACCTGCATGCCCGATAAAATAATATTGGGCGGCGGGGTGATGGATAATCAGCATCTATTTCCCATGATACGCACAGCATTATGGCATAAAATTTCAGGCTATTTAGATAATATTTTAACCCGCGAAAAATTGGATGATTATATTGTTCCTGTTCGATTAAGCGGCGACGCAGGCTGCATTGGCGCAATGCACATTGCCCAATTAAACCTATTTAAGCAAAGGCAAAAAAACTAAATATATTCCTCCTGATTTTATTGGTGTGCCGCGCGCCTTACATCATTAAATTTGGAATCAACACCTTATGCATTTTTTATTTTATTCTTCCCCCTCATCCTTTTGTTTTGGCGGCGCGACACCGAAATTAACCTCTCCCATTTTACCACGGGTCAGGCGGATTGAACGCGGATTATCCTGTGTCGGCAGCCACCCAATGGGCAAAGTGCGCGTGTCCAATTTTAACACATAATTTGAACCAATACGTGCATCTGGCACAGCGGCACATGCAATATGATATCGCCCAAATTCATCGGTGGTAATCAATTGACCATTAACGGTGGCCAAACGCACATAGGGCACGCCAGGCTCGCCTTCATCTTGATAGCCATTATAATTTCTATCTTCAAAAACCTTACCAATAATTTCTGAACAATCAAAAATGCTGCTTGGCACAATTTGAACCGCGGCTGAACCACGATTTGAAATGGCCGAACCTGATGGGCCGTCAACACCAAATGCGGTATTTACCTTTGTGCCCTGTGTAACACCTGCGCCCACGGTCAATGTTAAATTATATTTTACCGATGATAAGGCAGGAATAATTTGGCCGCGCCATTCAATTTGACGGTTGGAATTGGCTGCCTCTACGGGGGTCAAAACACCATCTACCGTTGCAGAACCAGCCACATATTTAAATCCTGGCGGCAATAAATCTACTACAGTCACACCGGCTCTTTGTACATTTTCCACATTGCGTACGGTTATTTCATATGGAACAAGATCGCCAATATTTACCGTGCGCTTTATGCTGGATTTTGTGATTATTAACGGCAACCGAGACAGGAATGGATCAATCGGAATATGATTATAAATCACATCGGGATCCCCTTGTTGCAGTGTAAATCGCAAATAATAGGTTGGATTTGCATCATCGGGCGCATCGGGACCTGACGAAATACGCACAGGTCCGGTCTGTCCACTGGGGTCAAATGCACCATTTTGGGGAAGCAATACTGTCGATACAAATGTGAAACCAGATGGCGGGGTAATTGAAATAACATATTCCGCCTCACCCACTGGGCATTGCGACGCAGCGCCAGGAACTATATCGAACCTATATTCTCCGCTTGGCCCTGTCACCTGACTTTGCTGTGATGGGTCAAGGAAACATGTGGCTGGCAAGGCAATGCCATTTGCATTTGTTAACCGCGCAACCGCCCCTGCAACTGGATCACGTGTCACACTATTATAAACAACACCTGATGGGTCAATCGGTAAATTTTGATCGATTACAACGCTATTGGAGGTCAGCTCAACATTCTCCAATTGCCCATAAACAACATTATTATCGGGATTGCGAAAACGAATAACATATCCACCGCCGCTTAAAAGATTGTCAAACCGATAAGAACCATTGGCATCGGTAATTGCGGATTCTAACAGCTCGCCATTACGCAATATCTCAACAATCCAACCAGCGCGCAATTCATCACCATTGTCGAGCGCACGGTCACCATTTCTGTCCAAATATACCGTTCCCTCAACCGAACTAATCGCTGGATCAACAATAATGGTATATGTGCTTGTCGCGCAGTTGGTGGGGTTTAATTTTTCACAAATTTGATATTCAAAAACATATGTGCCCGCTGGCACTTCTGGCCCAACCGAAACCTGTCCGCTATTTACGTCCAAAATGATATTTGGGTCATTTGCGCCTGAAATAATTGATAATATCACGTCATTGGGGTTAATTGGCTGACCATTTAATTGATCATTCGCCAATATATTCATCAATGCCGGATTACCTATGCCTGATCTAACCGGCGGGGCTACATCTGCATCCGCGCTAATCGGCGCGGCAACAACGCCCACGCTGATTGTTGCCGTGGTGCAGTTGGTGGGGTTTAGTTTTTCACAAATTTGATAATCAAAGCTATAGGTGCCTGCGGGCGTGCCCGCCGCCACATTCACATTGCCCGTGGCTGGATCAAAGCTTAATCCTGCAGGAACGCTCGAGCCGCTCGCCACGCTTAATATCGCATTGGCATCGCTCGCCGCCACCCCATTAATGCTATCAGATGTAAAGGCATTGACCACCGCCGTTGCCCCTGATGCACCATTAATATTGCTCACACTATCATTGCTCGCCACAATCGCGCTGGCCGCAACATCCACCGTCACCATATTGCTTGCACAATTGGTCGGGTTTAGTTTTTCACAAATTTGATATTCAATAGTGTAGCTGCCAGCTGGCGTGCCAGCAGGCACATCAACAAGACCCGTTGCAGGGTTCAGCGTTGGCACAGGCCCGCCAGATATTGGCGTGGCCGGTGTCGTCACACTAATATCAACAGTGGATAATGTCGCCGCCGCGCCGTTTAACATATCCCCGTCCAGCACATCGACAACGCCCGACGCGCCGCTCGCGCCATTAACACCGTTCACGCTATCTGCATCCGCGCTAATCGGCGCGGCAACAACGCCCACGCTGATTGTTGCCGTGGTGCAGTTGGTGGGGTTTAGTTTTTCACAAATTTGATAATCAAAGCTATAGGTGCCTGCGGGCGTGCCCGCCGCCACATTCACATTGCCCGTGGCTGGATCAAAGCTTAATCCTGCAGGAACGCTCGAGCCGCTCGCCACGCTTAATATCGCATTGGCATCGCTCGCCGCCACCCCATTAATGCTATCAGATGTAAAGGCATTGACCACCGCCGTTGCCCCTGATGCACCATTAATATTGCTCACACTATCATTGCTCGCCACAATCGCGCTGGCCGCAACATCCACCGTCACCATATTGCTTGCACAATTGGTCGGGTTTAGTTTTTCACAAATTTGATATTCAATAGTGTAGCTGCCAGCCGGCGTGCCAGCAGGCACATCAACAAGACCCGTTGCAGGGTTCAGCGTTGGCACAGGCCCGCCAGATATTGGCGTGGCCGGTGTCGTCACACTAATATCAACAGTGGATAATGTCGCCGCCGCCCCGTTTAACATATCCCCGTCCAGCACATCGACAACGCCCGACGCGCCGCTCGCGCCATTAACACCGTTCACGCTATCTGCATCCGCGCTAATCGGCGCGGCAACAACGCCCACGCTGATCGTTGCCGTGGTGCAGTTGGTGGGGTTTAGCTTTTCACAAATTTGATAATCAAAGCTATAGGTGCCTGCGGGCGTGCCCGCCGCCACATTCACATTGCCCGTGGCTGGATCAAAGCTTAATCCTGCTGGAACGCTTGACCCGCTCGCCACGCTTAACACCGCATTGGCATCGCTCGCCGCCACCCCATTAATGCTATCAGATGTAAAGGCATTGACCACCGCCGTTGCCCCTGATGCACCATTAACATTGCTCACACTATCATTGCTCGCCACAATCGCGCTGGCCGCAACATCCACCGTCACCATATTGCTTGCACAATTGGTCGGGTTTAGTTTTTCACAAATTTGATATTCAATAGTGTAGCTGCCAGCCGGCGTGCCAGCAGGCACATCAACAAGACCCGTTGCAGGGTTCAGCGTTGGCACAGGCCCGCCAGATATTGGCGTGGCCGGTGTCGTCACACTAATATCAACAGTGGATAATGTCGCCGCCGCCCCGTTTAACATATCCCCGTCCAGCACATCGACAACGCCCGACGCGCCGCTCGCGCCATTAACACCGTTCACGCTATCTGCATCCGCGCTAATCGGCGCGGCAACAACGCCCACGCTGATCGTTGCCGTGGTGCAGTTGGTGGGGTTTAGCTTTTCACAAATTTGATAATCAAAGCTATAGGTGCCTGCGGGCGTGCCCGCCGCCACATTCACATTGCCCGTGGCTGGATCAAAGCTTAATCCTGCTGGAACGCTTGACCCGCTCGCCACGCTTAACACCGCATTGGCATCGCTCGCCGCCACCCCATTAATGCTATCAGATGTAAAGGCATTGACCACCGCCGTTGCCCCTGATGCACCATTAACATTGCTCACACTATCATTGCTCGCCACAATCGCGCTGGCCGCAACATCCACCGTCACCATATTGCTTGCACAATTGGTCGGGTTTAGTTTTTCACAAATTTGATATTCAATAGTGTAGCTGCCAGCTGGCGTGCCAGCAGGCACATCAACAAGACCCGTTGCAGGGTTCAGCGTTGGAACAGGCCCGCCAGATATTGGCGTGGCCGGTGTCGTCACACTAATATCAACAGTGGATAATGTCGCCGCCGCGCCGTTTAACATATCCCCATCAAGAACATCGACCACGCCCGACGCGCCGCTGGCGCCATTAACACCGTTCACGCTATCTGCATCCGCGCTAATCGGCGCGGCAACAACGCCCACGCTGATCGTTGCCGTGGTGCAGTTGGTGGGGTTTAGCTTTTCACAAATTTGATAATCAAAGCTATAGGTGCCTGCGGGCGTGCCCGCCGCCACATTCACATTGCCCGTGGCTGGATCAAAGCTTAATCCTGCTGGAACGCTTGACCCGCTCGCCACGCTTAACACCGCATTGGCATCGCTCGCCGCCACCCCATTAATGCTATCAGATGTAAAGGCATTGACCACCGCCGTTGCCCCTGATGCACCATTAATATTGCTCACACTATCATTGCTCGCCACAATCGCGCTGGCCGCAACATCCACCGTCACCATATTGCTTGCACAATTGGTCGGGTTTAGTTTTTCACAAATTTGATATTCAATAGTGTAGCTGCCAGCGGGCGTGCCAGCAGGCACATCAACAAGACCCGTTGCAGGGTTCAGCGTTGGAACAGGCCCGCCAGATATTGGCGTGGCCGGTGTCGTCACACTAATATCAACAGTGGATAATGTCGCCGCCGCCCCGTTTAACATATCCCCATCAAGAACATCGACAACGCCCGACGCGCCGCTCGCGCCATTAACACCGTTCACGCTATCTGCATCCGCGCTAATCGGCGCGGCAACAACGCCCACGCTGATCGTTGCCGTGGTGCAGTTGGTGGGGTTTAGCTTTTCACAAATTTGATAATCAAAGCTATAGGTGCCTGCGGGCGTGCCCGCCGCCACATTCACATTGCCCGTGGCTGGATCAAAGCTTAATCCTGCTGGAACGCTTGACCCGCTCGCCACGCTTAACACCGCATTGGCATCGCTCGCCGCCACCCCATTAATGCTATCAGATGTAAAGGCATTGACCACCGCCGTTGCCCCTGATGCACCATTAACATTGCTCACACTATCATTGCTCGCCACAATCGCGCTGGCCGCAACATCCACCGTCACCATATTGCTTGCACAATTGGTCGGGTTTAGTTTTTCACAAATTTGATATTCAATAGTGTAGCTGCCAGCCGGCGTGCCAGCAGGCACATCAACAAGACCCGTTGCAGGGTTCAGCGTTGGCACAGGCCCGCCAGATATTGGCGTGGCCGGTGTCGTCACACTAATATCAACAGTGGATAATGTCGCCGCCGCCCCGTTTAACATATCCCCGTCCAGCACATCGACAACGCCCGACGCGCCGCTCGCGCCATTAACACCGTTCACGCTATCTGCATCCGCGCTAATCGGCGCGGCAACAACGCCCACGCTGATCGTTGCCGTGGTGCAGTTGGTGGGGTTTAGCTTTTCACAAATTTGATAATCAAAGCTATAGGTGCCTGCGGGCGTGCCCGCCGCCACATTCACATTGCCCGTGGCTGGATCAAAGCTTAATCCTGCTGGAACGCTTGACCCGCTCGCCACGCTTAACACCGCATTGGCATCGCTCGCCGCCACCCCATTAATGCTATCAGATGTAAAGGCATTGACCACCGCCGTTGCCCCTGATGCACCATTAACATTGCTCACACTATCATTGCTCGCCACAATCGCGCTGGCCGCAACATCCACCGTCACCATATTGCTTGCACAATTGGTCGGGTTTAGTTTTTCACAAATTTGATATTCAATAGTGTAGCTGCCAGCCGGCGTGCCAGCAGGCACATCAACAAGACCCGTTGCAGGGTTCAGCGTTGGCACAGGCCCGCCAGATATTGGCGTGGCCGGTGTCGTCACACTAATATCAACAGTGGATAATGTCGCCGCCGCCCCGTTTAACATATCCCCGTCCAGCACATCGACAACGCCCGACGCGCCGCTCGCGCCATTAACACCGTTCACGCTATCTGCATCCGCGCTAATCGGCGCGGCAACAACGCCCACGCTGATCGTTGCCGTGGTGCAGTTGGTGGGGTTTAGCTTTTCACAAATTTGATAATCAAAGCTATAGGTGCCTGCGGGCGTGCCCGCCGCCACATTCACATTGCCCGTGGCTGGATCAAAGCTTAATCCTGCTGGAACGCTCGAGCCGCTCGCCACGCTTAATATCGCATTGGCATCGCTCGCCGCCACCCCATTAATGCTATCAGATGTAAAGGCATTGACCACCGCCGTTGCCCCTGATGCACCATTAATATTGCTCACACTATCATTGCTCGCCACAATCGCGCTGGCCGCAACATCCACCGTCACCATATTGCTTGCACAATTGGTCGGGTTTAGTTTTTCACAAATTTGATATTCAATAGTGTAGCTGCCAGCTGGCGTGCCAGCAGGCACATCAACAAGACCCGTTGCAGGGTTCAGCGTTGGCACAGGCCCGCCAGATATTGGCGTGGCCGGTGTCGTCACACTAATATCAACAGTGGATAATGTCGCCGCCGCGCCGTTTAACATATCCCCATCAAGAACATCGACAACGCCCGACGCGCCGCTCGCGCCATTAACACCGTTCACGCTATCTGCATCCGCGCTAATCGGCGCGGCAACAACGCCCACGCTGATTGTTGCCGTGGTGCAGTTGGTGGGGTTTAGTTTTTCACAAATTTGATAATCAAAGCTATAGGTGCCTGCGGGCGTGCCCGCCGCCACATTCACATTGCCCGTGGCTGGATCAAAGCTTAATCCTGCTGGAACGCTGGACCCGCTCGCCACGCTTAACACCGCATTGGCATCGCTCGCCGCCACCCCATTAATGCTATCAGATGTAAAGGCATTGACCACCGCCGTTGCCCCTGATGCACCATTAACATTGCTCACACTATCATTGCTCGCCACAATCGCGCTGGCCGCAACATCCACCGTCACCATATTGCTTGCACAATTGGTCGGGTTTAGTTTTTCACAAATTTGATATTCAATAGTGTAGCTGCCAGCCGGCGTGCCAGCAGGCACATCAACAAGACCCGTTGCAGGGTTCAGCGTTGGCACAGGCCCGCCAGATATTGGCGTGGCCGGTGTCGTCACACTAATATCAACAGTGGATAATGTCGCCGCCGCCCCGTTTAACATATCCCCGTCCAGCACATCGACAACGCCCGACGCGCCGCTCGCGCCATTAACACCGTTCACGCTATCTGCATCCGCGCTAATCGGCGCGGCAACAACGCCCACGCTGATCGTTGCCGTGGTGCAGTTGGTGGGGTTTAGCTTTTCACAAATTTGATAATCAAAGCTATAGGTGCCTGCGGGCGTGCCCGCCGCCACATTCACATTGCCCGTGGCTGGATCAAAGCTTAATCCTGCAGGAACGCTCGAGCCGCTCGCCACGCTTAATATCGCATTGGCATCGCTCGCCGCCACCCCATTAATGCTATCAGATGTAAAGGCATTGACCACCGCCGTTGCCCCTGATGCACCATTAATATTGCTCACACTATCATTGCTCGCCACAATCGCGCTGGCCGCAACATCCACCGTCACCATATTGCTTGCACAATTGGTCGGGTTTAGTTTTTCACAAATTTGATATTCAATAGTGTAGCTGCCAGCCGGCGTGCCAGCAGGCACATCAACAAGACCCGTTGCAGGGTTCAGCGTTGGCACAGGCCCGCCAGATATTGGCGTGGCCGGTGTCGTCACACTAATATCAACAGTGGATAATGTCGCCGCCGCCCCGTTTAACATATCCCCGTCCAGCACATCGACAACGCCCGACGCGCCGCTCGCGCCATTAACACCGTTCACGCTATCTGCATCCGCGCTAATCGGCGCGGCAACAACGCCCACGCTGATCGTTGCCGTGGTGCAGTTGGTGGGGTTTAGCTTTTCACAAATTTGATAATCAAAGCTATAGGTGCCTGCGGGCGTGCCCGCCGCCACATTCACATTGCCCGTGGCTGGATCAAAGCTTAATCCTGCTGGAACGCTTGACCCGCTCGCCACGCTTAACACCGCATTGGCATCGCTCGCCGCCACCCCATTAATGCTATCAGATGTAAAGGCATTGACCACCGCCGTTGCCCCTGATGCACCATTAACATTGCTCACACTATCATTGCTCGCCACAATCGCGCTGGCCGCAACATCCACCGTCACCATATTGCTTGCACAATTGGTCGGGTTTAGTTTTTCACAAATTTGATATTCAATAGTGTAGCTGCCAGCCGGCGTGCCAGCAGGCACATCAACAAGACCCGTTGCAGGGTTCAGCGTTGGCACAGGCCCGCCAGATATTGGCGTGGCCGGTGTCGTCACACTAATATCAACAGTGGATAATGTCGCCGCCGCCCCGTTTAACATATCCCCGTCCAGCACATCGACAACGCCCGACGCGCCGCTCGCGCCATTAACACCGTTCACGCTATCTGCATCCGCGCTAATCGGCGCGGCAACAACGCCCACGCTGATCGTTGCCGTGGTGCAGTTGGTGGGGTTTAGCTTTTCACAAATTTGATAATCAAAGCTATAGGTGCCTGCGGGCGTGCCCGCCGCCACATTCACATTGCCCGTGGCTGGATCAAAGCTTAATCCTGCTGGAACGCTTGACCCGCTCGCCACGCTTAACACCGCATTGGCATCGCTCGCCGCCACCCCATTAATGCTATCAGATGTAAAGGCATTGACCACCGCCGTTGCCCCTGATGCACCATTAACATTGCTCACACTATCATTGCTCGCCACAATAACGGCATAAATAATATCGCTATCAGTCGCATTATTATTGGATGTGTCGGGGTCGGTCGTACCACTGGGCACGGCGACATTTGCACTGTTCACCGCATTTTGGGCAGAAGCCTGATTAGCCATGGCAAGCGCGACAAAAGGAAGCGCACTGACCAGCATTGCGCGTGACCGGATATTTAATCTTGTGGATTCATAATTGATGTTTTTCATGATTAATTCACCGTGCATGCAAATGATAGGGTGGTGCTGCCGCCATTGGGAATAGTATCAAGAATGATACCGCCGCCGATAAGATCAGAAATGGTATAAGAACCAGCAGGGACGCCATCGCCCGTTATGGTGACAGCATTTGTTCCTGCGCAGGTTAATCCTGAACTTGGCGTGTCGGTGACAATTGCACCCGTGACCGCGTCCGGACCATTATTGGTCACCACCAAGACATAGGTGGTAGAAGCACCCGATATAAGAATATCATTTGCCTGATCCAATTCGCCATTAACCCCAGGAGTGTTGGTTTTTGTAATTGACAGATTTGCCGTTGGGGTGATGACAATGGTAATCACCGTGGTTGAACAATTTGTCGGATTTATGACCTCGCAAATGCGATACCCGATCATATATGTCCCTGCGGGCGTGCCCGCTGGTACCGATATATCGCCATTTGCGCTGTTTAGGGTGGGAACGGGCGCACCGGAATAAGCAGGGGTCGCGCCATAATTGATATTAACGATAATATCAGAGCGGTTCACCGCTGAACCATTTAATAAATCATTGGTAAAAGCATTGCCAATATTTGCATTGCCTGCAACGCCTGTAAGCGGGGTAGGATTGTCCGCCGTGGCCGTGATGGTGGCGGCAATAACCTCTACCGTAACGGTTGCAATGTCGCAATTTGTGGGGCTGGCAGTTTCACATAGCCTGTAATTAAAACTATAATTTCCCGCCGCTGTGCCCGCCGCCACATTCACATTGCCCGTGGCAGGATCAAAGCTTAATCCTGCTGGAACGCTCGAGCCGCTCGCCACGCTTAATGTCGTATTGGATGCAGTGGCCGCTGCCCCGCCCAATGTGTCGCCTGAAAATGCGTTAAGAACCGCCGTGCCGCCGGATGCGCCTACAATGCCGAAAACTTCATCATTCGCCGCATTTATGGGCGGAGATATAACGGTCACCGTCGCAATTGCCTCATCACAATTTAACGGATTAGTTGTTTCACATATTCTGTAAATAAAGCTGTAAATTCCAGCCGCCGTCCCCGGATTTACACCCACTATACCCGTAGATGTATTGAAAGTCAGCCCCGCCGGTACACTTGACCCACTGGCCACGGACAATGTCGTATTGGATGCGGTGGCCGGATTACCCTGTAAGCTGTCGCCATCAAAAACATTAAGGGCGTTTGCACTACCCACATTGCTAACAATATCCGGGGAGTTGTCATCATTGGCAACAAGGGTCAGGGGAAAGACGATGATGGACTCGCCCAAATCATTCCCGCTATTGGTTGGGTCGGTTTGATCGCCAATTGCCCGGGTTGTGACATTGGTCAATTGCTGCCCAGCCTGACCAACATTAACCGTGCCTTCAATGATTAAGCTTTGCGTTGCACCCGCCGCAATTGTACCAAGTGACCATAATCCATTTGCCGGATTATAACTGCCCGTTGTAACATTGCCATTATTTGCCGTAGGGGTCAGACCAGAGGGGATTATATCGGTCAAGCTAACCCCGCTTGCCGCCGCTGGTCCATTATTGGTCACTTCAATAAGGAAAGTAACAACATCCCCTACACCAGGATTGGATGTGGCGGATGCACGGCTTTTTTTGGTGACAAGGTCAATGGGCGGGGCAGGAACGGTTATTGTCACCGTTGCGGTATCGGTTAATCCCGTAATATCCGAAATACGATAAACAAAGCTGTCCGTTCCATAAAAACCGGCATTGGGCGTATATGTCATTGACCCATTTGCCCCAATGCTAACCGTGCCATTGCTTGGCCCGGAAACCGGCGTTGTTTGCACGGTTAATGCCGTTGATTCAGGATCAAAATCCACACCATTGCCATTATTTAACAATAGATTGCGGGTGATGGCGGTTTCAAATGCTGTTGAAAAAACATCATTTTTCGCCACGGGGGGTAGATTTGGAAAGGGCGCATTTGGGCAGGAAAAGCCGTCATTATTGCCGCTTGGGTCACCTTGCCCGACAAGGGTAGATGTCGGATTATTGGTGAATAAGTCGAAAAGCTCAAAAATTTCACCCGTGCCATTGTTAAATGTAAAAACACGTCCATTAAAGTCGGACCATGTCGCGCCGAAACCGCCACTGGGCAAACCGGAAATGGACTTTGTTTCCGACATATTGGTGTTAAGGTTAATCACGCCAATTTGATTGGTGGTCACCGCAATAAGATAAGGCACACCTGCATTACGCACGAACACAATATCGGCCCCGCTTGCCGTTGACCCACCAATATTGATGGTACTGACACTGCCGGTGGCAAGGTCAACGCGGCTATATTGGGAGGCTGAACGGCGAAGATAAAGACCATTATTATCGTCAACATCGCCGGCAAAACTGTTAAATCCGACATTATAAATTGTATCAACACTGCCATCGCTGTGAATACGGATGACATTATTGCCTTGCGAGCCATAGGCGAAATTATCAAGGGTGTTAAAGCCAACCGCATTATAACTGCTGCTGGGCACGCCAATATTGACATAGGTTGATGTAATGGGGTCAAAAACGCGCAATTGGCCTGATTGGACCTGATAAATTTCGCCAGAACAAGTAAAGGGCGCGGCAAGCGCGGGTGTGGCCATGGAAAGCCCAAACATCAAAGCCCCCGCTTTGACCAAATTTGCTGTTAATTTCTTTATCGCGCCCGCCATAAACTTCCCTTAACGAAGAAAATATTACTGAAAAATAAACAAAATCATTATTGTAATACTTGGTTAAAGAATTATTAAGAGCACAATCATGTTTTGCTTATTTACAAATATTTACGGCAATCTTAACCAAAGTTTTAAATAAAATATTTGTTGGCGGGGAAACACGCATTTTCAAATAGCGTATATATTTGCCATGTTTATACTGACTTGGGCATGCTTATGCATTAGGCGTGCTTATTGATATGGCGATGGCCCGCCATCAAGGCCGTTGGGGTCTGCCAAAAATTACGAAGCGATATATATCGGCCAGCATATTGCGAATAACTGCCCTGTCATCATCACGATATCGGTTATAATTAAACGGGAAGCGTCTGTGCCTGTCCCGGAAAGGGGGGAAGAAAGACGCAGCTATGCTCTAGCGATTATTAAAACTGCCACCTACCATGAAAACTAATGCCATCGATCAATTCCTCCATATTTCTAAAACTGGCTATGTATTTACGATAATTTTTTGGCCCATACCAGCGACGTGAGACAACAAGATTAAAAATTTCCTCACGGACTTCTTTAAATGTTAATTGTATAGGATCGCCATAAATATATTCGATATAATATTTGGGCAAGCTGTTTAAGCCTAGCTTAGTGAGAAGCTTACGATATTGACGCAGTTTTTTGACGCCCAAAACCGGAAATTTACGGCAGTGAACATCAATTACATAGGCATTTTTGATAAATTTTCCACTTTTAAACCCCTTAACACTAACAGTTATTGACAAATAACCATAATAATGATCAATAAATAATGTCTTATGCCAGGGTAATGGTTGATCAAAATTTATGATATAGTAATCGTTCATCATTAAAAGTGGATATTTAGGTTTTATAAGGCTGCTCATTCCAAACTCCCATTAGATAAATCTATTGCTGCGCCTGATGCGCCAAGGCCAGCACCATATTTTACGGGCTGGGGTGCGCCACGCCATATTTTATCTAAGTTGTTATTAAGTTTATGTAAATCATTATGAGCACCACGAGGCATTCTATTCAAATTAAGGGGGTGGTTTACAATATGGGCTGCCCGTCCATTGAATGCTTTTTCCCATCTTCTAGGTAGGAGCCAGTGATGCAGGTCTTCTTTCTTATTAACCATTTTTGCTGTTCTACGCAACCGCCGACTTACGTTTTTAAAAAGCATTGACCCTTTGGTTAGGCGAATAGAATTATTTACCCAACTCCCTCCAAAAGCACCTATCCCGCCCGCAATAATGACTTCTCCCCACTCATAACAATCTACGTTGGTGATGTTGCCACCGCGAAACCAAATGTCTATTGCTTGAAAAGCTAATTCCGTCACTACTCCAATAAAAATGCCTGATGCTATCAATAACGGAACAATCTCCCCCGTGGGGTCGGTGTAGCGTATGGGATTACCAAGTGCATATTGATAGGGTGATGGCCCGCCATCAAGGCTGAACTCGAGTCCTAAGAATTTCTATCATTTCACTTATTTCTGCGGCACCCTCACTGCTTGTAAAATGACGCTCAATATTTGGAGGAAATCGTAATTGGATTGTTTTTAAGTTCTCAATTATTTTTTTTGTCAAAGTATCATTGACAGGAGCATAAAGCAGATCATCAAACTCCCAATCCTCGCTGCTCCCTTCAAGAAATCTTTCAAGCGATGATGCTAAATCTTCTCTTTCTTGTAAATTGATCATTGAGTTGCCTTTCATTTATGGAATGTGCCAAGGGAACTTAGGAAGCAGAGGGAGTTTAGGCCATTTTTTGTTACCAAAGGCAAGCCTAAACACTTCACGTCCACCGCCCTTATTTCCTTTCCAACCTCGCCCTATTCTTAATATGTCGTTGCGATTAAAAAAGCCTTTGCCATTCCGACCAAATAATCGTTCAGATCTAAAAAATTTCCCTGGAAGATTGCGGGCAGCACTGCCTAGCGATATAAGGCCTGCCATTGAGCCGCCATCGTAAAAAGTACTGCAGGTAATTACATCATCATTTGAACCTATAATTTCACGAATTGAATATGTTAGACCAAGAGTATATGTATCAGACCAACCAGCAATAAAGTTTATCGTATTTATTCTATAAGAATCAGGCATTCCAGTATAATGTTCCCAGATGGTTTTTAAGCCCGTGGGGTCGGTGTAGCGTATCGGATTACCAAGTGCATATTGATAGGGTGATGGCCCGCCTTCAAGGCCGATGGGGTCAGCCTGTATATATCGGCCAGTTGTCGGGTCATAATCACGATATCGGTTATAATATAGATCGGGAAGCGTCTGTGCCTGTCCCGGAAAGGCGGGAAGGGTATATACGCCGGGTGAAATTACTTGTCCCATTTCATTGGTGTAAAGCAGCGGCGCACCAATATGATCGGCATGAATATATTCAATAATGGGCGCCCCATTTATGCCCAGCGTGGCCACGCCCAGCAATCCATAACCTCCAAGCCCGTCATCCCCGCCAAAGGGCGAAGGATTATCATTTGCGCCATCGGGCATTAAGTAAATATATTCACCGCGAATGTCCGATGCGCCCGTGCCATATTCGCCCATCATGCGGCCCTGATCATCATATATATAATGTAGGGTAGAGCTTGCCCCGCCAGCGATATTGCTTTGCATCACGCGGTCATCCGCCGCATTATAGGCGAAGTTGAGAGTTGAGGTGACACCAGAAGATGTGCGGGCGTAGCTTATCAAGCGGCCATGGCCATCATATGCCGCCGCGACATTGGTACCATCCTGGCGTGTCTCGGCCGTTAAATTACCACGAGCATCATGGGTAAAGGTGCGGCTGCCCATATTATCATTGGCTGAGGATAATTTATTAGTGCCCCCTGTAATGGCATAGTTGGTAGAGATGGCAGGGATATTGTCCGCTGCGCCCGACCGCACATCGCTTTGCAACCAATTGCCATTTGCATCAAATGTCCAATCACGTCGCTGAACCGCAGCGCCAGAGGCAGCACCAGAAGGGGATGTGTCACCCAAGATAAAGCGTTGAAGGCGTCCGCGATTATCATAAGTAAAGGAGATATTTTGATTGGCATCCAGCATATTGGCAAGCCCCGTGATATTATCATCATTATCATATTCATAGGTAAGATAGGATAGATTATTCCCGCCGATATTTTTATATAATCGTCTGGAAACCAATCTGCCATCATTGCCCCAATCTGCTGCAAGGCTTGTCCCATTTCCAAAATTGACCGAAGTTAATGCGCCATAACTTTCATAGGTCATGTCGCTGGCCAATGTTTGAATCGGAGCAGAGGCGTTTGATTGTGTTGTCACTGAAGCGACGCGTCCTTTTATATCGCGATTATAATTAACAATACGGCCAGAGGGATAGGTTATGGAAATGACACGGTCGGCAAGGTCATAAACATATTGCAGTTGAGCGACAGAAGTGGTGCCGATCCCCTGTTGTTTTATTAGTAAATTACCACGATGATCATATTTATATTTGGTGATACCGCTGGAGTCAGTGGTATAGGATAAACGCCCCACCGAATATGATCCAACGATCGCCGCATTGTCATAATAATAATTATAAGCTTCCTGCGGCTTGCCATAGGGTGTTTTTTGGGTAAGGCGGCCCAATATATCATAGATATAATCAATCCGTTGTCCGCGTCCGTCAACGGCAGCGGTCATTTGGCCGGAAGCATCATAATAATAAATATTTGTGCCTCGATCGGGGCTTATTTCTTGTATCACATCACCAAAGCCATTGTGAACAAAATTTGTTGTGACACCCTTTGCATCGGTAAAGGCAATTTGATCATCATGGTTGTTATATTGATTTGTCGTGATGCTATTATCAGGAGCAACATTTTGAACAAGCCGGTCAAGGCTATCAAACGCCATTTGTGTAGCATTGTTACGTGCGCTGACCATTTGAATGGGATTACCCACCTTATCATAGCTCCATCTTGTGGTGCGGTTTGGCCCTAAAGTCTCGCTGAGAACCCGGCCCAAACTGTCAAAACTGCGTAAAATGGAGGAAGATGTTGACCCATTGGCCCGCTTGACCGTCTGTGCTGTCACATTGCTCATCGCATCATAGCTATATTCAATTTTTTCACCATCAGGCGCGTTAAGTGAGGTTAAACGGCCCGCTGGATCATATGTCATCGTCATTTTTGCGGTTAATGGGGTAGTGATGCCCGTCACGCGGCCTTCAACATCATATTCTATACTGGTCACTGCATCAAAGGCAGAATTATTAGGGTGCTTAACATTTATGGACGTAGTTTGACCCAGAGCATCATATGTAAAGGCAGTAATAATGCCATTGGAATCAGTCATGGTGGAAGGGCGACCACTTCCATCATGCCCTGCAAAAATGGTAGCATGACCCAATCCATTGGTAACGCTTATCAAATTGCCCTGGGGATTATAGGCGAATGTTGAGATATCATCAAAAACTCCATTTGCTGCCTTTGGGCCGTTAATGGATAATAACCGGCCAGTAGTTGACCAACTATAGGACCAATTGCGGACCTGACCATTGGTCGCGTAAGGCAGGCTGTGCGTTGTGGTATCAGTTTCGCTACGGCTCAACATCTTGCCCTGCATATCATATGTATAATTGGTGGTCAGGCCCTCTTGAGCAATTTGAACCGGTAAGTTGAGTGTGGGATGCATTATTAAAGAGGTAGTTTGTTGCGTACCCGTTGTGGCTGCATCAACTGTTGAAAGCGCATTGCCGCGTGCGTTCCGAGTGAAATTGGTGACGCGCCCTTCCTGATTAGTGGTGCTTTTAATAAAGTTGTCTGTTCCATAGCTTATTATGTTAGAACTGGCCGCTGTGGTTGGGCTGGCTGCGCTATTCACACTGGTTAGACGGAATTGAGGCGTGCTAGCCGTTTTTTGGAATCTATATTGATCCACCTGACCCAATGGCCCTGTCACGCTGCGGATTGCTTCGCTTGCCGTGGCGGTGCTGGTCACGGCATAGGGTTCAACATTTCCTGCAAGCGAAGATGTCGCGCCACGGCACTTGCTGTCATAACTATAGCTTGCAATTATAGTGCCATCGGTTCTGGCAATTGAGGTCACATGCCAGGGGAAGCGGGCATCATTATATGTATAACTTTTAGAACGTAAAACGGTAGAGTTATTATTTAGCCGCTCAACCTTTATTAGCCGTTGTATTTGCGAGGTGGAGGGCGCAGTTGAAGATGGAGCGGGGTCATAATTATACCTTAAAGATGTGCCATCTGGCAATGTCACAGACTTCACCGCAGTAGGCCATGAACCTTGACCAGCAAGTGCGGATACATGGAAATAATGCCAATCAAACAGCATTTGACGGCCATGGCTATCAGTAATTTTTTGCAGCGCACCTGCATTATTATAAGTGAAGTCCCAACGATAATTTTCTTTAGTAACTTTCGATAGAGGGCGACCCATAATATAGCCAGAAAAACCTTGACGAGTGAAGGTCTGGAAAGTCCAGACGGTCTCACTTTCATCGGTCATTTTCCATTGGCTGGATGCACTAGTTATAGTTGCAAGTGAGCTAGGCAAAGTACCAACAAATTCAATTTTAATATTTTTGGGCGCATATTGTGCGCCAGTGGTTGTATCGGGCACAATAGCACCGCCGCTTTGCATCATAAAATCATATGCAGTGCCATCTGACGCCACCAATGCAAGCTTGACATTGGGCGAAGCAGGCGTCCCAGAAACAGTTGCAAGTTGAATCTCATGTGCAAAATCAAATGTCCAGTTGCTGGCAAGGCCCAAAGGCTCAATCTTTGTGCTGACCGATGCGCCAACGGGCATGGAGCGATATGTGCGGCTTATTTCTAATTCACCATCGGCGGTCGCAAAATCTTACTCATGTAAGATTTTGCTTCCTGTAGATATGATGAATGGATGCCCGACGGCAGGGTTAACCTGTGCACCATTATTAGTGCAACAAGGTCGCTCAGGTTGAATTTCATCTGCCTTGATACAATTTTTGCCCAGGGCGCTCTTATATCCTGCGATGCATCGACGCTCAACATTACTGGGAATTACTGTTCCACAGGCGCTAATACCGCCACCTGTTTCAGCAGGACAGAGATATTGATATCGGGTCCATGAACAGCCAGAAATATCAGGGTTGCTCGTCGGTATAGCGCCAATAAAACGGCTCTTGGGCTTCGCATTATATACTTGCCACTGCTTTTTACAGGCCGCTTCGGGTGTTGCGTAAGGACCAGCCGGGCCAGATGTTCCCGCAACCGTGAACCAGCCACCCCCGCCATCTCCGCTTTGCGCATAAGCACATCCTAGCATTTAGATTATAATAAACTATCCAGTCGGGAATAAATTATTTCCGGCTCAATTAGGCTATAATTTTCACAGCCCATTTAATTGTCAATATATTTTTACTTATATTATAATAATTTGCATGTAAGTTTAGTATATTACATCCAGACTTAATTGGGAAACTCACCTAGACTACAAAGCTATACCAACTGCCGCAGCCATTTATAATAGACACTTTGTAGAAGTATCAGCAGGTGCCATTTATCTCACAGCGCTCTTTGAAAAGACAATATATTTTTAAACTTTTCAATAATTGTCATTCCGAAACCTAATTGCCTATCTCCAAGGCAACTAATCTTAAAATATTATTCGTCACTTGTGTAAGAGCACGTCAACTGACTTTATGCTAAATATCTTAATCTTAGCTCTTCTTCAAAATCTCATACTTTCCTTGTGAAACGAGCATAAATTGTCGCTTCGCCAATCCGGCCTAAACGGGCCTGGCGATCAAATAAAAATCGTTCACAGTCGATATCCAGCAATTATGTCCATCTGACCACAATGTTTTTTCCAATATGCCATCATTATTACCTATAATTATTTTTCCTCCTCAATTTCATTATTATTTATTTTTTCCTTTATAAAGATAGAGGCGATGATCGACCGAAAATTTTGATCCAAGCATTTTTGATGTCATTTAACGCTTCATAAATAGCTGATTTATAATTGGACTCTGCCTCCTGATAAGCGCTTTTTTGCCTTGACCCATGCATATATTTTTTCTTCCTGCATCGGACGAATTCCAACTTATTCATGGCTGAACAAGTCCGATCTTGTGGCTACGCCATTTGCCTGTGGCAACATGATTTGTGCATTCGCATCATCCAACAGCCATGCCATTTTTTGGCCATTTCCATGGGGTGCTATATAAACCTTTTTAAACCAAATATAATTTATCTTTATATAAGATATAAATTTCTATAAATTATTGACAATAAAACTAGCCTCATATGAAATCCCAAATATTATGATACAGCTTATCTCGGACAAGGTCCTGCTCTCCCTATCTCCTGTACGCGGTGGTGGTATTATGGGATTTAAATATGATGGCATTCCCATTTTTACGCCCCATCGCCCATATGATTTGACGCCTTTGGGGCTTTCCTGCTTTACGCTAATCCCCTTTTCAAACCGCATCAAAAATGGCGGATTTAATTTTCATGGGCAATTTTATCCTATCCCCCCCAATTTCACTTTGGCCGACAAAGTTAATCCCATTCACGGATATGGCTTAACCGCAAAATGGCAGATTATTGAACAGGATGAACATCGGGTGCAATTAACATTGCGCCATGAAAAGGGGGATTGGCCATGGGATTTTCGTGCAATACAAATATATGAATTGCTGCCCCATGGTTTTAGACATGAAATTATCATTCAAAATATGAATGACACGCCCATGCCCGCTGGCATCGGATATCATCCCTATTTTCCAAATAAAGATGCACGGCTCGTCCACGGATTTGATGGATTTGTTTCAGAAAATTCGATGGGGGTTGCCGACACATGGTCCGCGCAGTCCGATCCCATAAATTTACAATCTGCCCAGACTATTGACTGTGATTTTACCGGTATGAATGGCCCGTTAAAAATAATTTGGCCCACGCATCAGGTGGAATTAACCCCTTCATCCAACCTGCCGATAACGCATATTTATATTCCGGCTGGGGAAGATTATTTTTGTATCGAACCGGTAAGCCATGTCACGGACGCCTTTAACAATGGCGGGGGGCAAACAATATTGCCGCAAGAAAGCTGGAACGTAAGCCTATCCTATCATGTGATAAAATAGGCTAAGTTCAGGTGAATTATATTTGGCTATTTTTGCTCCACATGAAGAAGTAAAATGCCATTTCGGGCGATTTCAAATGACGCGCCCAATTTTTTACCCGTCATCATATCGGTTGCATTCAGCAAGCTGCCGTCCCTCTTTTTCAGGGATAATTTGGCTGCATTTATGCCAATATTTAATGCATTGACCAAATAACTGCCATCCGATTGTTTAACCGCGCGCCATGTCACCCCCTTATGCGCGGTGCCATTATCCTCGCTCAATATAATATCGGGCCTGCCTTGCGCGGCTTCTTTTAATAAGCTTGCTTTAAACGCCCCAAGGTCATTTATACCATTTAATATGATGATTTTGCCTTTTGATGCATTTAGCTTTGCGGTCCGGGCCACGCCATATTCGTTCATCGACAGGCTGGACATATTATCCATAATTATGGTGCCGCCGCCATTTAAATATGCCTGTAAAGCCACAAATTCTGCGTCAGTAACATATTGTGTTTTATAAATGGCAATGACATCCCAATTGCGATTATCCTGCTTCTCTATAATTTTTTGGGTCGCGAAACCAACGGGAAAGCCTTCAAAAAATAGGCTTTCATAGGCTTCAAATGCCTCTGTCATATGATAGGGTTTATTTATGGCCGATGTTTCGGAATAAAATAATCTTATTGGACGCCTTTGCTCACGCAGCGCCAAAATTTCTTCCGAAAAACTATTCATATCATACATGATTTGCGTCACCGCATTGGCAACCTGTGGCTGTTGATTAACCGACCCCACAAACGACCCAGCCAAGGCAGGGTCAAAGAAATTTAATGTCCCCTCCAGCCTATCTTCAAATGACCCATCAGGGTCACGTGCCCAAAACCACCCAGTATTAACATCCATCCCCTGAAGCGTGGCCAACCAATATACATTGCGCACATATTCAGGGGTCATATCCATTTTACGAAAACCAGAAGCCGATAAAAAATGCGACTCTGAATCAAAATGTATTTTCTCTGGCGAAACCGAATTCATAAAATCATAGGAAAGGCTTAATTCTTCCCAAAAATATGAATATTTTGATTCCCAATTTTGCGGCTCTGTCTCTCGCAACAACCTGCCTTCGGTTGCCTTTGCATCGCTGCCGATCATGGTGGTTAATTCGGTCAACGCCTCATAATCAATGCCATGCGAACGCGCATTTTCGGTAAACATATTGGGCATGATTTTTATACTTGTATGCGCATCGGGATTTACTTTGTGTAATTCCCCCTGAATATAGGAAAACCAATCAATTGAACGATCCATGTTAAAACGCGACCAATCATACCAAATTGGTTTGCCACGCGTTTCGCGCGATATGGGAACAATAATTTCTACTTTATCGAAAGATTTAAAATTTGTTCCCCAATTTTTGTTCAATTGACCAATATTGGCTGAATATTTATTCTTTAACCAAAGGCGAAATTTTGCCCGTGTATAGGATGAAATTTCCTGCATTTCTTGAAAAGGCGCTGTCCAATGCCCTTTTTCCGAAAACCAATGCGGCTCATTGGCCATGACAAAACCCAATTGCGTGACCTTTTTACCCTTTGTCATCGCGCCGGTTTTACGGATAATCTTTCCCCATAAATCACGGACAAGCGGGTTATCAATATCATATCCGGTGAACAATGAACGCCCCTTGCGAACCTCTGGCTCACGCTGTTCAACCCATTTGGGGATGCCCATATTCCAAAAATATAAAAAACCTACATTGGTGTCGGGAATTTCGGTTAAATAGCCCAGACGTTCTTCATTCCAACTGCCATCTTCGTTCATTAAAAATGAATTAATTGCTCGGTCATGGTCCACATCATATAATCTTTGCCCGCCATGATATATTGCACCCAAATGATCATTATAAACATCTTTATCAGTCAATGGGCGACCGACCGATTTGGAAAAATAATCATATAGGAAGATGGGCCGACCACCGCTTAATATTTTATTATCCGCGACGGTGATATTTTGCCAATCTACTTTATTGACGGGACGCCTTTGCACCTCTCCTGACAGGATTTGGCGCATCTCGGCGATGCTCTTATCTAAAATATTATGCACTTCTTTACGTTGGAAATCTGGAACGGCGGCGGCCCGTTCCTTGCTTTCATCCGCCCAATAGCGATATTGTGAGAATGCATATTCAACCGCTGCTTGATTATTTTCATCCCAATTGGCAAATTTCAAAAATTCATTGGCAAACCAGATGGTGGTTTCCTCGCGCGTTACATCTATATTTTGCGCGCGGGCCTGTTCCATCAACATTTCCAATTGCACAATTTTAGCGCGCGCTTTTGCCTCTAATGCTCCTGTGGTTAATGTAATTTGCGTATCTTTATCGCCCCGTGCTTGCTCCATTTCAGATGCAGCGTGCGTTTCATTTAACCCTATATTTGTAGAAGAAGCACAGGCAGATAAGGGCAAGGCGGCCAAAACCATCATCGCGCTGCTAAACAACCCTATCTTACATGTTTTTTTATATTGTCGCATATCCTGTTTCCTCTTGCCTTTTATCTTGTTCATTTAAGTATTTTGAACATATTTTTATAATTTCATGTTCATGGGCTACATTATTTTCTTACTAATCCTGCTTGATATTTTTGGTCCACTTTTCCCATTTTAATCATGACTTCTTCGCCATCTGACCAACGAAGCGACGCTGCATCAATGCTGGTGCATTTGCCCAAACCGACATGAAGCTGCGTATTAAAATTTTGCGAAAATGATGCGGAAGATGCCCCAACCTTGCGCCAAAAATTTTGGCCACATGCTTTAATATTCAAAATTGCATGCAGCGCACTTGCATTTGATTTTGATGAAAAACCAACATTGACAATAACAAAATGGCCCATCGCCTTTTCGGCAATATTATTAGACAATAAATGCCATTTCCCACGTTCATTGGAATATAATAAATCCAGCGCGCCATTTTGGTCATAATCTATGGTTTCTATTGAACCACCGGTCATTCCAACGCCATCGGCCCTTATTCCGGATATATCTGCCTTGGCAAATTTTCTGCCCCGTTGATTAAATAAAATAATATGTTCATTTTGAACGGCCATATTGCCATATTTTAATATCGCAATATCGCTCCATCCATCATTGTTAAAATCGCCAACTGCTGCGCTGGTCGTTTGTTCATTTATTTTAATATCCAATTTTTCTGTCGCATCGACAAATTGGCCATTTTGATTTTCCAATAATATTGCGGGCAGTGATTTAAGGATAGACGTTTTAGGGCGAGAGGTGACGTTGTTAATTACTGCTGCGGTTCTTGATTGCACCTCGCCGCCGATACGCCATTTGCCCTCACCGACATAACCAATATATAATCCTGCCTTGGTCGGCCCTTCGGGCCACCCCATTGCATCTTCGGCTTTCAGGGTAAAATCCTTCCCCCCATGGCGGTCGCTTTGAAATTTTAACTTACGTTTTTCCGCTCCGACAAAGACATCAAAATGTGGAAAATTCACCTGAAGATTTTCGACAATTAAATCGCCATCTATGCTTAAATCTTCGAATAAATAATCTTGTCGAAATGTGAAAAATGCAAAACGCTGTGTTGCCTCATCATAATAGGTTTCTTGAATAAATTGATTTTCCGCACGGGTAATGAACAGGTCAAAATCCCCATCATTATCAAAATCAATTTCCGAAATACTGCTGGCATTTGAAATATTTAGTAAATCTCCAAAAACCTTGGTCGGGGCAATATTAAACTCATCCCCCGCCCCGCCCTGAACTGCTGCTATATCGTCCCCACCAAAAAATAATATATCGGCATCATTATCCCCGTTAAAGTCGGTGATTAATGTTCGATATCCCAACCATTTTGCCTGTGGCAGCGTTTCGATAAAGGTAAAATCGCCTTCGCCTGAATTGGCATATAGATGGTTTGCACCATCCTTTTGACTGGGCAAGGGAAAGCCCGTCACGATTAAATCAAGCGTACCATCACCATCAGAATCCAAAAATTTTGTCGCCCGCCCACGGCCTGGCTCAAAATAACTTAAAGTATCGCCGCCTGTAATTTCACGGTTCTGGTTTACTTGATACCAAAGCGGGCGGCGCGGATTATTTCCATCGCCGCCACCTTGGGCTATAATGATGTCCATCCGGCCATCCTTGTCAAAATCGGCCGCCGTAACGCCATGTAAATCGCCATTGGCAATCGTCACTGGTTCTGAATATTTGCCGCCTTCATTCCAAAACAGGCGAATACGCTGGCCATGCTCTGTAATGATAATGTCTTGCAAACCATCTTGGTCAATATCGGCAATGACCGCATTATCCCATTTGCGCCTATTGCGGTTTTCAAACGCTATAATATTTTTGGATTCTTCAAAAATGGGCTTTTCTTGGATCGTATCAATTTTTATTTTTGACCCTGTTGAGGGGGAATTAGCCATGACATTTTGAAATGCGCTCAACATAAAGCACGGCATTGCGGTAAAGGCTATTATCTTTAAATATCCTTTTTTGGGTATATTATATAGCATAAATTCCTCTCTCCATGCTCGGCACATTCTGCATTAATTTACCTTGCCCAATGCCCTGCCATTTTTGATGCTACCAAGGCGCAAATGAACCATCAGGTTTTTTCATGCGTGGCGCTTCCCAAAATTTAAATATCTGCTTCTTTATCGCATCTTCATTCACGATTACTCCATGCCCGGGCAGGTCATTTATGATATATTTGCAATCATTTTCCTCTGGAGCATTTTCGAAAAATTGCCCGATTTCCTTATCGCTGCGTAGGTCATAGGGCGATACTTCATGCCAGCTAAAATTGGGGATGGCTGCATTTATTTGCAGCGTGGCCGCCGTGCATATTGGCCCTAATGGGTCATGCGGCATGACATCAATATAATGGGTTTCGGCCATAGCTGCGATTTTCATCGCTTCGGTAATGCCGCCAACATTGCACACATCAATGCGCGCAAAATTGGTCAATCCTTTTTCTAAATATGGCCTAAAATCCCATTTATTCGCGCATTCTTCTCCTATAGCAAATGGGATATTAGTCATTTCGCGTAACCGTGTATAGGCATCTGGATTTTGATGACGAATTGGTTCTTCTAGGAAATCTATCGTCCCTTCGGGCATTTTTTGGCAAAATGATGCTGCCTCCGCCACAGTTAATCGGTGGTGAAAATCGATACCAATGACAATTTGATTACCGACTTCTTCGCGCAATTCCCGCAATACCGAAGCTGCATCCGCAATTGATTTGCGAATATCAATTTCGGTGGTGCATTCTGTACTTCCCAAATCCCCTGCTGCCGTTCGAATAACCTTCCAGCCCGCATCAACAAAGGATTTTACCTCCTGTATCAGGCTTTCATCATGCGGTTTTATTGTTGTTATAAAGCATGGCACGCTATCGCGCTGTTTTCCGCCCAACAACCTGTGAATAGGCACATTTAATGCCTTTCCTGCAATATCCCATAGCGCAATATCAATGGCGGAAATCGCGGCGGTTAGCACACGGCCCCCTTCAAAATATTGCCCGCGATACATTTCTTCCCACAATGCACCTATTTGGGCAGCGTCCTTACCGATTAGAAATTCTCTAAAATGCCGAACTGCTCCAGCAACGGCCAATTCACGGCTGGATAGGCCAGATTCACCCCATCCAAAAATCCCTTCATCTGTTTCTACTTTAACTAAACAAACATTTCGATGTCCTACCCAAACGGGATATGCTTTTACGTCGGTAATTTTCATAATGGCAACCTATGTGGAATGATGGTTGGAACAAAATAGCTCATAATGATATTGCGCCACAAATTTTGGCTGCTTTTTGCGCCACTATTTCTGCACTATCCCCTGCTTTATATAATTCCGATGCTATGCCAAAACCGACCGCTCCGGCCGTTTTCCATTCTAGAATATTTGCTGCACCAACGCCGCCAACCGCCAATATTTTTATATTTTTCGGTAACACAGCCATGATCGCCTTTAAATGTTCGGCTCCATAACTGCTCGCCGGAAATAGCTTTAAATATTCCGCCCCAGCCTCAACCGCATTAAATGCATCAGTGGGGGTGGCAATGCCGGGCATGACAATTATTTTTTCTGTAACAGCAGCCTTAATCACATCAGGGTTCGTATTTGGTGTCACGATTAATTTGCCGCCAGCTTCTTTTACCTTGCGTACATCCTGAACGCTCAGAACCGTACCTGCACCCACCAAACAATCATTTGGCAAGCTATTCGCCAAAATCCTTATGCTATCAAATGGCGATGGTGAATTAAGTGGTACTTCGATACATCTAATCCCATTATGATATAATGCCGCACCAATTGCCTTGACCTCATCGGGGCGAACCCCACGCAAAATAGCAACTAATGGCATTTGCTTTAATATGGTTTCTATCATCTTAATCCCCTTTATAACGCCATAAATCCGGCATAGACAGCGTCCACTCCATCGGAGATATGATAATCATGGCCAAGCTGCTTTATAGCAAATCCATATTTTTCAGCGAGCGATTGCTCGCCGATTATTTCCACTTTGACCCCTGGCTTACTGCAATTTTCAATCGCCGTTTTGACGTCCGAACCGATAAGCAAGCCCGATAAATAACTTGGTGCGTCACCCGATCCTTCTGGATCGGTTAATAATCTGGTGCGAGTGGAAAATAATGCATGCAAAAGTGAATAGGGCTGTTTCCCGATAAGGTTGACACCGTTTAAAAAGCTTTCTTTTGAAAATGGCTGCGCAAAGACCACATCCTGTTTTGGCAATAAAATACTATGGCGCTGCAATACGCCAAATAACTCACCTGTTAATGCGGTTGTAAAGGATTCAATTTGCCCGTGCGACAATCGCGCCCATTTTGTGTGCGTGCCAGGAAGGCAGAATAATCGCTCCTCCTGTGCAGCATCGGGATTGCTGGCAATCCAGCCCAATATCTGTAATTCTTCCCCACGCATTAAATCCGGCTGGCCCATGGCATTATGGCATCTAACACCCGGCAAAATGGAAATATTATGCCCGCTATGTTCAAAAATTTCAGCATATTCGGCCAAATTGGCCAATGGCGTGGGGCAGTTTAAATATTGTGTGGTTCGCCAACCAATATTTGATCCCACCATACCGGCCATAACAATGTCCAATTTTCCAAAGCGATCAACCCATGGCTCTATCAATTCAAATAATATTTCGGCAATGGGGCGGTTTAACTTGGCAATTCCTTCGCCAAAAATTAAATCGCTTTTGTCCGGCGCATGGCGGTCGCTTGCACATAGCATCGCCCGCATACTGCTGGTCCCCCAGTCTACTCCGACAAATGGCCGTTTATACATCATAATTCAATTTAAACATTATTCTCATACTCCATACATCATATGTTTGCATAGTTGTTATGAATATGCAATATAGTTTTTATGTGAGGGTGGAGGAGAAAGAGATTCGACCCCAACATGGATAGAAATGGGAGATACTGGAATTAGGTCCAAATGCTTTTGCGCATAAAACCTATATTTTAAGAATCATAAATTCGTGGTGCATTTGCTTTTTCATGCAATTGACCGCGATGATCCGTTTCGATAAAAATTTGATAAGGGATCGGAACCTATAATGTTAAGTAATAAAGTTAATCGCAATGTTACTCTATATGCATTTGTTGCTGCCTTTGGGGGGTTTGTTTTTGGCCTAGATTTGGCCAATCTTTCTGGAGCCGCGCGATATGTAAGCTCGCTTTTTGGGTTAAGCGCCCTGCAATTGGGCTGGCTATTTACCTGTTCTTTGGTTGGCGTCATTGTTTCATTATTTTTTACAGGTGCATTATGTGAAAAATATGGCCGCAAGAAAATCTTACTTTCAATTGCGCTTACCTATTCTTTATCATCTATTTTGTCAGCCTTTGCCTTAAATTATGAAATGCTGTTAATTGGCCGTTTCATTGGTGGGATTGCCTTTGCCTCTTTGACAGTTTCGGCCATGTATATTGGCGAGGTTGCCCCATCGGAACAACGAGGCCGTTTTGTTTCAATTTCCCAATTGTTGATAACATTGGGGACTTTACTTGCCTTTATCGTCAATTATTTTCTGGTAAAGGCCATCCCGACTTCATCATGGCTGACCGAGCAAAATGTCTGGCGCTATATGTTGGGTTTTGAATTGATTGCCAATGTCATATGGATTGCAGGCATTTTCATCATCCCTGAATCACCCCGATGGTTAATGAAAAAAGGCCGCGAAGAAGAAGCACGCAGCGTCCTTAATAAGACAAGATTGCCCGAACGCGCGGCAAAAACAATGGATGCCATAAAAATCAGCTTTGCAGAAGAAGAAGCAACGACCCCATTACAACAATTAAAAAAATTATTTGGCAAACCAATGTCATTTGTGGTCGCCGTTGCTGTGATATACGCCATTGTTCAGGGCGCGTCTGGGATGAACGCTGTGGTTTTATTCGCCCCCATGGTGTTTGAGCAGGTTGGGATGAGCGTGGAAAACACATTTTTCCAAACCATAATTTTAGGCAGTGTTGCCGTGCTTGGCACATTGGTCGCCATCAGCTTTGTTGAAAAATGGGGCCGTCGTTTCTTAACCATTGCGGGCCTATCGCTTATTTGCATCGCCCATTTATCCACTTTTTATGGATTTTCAAATGCTCGCTATACAATAAATGCCGAGACCATTTCAGAAATTGCTGAACAGAAAGTCGATACGACAAAACTACAAAGCTTAAGCGGCAAACAATATGACAGCGATGTTGAACTTAAAAAAGATTTAGCAACCATTTATACTAAAGAAGAATTACCCCTGGCTACTGGACCAATTATCAATTCGAGCATTGATATAAATCCCTTCTTCGTCTTATTTGGTATTTTCATTTTCTATGCCGCTTTTAACATCTCCATTGGGCCGATAATGTGGGTAATATTTTCAGAAATATTCCCCAATAGCGTGCGAAGTGTCGCCCTGCCCTTTGTCGCATTGGTGCAAACCATCGCCGGATTTATCATTTCGCTATTCTTTCCATGGCAATTGGAAAATTTAGGCGCAGCACCAACATTTTTAATCTTTGCCATTATTGCGGGAATTGGAATGGTCATCATGTTTTTCCTCTTGCCCGAAACAAAGGGTAAATCGATTGAAGATTTGGAAAAAGAACTTGTGCGGGCGTAAACCAATAACATAACCTTATTACAGCTATAGGAGGGATATTATGCCAGCCAATTTGGATGGACATATTGCAATTGTAACCGGCGGTGCGGATGGTATTGGCCGGGCAATTGTTGAATTATTTTGCGAACAAGGGGCAAGGGTATGCATTGCCGATGTAAATGCGGAACTGGCCATTGCTTTGGCAGATGAGATTTGTGCAAAAGGACAGAATGCATTTTTCGCTCAGACAAATATTGCAGATAAGGATTCTGTAAATAACATGGTCGATGCTGTGGTTAATAAATATGGGCCACCAAGCATTTTAATCAATAATGCAGGCATCATTGTGGTGACCAAAGACCCGTTGGAAAATAGCGAGGAAACATGGAAACGCATTTTCGCCATAAATTTAGAAGGCATGTGGAATTGCGCCCGTGCCGTTATACCATATATGAAGAAAGCAAAATCGGGCAGCATCGTTAATTTAGGATCGGTTCATTCATTTCAAATTGTGCCCGGTCATTTCCCCTATGCGATTACAAAACATGCCGTTATCGGGTTAACGCGCAGCTTGGCCGTGGAATATGGCGCAGATAATATCCGCGTCAACACATTATGTCCCGGCATGGTTGAAACACCCACGGCGTTAAAAATTTGGTCGGAAATGGACGATCCCGAGGCTGTTCGTAAAGCTGTTGGCGATATTCACCCGTTAAAGCGCAATGCCTCTCCAAAAGAAATGGCCTATCCTGCGCTATTTTTGGCCAGTGATGAATCCAGCTTTATGACGGGGCAATCATTGATTGTCGATGGTGGGCGCTCTGCACTTTACAGCGAATAATATTATATAATATGTCCGGTCCATATGGGCAAAAACATATATAAGTTGGGGGATTATCTGCGTCATTGCACATAATTCCCCTTATATTTCTTGAAGATGTTGAAAATTCAAATATTATTTAAATTTCCATGGAACGGCCTCTTCATTTGGAACACGATATTTGTCCATACGTTCAATATCATAACGTTCAAATTTCTGCTGTAATGTCCAAATAGGCCTTTCATGGGTAAGCTCCCATGCAAATAATTTCTTGAACAAATCCTTCACCTTGTCTGGATATTGATCTGCAAGATTATTCTGCTCCCCAATATCATTGGAAATATTATATAATTCCGCGGGACGATCGGCAAATCGGATCAGCTTCCAATCCCCTTCCCTGACGGCCGCACGGACATCTTTTTTCCAAAATAATCTTTCATGCGGGGCGCCCTGCACCTCTCCGCGAACAAATGGCCATAAATTAACGCCGTCCACATTGGAAAGAGCGCTAATATCCCCCCCAGCTGCCGCCACAAAACTGGGCAGTAAATCCATGGTGCTAACCGGTTTTGAATAATCTGCACCTTTGGGCAAATATGCTGGCCAGCTAATCAGATAAGGAACGCGAAGGCCGCCCTCTAAATGGTTGGATTTGGTCCCGGCAAGGGGATAGTTTACCGAGGCATTATTATCAGTAGGACCGCCATTATCATTGCTAAAAACAATGATAGTATTTTTATCCAACCCCAATGATTTCAACTTATCCATTATAACACCGCTTGCCCGATCAAGGGATAGCGTCATCGCAGCAACGGTTTTTCGGTCACCCGATAGTTCAGGAAATTGTGCCAAATCGCTATCCAATGCCTGCATTGGGGTATGCACCCCATTAAACGCAACCATGATGAAAAAGGGCTCATCCTTATTTTGTTGGATGAAATTGGCCGCTTCATCACCCAAAACATCGGTTAAATAACCTTCATGCTCTTCCAACTTACCAAAACCACGCTCCATCATTTTGTCGCGGGCTTCGGCCTTGTTAGTTTCATTATATGGGAAATAGCTGCGATCCCCGCCGCGAAAACCATAAAATTCGTCAAATCCGCGTTTTAATGGGTGAAAACGATCTGCATTACCCAAATGCCATTTGCCGAACATGCCCGTGCGATAGCCAAGTTTCTTTAAATGCTCTGCCATTGTCACTTGGTCAAGCGGTAACCCCATATCATCGCCCAAAAATTTTGATGAAGGGCTCATATATCCAGGGACATTTATTTCTTGATAGCCAAATTTTTGCTGGTATCTGCCGGTTAATAATCCCGCACGTGATGGCCCGCAGGTGGCATCGGTGACATAGCCTTCGGTAAAGCGAACGCCATTTCGAGCAAGCCTGTCCAAATTAGGGGTCTTCATCACCTTGCTGCCTTGAAAACCAAAATCGCGATATCCCGCATCATCGGCGAATAATAAGACGATATTTGGTTTTTTTACTATTTTAGTTTTGGCCAATACTGGGTTAGAAAAAACCAGAATGGCCACCATTAAAGAAAATAATTTTTTCATTATGATAACTCCAATATATTGGAATAAATATTAAAAATGGTGGTGCAATTTGGCCAGATTAGACCAAAGCATCCTGACCAAGTTCAAGCTGCAAGCGCCGTCTGGCATCATTTAGTAGATTTTCAGTTAGCTGCTCAGCTTTTGCTCCATCGCCCGAGGCAATTGCTTCAAAAACATCCCTGTGAAATGGAATGGATGCGCCATTTTCACGCGGATCTTTATTGGTAATCCGCACGCTGATTAAAAGGGCTGAATATATCACACCCTCCATCGCAGAGAGAAATTCATTATGTGCCGCCCGCAATACCGCCTTGTGAAATAATGCATCGGCAATAATAAATTGTTCGGTCGAACCCTGCTCAGCCTCCATCCGGTCCAAAGCGATAGAAATTTCCTCTAAATCCGCTTTAGTCGCACGTTCCGCCGCCCAACGCGATGCCTTTGGCTCCATCCCCAAACGTATTTCCAGCAATTGAGCAAGAAATTCACGCTTTGGCGGAGCGGAGAGATGCCATGCAAGCACATCATCGTCCAATAAAATCCAACGGTCGCGTGGTTTCACCCTGGTGCCAATACCGCGGCGCACATCCAACAGACCCTTGCCCACCAATATTTTTACCGCTTCACGAACAACAACCCTGCTGACCTTAAACCGTTCCGCAAGGGAATTTTCATCTTCCAATAAAGAGCCAACTGCAATCGTGCCTGCAACAATACGGCGGCCAAGCTCCCGCGCCATTTGCGCGGGCATGCTCAACGTCATATTTGATGTTTGCTTCAGGTCGTAAAATAGCATTTCACTCATAATATATTTCTAAACATCTTATCACCTCTTTGCAACTTTAACTTACATTTTAATTCTAAAAATTGGCATTTAATATCATCATATTAACTGTTAAGGTCCTATTGTGCGTATGATTATATCGTCCAAATATATTTCCGATGTGCCGTCCCCAACATCCTTATTCATTATAGAGACCGTAAAAACATCGTCTGGGCTTGCATCATTTTTCTTTTCAAAAGTCTGCGCCACCTCAATCCAGCGGCCTTTCTCAATCGCGGAAATATGGATGGGGCTGGTTATTATTTCACCCACTTTTCCTTGCGGCAGGCCCAGCCCAATGGCCGATAGAGTAGAGCCGGGCTGAACCCAAACACGCATCGTAATTCTATACCTTCCCTTTGGCACTGCAACCGCTGCCTTGGGGCTAGACATTGTAACAACAGGCGAAGGAAGCGGGCCTTTTGTTTGAATTTTCAAACTGCGATATCCATTAAAATATCTATTTTGATCTAATGAGAAAAATTTACTCTCTACCTTGCCTATATTCCAATTTTGCAAGGCATCGCCTTTTTTCCGGCGGGCCACATCGGTTGAAACATCCGTAATAAAGTCATCTGGCACAATCGGCCCTTCAAATCCGAACAAAGCCTTATCAACCATATTAGCATCGCGTTTTTGCCAAATTCGAACATAGTCAATTTCATAAATTGCGGGTAATTCTTCCTTGTGCGGATTACCCAGCCATTCAAAAATTTCGGAATCAAACCAAATGGCCATGGGGTTTGATAGCACCCATCCATCGCCAATTTCGCGGCGTGATATTTCTTTGGTTAATTTACCATCTAAATAGAATTTAAGATAATCTTCATTCCATTCCACCCCATAAATATGGAAATCATCGGCCACCCGCACGCCCATATCATATGTGTTGGTAAAGGTTTTATTTTTACCAAATTGCGCCTCATATCGATTAGGACGCCAATCATGAATTGCCGAAGTATAATGGGTTTCGCGGATATTACCCTTTTTATTTTTTGGGTTACCAATTTGTTCATACACATCCAATTCGGATTGATAGCCCAGCGCCCAAAATGCACTGGTCATCGACGCATTTCCGGCCTTTGTTCGTGCCTCCATATATCCATTTAGGAAACGTTTTTTACCAATCACCGCTGCTGTTGTGACGGGCAATGGATCGCCATATGCAACCCCGCCCGGTTTATCAGAAGCAAATTTAAAATCCGGCTCCCACTGCGTCCGGATATTCAATTTTCCATCCTTTAAATAGGCATTATGCCCCGCAAATTGCGATGGTGCGCGCCCTTTCCAATGGTGATATTGCCCTTCATATCCCTCAACATGCCATTTATCGCGATCAATCTCGGTCCCATTAAATTCATCGCTAACTTCTTCATTCAAAACCCAGCCATCAGAATTATCCTGATCCGATGCGGGAAGCATGGCTTTAGAGTCATTTTTGGCTATTGCGGGCGTTCCCATCATGGACAGATATGCCAGACAACTAAGCATTTTTATCAAATGGTTTTTCAACTTAATCATGCAATAAAATCCTTGGCTCTAATGCCCCTTTGACGACATTTTTAAATAATAAAGTCGCGCCATGCGGCACGTGCAATGCGGGTGTTTTTTTCAAGCCGACGGACGCGGTGGTAACGTATAAATCTGTGCCATCTGGCCCGCCAAATGCGGGACAAGTGGTTCGCGGTGCAAAGGTTTTTAACGTTGAAAGTCGCTTACCCTCGGGGGAAAATTGCGCCACCTCTCCATCTTCCCACATTGCCGCCCATATATTACCATCTAAGTCGGTTATCGCGCCATCAATTGTTTGATTTTCTTCGGATAAATCCATAAATATTTTTGGTTCGCCAACTGGCCACCCGTCACTGTTCAGCATCACAAAAAACATAATCTGCCGTGCAGAATCGACAAAATAGGCACGTTGTCGCGGCCTGTCGAAACAAATGCCATTGGTGACAGTCATATTTTTGGTTACAATGCGCAGTTCCCCTTTATACCAACGGTAAATAGAGCCCGCGCCGGCCTCTGCTGATTTGCCCATCGTGCCAATCCAAAAACCACCCCATGGATCGGTCCGTCCATCATTGCTGCGATTGGTTGGTGTATCGGCCTCCACCGGACAGATAATCTGGCGCGGGCCGCCATCAACATGCATTTTATATAGGCCGGTTTCGGTGGCCAACATCAAATGATCAGCATCAATCCAGCCTAAAGCGGAAACCATTTCATCAAAATTAATAATGGAATCGCACTGGCTATTTTTGCTCATCACTGCACGATTGGGGATGTCCACCCAATATAATGTCTGCCTTAACGGGTGCCATAATGGCCCTTCACCAAGGCCGCAAATTCGATCATCAAATATAATGGGATCATTTTTAAGATGAGAATTTTCCATTTTAACCACCGGTCCTTGCAATTAATTTTTCTAAACGACCGGCGGAGGGGTCATGAACCGCGCGTAAATGATCCAATAATTGCCCGCGCAAATTCCTTATCTGTTCTTTATACGCCGAATTTGGTGCCAAATTGGTCATTTCACCTGGATCATTGATTAAATCATAAAGTTCATCATTTTTGTCACCTGGATTCCACACATATTTATATTGTTTTGTGCGAATTGCGCGCAGGCCAAACCATGCACCATTATACCATTCATAGGCATAAAAGGCTCTATCCTCTTCATCCGACAGCGCAACATCCCCCCTTTTCATTAAGGGGGTTAATGAACGCCCATCGCTTTCACCATCGGCAGCCAACCCCATCCATTCTGACATGGTGGCGGGTATATCCATCAACGACACATGACGGTTCACAATGCGCGGCGCGATATCTGGGTCGCGCACCAATAATGGGATACGCATCAATTCATCATAGGCATAGGCCGCCTTATCATATAGGCCATGCTCACCAATCATGCTGCCCTGATCGCCCAATAAAATTATGTGCAAATCATCATAGACGCCTTCTTTTTTTGCTGTTTCTATAATCTGACCAACTGCATGGTCAATCATGGCAATTGCGCCATAATAATGGGCTCTTGCTTTGCGCCAATCATCCTCATTCATATGCGACACATCATGCCATGGCCAATAGGGATATTCCTGTGACAGGGGCGTATCCACGCGTGCCGCCATATGATTTACTGGCAAAGTCACCTTATCCGGGTCAAACATGCTGGCATAAGGTTCAGGTACGCGATAGGGCGGATGGGGTTGTTGAAAGCTGATTACCCCAAAAAAAGGTTCTTTCTTTTTAGCGGCAAGATGCAAAAACTCTTGCCCGGATCGTACTTTTTCGCTGGTTATTGTATCTTCATATGTACCGGGTAGGGTTTCATAATATTGATGTTTTTCGCCATTGGCATCACGCTTTCCGGCAATATATCCTCGAACCTGCTCTAAATCCGAATCTGGTGTAAATGGCCGCACTGCCTCCTTATCGTCTTTTTCAAACGCACCGATAAAATCGGCGCCGCGTTTTTGTGGGCCATTTGCGCCCAAATGCCATTTACCGACATATCCAATATAATATCCTGCATCCTTGGCACGGCGAATAATTCCACCTTGATTTGGGTCAAGTTCACTTAAACGCGAATGCCATAATTCGACATTATCATCCAATCCGGTGCGATGTCCCCACCTGCCGGTAAACAAAGCCGCACGCGAAGGTGAACAAAGTCCCGTCGTTGTCATGGCCATATCAAAACGTGTTGAAGCCGCCGCAAGAGCATCAATATTGGGTGTCGGCACCGGACCGCCGCGATAGGAAAAACTATCAAAGCGCATATCATCAAAAAATAAAATGAGGATATTGGGCTTTGCCTTATGCTGCGCTTTATTATTTTGAATATTATTTATTTTGGCTTTGGCGCTTACCGCTTCTATTTTTGTAGCGGCGGCCACTTTTGAAACGGCGATATCAGTCTTGGCGACAAACAAATGCCCACCCAATAATGCCAGCATAGCCACATTCATTTTAATATAATTTGTTATTTTCATAATCCGCAACCTTCATTGCCCGCAAAAATTCTCATTCTGTGCTGCCAATTGGCCATTCATTGAAAATGGAGATTTGCAAATCGCTCATCTCTTTGTGCCATTTTAAATATTTGGCTTCTAACTCGGCCGCTTTTTTCTTATCATTTCCAAAAAGATTATGCTGCTCACTTATATCTTGGCGCACATTGTACAGCATTTTATTCTTTTCGATTTGCAGATATTTATCATCACCCTGCAATGCAGCAATCCTACCAAAGCTATAGCTGTTTCGGTCGGCGCTGCGATACCGCCAAAATAATGTTTCATGGGGTTGTTTCGTGAAATTTTTATCCAATAAAAATGGGATAAGGTTCACTCCGTCCAATGGATTATTTCGCGCCATATTTATATTGTTAACGCCTACTGCTGTTGCCAAAATATCTAATGAACTAACAGGGTGAGGATAAACAATGCCCGCCGATATGGTGCCGGTCCATCGCATGGCAAATGGCACGCGAACGCCCCCTTCGAAGACATCACCTTTACCGCCACGCAGAGGTAAATTTACAGACCCATTTTTTGCCTTTGCCTGCGGCCCGCCATTGTCCGACAAAAAGAATATAATCGTATCTTCGGCCAGGTTAAGCTCATCCAATTTATTCAATAATTTGCCCACGCCATCGTCAACCGCGCTAATCATTGCGGCATAGGTTTTACGCTGTGGGTCCTTTATATGGTCAAAACGGTCCAAATATTTTTGGCTCGCATGCATGGGCACATGTGGCGCATTATATGCTAGATATAGGAAAAATGGCTCGTCTTTTTTGCGAGCAACAAAATCAACCGCTTCATCGGATAAAATATCGGTTAAATATCCCTTTGTTTCCACGCTGTTGCGATTTCGCACCAATAATGAATTATATTGTTGTCCGGTATTTTGCGTATCTTCCATTTTTATATCACGGAAACGTTCCGCAAAATAATTATGTCCACCATTTTGAAAACCGAAAAATTCATCAAAACCTCTATCCATTGGGTGAAAATCTTTATGATTGCCCATATGCCATTTACCGATAATGGAGCTTTTATAACCTGCTGGCTTTAATATTGAGGCAATGGTTTTTTCACTCGCCGGTAACCCCGCCTTTGGATCAAGGGGGTTCTCACTTGGATTTAAATCGAAACCAAATCTGGATTGGTATCGCCCTGTTAATAATCCTGCACGGCTTGGCCCGCATACTGGAAAAGTGACATAGCCACGCTCAAAACGGACACCTTCATTGGCAATTCGGTCAATATTGGGTGTGGGAATATCCCTACTTCCGTTAAACCCCACATCGGCATAGCCCTGATCATCGGTCAAAATGACAATGATATTAGGTTTTTTGGCCTTATCCTTCGAAATATTGGTCGCGGCACTTTCAACTGGCGCAACCATGCATGCGGCGATTAAACTTGCCGATATTACAACACCAAACCAAATTGAAAATTTATTCTTCATATCATGCCCCTCGGCCTGGCCATCAAAAAATTAATGCCGTTGCAATCATTATTTTAATTACCGCGTAATAATGTTTTTGGCGCTTCTGCGGGCGACAAAAAACCATCCTTATTGCTATCGCGATTTCCAAATGCCCATGTAAAAACATCGACTATTTCATCTGCACTGAAAATATCATCGCCATTGGCATTAAATTTATCAAAAGATATTTGATAAAAACTATCCGCCGCGCCTTCGCCAATCCATTCCGCCTTGGACAATATATTATCTTTATTCCGGTCGCGCCGCTGCATCTCACCTTCGCCTTGGAACAATATAAATTCATCAAGCGATAAAAGGCCGTCGGAATTAACATCTGCCTGAGCAAGAAATGCTGACCCTTTTCCTGCTCCACTTGATGTTTGCGCCGCGGCAGGAGAGATAAAAGCCGCAGCGCACCCCAATAATGTCATTGTTACTGCACATTCGGTCATTTTCGAACAAAATTTTCTCATGAAAGCCTCCTCAAATCACCCCCTTACTCCAGGGATGGAAATATGGGCAGGCGCTTATACGCCCGCCCATGTTAATATTAAAATTGCAGCCTGAAACCAGCACGGAAAATACGGCCCGTATTTTGGACTAATAATGTGCGGCTATTTGGCGCAGATCCCAATCCAAGAGGTTCACCAGCAATCGCATTTGGCACCGCTTGATCGACCTCTAATACCGCATAATCACGCCGCACATTGTCCAATAAATTCACGGCTTGGAAATTAAATGATAGGCTTTTTGTAATATCAATTCCTCCTGACAGATCTAAAGAGCCAAATCCTTCGCTATAACGGCGCGTGCCCCCTTGTTCAGGTGCAGATGATCTTAGGAAGTCAGAGCGCCAATTATATGCAGCACGAAGTTGCAATCCGCCCTTTTCATAAAATGCTGTTCCATTAAATGTATGCTTTGAAGTGTTGGGCAAAGGCGCCGCGCGGAAAGTCAACGCATTGCCAAGCGCATCCGTTATGGTTTGCTCTTTCACCTGTGAATCGGAATAGGTGTAATTCATGGCGACACCAAATCCGCTTAACAAACCGGGTAAATAATCAAAACTATGCTGGAATGAAACCTCTACACCGCGCACATATGCGCTACCCGCATTAACAGGTTGGTTAAACTGAACCGCTTCACATTCCTGTAACGGTACTTGCAATGATAAATCCAAAACCCGGTTGGGCAAACAAATGTCCAATGGTTGTGCATTGGGGGTATAGGGTAATAATAGGCTTGATTGGCTTGGAATGAAGCCAGCCTGCCCTATTGCCGCACCATATTGTGCTGGGTCAGTAATGGCGATACCATTTGCATCATAAAAAATATCACGAATATCCCGGATATAAAAAGTTTGTGATACACTGCGCTCTGCATCTTTCAGGCTTTTGTTAAAGAATGCCACCGATAAAATTGAATTTTTGTCAAAATACCATTCAAAAGACAGATCCAGATTTGTCGATGTAAATGGTTTCAAATATGGGTTGCCGCCACTTGCAAAAGAGTTTGAGAAAGTGTTTTCCGTAAATAGGAAATTGGGACGCAACCTGTCAATATTAGGACGGGCCATCGTGCGTGATGTGGCGAAACGAACAACTAAATTATCCGTCGCAAACCAGTTAACATTTAACGAAGGCAAGAAATTACTATAGCTATTCTTGTCAGAGACAGACACGCCAGTTGGCGCGACATAGGCGGGATTATTTCTGTCCACCAAATCATTGCCTAAAATGGCCGCAATTTGCGCCTGTGCTTGTGCCAAAGTGGCCGTATTCCCTGGGTTTCCTGCGCCAAAATATCCAAAAAATGCCAAATTTTCAGGCCTTGTGGTAAATTGAAGCAAGCTTGGCGTGGCCAATGCACCACCATTTACATCAACATTGGTTTTGACCCAACGCCCGCCAATGTCACCAAATATACGGCCCTCTGCCATTTCAAAATTGGCCAAGGCATAGCCGCCATATACCTCCAATGTTAAATCGCGAAAATCACGAAGATCAGGCGAAGTTACACCTGCATCGCCGCGTTGTTGCTGTAACGCCGTGCGCAGGGCAATGGGATCAAATCTAAAAATACCATCGGTGATATTATCACGCGCCAACCCCAATTTTTCGCCAAATCCATCACGAAGCGATGTTTCACGCGTCAAGACAAAGGGCAAAATACTGGCACGAGGGTCGCTAAATGCGAAACGATCCAAAAAGCTGTTGGTTTGGCGCTGTTCACGATTTCGTTTGTCCCATTTAAAACCAAATTCGAAATTCTTAATTGGGCCAAATTGATGATCCCAATCAATATCGAAGAACACACTTGATGCTTTATCATCAATGGCGCGGTCTCGTGAATTCACACTGCCAATATCCCATTCAAATCCATCATCAACTATGGCTAAATTGGGATTTGCTCCATTTGTTCCGCCCTGTGTTCTATTGGGCACTGTATCGCTTAAGAAAATGGAACATAGACCACCCGATACACAATCAAAACCTTTGGTCAATCCGGGCCGATTATCAAAACCGTTAAAGCCATTGTCAAAACTTAATGGGCCAGCCAATGCCTGATTTTCAATTTGCGAAGTCGCGTAAGTATAATCATTGTCGCGGCCTTTACTTTTTGAATGGCCCCCATGCAGGTTAAATGTGAATTCACCCATCCGATGCTCGGCATCGAAACCCAATACATATGTATCCTCATCAGTATCCTCCCGTTCTTCGACAGTACGGATATAACCTGGGTTGCGGGCACTGCCAGGGCCAATTCCCAATGAAGTGGAGCGATAATTTAATAGGGTGGAATTATCTGGGTCATAAAAATTTTCCGTGCCTTGCCACAATGGGAAAAATTCTGGCGCGGCACGAATGGCCAATTGCGACCTATCATTTACGCGGTTCACATGGGTATATGTCCCGTCAATTTGAATATCGGTATTATCGCCCGGCTTCCATTGAATTGACCCACTTACATTATTGCGTAGGGTGGAGAAATAATTTTGATCATAGGCCAATTCAAATGGCAACAAGACACGTAATTGTTGTTCAGGAATAATTGCCCCACCCGTTGTACGCGGACTGAATACCAATTGCCCCGTATTTATATCGGTTAATCCACCAGAAATTAAGGGCGCAGTCGCATTGGGGAATGGATCAGCTATATTATTTGTCGCTTCATATCGCGGTATATTTATTGTGTCCGCCCGCCCTGAAGTACGCTCCGATGTCGCAACAATCGAAATACCTAAGCTATCGTTAAATAATTTTTGCGACAAAGCCAAATTGGCACGGTAATCGCCATGAAATATATCATTACGAACGCCGTTGCCATTTGTATCTGCAAAGGGGGAATAACGTGCCTGCAACTCAAAAATGCGGCGATTTTTCTTTATACCCAAAGGCTTAAATGTCTGTAATTTAATTGCCGCACCAAGGCTGCCTTCATTGTCATCCGCGCTTGCTGTTTTGGCAATTTCAACACGTGATAAAATATCTGATGAAAAGGCGCTGAAATCCACAGCTTGTCCCGAATTTCCATTGCGAACGTCACCGGCTGCATTGGTCACCGTAACACCGTTTAAGGATACTTCGTTTAAATTGGCATCCACACCGCGAACCGTAATGGTTGAACCTTCGCCATTGGACCTGTCAATCGAAACACCAGGAACACGTTGCAAAGCCTCTGCAATATTTTGGTCAGCTGATTTACCAATATCTTCGGCGTTAATGCCGTCAACAATATTACCTGAATTGCGCTTTTCATTCAAAGCATCCGCCAAAGATTTACGGAAGCCGGTAACAATAATTTCATTTTCTGGTGCGGGTTCGGCCACCTCTGCACTTTGCTCATTATTATCTTGTGATGACTGATCCTGCGCATAAGCGGTTGCAGAAAATGTCATCATTGCCACCATGGAAGATGCACATAATAACCCATTAACTAGATTATGCTGATTTCTTTTTAATCTATTATTTTTCATCATTTACTCCTCCTCTTAATCCAATCCATTTTTCAATTTACTTTTATTGATTATTTTTTGACCAATCCCTGCTCGCAAATGACATGCTTTAATTGCCGAGATAATATTTTTACGACATTATGGTCGATGCTTATCTGTTCCATTGTAAAGGCCATTACAGCTCGACCGAATAAAATTTGATAAAGTCAGGATCCGGATCTACACCAAGTCCTGGGCCAGTTGGCAATGCAACCTTGCCTCCATTATTTTTCACTTGCTCCAAAATATTTAATGGTTTTTGCAACAATTCTTCACGGAATTTATTGGGCGTTGTGTCATATTCCAACATGGGTTGAACCGGATGAGCAGCCCCAGGGAAATCTGGTAAAGCGGCAAGCAAATGCAAATTTGTGCCGACCGCCACTGCCGAACCCCAAACATGATTAACCACAGGCACAAAATGCGCCCGCGCCAATGCCAAAACTTTTAAATATTCGGTAATACCGCCCAGCGCGCACACCTCTGGCTGTAATATATCAACACAATGCCCAGCGATTAAATCGCGGAAACCAAATGAGGTGAATTCTGCTTCACCGCCGGCAATATTTATGTCCAAAGCCTGACATAAGGCGCGATATCCGGCATGATCCTCTGGCGCGACGGGCTCTTCAAACCAATTAATGCCAAGCCGCTCAAACTCCCGCCCAAGGGGGATGGCCTCGCGCGTAGTATAGGCATGATTGGCATCGACCATCAATCCAATATCCGCGCCGATGGAATGACGAACAGCCTCCACAAGCTTCACATCTTCTTTAACGCCAAGCCCAATTTTCATTTTCATGGCACTAAATCCAGCATCGACAATTGCGGCACTTTCAGCGGCAAATCGTTCTGCCAAATCGGGCACTTGTTGCAGCATCATGCCATAGCCATAAACGGGGATTTCTTTTCTAAATGCGCCGCCCAATAATTTATAAACTGGCAAATTATGATATTTACCGGCCAAATCCCACAGAGCGATATCAATACCGGACAATGCCTGTATCGGCATTCCTTTTTGCCCATGATCGCGCAAAAGATTATACGCTTTATGCCATATCACTTCACGGTCCAACACATCCATCCCCAAAATCATGGGTTGGATAACACGCTCCACAATTACTTTATTGGCCAGCGCCACATTATTTCCACCAAAGCTCTCACCCCAACCCGATATACCATCTTCGGTGATAACTTCGATTAAGTGCGCCGTTCTTTTGGTATAATATTGCTGGGAATAGCCAAGCTCTTCATCCAATTCATATTGCAAAACATGGCTACGTATCTGGGCAATTTTAGGCCCGCCATTACGTGACGCATTGCCATTACCCAATATCTTTGACGCCTTAATATGATCTAAATCAGAAATATTCATGCGCCCCCGCCCTTAATATTTAATGCGCGTGACACGCGCTTTGTGACCAAATAATCGTCCAACGCTAAATGCGAACAATCCACGCCAATGCCCGATTGCTTTATCCCCACATGCGGCAGGTTAATGGCATAACGAACGCCATTTATTTGCACCTCACCAAAACGTAGCGCCCGCGCGCATCGATCTGCTCTTTCACTATCGCTTGTAAAAACATATGCAGTTAATCCGGCATCTGTGTCATTTGCCGCGCATAATATTGCCACTTCATCTTCAAAAGGCTGCATCATGCTAATAATTGGACCAAAGACTTCCTCTACGCCCAATTGCATTTCTTTGGTTACACCACTTATGACAGTTGGCGCATAAAAGCTGCCCTGTTCCAAACCATCGGGATACCCCCCGCCAGCTAATAAAGACGCGCCTCGTGAAACCGCATCCTTTACCAACCCGTCAATCCGAGCCCATGCTTTTTGATCGATAAGAGGCCCCATATTTATGTCAGCTTCTTTATCAAATCCTACCTTTATATTTTCGGCTCGCTCGACAATTTTCTGCGTCAATTTTTCTGCGATGGTGGAATGTGCATAGACCCGATTTGGCGCCACGCAAATTTGGCCACTATTGCCAAATTTTAACGCACAAATAACATCCGCCGCATTATCCAAATCCGCATCTTCAAACACTAAAACCGGTGCATCTCCGCCCAATTCCATCGAATAACGCTTTATACTTGTCGCCCCCGTTCGTATCACATGCTTCCCTGTTTGTGTTGAACCTATTAAGGTGAGCATTTGCGGTATGGGGGAGGCAGAAATAGCATCGCCAATAGCGGCATCACTACCGCAAATAATATTTACCGCACCATCAGGAAGGCCAATTTCCGCACATAATTCACCAACAGCATAGGTTGATAAAGGCGTTTGCAATGATGGTTTTATGACAATGGGGCATCCCGCCGCCATTGCAGGACCAAGCTTATATGCTAAATTTAACAATGGGAAATTCCACGCCAAAAATGCTGCAACAACACCTACTGGCTCTCTGCTAATCACATGGCTATGCGTGCCTGCACTATCATCAATATATTCTTCCTTAATATTTTGAATTTCAGCAGCATAATATTCTAAACTATCAACCAGCATCTGATAATCATCAGCTGTCGCCGCCCATGGCTTACCCATTTCAATATGGACATAATGACGCAGTTTTTCCTCATTTTGGATAATCGCGTCGCGCAATTTATGCATCCACTGCGCACGTTCATTAACCGCTATATCTGACCATGTCGGGAAAGCAGCCTCTGCGGCCTCCAAAGCTTGCTGTGTTAATGCAAGATCAGCAAGCCCAATTGCACCTATTATTTCATTATTTGCTGGATTCATGACATTTGCAGCTGCAGGAAATGCAACAAGCTTTCCGCCAATATATGGGCGCATCGGTTCCAAAAAATATACCCCTCTCTCAATTTCGACTCGAAATTCTTGACCGTTCATGGGAGATAAAACCCTTGACCTTACTTAATTTCGGCCTAATAATGACATCTATGGATACATCATATGTTTAACTTGTCAATACCTTTAAACACTCGCGCTATTTATTGGGGAGGAGCCTCCGCTGCCTTATTTCTTATCCTGACCAATTGCGGCCAGCAAAGTGTTAGCAATATATATGAGGAGGATCATAATAAGGTTCAGTGCTCAATCCCCAATTGGACACCCATTGAAATTAAAGCAGGTAGTTTTGAGATGGGGCAGACCGATGTTTATGATGAAGAAGGTCCGATAAAAATAATCACTCTCGACCATTTTTGGATAGACCCAACCGAAGTAACCAATCGACAATATGCCGCATTTGTAAAGGCCACTGGGTATAAAAGCGTGGCCGAGTTACCCGTAGATCCGGCGGCTTTCGGCGTTCCTGTCGAACAAATACCACCCGATATGCTATTGCCTGGATCAGCATTATTTAAAGCACCGAAACAATTTTCCAATAATTATCATGATTGGTGGGAATATGTGCCCGGGACAAATTGGAAAAAACCATTAGGGCCAACAGGGCCTGATATGCGGCCACAAGATCCCGTTGTTCATCTCGCCTATAAGGATATGGAGGCCTATGCTAATTGGCGTGGTGGACGCATCCCAACAGAGGCAGAATGGGAATATGCAGCCCGTGCAGGACAAAAAAATTACACTAAGCAGCCTGAACAAGCCAATAGTTGGCAAGGTATTTTCCCTTCATTGAACAAGGGGACAGATGGTTATAAGGGCATCTCTCCAGTAGGTTGCTTTGAACCCAATAAATGGGGGCTGTACGATATGATTGGCAATGTGTGGGAAGTGACCAGCGATTTTTATGCGCCGCAACATGATCCACAGCGCCCCCAAAATAATCCCAAAGGGCCATCAGAAAATAATGCCTATGACCCATTTAATCCTGCATTTTCCTCACATGTGATGAAGGGCGGCTCTTATCTATGTGCGCCCAATTATTGCCAACGCTATAGGCCCGCCGCACGAACAGGACGCGACCCTGGTTTAGGCGCAAGCAATGTCGGGTTTCGATTGGTCTATGACAGTAAAGAGAAAGCCTTTAGAAAATAAATGGTAGGAGGAAGTTTTGCAAAATATATCCAGAAGAAATATGTTAATTGCTGCCGCCTTTGCTACGTGCGCGAATAGTCAATTGATCGCAGCCGGCAATGCTGCCAATTCAAATGACACTCATAAAATAGATTTAACTGGTAAAACTATATTGATTACGGGGGCCGCTACTGGCTTTGGCCGATTAGGCGCGATTCATTATGCCCGTCTAGGAGCGAAAGTCATCGCCACGATGCGCAATATAATTCGTCCAGAGGCAGCGGAAATAAGTGATATTGCCAAAAATGAAAAATTGGACATTCATATTGTAGAAATTGATGTATTAAGTGAACATAGTGTGCAGAACGGCGTCGCACAGGCGGAAAAAATATTGGGGGCGATACCCGATGTGTTAATCAATAATGCGGGCATTGCCATTGTGGGGCCAGTTGAGGCGCAGGATTTACAAGCTAGTAAACTTGCCTTTGACACCAATATTATCGGTTATCAATTATTGCAGCGTGCAGTTTTGCCTGCCATGCGTAAACGCCGTTCAGGCCATATTATCAATATGTCATCACAATCTGGTCGCATTATTTACCCCGGCCTTGGTCATTATTGCCCCACAAAATTTGCCGTGGAGGCAATGTCAGAGGCTTTGGCATATGAGGTTGCGTTGCAGGGGGTTGAAATATCAATCATACAAGCAGGAGGCTATCCAACCGAATTTTGGCGCAATCGCGAACAATATACTGCCAAATTAAAACAGAGATCTGCAACTGAGCATTTGGATGGATATGGTGCAATGGCGGATTTAATGGGGTCGGGCCGTATCCCAAAATTAAATGGAGATCCAATGGATGTGCCGCGCGCTATTGCGCATGCAATTGCTGCACCGGCGGGGCGCAAACCCCTTCGCGTCATGGTCAGCAGCAGTAACCATCCACAGGCACAAATAAATGACATCATAAAAGAAACACAATTATCATTTTTACAGAAAACACCCTATGGCAACGCCCTTAAAATTCTCCATAATTAAATTTACGCCGCAAAGCATGCCTTAATTGACAGCACCAAATCGGCAATTATTTGCGGGTCAACATCGCGCCGCCAACAAATATAGGCCGGATAGTCAAAGCTGAGCGCATCGGGCACTATTTTCAACTGCCCATTTTTCAGATGAGGCATGACAACGCGTTCGGGCATAAAGCCGCTCATTTTTTGTTCAATCAACCAATTTGCCGATCGTTTACCCAAATCAAGGACAAGGCCAGCGGAAGGTTCAATATCCATGCGCGATGCAATTTCAACACCCAAATGCTGCCCCCATTCGATCCGCACATAATTTTCCCGCCAATTATCTTCATGGGCGGCGGAAACCAAAATTAACCTGTCATCGAACAGCTTTTCCGTTCCGATATCTGGCCGAAAAACCGGATCATACATGGCAGCGATATCCAAAAAACCATCGCTAAGGTCACGGTTCAACCGCGCCGATGCCCCCGCCGTGACGCGAAAGGCAATATGCGGCATTTGCTTTCGCGCGGTTGCAAGCCAGCCAGTCAGCTCAGCCCCCCAAAGCGCATATTGCCCGCCCATAGAAATGCTTTTGGTAAAGTTTTCCGGAATTGAAACCTCATGCTGTGCAATTTCCCATGCACGAACAGATTGCTGTGCCGGGCCCATAAATTTGCGGCCCGCCGCGGTCAGCCGACAACCGCGCTTATCGCGTTCAAATAATTTCGCGCCCAATCGATATTCAAGTTGCTTAATACGTTCGGTCACGCTTGATGGGCTGGCATGAATGCGCTTTGCCGCACCGGCAAAGCTGCCCGTTGCTGCGGCGGCCAAAAAAGTTCGAAAGCTTATTATGTCCATTTAATTTGGATAAACCAAATATATTGTTTTGACAATCCCGTTTTACAGAATAGAAAAGTCACTATAAAGACAATCTATAAATTAACGGAGTTAGATAAATGAATAAATTTCTATGTTCAGCCTTTGCCGCAGCTTTATTGACTGCAACTGCTCTTCCAACCTCTGCATTCGCGATGCAAGAAGCATCACAGGCAGATATTATTGTTACCGCACAACATCAAAAAATGTGGGATAAGGGCAGCAAGCTGGAATCTGAGGGCCTGACCGCGATGGAAAAGGCAAAGAAGAAACTTATTTCATTTAGCGCGGATGTCGTAAACGCCCAGAATAAGCGCGATAGCGCCCGGGCGCAGGCGGAAAATGCCAATGCGGAATTTCGCAACCTAACTGCCTCTATTCCCTATTTCAGCGATCCTGAAGAAGCCGCGCGTTGGGCACGTCAAGTTGACAAGGCTGCTGGTGAATGGGCGAAATATTCCGACCGCCGGATGGATGGCCGCGAAGAATTGGACAAATCGTCCAAAAAACAAATTAAAGCACAGGCCGAAGTTGATAAGGCACAAGCCAAAATTGATCAAGGTCGCGCCTTAAAAGCCGAAGCTGAAAGATTGAGCCGTTTCGATAGGGCGCGTTAATAATAGCGCCCCATTTGGAGAATATCATGTCAGATTTTTCACAAGCTGAACCAAATGCATCGGCGGTATCTTATGCGCCGCCAAGCGCGCCTGCTGCCAACATAACTGCGCAGGCCAATGCACAAATGGCATCGCAGACGACTATATCAGCGCCCGCAAAACCGCGCAGCGCTATTATTGACATGATTGCCTTTATTACGGGCAGCGCGGCACTTGCCGGCGGATTATTAACATTATTCGCGCCGCTGCCCATTGAAATGTTAACTGGAATGGGGGAAGGCATTGGCGCTGATGCTGTGGCGGCCCAATGGTCGATATTTGGGCTGTTGCTAATTTTCGGCAGCGCAGCCAAATTGCGGGCCATTTCGATATTTGCGGCTGAATTTCTTTTAATATCCAGCCTATGCCTATTGGCAATTTTAATTTGGCGCGAAGCAGGCAGCGTATCAGTGGGGATACAAATTGCTGTTGCCGCCCTTGCCTTTATCACCAGTGGATTGGCACGCATTGCAGATAAGGTTGAAATGTCACGCGATCTGAAACTTACCCGTCAACAGGTTGCTGCAATGCAATCAAACCCGACATAATGAATTAAGGAATAATAATGACAAATGCACTTTTTCAAATCGCCGGCTCCGCCCCCTTAATCGATGTTAATGGCATTGCATATAAGGCGGGATTAAGCGCAGAGGCAGCCCGCGCAGCAGGGGAAATAGTTTTTGCCAGATTGTCGGGTGAGGATATAGATTTGACCAAAGCTTTGGTGCACGCGTCCAGCAATAGCGGCGCCGATCCCAAACAAATATTGGATATGTTAAAAGTAATTGGCGATGAATTTGCCAAACCACTGCCCGAAGCAAGTCCAGGCTTTACAGAACAATTATCCAATATAGGATCAGCGGCAAGTGAACAGGTTTCGCATATAGCAGGTTCAGTCAAAGAAAAGATTTCCGACATTGATTTAAGCTCTGTAAAGGAAAAAATTTCTGACATTGACCTAAGCACGGCGAAGGAAAATCTGAACGCTGCAAAAGAAAAAAGTGCTGAAATTGGTCAACAAGTGGCCGATAAGGCCAACCAAGTAATTGAACGGGTAAAGTTAAAGTTTAAAAAGGAAGAATGATGTTCTTAACCTTAAAAACAATATTTCGCGCCTTTGGGTCGCACCATATGGGAAAAAGGCACGAAAGGCAGGGGCAGCGAAAGCTGTCCTTGTTTTTTTATTTTGGGCCGCTGTGCGGTTTAATTTTAGGCATCAGTTTATGTGCAATGCCTGCTTATGCCTATAAAGGGCAAAAAAAGGGCAATGTTGGTTCGGACGCGGTGGATGCCGCAACGCAGCCATTAAATGATTTAAACCTTCGTAATAAAGAAATACCTTTAATTTTATTGAGCATTGGCGATCAACCCTATTCGGCCGAGGGGTTGGATGATTGTGCCAGCCTATATGATCAAATCGCCCTTTTGGACAATGTCCTTGGCCCAGATGCCGATGCGGATAGCAAAAAAACAGGCACAATAAATAAGGCGTTAAAAGTGGGCGGCAATGTGCTGGGCGGGTTCATCCCCTTTCGCGGGGTGGTTCGGCAAATTTCCGGTGCCAATGCGCATAGAGCCAAAATGGAAGATGCCGTTTATGCCGGCGTCACGCGGCGCAGTTTTTTAAAAGGCGTTGCCTATGCCAAAAATTGCGCCACCAAAGAAGAAATGATCTTGCAATCGGCGCATGATGTTTTGGGCATGGACGGTTCAGCGCAGGACGAAGATATTGATCCGTTCATTCCGGATAATCGCGATTTAACCAGCTATAACCAGCCTGTTGAGGATGATGAACAATCTGGCGAAAACGATAATCAAAATAATGATAATGATTATGGCCCTGAAAAGGGCGTGGTTGAAATCGACCTGCCCTCCTCAAATGAACCAAAGGCGCCATAATTATTTATTCAATCTGCCCTCGATTAAGCTGTCCACCACGCTGGGGTCGGCCAGAGTGGAAATATCGCCCAATGCTGCAAAATCATTTTCCGCAATTTTACGCAATATCCGCCGCATAATTTTACCCGACCTGGTTTTGGGCAATGCGGGCGTAACATGCAGATGTTCCGGCGTTGCAATGGGGCCAATTTCCTGCCGAACATGCGCGCGCAATTGCGCCACTAATTCATCGCTATGCTGCTCTCCCGCATTTAAGGTGACATAGCAATAAATGCCCTGTCCCTTTATATCATGGGGATAACCCACAACTGCCGCCTCTGCGACCAAGGGATGGGAAACAAGTGCGCTTTCAATTTCGGCGGTACCCATACGGTGGCCCGACACATTTATCACATCATCAACCCGGCCGGTAATCCAATAATATTCGTCCTCATCACGGCGGCATCCATCGCCAGTAAAATATTTGCCCTTATATGTGGAAAAATAGGTTTGGATAAATCGTTCATGATCACCATATACGGTGCGCGCCTGTCCGGGCCAGCTATCGGTAATGCATAAATTACCGCTGGTCGCGCCGTCCAAAATATTACCTTCATTATCCACCAATTGCGGCTTAATCCCGAAAAATGGTTTGCCCGCACTGCCCGGTTTCATGCCATGCGCGCCGGGCAAGGTGGAAATCATCACCCCGCCAGTTTCGGTTTGCCACCATGTATCAACAATGGGGGATTTCCCCTCGCCCACCACATCAAAATACCAACGCCACGCCTCTGGATTTATCGGTTCACCCACCGTGCCAAGCAATCTTAACGAACTGCGGTCATGTGCCTTTACCGGCGCATCTCCTTCGCGCATTAACGCACGAATGGCTGTGGGCGCGGTATAAAATATATTCACGCGGTGCTTGGCAATAATTTGCCAAAAACGGCCAAAATCAGGATGATTGGGAACACCTTCAAAAATCACCTGACTGGCGCCATTTATCAATGGGCCATATACGACATAGCTATGCCCCGTAACCCATCCAATATCCGCCGTGCACCAAAAAATCTCGCCTGCTTTATAATCAAAAATATATTTAAACGTCGCCGCCACCCATGTGGCATAGCCGCCAATGCTGTGCAGCACACCCTTGGGCGATCCGGTTGAACCCGATGTGTATAAAATGAACAGCGGGTCTTCGGCATTCATCGGCTCACATGGGCATATATCGCCCACATCGGCGCTATATTCATCATAATCATAATCGCGCCCATCCTGCATATCAATGTCGATACAGCTATGTTTAATGACCAGCACGCCATCCACATCAACCTGTTTTAATGCCGCATCAACATTTGCCTTTAACGGGACGGATTTACCGCCGCGCCATCCGCCATCGCCGCAAATAACAAATCGGCTTTGGCAATCCTTTATCCGGCCCGCCAAAGCATCGGGCGAAAAACCGCCAAATACCACCGAATGTATTGCGCCAATACGCGCACATGCCAACATGGCCACCGCGCCTTCAACAATCATCGGCATGTAAATGGTAACGCGGTCACCCTTTTTGACCCCCATTTTTTTCAACGTACCCGCCATTTTAATAATATCGCTCAATAGCTGGCCATAGGTGATATGCCGCGCTTCGCCTTGGGTGTCATCGGGTTCAAATATCATGGCGACGACATCGCCTTTGCCTGCCTCTACATGGCGATCTACTGCATTATGGCAAATATTCATCACGCCATCTTCAAACCATTTGATGGAAACCGGATCATAGGACCAATTGGAAATTTTGGTTGGCATTTTATACCAATTTAGGTTTTTTGCCTGCTCCGCCCAAAAGGCATCGGGATCATTAATGCTTTGCGCATATAATTTATCATATTGCGATGATGTGACATGGGTTGGTTCATTGATACGCGGCGAAATGATTTTCGCAACATTTTTACTCACATTATCGGACATGATTATACCTCTCATAAAATTATCTTTGGCTTATTTTATTTATCGCCGCCATTGATTCTGAAATATATGATAAAGCATAAATAATGGCGCAATCAATGCGCCATATTGATTATGGATGATTTACATCGCGGTGCGTAATTTAATTCTGGCCAATATATCGCTGATTGTTAGGTATAAATATCGCCCATCATTGCCAATTGTGCAATTGGCGCATGCTTTTTCGGTGCGTATCCGTCCCAAATATTCACCTTTGGGGGAAATGATAAATACCCCGCCCGGTCCTGTGGCAAATATAATGCCCGATTTGGCAACGCACATGCCATCGGGCAGGCCAGGTGAATTTGGCCCCACAAATGGCGATGCATCAAAAAACACCCCTTTATCGGTTATTTTACCATCACTGGAAATGGCATAGCTTTTCATTATTTGTCGCGCCTCATCGGAATTGGAAACATATAATGTCCGCTCATCGGGCGATAATGCGATACCATTGGGCCGCCTTAAACTATCGTCAATCAAATCAATGCGCCCATTTATATCGCGGCGATACACCCCATTTACCGATTGTTCCTTCATCGGTGATTGATCGCCATTTTTCAACCCATAGGGCGGATCGGTAAAATAAATAACGCCGTCTCTATCCTCTATTAAATCATTGGGACTGTTAAATTTCTTACCCTTAAATTTATCCGATAAAATAATCTCATCCCGATTATCAATATTCATGCGGGTCAGCGCACGTTTTCCATGGCTGGCGATGATTAAATCACCATTTTTACCCATGATTAACCCATTTGTCCCTGCGCTATCATATAATGATAAATCCCCATCCTTGGCCAATCCGGCATAGTCAAGAAATAGGCGCAGCCCTTCATCCTCGCGCCATTGATATATTTTATTTTGCGGCACATCGGAAAAATATAATTGGCCGCGATTTGCATCCCATATCGGCCCTTCGGACCATGAAAAACCGCTGGCTAATTTTTCTAATCTGGATTGCGGGTCAATAATATCGTCCAATTTGGGGCTTAATTTTTCAACCCCGCCAAATAAATCCCCTTTTAAGGGTGCAATATTTGACATTTTATTCATTCCTTTATTGAGGATGTTGCCACAACCCGCCACCGCCATGCCGCCAATACCGGCCAATAATAAACGCCTTTGCATCCTCATTTCACCACCACCTTTGTTGCAATTGAAGATGCGGGCACATCGCCGGAAATGGGCGCAGTTAAATCAAAACTTGCCCGTGCGCGAATATCCTCTGCCGATGCGCCAATCATGACATCAAATCGGCCAGCCTCCACCGACCAACTGCCATTTTTATTATAATAGGTTAATTGTTGCGGCGTGATGGTAAAGACCAGTTCCTTACTCTCCCCAGGTTGCAGGGTAATTCGTTTAAACCCGCGCAGCATCATTTTCGGCTGGGCCTGACGTGATGTTACATCGCGTAAATATAGCTGCGCTGTTTCATCTGCGGCGCGATTGCCCTTATTGGTCAATTTGGTGCTAATGCTTATTTCCCCATTGGGGGACAGGCTTTGGCTGCTTAATATCGCGCCCTCTATTTTAACATCGCCATATGATAATCCGTGCCCAAATGGGTAAAGCTGCGTAATCGGCAGGTCCTTAAACCTATTACTATCCTTTACCGGATCGGGATCGGCAGGGCGTCCGGCGGGATATTCGCCATAGCTATATGGCACTGCGCCTGTGGTGCGGGGAAAGGCAATGGGCAATTTACCGCCCGGCGCAACACGGCCAAAAATCACATCTGCAACCGCAGGGCCAGCCTCATTACCCAACATCCATGTCATCAATATCGCATCGGCATTTTCTGCCAAATAAGGAATGGCCAATGGACGACCACCGGTTAATAAAATGATGACCGGCTTTCCCTGTGCCTTGGCCGCGCTTATCACCTGCCGCGCCAAATAATCCTGACTTGGTGGAATTTCCAATGTCGAATTGCTTCGCGCCTCGCCTGATTTGTCATAATCCTCACCAATTACCAAAATGCTAATATCGCTATTTTGGGCAAGCATCACCGCCGCGCCCACGCCGGATATATCGTCGCTTTGCGGGGCTGCGCCGGCGGCATAATCAACTATCGCATCCTTATGCGCGCCATTTTTAATGCCATCATAAATGGAAATAACCTCTGACTTGTCACCGCGCGCGCGCCAGCTTCCCAATTGGCTTTGCGTATCGGTTGCCATCGCGCCAATGACGGCAATTTTTTTGGCCTTTGCGGAAATGGGCAGGACATTTCCCTTATTTTGCAACAATATCATGGACCGCAGCGCCACATCCTTTGCCGCTTGGCGATGCTCGGCCGATTGGATTAACGCCGCCTCCGCCGCTTCATCATGATATGCCATGGGATTGTCGAACAGGCCCAATTTTTCCTTTGCGGTCAAAATATTCCGAACCGCATTATCAATATGGCCGATTAAATTTGGATTTTTATTCACTGCTTTCGCCAAATCATCGGCATAGACAAGGCTCATCATATCCATATCGACCCCCGCCGAAATGGCCAATCCGCCTGCATCTGCACGGCTATTCGCGACACCATGGTTGATAAGTTCCGCGACCGCGTTCCAATCGCTCACCAACATGCCATTAAAACCCCATTTGCCGCGCAATGTGCCATTGATTAAATCGGCATTGCCAGTGGTTGGTTCACCTCCAATATCATTAAATGCGGTCATATAACTGCCCGTTCCGGCCTTCATCGCGGCATAAAATGGCGGTAGGTAAATTTCATGCAAGGCGCGCTCGCTTATTTCTGCCGTCCCATAATCGCGCCCACCATGCGGCGCACCATAGGCGCCAAAATGTTTGGTCGTGGCCATTATTGTGCCGGCCCCCTTTAAATCATCTCCTTGATATCCACGAATTTGCGCGACGGCCATGATGCTTCCCAAATAGGCATCTTCGCCCGATCCCTCCACCACTCGGCCCCAGCGCGGATCACGCGCCACATCAACCATGGGTGCAAATGTCCAATGCAGCCCGCTATTCGATGCCTCTATCGCCGATATACGGGCCGTTTTTTCCCATTGCTCCGGCTGCCAACTTGACGAAATGGCAATCGGCACGGGGAATATTGTGCGATATCCATGCACCACATCCATTGCGAATAATAAGGGGATTTTCAAACGGCTTTCTTCCACCGCAACCCGTTGTAACTCCCGCAATGGCCCTGCACCTGCAACATGCAGATATGACCCCACATGCCCTGCACGCACACGGTTTAACTCCTCTGGGGTCAGTTTTGAATTTAATGTTTTGGACCGCCCGCCCGCTGCCTGTGTCAATTGGCCCACCTTTTCGGTCAATGTCATTTGGACAATTAACGCCTCAACGCGCTTACTGGCTAGCTGTGCTTTTGCGGGCGCAATATTCATGTCGCTGGCCATATCCACAACATGGCTGGGCAATGGTCCAGGGTCCTGATCCTGCGCATGGGTATATTTTATGCTGGCCGCCATGCTCAATAATGTGGACGCGGTTATTAATATGGCGCGTTTATAATTTGGACCAAATTTCCGTGCTGATGTTAACATGAATCTACTTTCCTCTCAATTTTGAAAGAGCATAGACCAAATCAACAATGATTGACAAGGTTGTCAAAATATTTTTATTTTACATCTTATGCCGTTTGTAGTCTTGATAAAAAGCTAATATAAATCAACTTGATAAGCCAAAATTACTGGAATATATTGAAGGGAAGAAACTTATATTGTCTCCTTTCAAGATTGACTGTCACACATGCCCTTGATGAGACGTGCTTATTATCAAAATAATATTTCTACTTTTCTAAATGACGACCAAGAAAAAATTCTTGGTGAGCTTACGAGCAATCATAATTTTGATCTCGATATTAAGCAAAGGGATTCATGGCTTGAACAGATTAAAAATTTAAAAGGTCAACTGCTTAACTTTAATGGCAAAATTTTCTTCGAGTTCATCATTCCAAGAATGGGAAAACGCGTTGACACTATCCTCCTCATTGATGACATTGTTTTTGTTTTGGAATATAAGGTTCGTTCCCCTAACTATGATAGGCAGGCAAAGGATCAGGTCCTTGATTATACCCTCGATCTCAAAAACTTCCATGAAGGTAGTCATTTCAAATATATAGTCCCAATTCTTATATCCACATTGGCCCCAACCTATCAAAATATCATTATTTGGTATGATGACAAAATTGCGCAGCCTTTACTCTCTAATGGCCTGGACCTATCAACCCTAATCGATAATGTTATTAAAGAAATTAAATGCACAAATTCTTGCGCTGCGGCTTCTGGATCTAAACATAATGGCCTAGCCCCTTTAATGACGAACAATGGGCAGAAAGTGGCTATAAACCAACGCCAACAATTGTCGAAGCTGCCCAGGCTTTATACCAAGGGCATACTGTCAATGAAATTTCTCGTTCTGATGCTGGGGCTAAAAACCTTACCCATACAGCTAACTGCATTTTTAATATTATCGAGCATTCTAAAGCACAGAACAGAAAATCGATTTGCTTTGTTACTGGAGTCCCAGGTGCAGGCAAGACCCTAGCCGGCTTAAATATTTCAACCAGAAAAGCAGCAAATCATGAAGAGCACGCTGTTTTCCTATCTGGTAATGGCCCTCTTGTTGCAGTTTTAAGAGAGGCCCTTGCTAGAGATGAATTTGCGCGAGCTTATGCTTCTGGTGAGAAACTCACAAAGAAGGCAGCAACACAAAAAGTAAGCGCTTTTATTCAAAACATCCATCATTTTAGAGATGAGGGCGTTAGAACATCAGCGCCGCCAGCTGAGCATGTAGTTATATTTGATGAGGCACAACGTGCCTGGAATCAAGCACAAGCCCAAAAATTTATGGAGAGCAAAAAAGGCGTCTCCAATTTCAATATGTCCGAACCTCAATTTTTAATTAGCGTTATGAATAGAAGAGATGACTGGTGCACAATTATATGTCTTATCGGTGGTGGACAGGAAATAAACACGGGGGAGGCCGGCCTTGTAGAATGGTTCGATACTCTTAAAGAGCACTTTAAACATTGGGATGTTTATCATTCAAATCAAATTACAAATAAAAATTATAGCTGGGGCCAAGATTTAACCAACAAGCTGTCACAGCTGAGTAAGGAAGAAAAAGAAGAACTACATCTAGCTATTTCTTTACGATCTTTTCGTGCAGAAAAATTATCTGATTTTGTGGGCGCTGTGATTGATGGAAACTCTTCTCTAGCGAGCGAGATATACGCGCACTTAAATGATTATCCACTGTTAATTACTAGAGATCTAAATATAGCCAAAAAATGGCTTAGGCAGAGTGCACGCGGCACAGAACGCATCAGGCTTGTTGCATCATCGGGAGCCATTCGCCTTAAGCCCGAAGGGCTTAACATTAAGGCATCTATTGATCCTGTAAATTGGTTCCTAAATGATAAAGATGATATACGTTCCTCATACTATTTGGAGGATGTAGCCACAGAATACGATATCCAGGGTTTAGAACTAGACTGGGTGTGTATGTGCTGAGATACAAATTTACGTAAAGAGGAAAAAGGCTGGGGCCATTATAATTTTAGCGGCACTAAATGGCAGAATGTAAACGATCCATATCGTAAAATTTACCTGTCTAATGCTTATCGTGTTTTATTGACAAGGGCACGTCAAGCTATGGTTATATTTATCCCAAAAGGTAATGAGAACGACCATACTCGCCGGTCAGAGTTTTACAATGAAACCTATGAGTTTTTGTTATCCTGTGGGATAAAAACTATTTAAATATCCTATTTTAGTCGTATTCATCCTGTTTCTGGCATTTCATGCCGGGCCAAACTTGTCATTTCATATCCCTAGTGGACCAAATTTGGTCCAAAAATGTTTGTGGCGACCTTCATATGTGATAGAGTGCGATCATATTCAAAGCATATAAGGACAGAAATTTGGCAGTTATTGATTAATGTGTTGGCAAAAAAGGCGTAAGCTACCGCGCCCGCGTTCAGGTGCTTGGCTAACCTGTTCAGACAAAAACATTTAAATGCCTGACCGATACCCAAACATGGATCAAACGTATCGAGACGCAAATTACCGATGGTGAGTTTCGCAATGTCTCAACGCAGGCCAAGAAACAAACCCTAGCTGACGTTATCAATAAATACCGTGAAGATGTGCTACCCCATAAGGCCCCATCCAGCCAGCGGGTGGAAAACACCTATCTGAACCACTGGGAACGTGAACTAGGCAGCTATGCCCTCTCCTTCCTCACCCATGAGATTATCAGCAAGAAGGTGGCTGAGCTTAAAAACGCAGGCGACCAGCGCGAACAGCTTGAAGACGGGCAAAAACCAAACAAGCCCAAGTCACCTAAAACCGTGAAACACTATCGGGACAATCTGGAAATTCTACTAAACCATGCCCAAAAATGGGGCTGGCTTGGTGCCGCAAACCCCATGCAAGGTGTTGGCCGCATTACCAAGGCCAACAAAGAGCGTGTGCGCTTCCTGGATGATGATGAACGCCAAGCCCTGCTTGCAGCCTGCAAGGCCAGCCCGAACCGACAATTATACCCTGTGGTGGTCTTTGCCCTGTCCACCGGCGCACGAAAGAATGAGATTTTAAAATTGAAGCTCAAAGACCTGGACCTTGATCGCCAGGTGGCCATCCTGCGTGAGACCAAAAACCGTGAAACCCGTAAGGTACCGATTGTCGGCTACCTGAAAGATGTCCTGCTGGATCACTTGGAATGGCGCAAAGACTATGTGGCTAATATGGAAAATGGCTCAGACTTCATTTTCCCACGCACAGACGGTAAAGAACCCATCGATATTCGCAAAGCTTGGGAAAACGCCCGCGATAAAGCTGGCATTGTGGATTTCCGCTTCCATGATCTGCGCCATCGTGCCGCCAGCTATCTCGCCATGAACGGGGCCAGCCAGCTCGAAATTGCCGAAGTCCTCGGCCACAAAACATTGCAAATGGTGAAGCGTTACTCGCACCTATCTGAAGACCATACCCGCGGTGTGGTCGAAAAGATGAACAAAAAAGTTTTTGGTGAATAAATCAAATGGTACTCTGTAAATAAAAAAACAAAGGGTACCTGAATTGAGATTTACATGGGGCATCACAATATTTGTAGCTGGTATATTCCTATACGCTCTTCACACTTACACTAATTCATATGAAATAACTGAGACCAGCCAAGGCGTGTTTTTGCTAAATAAAGGCCAAGGACTGGTTTACAAATATGGAAGGATTACAACAAAGTCTGGTGATCTATGGGATGAAGGCTGGTTCGAGAACTCTGTAATGGATGTTTACGAAACCGCCGACAGCTTCCAGCGCCTTGAAGAGCACGAAGCTTCAGCCAAAAAGAAGTAATATCTAGGCTCAGATAACGCCAAACCACCCTGAATTGCCGTTTCCGCCGAAAACGGCTATATTATGTGCGTCCGATTTTTCTTTTCTGCTTTTTTTCTATACCCAGATGGAGAAAATATTGGTCGAATACACAGACCTTCGGACCGTAAAGCAGTTGGCGAAAGAAGCGCCATTTGTGACTGAAAGTACAATCAGGTGGTGGATATACCATGCAAACAGCAATGGTTTTGATGCTGTCCTGATTAAAATCGGTGGGCGTGTTTACATTGATAAAAACTCCTTCAACAAATGGCTTGAGGGCCAGCGCCTGGCCGCTCCTGGCGACGCTGCTTAACACGTAAGTCCTATTTCAGGACGAGAGCCCTGCCTTTATGGTGGGGCTCTTTTTTATCCATAGGGAAAAATTCAGGCCTAAAAACAGGCCTGAACAATATATTGGGTACGATCAACTTCAAGCTCAGCAATATCACCGCCAAGAAGCAGGTCACGCGCAAAAGCTTCAGTATCGAAGTAGAAACGCAGGTTCTCAGGCATTTCATTCAAAAGGCCTGTATCTTCGATATAGCTTTCAGCGTATTCGAAGCTGTACCTTCAAAAAGGTGCACATCATCCAGACGGTCAAGCGCATCTTCAAGACGGTAGCCAAGGTCTTCAGCCAGATAGATAGCTTTGATAGCGTCATCACCGTCAAGGTCTTTGAACTTATCGAACCAGTTTTGCAGGTTGGCTTGATTAACACCAACGGCATTGAAAAGTCGTAAGTTATCACCGTCGATGAACTGGATTTCATATTCCTCAACCGGATCGCCATGCTCGTTGCGATGGATGGCAGCTTTCTCAGCATATTCATCATAAGTGCTGAAATAGAAGCCGGTTGCTGAAATGTCGTAAGGTGTTGCGTGATAGATGTTTGTCATGATGTTACTCCTTTGCTTTGAACGCTTAAAGGAACAGCGGGTGTATTTATGGGGCGGGCATAATTGCCTTCACGGGGCCTCAAAAGGCCGTGACGCGGAAGGTCGGTAGTGAACGCACCAGCACACGCTAACTGTGCTGATCACTCAAAGCGGGAGGGAAACAGCAGAAAACAGCTATTTACGCTCCTCTTGGTAATGCGCCTTCAGGAACCTCTTCTGTTTAGTATATTCTGCCCGAACTGCTGGCATTATAAGCGCTCGAATATCCGACTCCAATCTGTCAGAATTGAGTGTGAGGATATACTGCTGCTGTTTTGCAAATTCTGCTTTTTCGAAAAGAAACTTAATACTTCTAATCAGAGTATCCTGATCCACATCAAAGATATTATCATGCACAAGAACGCCTGGGTGACGAGATGCAGTATGTTCATTTAGCAGAAGTGCGATATCATATATGAATACCTTCTCTCTTTCGACACTATGGCTACCATCATCATCAATTCGCATAACAATCTCGACAACCTGCTTTTTGCTTGTTGGCTTAATTTCGAATGATGCTTTCTTATTGCCTTGGATATACTCATGAATATCGAGTATCGAATGCTCAAATGAAGCCAAAGTCTCCTTGCAGGCTTGTATGTCTGATTGAAATTGAAGCAAGTCGGCCTCCTTTCTTGTGCGCGCCTTCTGCTTCTGAGTTTCAAGATCCTCAAACCTGCTTATAAACGCCTTGAGCTGACTTGCCTCATCCGCTTTTTCTTTAAACGCTGCATAGGTTTGCTTAAGGCTCTTCAAGTTACCTTGCTGATCTAATATTTTAAGTTTTTCGGTATATTGCCGATCAATCACGTTAATTTCGCGTGTCAAATTGGTAATTTCTTCTGAAATCACGTTTCTGCGCTCATGAATTAGCTGATTCTGAAATTCATCAATCTTGGCTTTAAATGCGTAAACCTGTTCCAAATCTTTTTTGATAAGATCGCCTAACCGCTCATTAATTTGCTCAAAGAACTCACCAATTTCTTGAGCATCTATTTTTTCAGCCTCAGCAATAATCTTGGTACGAGCTAGTTTCTGGCTGAGAAGTGACTTCTTTCGGCGTAATTCATCTAAGTTTGTTTCAAGACGAATTAGATCATCTTTCACAAACTCGTATCCCGAGACATTTTCTAGCGCGTCAATACTACGCTCAATTTCTTCCACTTCACTTTCTAACTCGTTTAAGTCGGAACGAGCGTCAGAAATATCCTTTTGACGTAAAAGCTTCACATTGTCTTTGATCTTACGAATATCTTTAGTTAGTTCATCAATTTCAGTAATTGCCGCTCGAATAGATGAATACACTTCAACGTCTAAACCAAATAGAAATAAATGGGGTGTATAGTTATCCGGAATACGCAGACTCGTGTCATAACATCCCACAATAGACTTAAACTCCGACCGCTCATCCCTCATCAAAGGGCCTAACATGGCTCGGAAAGACGGCGCCTGCATCTCAGAGTGCGAAAAGAGCCGTTTTCTTAAATATGCACTAGCATCTGCAATACTAGAAAATGTGGTTTGTTTACCATTACAAATGAGTTTTGGTTCATCAGAATTGTTCGGCGATCGTCTTAACGTATAGTTTTTCCCATCTACCTCAAAGTCCAAGCAAACCTCAGTATCAGGCGGGAATATATCTGAAGGTATTAGAGAAACGCGGCTTTTACTCAAATTTGATAAAAGTGCAAAATGTAAAAACTCTATAGATAACGATTTGCCAACGCCATTCGTCTTGTTACTAGATTCATCCTTTACACCCAATATAAGGTTTACCCCATCAGTGAATTCGACGGGTTCAATAATTGGAGGCTCGGTATATAATTTTCTAATCCTAAACATTTTTCACAATATATGGCTGGTTAAACTCAATTATTCCCACAGAGTACAGAAAAACCATCCCCAAAAACAGGTGGCGGGAAGAAAACCATTTTTCCTTTTTCAGCTTGTCTGTCACTTCAAAGATACTGATTTTACCTCCATCTTTCTTCTCCAGCAGCTGCATAATTCGATACCCTACAACAGGAGGTGAAGTTTCAATGGATTCATCGGTCACAAAGAGATTAGACATTTACAACCTCCTTGTTCGGAAACACATTGCATTTTATGAGTTCGGAAATAAGAAAAAAGCGAATTGCAGATGAATCAAATTCGACACGCTCCGCAACCAGGCGCCCTTCAAAATTCTGCACAAGATTTTCAAGGGCTTTCTTCGCGTCTCCCGCGCAATCAGTAAGAATTTGGTCACTGTGTTTCTTGAGATGAAGTCTAAGCCTTCTCAACCGGACTTGGCCCAAATCCTCATTCTCAAAAACATCTGACAAAACATCTCCATACTCGGTGTAGAGCTCCTTAAACTCATTCTTAAGATATTGCGTATGGTCAGAAAAGCGATCCTCGATTTTACCTTTAGGATCTGGCTCTTCAATAAATCCAACACCTACACCAGGATGATCTTCGTCACTCAACAGAGCTATGAGTGCCTGAAACGTCTTAATTTCCTTTGGTAAAGAAGCGCTGTTTTCAAATGTTACCTGCCCTTCCAAGAAAGTTCTAACTTTTGATATTTCTTCAGCACTCTTATCTCCAATTACTTTGATAAGATCAGAAATATCCCACACACCTGAGGACACATCGAACTGGTATTTAGTTTCCTCACCGATGAGCTGCTTTTTGTGCTTCTTCTTCATAGCAATATTGAGAATGATTAAGCTGTCGTACTTTTCATGCAAATTCTTATCGTTGAAACTTTTAACAGTCTTTTTAGCTTTCGATATATCGCTAGTCGAGGTCACTTGAATCGCAACTTTGCTACCTACATCACCCAAGTCAATAGCGGCTGAATTTGGCTCAAGAATGTTGACATTAATGAGGTTGTATCCAAATACGATGTTGAGAAAATCTCTGTAGAAACTTTCTGCATAAATATTTATATCCGTAAAATTGCTAGGATTAGATAGCTCGACCTGAGACTTAAGATACGAAAGTATCTCTGTAATACGATCCAAGTCTGCCTTACGATTTAAAGACATTTAGATCACGCCCCCTTTTAAATCTGCAAAAAATTCGGAAGCGGGTGATACGCCTGAGACTATGAGCTTCTCTCTGGCCCGTGTGCAGGCAACATAAAAGAGGTGGCGTTCAGTATCGTAAACTTCGTCCAGCTCCACTTCATCGGCAACGGTGTCTATGCGGTCTTGGTCGGGCAGAACTTCTTCGTCACAAGCCATGACGATCACCTGACGGAACTCAAGTCCCTTAGCTAGATGCATCGTCCCGATTGCTACGCGTCCAATTCTGTCCTCCACCCGGTCAGAAAGCTCTAGCGGTACTTGCCCTGCTTCTTTAACGGCTTTTCGTGCACGATCTAGTTTATCTGACGAGCGCACAAAAACACCAATTTCTTCAGGCAGCAGGCCCTCTTCCAAAGCCTCATGAATTGCCAAGCCAATAACCCGAATTTCTTCATTCTCATCTGAATGGACTTGTATTTCTGGGTCAGGGCCATTGAAGACTGAGACCGTGCCACGACGATCTTCTTTAATCCCATCGACATCCCGTACAACGGTCGGCAAGAGTTTATCGGCGGACTGTCGGATTTGGTGTGACGTTCTATAGTTGACCTTCAATGTGTGCGAACGTCCGCGAACGTCGATACCCAAGCCAAGCCATGAAAACGGTTCTTGGAAAATACGCTGCCCTAAATCCCCTGCAAAAAATAGAGATTCCGGGTCATTTGGTGCCATGGCAGCAATCATTTTTAGCTCTGGCACACCAAGGTCCTGGGCCTCATCCACAATAATGTGCGTGAAAGGTTTATTGGGACGATCCTTGTAATAGGCTGCCACTTCACCGAAAACAGTGGCCGGGGTATATCTGTTCTGTGAAGCCAGTATTTCTCTAGCGCGTTCAAATACTGGCCAAAGCTTTTCCCTTTGGCGGTTTCCTAGTCTGTTCTTACGCCCAAGACGCGGAACACGTGCGTAAGCCTCATGCCCATCAATTTGCCAGGCATCAACAACATTACGCCATTCAGACATCAGGAAACGGTCTGTAAAGCCTTCAAGATTAAGCTCTTTGGCGGCTTGGGTTAGTGCGGGAGCAACATGCTCGCGTCTTGCCATCTTAGGATCATGAGCATGGACGAGTGTAAAAAGCTGCTTGGCCACGCCCTCAAACGGCAGGACCGACACTCGATGATCCAGATTCACGTCATCATGCAATAGCTGCTTCAGCTTATGCTCCAGCGCGTTTGAAAGCGGGCTAGAAAATGTGGTTAGAAGCAATTTAGCCTGCCTGTCTGTCCGCAGAATGTGCGCCGCACGATGCAAGGCAACAACTGTCTTGCCTGTCCCTGCCGATCCAGCAACGCGCGTTGGCCCGGAAAAGCTTCCGTCAACCAGCTGTTGCTGTGCGGGGTGCAAATAGATCGCCCACTTATCCCATGGATAATTGAGGGCTTGTTCCAACTCTTCCACATTGTCCATAACACGGAAGCGCCGCTGAGCATCGGGGTGGACGAAAGGATCACAATCTGGTGCCGCCTCGCCTGGCACAACAAGCTTGCCAGTATCCACATAATCCATCAGGGCTTCGATAGCCTCATCAGGAATATAGTCAGCTAAATCAAAGAAATTGTCTTCCGAAGCATTTCTGACGTCCTCAATCCAGTCCTGAGGCACACCCGCGTTTAACAAATCTTCTTCGCTGAGTTTCAAGAATAGCGGCGGATAGAATTTTGAGGGAGCTTCTGCTACGATTGCAGGAGCGGGTAGCTTGGCCTCAATATACCTTGGAATAGTTATTTCCTCGACACGCTCACGTACTTCAACGATCCGTGCTGCTCCTGTACGCGGGTGCTTATCAATGCGGCGGCGCTCAGCCCATTTATAGGCATCGTCATGGTGATCGACGTAGGCGACTAGGAAGCTTGATTTCGTTTTATGGACAATCAACCGAATATCGCGATTAACCCTCAACGACCAAAAATTAGGGTCCTTTGATCCGTCAATCCTGTGAAATTGCAGCCCAGGATTAGATGGGTCCTGCTGAAGGTCAAATACCGTCAGCTTAACCGCCTTTTGCTCATCATTATTAAGTTTTGCCAGCGCAGATTGGAAAGTGTCAGCGAGGAGAAAGTTCACGGCTGCCCCCTTCCCGCCAACGTCTGCATTCGGAGCTTAATTTTCTTTAAAAGTAATAGACGGCCCTGGTCATTGTTTAAGTAAACAATATGCCGATGATGCCTGAGATCGAAAGGTATATCTTCGACATTTTGAACGATAGGTATAACTGGTCGGCCCAGCGTATGCGCGATTCCTGCTTCGTAAAAGACATTCGGGTTTCGAGTGCTGAAGTCGCAAATAACGAATTTTGATCTAAAGATTAGAGAAAAAATATCCTGGATAATCTCAGATTCATTCCAAACTTGATTAGCATTCAATACCCGAAGGCCAAGGTCTTTACCCGCTCTTTCAACCAAGTTAAAAACTGGATAAAACGCTTCATTAAAAGGAAACATCACCGATACTAAATCATGTTCAATTTGCCCTTCTGGCATTCGAAATACGCTTGGTTGCACCTGTACAGACTGGTCAGGACCATTAGCTATAAATATTGCTCGGCATTCTCCATTAAGCGCATCAACCTGTTCTTTGCTCATAAGACCGGCAGATATCAACTCTGCTGCCAAATCCACGTCTTTTACCGCCCAATGCGTGCGGTTAAATTCAAACTCCGCAATATCCAGTTCCCACTCTAGATCTTTGAGCTGTGCAGGAGTAATTTCTGGCAGCCCTTCAATGAATGAGTATTCAATACGAACTTCAGTCTGCCTGATCCGAATATGATCTATTTTACCTAATCGCGCATTCTGGTTAATGCCTCGCTCATATGCTAAGAGTGTTGGGAAATTGCACAGTCGGGAAATTTGTTGGGAGTTTAGCTCTTGAAATTGATTTCGGATCGCTTCGCTCGTATATTCGAAGACGCGATCTCTCTTTAGCTCCCAAGGTTGCCCTAGAAATGCTTCATCATCACCGCTGAACAAAAGGTTAAACATTACGCCTTACACCCCAAATACTTTCATCACTTCGTCACCGAAGTGGTTGATAACCTTAACGGCAAAGCGGCCAGTTGATGGGCGTGCGAAAGGCCGCGAGGTATCACGGTAAAGTGTTTCCCAGGCTTCTTGGTCAATTTCCGCCTTCAGGCTGGTTTTAAGGGCCTTATAAGGGTCATTCGCGCCCATAAAGTAGGCATGACGAACGAAGAAACTTTCTTCGTTATAGTCGGTATCAATGAACCATGCGGCGATATCGTCTTTACCAGATGCGCGAACTTCACCTGTTTTCGGGTCAAAAACGTCAATACCTAAAACTTCGACAATCACGTGGCCATCATCGTCAAACTTCCATTCAATATCAGGCTCTCCAAACACAACAAAAAGGTTGCCCTTCCCGGTGTTTTTCAGGTCATCCGCCATATGAAGGTCGGGGTTCATCTTGGCCTTCAAAATAGGCAGTGGCCCTAGCTTATTCACTTCAGATGAATGGGCATCAAAGTTAAAGCCGCAAGCAATCAGCACATCAAAGCGGGCATCATTGGCCTCACGGGCCGCTGCCATAATGTCAGACCGCGTGATTGAACCAAATTCTGGGCCGATAAAGATGGCCGCTTTCTTTGGTGCGCTTGTTTGTTGACCGCCTTCGCCTGTGGCCTGTTCATAGGTGCCCTGGGCTGCAATATAGTCACCTGGCCAGCCTTCCATGGCTGTGAAGGTAATACGGTCACCCTTGTCAGATTGGTGCACACCTGCTGATTTCAGATTTTCCAGCACCATGGTGGCAAAGTCCTGTGCTGGTGCATCCGTGCGTGGGTGGTTACCTTTCAAGGCATTTATATCATCAGTCAACTCGCCTTCGTCCGTCGGAATAACGCGGTGCGGGGACAGGCTTTCAACGGTGAATGGCCCTGCCACACGGACTTTAGAGCTATCCTCATAAGGCCGGTCATACAGATATTCGATATCCGCTTTCTGGGCGATAGATTTATCAATTTCCTGTTGGCGTTTAATGCGGGAATCCCACCATTCAACATGCAGCTTCTTGGCGTTATCAGGCCAATCCGCGCCAGCTTCGCGAGGGATTTCCCATTCTTCCCAGTTTTTATTTAAAGTGGCGTTCAGTTTTTCACGCAGCGGCTCAAGCACCTGCTGCCATTTCTCCCATATCACGTCGATTTCGGCATTGTTGGCGATAGATTTCAATGTGATATGCGGGGCCCGTTCATAGACAAAGCCCTGTCTTATATCATTTCTTTTAGGCGTCTCTGGCTGAAGTACTCCAGTAACACTTTGTTCTTTTTCGCGCCCATCAAAACTGTCTGAGAGATAATAATATGGGTAACGTGCGCTCATTAGTCGTGTGCGCGCTAATGCCAGTGCCACGCGACTGGTATCTATAGTAATCCAGCGACGCCCCCATTGTTCTGCAACTGTAGCCGTCGTTCCTGAGCCGCATGTGGGATCAAGCACTAAATCGCCGGGATCCGAAAATGAGAGAATAGCATTCTCAACCACACGTGTGTTTGTTTGCACAACATAAACTTTATGCTGCGCTCCAGCTAAGCTCTTCACCCATATATTATTTATCGGTGCTGATGGTTTGTCATTCCAAGGCTCAATATAAAATGGCCGTTTTTTCCCTTGGGATACACGCCCCGCCATCACCAAGCGCCTACGCCCATCCTCATGCGTTCTCCAGTGCCTACCAGCTCCCGGAAAATATTTTCCACCTAGAGCATGCCATTCAACTTGAGAGTTTCCGGAATCTCCATCTTGTGTAAGAGTAATATCTGTTCTGATCGGAGTTAATTCATCTGGAATTAACTCTGGGTTATCTCTCCATTCCATGGGGATGGGATGCAATCGTAAATCACCATCTATAGCCTTATTGAATTTTGAAAAATCAATGCCTTCTAGGCTTTTCTCGGGCCTAATTGGCCGATATTTTAATCTTCCTTTTTCACGGGCATATATGAGCAAGTAATCTGCAACCGAAGGAACATGCTTCGATTCTTGGTGATGTGTTTTCTTTACAGTAATTTGGCAAACAAAATTCTCGGCTCCAAAAACTTCATCAAGAAGACTTCTCAAATAGTGGACATTCTCGTCGCCGATTTGCACGATCATACAACCGCTAGGAGATAGCAAATCCCTGCTAGAAGTTAATCTGTCTCGAATATAAGTAAAATATGTGTGAACGCCATCCTTCCAGGTATCTCGGAAAGCTTTTACCTGTTCAGGTTCTCTTGTTATTTCAAGAATTTTTCCATCATCAACTTTTGCTTTTCTTGTTGATACTTGCCAGTTTGAACCGAAACTAATCCCATATGGCGGATCAAAATAGATGCACTGCACTTTACCGCGCAGATTTTCCCGCTCGGCAAGGCTTGCCATCACCTGAAGGCTATCGCCCAATATCATGCGGTTTTGCCAATGTTGGTCATGCTGGTAAAATTCGGTCTTGGCTGTGGGGTCGATACCGTTAAAATCACCGAACAGGTCCAATGTACCTTCTTCTTCATCCCGCCGTTCTTTGGTTTGTTTTTTCAGGTCTTCGATAATAGCCTTGGGATGAATTTTCTCCTGAATATAAAGCGGTGGTGCGTGCACCACAAGGTCAGACCAGTCCTGATTATCCTTACCGCGCCAAACAAGTTGAGCGTCCCCTAGTTCCACCTTTTCACCGGCCTTAAGGGCTGCAATCTGATCCCTTGTTAAGCGAATGCTGGTCCCCTTCCAGATGATCTGTGGGTCTAAATCTTCATCGCGGTCGCGTTTCTCGCCCTTTGGCAAAGGGTAGGTGCGTTCATAAACCACGGGTTCAAAAGGGTTCTGTTCCTCCATCCGCTCCGCAGTAGATTGCAGCTCAGCCGTGGGGATATTCCGACGTGTGGCGGCACCGTGGGTAAGGGTTTCAACCTGCTTTGGTCCTTTATTGCTTTTTCTGGCCATTATACCACCTCACTCACTTTATTAGTTTCTAGCGCCCGTTCGATCAGCGCACGAAAGTCACTTTCAATTTCAAAAACACTATCAAACTGATCAAATGCCCAGCGGCCATAGACACCCAATATATTCACGCCAGGCACCCATTTCTCCAGCATGGTTTCCTTCTTCAGTTTGACTTGCTCGTTCTTCATGCCCTTAATTTCTATAATAAGGTTGAGAGGGTCATCAGCCCCCCGGCCATCATCAATCTGGACAATAAAGTCCGGCACATATTCGCGGGCTACCTCACCATCTTTATAGGGCACAGCAAAACCAAGGCCCTGGTTCTTCACATAGGCCAGCACCTTTGGATGGTTTTCAGCGACTCGGGCAAACTCTGCCTCCCAATCGCTATCGCTGACCACATAATTCACATGACATTTACGTGGATCGGTTTCCCGCACATCCTTAGTCGTCGTGAAACTGACATGACGGGTTGACCCCAGCGGGTTATAAGGGTCCATCACAGCCTTGATCCGCCGCTTATCCCGATCTGGACGGGAAATGGCATTTGCAATTTTTTCTGCGGCCTGCGCTGCCAAATCCGGATATTCGCTCAACATCCAAGGGGCCGTGTCACCAGGACATTTCAGGTATCCCTCATTCATCCAGCGCCTACAAATACTGGCGACCTTCCCAACCAAATGCCATTTCGGTGCGCCGTCGGCATCGCGGTAGTGACGCTCCACCACTGTTTTAGCGAGTTTCATCGTCGTGGTGCTTTGTCGTTCCCCCTTTGATGTCCCTAAAGAAAGAGTATGAGACTCACCGACAATCCCTGACATATCGGTCTGGCTGGCACCGACTTTATCATGGTCAATTACAAGAATTGAATCCTCTGTAAATTCTGCGACTAGTTGCTCTTCGGGAAGGTCTACACGATAGCCAATTACCCTTGGGAAACGAATTTCCAGAGCTTCTCTTTCTTTCATGGCTTTTACATGGGTTGTCTTTTTCGGCGCTTTTGGCGGGGCTATTACAGGCTTAGCGGTAAAGTTGAATGGAATGCCAAGGATATCAGCATATTCACTATCAAAGAGGCCTTGTTCATTCAGCTCATAGCTTAAGCGGCGTAGGCCACGACCAACCACCTGTTCACAAAGAAGCTGAGTACCAAAAGCCCGCACACCAAGAATGTGCGTTACGGTGTTGGTATCCCACCCTTCAGTCAGCATCGAGACAGAAACCACACAGCGAATTTTCTCGCCCAGCCGGCCTTTCTTGCCGACGGTGTTCATTACCTCACGCAGAAGCTCTGAATCTGAAATGTCGCCATGTTCACCGCGCTGTTTACGCTCGCGCTTAAACTTCTCAATTTCAGGAGCTGCCATTTCGCGGAAGTTTTTATCAAGCTCCCCGCTTTCAATCTGCTGACTGTCAATCAAGAGTGTGTTTGGCTTTGCCAATGGCTCACCATATTGATCAAAGTTACTGAAGTGCTCAAGGTGTCCATAATGTTCTGCTACCAGGTCACCATCTTCATTTTCACGCTGCCAGCCTGAAATCCACTCATAAACAAGTTTTGATGTTGTCGTATTGTTACACACAACAATGAAAACAGGCGGAACATCAATCCCTTCTCGTTCCCATCCATCTGAAACGAGCTTATAGTGACCATAGAGAGACTTGAGCGCAGACTTCAGTTTATCTGGAATTGAAAGTGGATCAGCAGTCTGGCCGCCTTTTTTGGGCATGTCTTTACCAATGTGATCCCACAAATTCCGGTAAATCGGCATTTCTGCCCCCGGAATATTATCATCAACCGGAATACGGGGAAGCTTAACAATTCCGCACTCAATAGCATCCATCAACGAGAAGTCGCTAATAGTCCAAGGGAAAAGCGTTCCTTCTGCCCAGCCAGAACCACTTAAAAAAAATGGAGTCGCTGACAAATCATAAACTGCGCGGACTCCTAATTTGCGCTTAAAGGCTTCGATACCATTGATCCACAGGCGAGCTGCTTTGCTGTTCTCTTCAGCCTCTTTGCGCTCGTCACCAGTAAGTTTTTCTTGCTCACCATCAGGTTTTTCACGGTAACAGTGGTGAGCTTCATCGTTAATTACGACGATGTTCTTGATCCCCATAAGTTCATCCGCCACACGGCGAACCATCTGGCCTTCGGTCTCTGTACTTTGAATGGGCTCAGCACGTCCTTGCAGCAAAGAACGTGTTGTCTTATTTGCATCCATCAATTCACGAAGTTGAAAGGCGTGATAATTGGTGATGACAATCTTGGCCTTAGCAAGGTCATACTGCATATCTGCTGGAACAAGCTCGCGGCTTTCATAGTAGCTGTCAGGGTCACTTGGCTGAAGAACGCGAAGTCGATCCTTAATCGTGATACCAGGTGCAACGATAAGGAAACCGCGCGTAAAGAGCTTGCTTGTTGGCGAGCGAACAGCATTGATAGTCTGCCAGGCAATCAACATGGCCATTACAGTGGTCTTACCTGCACCTGTTGCCATTTTCATAGCAAGACGCAAAAGCTCGGGGTTTGCACCGGCATTTGCACTCTCGATATGGTTCCAAAATCGCTTATAAGTTGTGTGTTTGCGAGCGACCTCAGTCAACCAAATGATAGTTTCCACCGCCTCAACCTGGCAGAAGAATGGGCGGATGCCCTGAAACTCATGGCTTCGCCAATGCTGAAGCAATCGTGCGGTTGCAGGTGTCACACCCCAGTCTTGGGGGTTAGGAATAGATCGCCACAGCTTTAACTGAGAACGGATATCATTGATAATCGGTGTTGGATTATATTCTTGGTCTTCAGATGAAATGCCGTCATCCGCGTACAGTTTTAAATTTTGCTGTTCATCCCCTGATTGATGTGATCGGCGCTTTTTTGGCTTTGGGACAGGTGAAAGCAAAGCCGAAGGGCGGCGGCCTGCGATTGGCGGTTGATCAGTCGGCTGACCTTCGTCATCAAGCGCATGGTGTCGCGACGGCTCCATATAGGGCGAATTTAAAATCGGTTCTTCAAAAAATGAATTATTCATGTTTATCGCCCTGTTTACTTTCTATCCATTTTTCAATTTCGTTTCTACGTAAACGCCATGCGCCGCCCACCTTAAACCCAGGGATTTTGCCTTGTGCAATAAGCGCATAGACCGACTTTTCCTTGATCTTCTGATAGGTCGCGACTTCCCTAATTTTTCATGTAATTTGCTGCGTCTGTTTATGTGATTATAAGCAGTTGGTATAATAGAATTTTACAACCTACAATATTAAAATAGATATTATTCCCGATTTAGACAATTTTTACGGTCACTTAAGACTTAAATAATCTTACTTAACTATCTTTCCGAACGACCTAATATTTACCGTAATCTTTTCTCATTTTGTGCCGCCTTCAGAAGCCCATAGATGCAATAATCTGGAGGCTTCAATCATGCGTTCGCTTCGTACACTTATCCTGACCTTTCATGGCCTCATGCGCCTGTTCTGGAAGGTTTTGCCGCTTTTTACCACTCTAACTGGCTACATGCTGTTTGCCACGCCTATCTGGCTTGGCTCCATTTTTGCTTTGGTTTTGGGTTTCGCTGGCGTGTTAGCCAAATATGCCGCCGCGCAGTTTGAGCGTCCCGTCACGCTTGGCGGGACAAAGGGCAATGCGGCTACCTACAACCCGCTCGATTTCATCCGCATTCATACCCCTTATGAGGTGGATGATGCCCGGCTTGGGGCTGCAATGCTGTTAGTACCAGAGCATTCGCAGGCTAACCACTGGGAGCGTGAAGCCCGCACCCTGATTACCGGTCTTTTGTTATACATCCGTCATGACTGGGATATTCTCAGCCAGAACCTAGTTACTTTTCGCGACTTTCTCATGCAGGATGCAGAAGAGTTTGAACTGCTGCTTGCCAAAATGGCAGCCAGTAAACAGGAAAACGTCTCTCGCATTGCGCGGGGCTTTAGCCAGAAAGAACCCAAGGAACGCTCATCGCTGATTTCAACCGCGAAAGCTGTTTGAAAGCCCTGAGCTGCGTTCAACCACTAAAATATCATCTGATTATTTCTATGACCTGGCTATGAGTTTGGGACTGTTGACCTTGTTTCGATGAAGTTATCGGCTAATGGCGTTCCAGACGAAACACAGGAGCTAATATTCAGAACATTGAAGGTTAAATATAGTTGGACCTGCGAATCTGTTTACGAAGATCGCTTTAGAGATTTGTTTGAAACTCATGGAACAAGGTCACCATTCTATTTCAGTTTTGGACCTATTGCCATGCAATACAGACAAAAATGCACATATTTCGGCTGGTTCAAGGAAGAACCTTATATGACGGGCGGCCAGATAGCAGATAAGGCAGAGTTTCAAATATCTATGGTATCCCAGATTTAGCCTCAAACTACCCTTAAGGATCATTATTCACCTATTGCCGCGTGCAATGATTGTAATAATTTAGAGACATCACATAGACGATATCGTCATTTTCAGTAAAAAAGAATAAAATTCGCTTTCAAACTCAGATTCGCTTAAGCCCGCGATTTTGAGATCTGCTATAATTACAGTCTCGCACATATTTTCGTCGTAATTGGCCACGCCTCGCGTACTTAGGATCAAAAGTCTGAACAAAATGATAGGTAGGCTTTTTAAAGCGCAAAATTTGGGCTGCGGTTGCTTCCATAATCGTGGCGACGGCGACGGGGGCTCTGATTTCCAGATTGCGAACCTCCATCCAGTCAACGCGGTCTGGGGACTGCCCCTTGGTGCGCCCAGCTAAGTAAAGCGCCGAGACTTTAAAACTTGATGGTTGCTTTGCGGGGATTATGAAACACAAGATTGGTGAAGGGTTTTGACCTAGGGCTCTTGCCCAAACTGGTCGCATGGGCATATTTTATGGTCGCCGCCATGCTCAATAAAGTGGACGCGGTTATTAATATGGCGCGTTTATAATTTGGACCAAATTTCCGTGCTGATGTTAACATGAATCTACTTTCCTCTCAATTTTGAAAGAGCATAGACCAAATCAACAATGATTGACAAGGTTGTCAGAATATTTTTTTACCCTCATATCCTCCCCTATTTTTCTTAAGGACGGCCTTAATAATTACATATTATGCTTAAAAATATTATGCGGCAAATTTTTGCTCGCTGCCCCATTGTTTGGGCGAACGGCCGTAAAGACGTTTAAACTCCCTGCTAAATTGTGAAGAGCTGACATAACCGACCTCCATTGCCGCCACATTCACATTCACGCCTTTTGCAATTTGCATCGCGGCATGGTTTAACCGCATGGATTTCATAAATTGTATCGGCGACATACGTGTCGCTTGCTTAAATTTACGGTGGAACACGGCGCGGCTCATCCCAGCAAAATCGGCCATATCATCGATGCTGATGGTCTGGTTCAACTGTGCCGCAATATATTCAATCGACCGCGCAATATCATTACCCACGCCAAATGAACGCCGAACCGATGCCCCTGCTTCGCCTTTTAACAGGGTATAATATAATTCATACAACCTGCCTTCACCCAACAACTTCATATCAATGGGGTCTTCAATCAATCGCATTAAACGCACCAATGCTTCGGTAAAATCATCATCCCATTTTGACAGTGTAAAGGCCTGTGGCACATCGGCCTTTACCGCATGGCGCATGGCGGGTTTGGTGCTTTCCAATTCGATAGCTAAATTGGTCATTACCCGCGTATCCAATGAAATATAAACACCGTATAACGGATTTTCTGGTGATGCTTCGGGCGTTCCCGCCTCCACCGGCATGGATATGGGACAACACATAAATTGCTCCTGATCAAATTGATAGGATATGCCATCTAAAATCGCCATTTTCTTGCCGCTTACTATCGCAACAATACATGGTTCATAAACCACAGGGGCGCAGATAATCGGCTCAATCTGATTGAATATCTGCACCCCTTTAATGCCAGTTTCCATCAATCCAGCACCATCGGCCACCCTTTGGATAATTTGTTTAATCTCTTCTTTGCTCATATCCCAAACCAGATGATAATATATATTTTGATACAAATAGGCAAAAAATAGCGATTATTCCGCCTATATAATAACGTTTATGATATATATAAGATATATCAACATAAACAATATATTTATTTAAAGGCAGTAAAATGACATATCAGCAATTTGGACCAAATGGATGGACCCCCGAAAGATTGGCAAATTTATCTGGCAAAACCTATCTTATTACAGGCGCCAATTCCGGCACAGGATTTGAAGCTGCCAAAATCCTTTTATCAAAAGGGGCAAAGGTGATAATGCTCAACCGGAACGCAGAAAAATCATATGATGCGATGGCGGCGCTTAAAAATAAATTTGGCGAAAATGCAGATATAGAATTTGTGCAAATGGACCTTGCCGACTTAAACTCTGTGCGCAGCGCGGCCAAATTGATATTGGAAAAAACTCCGCATATAAACGCCTTAATCTGCAATGCGGCCATTGCCCAAGTGCCAAAGCAAAGCTTTACCAAAGATGGATTTGAAAGCCAGATTGGCGTTAATCATTATGGCCATTTTTTACTATGCGGGCTGTTATTTGATCGGATTGATGCAAGTCTGGGCCATATTGTCGTGGTCAGCAGCCTTGGCTATAAAATGGGAATAAAAGCTATTCAATTTGACGACATGAATTGGGATAAAAATTATCAACAAAATAGCACCTATTGCCATAGTAAATTGGCCCAAATGATGTTCGCATATGAACTGCAAAATAAAATAAAAAATGCCAATAGAAATGTCAAAGTTTATGTATGCCATCCTGGATCATCGGCCACATCTTTAATCAGCACCAGTGCAAATTTCTTAACCAAAAGCATATGGTATTTAATGACCAAAACACCCATGGTGCAAAGCGCAGAAAAAGGCGCATATCCCGAAATAATGTGTGCCACCGAAAATGAATTAGAAGAACGCGCTTTATATGGCCCGACAGGCCGTATGGAAATGGTCGGCCCTGTTGGCACGGGCACTTTATTGCCCTTTGCCCATGACGAATTTGTGATGAAAAAGCTATGGCAAATTACCGAAGATAATATTGGCTATAGCTGGAGAATATAAAGGCAAAATTTGGGTATGAACGATATCTTCGCAGTTCATTTAAATTGGCTATAAGATATTAATTATTCTCACTGCCATACATCCTGATCAGCTATACATTCCCCAATGCGCGAATTTTCCTGTTTCATTACAGTATGAATATGCCCCTTTCCTGGCGCAGGTTGGTATGAGTCCGTTATAATTACCAAATCAGTGCTTTTATCGGTGAGTATACCGGTAATAGTCATTTCGGCTCTACCTGCCTGCGGATCTTCCATAGTCGCATAAAAATCTACAATATTATTTTTAATCGACATTCTTATTATTTTCCATTCTGGGCCGAAATTCACCCCTTCTTTTATGCGGGTGAAAAGATTATCTTTGCTACTTGTTTTCTTAAGCAAACAAAGCGGTCCTCCAAAATCTTTTTTACCGACCGATGACTCCCCCGCCGACAAAAGCCCTGCCATAGCTTTATCAAGATTTTTACCCTCAAATGCCATAATGTAGTGAACCATTGTCCAACTGCCGGCTTGGCGATTTGGGTTTTGCTGGCCAACCGCAACCGGTTGACTATTTATTTCGTTATGTTTGCTGCCCATTTTTTCTGGCGCAGAACAAGATGTCAACGTCAAACCCAACATCATGATTAAAAACATATCTCGCCACGACATATTACCCACCCTTTAGTAAAAAGGGGCTGAGAGAATTAATTTTCTCAGCCCTTAATTTTATAAATAGAGATTAGTCCTTTAGGCGGAAAGCATCCAACCCAGCATTTGGCGCAACCCTGCCAGATACAAAAGAACCACGCGTCACGAATTTTTCCATACAACTGAGCGGGAGTTGAAACCAGCTATTGTCATTGGGTGTCTTTTTATAATTTAACACTAAACTAAGCCGGATCATATATGATTTATTTGGATCAAAATGGTTTGGCGCGATGGCATTATTGTCCCGAAGTGTTTGTTCAAAACCTCCGCCTGTCCAAACCCCTGACCCATTGGTCCACCAAGCTCGTAGCTGTTTTTTACCTGGATAGACGTCTGTATAGCCCGATTGATTCCAATTAGTCGGCGGGGTAGAACTTGACCACGCCCTAACCTCTGCGACCAAGGCAACCGAATTTGCCACATGTGAAACCGGTGTCCAAAGCGCCGCAAATGGCGCATAGGCATTCATCTGCGCATCAAGAGCAGGAGAGGCAACAAAATCATAGCCATAAGTAAGGGTTAAATTTTTACCCGGTGATTGTTGGGGAACGAAATATTGCGCCCATTTCCCGCTTGTAATGGGCGGGCAACAAACATTCCCCTCACCCTCCACCAATAAATCCCCGCGTGGAATGGCGACCGCTTCCCCTGCCTGAGCTGGTCTGCCTCTTACAGGGCCCAATTGTGCCAAATTAACTGACGAGACGCAAGATGCACATGCTGATGCAATATCAGATGGGGCATTTTGTGCCATTGCAGGGCTAACAAAATATAATGAAAGGGCTGTTGCTAATAGCAAATTTATTTTCATGGTTACTCTCCTAAAATTATTATAATTTACACATCATTTTAAATTTGCGACTATTTTGTTATTATAAATTAGTTATTTAGCCATATTCATGGTGCAATTGGCACTGCAGCACTGCCGGTTAACTCCACAGGCAGAGCATAGGAGTAGCTATTTCCATTTGCGGTATAGGTCAGCCCTGCCTTCGTACACTGAAATCCCTGTAAAATGGCACTGCCTATTTGAATATCGGTGCTGCCAAAGTTAAGGCTGACCCGACTGCAAATTTGTGTGGCAAAAGCATTGGCATCGTTATAACCAAAGGGTGTTCGGAAATTCAAAATTAATGCCTTAGCTTCAGATGATATTATTGTGAGAGGACTAAGGTCGGCCTTGGTCATACTATTAATATTCAACAATGGATTGCTGCTTGCCATGGCTGGCAACTTCGAATTTGCGACACTTGCCACTTGGCTTTTGCTTACAGACTCTTCTTTGTTACTATCCTGTTGGTGAGTCATTTTATTCGCTGCTTTTTCGCCGCGAAGAGTGGGATCCGCCTGGCACTTTATCGTGATGCCACTTTTAACCCAATGCCCTGCACCTCCACCCTTTGGCCGGCAAGGATCTCCTACTTTTGCGGCGAATGCAGGTTGAGCATAGGCGGCAATGATTATTATCGCGCCAAAATAAAAAATATTATTCTTCATGATTTACTTCCTTATTTTTTAACGAAGCAATGTAACATGCCCCACATAATTGTGCTTTTTGCCATATAGGTTAAAGATACCTTCTTCATCGCGGCGACATTGAAAACCAGCTAGGTTTGATTTTGTGCCAGAACGAGGGAGAACTATGATTAAGATGTCACCCATTTTTATTGATGACTGGCTAAAATCAACATCAGTTTGCGTACAAACGCGCAGAGCAAAATCTTCAATGCCTGTAAATGGCCCATTTCTATTGCGCTCTGCGGCAATAATATGCGCTACTTCCAAAGAATGTGCCGTCCCATTTGATAATTGCTCCACAACATGATTATTAAGGTCAATCATGCCGCCAGGTTTAATTGCAACTGGGCATGGCGGTTCGTCACATGGGCCTGCAAAAGCAATGCTAAACGCACCTTTAACGCCACTTTTTCCGCCGTTAAATTTGATTTGTTCGATCCAGCGCAGCACAACAGGCAATTGAGGCCTCTGGCGCATGCGTGGTTCATCCGCTACTGGTGATGCCAGTTTAACATCTTCATATAATATATATGCCAATCGTCCATCGCGGCCGACTTTCATGATTACTTCTTCAGCTCCTTCAATCAATCTTATGCTATATTCCCCGGGCGTTAATCCGGTTAGGCGCGTTTCGCCATTGTCATCGCTAGGGACGACGATGGTGCTTTTACTTTTCAACTTCTTAACGACTGTGCCGACGCCCGGAATAGTATTTGCATGTGCCGATTCAGCCCATATAACAGGGGATATTGCCGCCAGTAGCATCGCAGCTTGCAATATTGGCGAAAAGCTGGTCAACCCAATCACTGCAATATATGATAATAAACTGCCTCTCGTCGGTAAGTAACGCATATCCCAATCCTTAATCCATCTCAGTTGAATATAATTTACAGGCAAGGAAGTTTAATTCTATCCGCCAAATGGCGGAGAAAATGGGGGAGAGTTCATTGGAATTTAATTGACCAAAATATATATTTGTGACAATTATTTATAAAAATAAGGATGGCTGATAATGGGGGTTTTTGAGGCACTATCTGTTAAGAATAAAGAACCGAAAAGCATTGATTTGTCGGTTGACACTATAATTTCTCTTTCTGAACCGGAAACCCAAAGACGCCTTATCAATCCCGTCTCTCAATTAATAAGCCAAATCGTCAATTTTGCAGCTGTTTATACTGTATATCATGTCATGAACGACCTGGTCCCAGCGCCGAATATGCTAATATGGGTTATTGCTGCAATCATCACATTGTTTCTGACCACCATGGCTCAATTTATCGTTTTCTTTATTAAGCCCCATCAAACAGAGTTATTCACGTTATGGATTAAATTTGATCGGCGCATTGCCATATCCAATGAAATATTGGCAATGTTAACAATATTTCTCTTGCTTCCTTTTTCACATGAAAGTCAGCGAATTTTTGCCACAGCATATTTTGTGGGTTATATTCCAATGACTATTTTTGCTGATCCGGGAAATGTTACCATGAACCGGATTGCGATCATTTTAGTAATTGGATCATTCACAATTTTCCTAGCCATATATGGTAATGAGATTGAGAATATTTTATCGGCCCTTGTTTTTGCCTATGGTTGTTTTTTATTTTATGCTGTAGGCAATATTCATCATATCATTGAAAAAAGTGTATTGGCTCAATCCAAATCAGACCAATTGACCAAGCAGTTGGAATTATCATTGAAACAAACCGCAATGGAGCGTGATGCAAAAACGCGGTTCATTGCCGCAGCATCACATGATTTAGGGCAGCCATTACAGGCTGTAAATTTATTTAGCGAGCAATTTGCTAATGCACAGGATGATATAAGCAGAACTCGCGCTGCTAGCGCCGTTCTGCGTGCGGTTGCCGCGACGCAGAATATATTGTCACATATGCTCAATCATCTACGCTTGGAGGCAGATTCCGTAACCCCTCACCTGCAACCAACTAATATCTTTAACGCTGTTCAATCGGTGGTTGAGCAATATTCTGGATTTGCTGCAAAGGAAAAGTATAAATTAAAAATAGTTGGAAAGGCCGTTATTTTAAACACCGACCCTACCTTATTTGAACGTGCTCTAGGTAATTTAATACAAAATGCAATTACACATTCGGGTGGAAATAAGATATTAATTTGCTGTAGGATAAGAGATAGAGCGCAGCAAATATTCGTTGTGGATAATGGCGTTGGTATAAAGCCCGAAGAAAGAGAAATAATATTTGAAGATTATTATCAGGGCAGCAATTCTCGATCAATCACTGCTGGTGGATTTGGACTTGGATTATCATCAGTGCGACGATTGGCGTTTATATTAGGAGGTAATGCCTTTTTATATCCTTTATGGAAAAATGGCGCTGCCTTTTGCCTGACCCTGCCAATAAAGGAAAAAAGATCAAAATGAATCGCTTTTTAATATGCGATGACCATGAATTGGTCCGCGAAGCTATTTCAAGCAGCATCGCTGATGAATGGCCGGATGCCGTCTTTACCGAAACGAAAAATTTCCCACAAAGCTGGGAAGAGGTAAGTAAAGGATATGATCTTTGCATTTGCGATTTAAGCATGCCAGGGGCCAGTGCCATAGAGGGGGTCTCGCAATTAAAGCAATCCGCAAAGGATATGCCTATATTAATTGTAACAGGGGTCGATGATTATGATTTAATGCTACAGCTGCTTAACCTTGGAGTTAATGGCTTTGTCCAGAAGAACTCAGGTGCCAAAGTTATAATTGCAGCTATAAAATTGATCGAGGCGGGTGAACGTCATGTACCTTCGCGTCTATTGGCATTGATGGAGCGTAAAAATAAAATAGATAATTGCGCTATTACTCGATTAACAGACCAACAACGAAAGGTACTGCAATTTGTGGCGCAAGGGAGAACAAATAAGGATATCGCTATCCAACTAGGCGTCGCGCCATCAACAATTAAATCTCATCTGGAAACAGCCATGCGTCTATTAGGGGCAACTAGCCGTTATGAAGCCGTGAATATCGCAAAATCGGAAAATTTACTATAGCGTTGAATATTTTCATACTCCAGCATTGTGGGCAACTTAAAAATTTACTGCCTTAATCCCAAAATAGAAAAGATTTTTATAGAATTGCTTCAGCTAATTAATGGATATGAGTTTTTATATAACCAAGGTAGTAGGATTTGAACCCAGCGTAGTTTGGACAATGCGGGGCATTGTACGGGCAAGCCTTCAGGTTATGAGCTGTATTAAGGGGGTGTATATTGGTTGCGGGAGTAGGATTTGAACCTACGACCTTCAGGTTATGAGCCTGACGAGCTACCGGACTGCTCCATCCCGCGTCACCAATATCGGACTGTTTGTTTTGTGCAGTCCGTGGCAGTTTTTTGTTTTTCCGCTTCAGCTTTGCTGAACCGGCTGGCGGGACTGCTCCATCCCGCGTCACCAATATCGGACTGATTGTTTTGTGCAGTCCGTAGCAGTTTTATTGACCCTATGATACGGGACAAAAGGGTCTGCCATGCCCTAAATTATGATATGGTTCTGTTACATTTGTAAAAGTCAAAAGGGCAGCGACAAGTAAATGCGCTGCCCTTTTGTGAAACTGTAAATGGGTTTTATATCCGTGCTAGCACCGGCTTCAATGCCTGGCGACGCCCTACTCTTCCAACGCTTAAGCGGTAGTACCATCGGCGCAGACAGGTTTCACGTCCGAGTTCGAGATGGGATCGGGTGGGGCACTGTCGCTATGGCCACCAAGCAATGAAGCAGGTGCTAACCCCCTAATTAAAGGGGAAGGGTATATTTTTAATCGATATCTGGTCTGATAATTATCCATATGACAATCAACATTGTCATTGATGGTGGGACTTCACAAGCATGAAAAGAGTAATTAGGACTGGTTAGCTTCACGCGTTACCGCGCTTCCACACCCAGCCTATCAACGTGATGGTCTATCACGACTCGAAGAAATCTAATCTTGAGGGAGGCTTCCCGCTTAGATGCTTTCAGCGGTTATCCCTTCCATACATAGCTACCCTGCTGCGCGGCTGGCGCCACGACAGGTACACCAGAGGTATGTTCAACCCGGTCCTCTCGTACTAGGGTCAACTCCTCTCAAATTTCGACGCCCACGGCAGATAGGGACCAAACTGTCTCGCGACGTTCTGAACCCAGCTCACGTACCACTTTAATTGGCGAACAGCCAAACCCTTGGGACCTGCTCCAGCCCCAGGATGTGATGAGCCGACATCGAGGTGCCAAACGATTCCGTCGATATGAGCTCTTGGGAATCATCAGCCTGTTATCCCCGGCGTACCTTTTATCCGTTGAGCGATGGCCCTTCCACGAGGGACCACCGGATCACTATGACCGACTTTCGTCTCTGCTCGACTTGTCAGTCTCGCAGTCAGGCAGGCTTATGCCATTGCACTCTAACAGACGGTTTCCAACCGTCCTGAGCCTACCATCGCGCGCCTCCGTTACTCTTTAGGAGGCGACCGCCCCAGTCAAACTACCCGCCATAGAGGGTCCCCGATCCGGATAACGGATCTGGGTTAGACATCAGAAAACAACAGGGTGGTATTTCACATTTTGGCTCCACTTGGACTGGCGCCCAAGTTTCAAAGCCTCCCACCTATTCTACACAGTTCTTTCCTAATGCCACTCTAAAGCTGCAGTAAAGGTGCACGGGGTCTTTCCGTCTAACCGCGGGTACTCCGCATCTTCACGGAGAATTCAATTTCACTGAGCATATCCTGGAGACAGTGGGGAAGTCGTTACGCCATTCGTGCAGGTCGGAACTTACCCGACAAGGAATTTCGCTACCTTAGGACCGTTATAGTTACGGCCGCCGTTTACTGGGGCTTCAATTCAGAGCTTGCACTCCTCCTCTTAACCTTCCAGCACCGGGCAGGCGTCAGACCCTATACGTCGTCTTGAAGCCGACTTAGCAGAGTCCTGTGTTTTTGCTAAACAGTCGCTACCCCCTGGCCTGTGCCCCCCATAAAAAGTTGCCTTAATATGGGGCCTCCTTCTTCCGAAGGTACGGAGGCAATTTGCCGAGTTCCTTCAGGATACTTCTCTCAAACGCCTTAGTATACTCTACCTGACCACCTGTGTCGGTTTCGGGTACGGTCTATATGGTGAGGCTATTTCCTGGAACCCCTTCGAAGCTAGCCCAATCCAATGAGGACTAACAACTTACGGGATCCGTCACACATCACCAGGCCCACGAATATTAACGTGGTTCCCATCGACTACCCCCTTCGGGCTCGTCTTAGGGGCCGGCTTACCCTGCTCAGATTAGCTTTAAGCAGGAACCCTTGGTCTTTCGGCGAGAGGGCATCTCACCCTCTTTATCGTTACTCATGTCTGCATTCGCACTTCCGATACGTCCACGACCCATTACCAGATCGCTTCAACCGCTTACGGAACGCTCCGCTACCGCTCAGTATAAATACTGAACCCTAAGCTTCGGTGCATCACTTTAGCCCCGGTACATTTTCGCCGCAGAAACCCTTATTTAGACCAGTGAGCTGTTACGCTTTCTTTAAAGGATGGCTGCTTCTAAGCCAACCTCCTGGTTGTTTTGGGATTTCCACATGCTTTACCACTTAGTGATGACTTGGGGACCTTAGCTGTAGGTTAGGGCTGTTTCCCTTTTGACGACGGACCTTAGCACCCGCCGTCTGTCTCCCGGACTATTCTCTATGGTATTCGGAGTTTGGTTAGGTTTGGTAGATCTCGCGACCCCCTAGCCCATCCAGTGCTCTACCCCCATAGGAAAACATCCGAGGCACTACCTCAATAGTTTTCGCGGAGAACCAGCTATTTCCCGGCTTGATTGGCCTTTCACCCCTAAACACAACTCATCCGATAATTTTTCAACATTAAACGGTTCGGTCCTCCAGTGCGTGTTACCGCACCTTCAACCTGGTCATGCCTAGATCGCCGGGTTTCGGGTCTAATGCATCATACTCAGTCGCCCTATTCAGACTCGCTTTCGCTGCGCCTACACCTAACGGCTTAAGCTCGCATGATACATTAAGTCACAG